>JAYVGQ010000001.1:0-27482 GCA_043771985.1 Sphingomonadales bacterium
TGAGCTGGCGCGTGTCTTCGACATCCTGGAACGCCATTACCGCGATATGCAGGACATCGAGTTCACGGTCGAGCGCGGGCAGTTGTGGATGCTGCAAACCCGTTCCGGCAAACGCACCGCAAAAGCCGCGCTGAAAATCGCGGTGGATATGGCGGCTGAGGGCCTGATTACGCAGGACGAGGCTGTGTGCCGCGTTGACCCGATGGCGCTTGACCAATTGCTGCATCCAACGCTTGATCCCGACGCTCCGCGCGACGTGCTGACCAAGGGTCTGCCTGCCTCGCCAGGCGCAGCATCAGGGCAGATCGTCTTTGACGCTGACACCGCTGAACGCCGCAACGACATGGGCGAAAGCGTGATTTTGGTCCGCACAGAAACGTCCCCCGAAGACATTCACGGCATGCACGCCGCCACCGGCATCCTCACGGCACGCGGCGGAATGACCAGCCACGCCGCCGTTGTCGCGCGCGGCATGGGGCGGCCTTGTGTGTCGGGCGCAGGCAGCCTGTCCATCGACTTATCGGCACGGACTTTACGCGTATCAGGCCGCGAGTTTAAGGAAGGTGAGATCATCACCATCGACGGATCGACCGGCGAAGTGATGGCGGGGTCTGTGCCAACGTTGCAGCCTGAACTGGTCGGCGATTTTGGCACGTTGATGGTCTGGGCCGATGGCGCCCGCCGGATGAAAGTGCGCGCCAATGCGGAAACGCCGCATGACGCGCAGGTCGCGCGTGACTTTGGCGCAGAGGGCATTGGCCTGTGCCGTACCGAACATATGTTCTTTGACGCATCGCGGATCACCGCTGTACGCCAGATGATATTGGCGGAGGATGAAAAGGGGCGCCGCGTTGCGCTCGACCGTTTGCTGCCCGAACAGCGTGCGGACTTTATCGGTATTTTCGAGGTGATGGCGGGTTTGCCCGTCACCATCCGCTTGCTCGACCCGCCCTTGCACGAATTTTTGCCGCATCAGGAAAGTGAATTTGTCGAGGTTGCGGCGGCGGCTGGTGTTGGCATAGAAACGCTGAAACAGCGCGCCAGCGAGTTGCACGAGTTTAACCCCATGCTGGGCCATCGCGGGTGCCGGCTAGGCGTAACTTATCCCGAAATCTACGAGATGCAGGCGCGCGCCATATTTGAGGCGGCCTGTTCGCTGGCGGTTGCGCCTGTTCCCGAAATCATGATCCCTCTTGTTGGCACCCGCCGCGAGCTGGAGCTAATGAAGGACGTCGTCGATAAAGCCGCCGAGGCGGTCTTTGCCGAACAGGGCAAGCGGATCGAATATCTGGTCGGGACAATGATAGAGCTGCCCCGTGCCTGCCTTATGGCTGATGAAATTGCCGAGGTCGGCGCGTTTTTCTCGTTCGGGACCAACGACCTGACGCAAACGACATTGGGCGTTTCCCGCGACGACGCTGCGCGCTTCCTGACGCATTATGTCGATAAGGGCATCTACGCCCGCGACCCGTTTGTCTCGCTTGATATCGAGGGCGTCGGCCAGCTGATCGAAATCGCCAGCCACAAAGGCCGTGCCACCCGTCCCGATATTAAACTCGGCATCTGCGGCGAACATGGCGGCGATCCGGCGAGCATTGAGTTTTGCGAAAAGACGGGCTTGGATTATGTTTCAGCCTCGCCATACCGTGTGCCAATCGCAAGATTGGCGGCGGCGCAGGCAGCTTTGAACGCAAAATAGGGGTTGCGAATCCCGGGGCACACACCTAATAGCGCGTCACCGTGCACCCGTAGCTCAGCTGGATAGAGCATCAGACTACGAATCTGAGGGCCGGGCGTTCGAATCGCTCCGGGTGCACCATTTTCCTCTCTCTGCCCAATTCCGTTCGCCTCGAGCGCAGTCGAGAGGCCGTTAAGTCGCGCATGACTTAGAGGTGTCTCGACTTCGCTCGACACGAACGGATATAGGGTGCGTATGACCAACAAACCAAAATCGGCTATTGTTCTTTTGTCCGGTGGCCTTGATTCCATGGTCGTCGCCGGATTGGCGCGCGAGGCGGGCTATGATCTGATTGCGCTGACCATCGATTATAACCAACGCCACCGGATCGAGCTGCAATCCGCCGCCACGATTGCCAAACATCTGGGCGCTGTTGAACATATCATCCTGCCGCTTGACCTAACCCGCTTTGGCGGATCGGCGCTGACCGCCGACATAGATGTGCCAAAGGATGGTGTTGAGGCAGATGCGATTCCCGTCACCTATGTGCCCGCACGCAACACGATATTCCTGTCGCTCTGTCTTGGTCTTGCCGAAGCACGAGGGAGCCGGGATTTGTGGATTGGCGTCAATGCGCTCGATTATTCGGGCTATCCCGATTGCCGTCCAGAATTCATTGCGTCGTTTGAGGAGATGGCGAATCTTGCGACTAAGGCGGGGATTGAGGGCGCTAAAGATGGCATTGGGGGTTTCAGTATCCACACGCCATTGCTGCACATGAGCAAAGCCGATATCGCGAGCGAAGCGGCGCGGCTGGGCTTGGATGCGGGGATGAGCTGGTCGTGTTACGACCCCACCGCTGACAATAAAGCATGCGGCCAGTGCGATGCTTGCCGCTTGCGCGCAAAGGGCTTTGCCGATGCGGGCCTGCCCGACCCGACGGTTTACGCCAAAGCGCCGTTATGAGCTATGCCGTCAAAGAGATGTTCCTGACATTACAAGGCGAAGGCGTGCATGCCGGGCGGCGTGCAGTGTTCCTACGCTTTACCGGGTGTAATTTATGGAGCGGACGCGAAGAAGATCGCGCCACCGCCGTTTGCCAATTTTGCGACACCGATTTTGTCGGCATGGATGGTGAAAACGGCGGGCGTTATGATGCCGATGCGCTGGCCGCCAAAGTTGCTGCCTTATGGGGCGAAGGCGCTGCGCATCGCTATGTCGTCCTGACCGGCGGCGAGCCTATGTTGCAAGTGGACGATGCGCTGGTTGATGCGCTCCACGCCAGCGGCTTTGAAATTGCTATCGAAAGTAACGGCACTCTGCCCACGCACACCGGCATCGATTGGGTCTGTATCAGCCCCAAGGCCGGAAGCGTTGTCGTCCAAAAAACGGGCAATGAGTTAAAGCTCGTTTGGCCGCAGTCTGGCACTGACATTATGGCGCTGGAGGCGTGGAAATTCGATCATTTCCTGCTTCAACCGATGGATAGTGGTAATGATGCTGCCAACGAAGCTAATCGGAATGGCGCAATCGAGCAAGCAATGCTGCGCCCAAAATGGCGGATTTCCTTGCAAAATCATAAGCTTTTGGGACTTCCATAACCGCTGCAACGCACCTTTGATATTGTTGGTAAAGACCTTTGACTCCGCCGCCTCTTGGTGACATTCTTGTACCGGGAATGAGGAGAGCTGAAAATGGCAACACGTGCGCAACCGCACATTCGCGTCCGCCAAGCGAGCAGCTTTGGGAAACGAATGAGCACACACATCGCTTATGCTTTGGTGGTTTATACTCTGTTGCTGATATTCGAAGTCTCCCCGCAAATGGAAAGCAAAGGCACATCGATCTTGCCGTACTTCCTGCTCGTGGTGCTTGTTGGCCTTGCGATCCTTCCGTGCCGCAAGCTTGAGCGGCGCTGGCAAGCGATCGACCGCAGCGGTAACACCGAAGTCAGCGGAGCGTTCAAGCGTGACGCAATTTTGCTGTGGATTGCCGCAATTGGTATTCCCACGGCGCTGATGACCATTTTCTGGGTTTTACCCTGATTGACCCAAAACTGCCCCGCGCCTAAGCGAGGCTGATGTTAACTCCCGAAGCAGCGCTAGAGCGCGCCACCCGTCTTGTCGAGCAAGCCAAAAAGGCTGGTGCCGATGCCGCCGATGCCGTCTATGAATGCGATGCCTCCACCGAAGTACAAGTGCGGCTCGGCGCGTTAGAAGATGTTGTGCGGTCCGAAGGCGAAGAGATCGGCCTGCGCGTTTTTATAGGGCAGAGGTCAGCGACAATTTCCTCCTCCAGCATGAACCCCGATATATTGGCCAAGCTTGTTGACCGGGCGCTTGATATGGCGCGAGAGGCGCCTGAAGACCAGTTCGCCGGATTGGCCCCCGCTGAGTTGCTCGCGAAAGGCTCGTTTGCTGATCTGCAAAGCGACGACGGGTTAGACCCCGACCCGCATTCGTTGCGCGAAGCCGCTTTGGCATGCGAAGACGCTGCACGTGCCGTCAAAGGCGTTACCAACAGCGAAGGTGCAGGCGCAAGTGCGGGCAAATCGATCTTTGCATTGGCCACCAGCGATGGCTTTGCCGGTGTCTCACACGCGTCGGGCTATGGAATTTCGGCAAGCGTAATATCCGGTGATGGCGACGCCAAAGAGCGCGATTACGACTGGCACTCCGCGCGGTATCTTTCCGATTTGAATCAGCCAGCCGACATCGGTCGCCGTGCAGGCGAACGCACAATACGCAGACTAAACCCCGGAACGTTGAAAAGCGGAACGATGCCGGTGGTGTTCGATCCGCGCGTTGGAGGGTCGATGCTCGGCCATTTGATCGGCTCGATCAGCGGTTCGTCGATTGCGCGCAAAACCAGTTTCTTGCTGGAAAAAATGGGCGCACAACTGTTCAACGCGGGGCTATCGATCATCGACGATCCGTTGCGCGTGCGCGGGCTTTCCAGCCGCAATTTCGACGGCGAAGGTCTGGCTGCCAGCCGCCGGACAATCATCGACAAAGGCGTGCTGACCGGCTGGTTACTGGAGAGTGCATCGGCGCGCCAATTGGGCCTGACGCCCACCGGCCATGCCAGTCGCGGCGTTAGCGGCGCTCCCGGAACCAGCCCTTCGAACCTGCATCTTGAAGGTGGCACAGTCAGCGTCGCCGAGCTGATCGGTGATATCAAACAGGGCGTCTACATCCACGAACTGTCGGGCCAAGGCGTCAATCCGGTAACCGGCGACTACAGCCGAGGGGCCGCCGGATTCCGTATCGAAAATGGCGAAATCACAGGGCCAGTCGCTGAATTCACCATCGCCGGAAATTTGATCGATATGTTTGCCGCGTTAAGTGCGGCCAATGATCTGGAATTCATCCGGTCGACCAACGTGCCGACACTGCGCATCGACGGGATGATGATCGCGGGTGCCTGATTTTTCCGCCGTTACTGCGGCGGTGGAGGAAGCCGCCGAACTAGCCTTTCGCCAATGGCGAAGGGGCGCAGCTCCATCTGCCAAAGTGTGGGAAAAGAGCAAAGGCGATCCCGTCAGCGAAATCGATTTGGCGGTCGATGCGCTATTGAAGGCGCGATTCGCGCGCATTCTGCCCGAAGCCGGTTGGTTGTCGGAAGAGACCGTCGATGATCTCGGCAGACTAAGCGCAAACCTGGTCTGGCTGGTCGATCCCATCGATGGCACGCGCGATTATATTCGCGGGCGTAGCGGCTGGTGCGTATCGGTTGCTTTAGTAGAAAACGGCGTGCCGATGTTCGCCATAATGGCAGCACCTGCACAGGCCAAAACTTGGATCGCACATGCCGGACAAGGCGTGACCTGTAACGGTGAGCGGCTATGCGCCAGCACACGCGTAAACTTTGCTGGCTCGCGCGTCCCAACTGACGTGCTTTCACGAGTAGATCACGACCTAAGCATCGTTGAAAAGCCCAATAGCATTGCGATGCGGATGACGATGGTTGCATGCGACCGCGCCGATCTGGTCGCCACTTTACGCTGGGGACACGAATGGGATATCGCCGCGGCGCATCTGGTTGCGCAAGAGGCAGGCGCGATCGTCAGCAATGCGTTGGGCGAGCTGATTCTGTACAACAAGCCAGAGCCGAGAGATTTCGGCCTAATCTGTTCAGCAACCGGCATTCACGCATCGGCTGTTGACCGGCTCGCGGAAAGGGCGGCGATTATTCTCGCCCGATAGTTCAGCCTACAGCAGAGCTGTCGCGCAACTGCGCATAGGCATCAATCACCGCTTGCAACGCTTTTTCATGGCTTCGGTCGCCGCCATTGCGATCAGGATGATATTTACGCACCAACCGCGAATAGGCTGTGCGCACCGCGCGCCGGTCTGCATCATGGGCCAGCCCTAACGTCGAAAGCGCCTTACGATCATCGCCAGACAGTAGCTGACCATTCGTCCCCATCGCTGGCTTCGCTTCATCAACGCGTGCCTTAAACCGCGCAGAAATGGCATCCAACGGATCATGAAAATCAGCCCATTTTGGCGGAATATCAACATTGCCATTGGCCCTAAACGCCCGCGTTTCCCCGGGCCAAACATTCGTCGGACTTTGCGCAGCCGCAATTTCCTCCGCCGTCATTCCGGCAAACCAATCATAACCTGCGTTAAATTCACGTACATGCGTCAGGCATAGCCACTGATAATCGCCGGGGCCATTGGGGCCGGGCCGTCTGCCATAGGGATTAGGCGCACGAAATTCACCACGTTCGGGGCATTGCGGATAAGCACAGGGCCGCCGCGAGCCATACATGCGGCCGTGGAACCTGTCTGGATTACGCGGAGCTGACATTGTTTTGCCCTTGGCGAAACTTGCACAATATGGGAATATAGATTTTATGACCAAAGGACCAATCCACATCGAAATGGAGGCATTGCTCACCGCCGCCTTCTCCCCCGCGCGCCTTGCCGTGATCAACGACAGCGCATCACACCACGGCCATAGCGGCGACGATGGTTCGGGCGAGAGCCACTTTACCGTCGAAATCGAAAGCGCGGCCTTTGTGGGGATTAGCCGCGTAATGCGGCAACGGCTGGTCAATCAGGCGCTGGGCGATATCCCCGGCGAGCGCGTGCATGCGCTGGCGATTAAGGCGCGAACCCCAGAAGAAGCAATGCCGTGAGACTAATAATATTTTTCATAGCTATACTGTAAAGATGAATTTTGCTGTCGTCTCTGGTCCATCTCAACGGAACCGCTAATACATTAATTTAGCTTGATAAAAGGGGAGAACGACGCCCTTGGGTGTTATCGACCCTCCGCATTATCGTACCACTTGCCGTTGATTTGGTAGTAGGTGTTACCGTCAATAGTCTTTGAAATTGGTTGCTCGTCACCGGACTGATTAGCTTTGCTGGGCTTGCTGGTACACTGACCATGTTTGACAAAAACGGTGTTCATGAGTGTTGCAATTTCAGTTATGTCGCCGTGATCCGATATTTTTGACATCATGCCGTTCTCTGGAAAGCTCAAAATCGTATAAGAGTCTGACTGGGAAACCATTGGTTTATAGGAGTCACAGCCTTTTTTATCGCAACGTCGATACTCGCTAGAACTGGGATTCCAAGATACTTCGATAATATTTGGGCCGGTTCGACATTCGACTTCATTACAAATGTGAGCTGCAGCAAATCTGCAATCCATCGAACCCGAAACCAAGGGTCGCGACTTATCCAAAGTCTTCATGACATCAGGCATCATTGGCGAATCTGGCTGATCAGACCCGCAAGATGCCAAAAAAAGAACGGTAAATGCTAGTGCGAAACATCTGCCCATGTATTAACTCTTCGCTTGTTTCATTCAGCCCAAGTTCGCCGACTACATTGTAGTTTGCTACAAAATACTATTCGTTAGAGCAAAAGCAAAGGAAACTTTCGTGCAACTCATCACCCCTGTCACCCACGACCTTGGGATGTTCGCGGTCCGCCGCACGCTCCCCTCGCGTCCGCGCACGATGGTTGGCCCGTTTATCTTTGTCGATCAGTTCGGCCCGGCGCATTTTGATTTGGGCGCTGGCATGGACGTACGTCCGCATCCGCATATCAACCTGGCCACAGTCACCTATTTGTTTGAAGGGGCGATTGACCACCGCGACAGCCTCGGCACGTACGCCACAATCCGCCCCGGCGCGCTGAACCTGATGACGGCGGGCAAAGGCATTGTGCATAGCGAACGCACGCCCGCGCCAGAACGCGCCAGTGGTTCGCCGATTTCGGGGATGCAGACATGGCTCGCGCTTCCCGATGGCAAAGAAGAAATCGACCCCGCGTTTGAGCATGTCGCCGCCGCTGACTTACCGCAGATCACCGATTACGGGATCACGGCCACAGTTATCATCGGCAGCCTATGGGGCCGTACTGCACCAACGACGCAGCATGCCGAAACGATCTATGCCGACATCAACATGCGCGCCGGATCAACGATCCCGATTGATGCCGAGGCCGATGAGCGCGCGGTCTTGGTCGCGATGGGTCAGGCAAGCCTTGATGGCGAAGCGTTGCAGACGCACAGCCTCTATGTCCTTGAACCCGGCGTGCCGATGACACTGCGCGCCGACAGCGACTGCCGCGTGATGCTGCTCGGCGGGGTAGCATTCAAAACAAAGCGCCATGTCTGGTGGAATTTTGTCAGCTCGTCGCGTGATCGGATCAACCAAGCAAAGGAAGACTGGAAAGCCAACCTTTTCCCCAAAGTCCCCGGCGATGATGCCGAGTTCATCCCCATCCCCGAAGTGCCATTGACGCGGAGTGATATGTGAGCACGAAATCTAGGGACTATTCCTAGTTTCCAAACCACTCCACCCACGCGCCATGTGCTTGCGCCTGCCCCAGCAACGCTGTTGCCTCACCGCCCGGCCAATACCGTATGATCAGTTCATGCGCGAATGTGTCGCGGTTGGTTTCCAGCATCATCCACGCGAGTGGTTTTGTTGGCGTCACCTTCGCCCCCGCTGCCTCAATCACCGCAGTAATCGCGGCACGCTTGTCTGCGGGAATATATTGCCAGACAATGCTGTGGTTGATGACGCGCGTGATTCCTTCGGCTTGCGGTGCAACAAGCCGTTCCAGCACCCAATCGAGCGCATCGGCCTGCACAACATCGGGGCGCTTTTGCACAGCGAGCGCAATCGCGGCGTCCATGCGCACGATCCGGTCGGCATTTTCCGGCCAGACATAGCTTTTGACGCGCAACGCAGCATGCGGGTCGGACAAGTCAATCGGTGCCTGATCGCAGCCCTTGATCGACACGATCTCTACGGGATTGTCTGGCGGCGGTGGTCCGCGCCATTCAGGCTTAATCTGCATCGGCGAATCATCTGGTCCTGCGGTCACACCTCCCAGGTTATAATGATAGCGGTCCATCATACTGTTGATGCCTGCGCTTGCCCCCAGTTCGTTCAACTCAAAACGCGATCCCAATCGCCCCGATAACCACATAAGCCCCGCCATAAAGCTCGCCGATCGTCCCGCCTCATTGGTTTGCGGCGGGCCGTCCAGCCATGGCAGCAGGCGCGCGTCGTGATCAGCGACCACCGCCGCGACAATGGCATCGACCGCTGCCTGGTTGGTAATCTCTCCGCGATAAACCGGCTCCAGCCGCTGCTCATCGCCGGTCAGCAACAAATGATGGAATCCGCCCGTCAGCCGCAACGGCATCGCATCCTCAAGCGGCAACCCCGGCCAATTGGCGATCCGGCGGCTCACCGCAGTGTCGGTTTTCATTAGCGGAACCTGCGCCTCGATCAGCCGTGCCGTCACCGGCGCATTGTTACGCCTGCAATGTTCGGCTTGCCAGCGGATGCCGTTTTCGATCCGCGCATCATCCATCAATGCAGGTTTGATTGATTCCGCCATATTGCCCTTTCGCCGATGCACCCGTAAGGCGCGCATCAATCATGGCTGGAAAACTGATCTTTGCAATCCCCAAGGGACGGATACTTGACGAGGCGCTGCCGCTGATGCGCGCAGCGGGGATTGAGCCTGGCCCCGACTTTTTCGACAAAAACAGCCGCGCGTTGATGTTTGCGACCAATGGCCCCGATGTTGAGGTTATCCGCGTGCGCGCATTTGACGTTGCAACATTCGTTGCACACGGTGCAGCACAGATCGGCATTGTAGGCTCTGATGTGGTGGACGAGTTCGATTACTCGGAATTATATGCGCCGGTTGACCTCAACATCGGCCATTGCCGTATTTCTGTCGCGGAGCCCGCTGAACTTGCCGCCACGGACGATCCGCGCAGCTGGAGCCATGTGCGTGTCGCGACCAAATATCCCAATCTGACGCGCAAGCACTTTGCTGCGCGCGGCGTACAGGCGGAATGTGTGAAGCTGAACGGGGCGATGGAAATAGCGCCGCTGCTGGGGCTATCCAGCCGGATTGTTGATTTGGTTTCGTCGGGCCAGACGCTGAAAGAAAATGGGCTCGTCGAAGTCGAAACGATCGCTGAGGTATCGGCTCGATTGGTGGCGAACCGCGCCGCGTTCAAAACTGACCCTCGCGTTGCAGCGTTGGTCGATAAATTCCGGGCGGCGGTTAATGCTTAGGCTCGACGCTTTGCAAGCTGACTTCGCCGCAAAGTTTGACGCGCTTGTCAACGGACGGCGCGAAGCCGATGCTGATGTCTCGACAATCGTTGCGCAAACGATCCGCGATGTTCGCGCGCGCGGCGATGTCGCTTTGCGCCAGCTCACCGAACGCTTCGATGGTTTCGATTTAAGCGAACAAGGTTGGCAGATTTCGGCGGAGGATTGCAAAGCGGCTTATCAGGAGCTTGCCCCTGAATTGCGTGACGCGCTGAAACTCGCGGCGACCCGCATCAAAGCGTATCACAAGGCGCAGTTGCCCAAGGATCGCGATTATACTGACAAAGAAGGCGTCCGCCTTGGTGCGCGCTGGACTGCGGTGGATGCGGCAGGAATTTACGTTCCCGGTGGTCGCGCGGCTTATCCCTCGTCATTATTGATGAACGCGATACCTGCAAAGGTCGCGGGCGTAGGCCGTTTGGTTATGGTCACGCCAACACCGCAGGGCGAGATTAACCAGACGGTGATGGCCGCCGCGCATTTGGCGGGCGTCGATGAAATCTGGCGGTTGGGCGGCGCACAGGCCGTGGCGGCTTTGGCCTATGGCACTGAACGCATTGCGGCCGTAGACGTCATCACTGGCCCCGGCAATGCGTGGGTCGCCGAGGCAAAGCGGCAAGTTTACGGCGTTGTTGGTATTGATATGGTCGCCGGGCCATCGGAAATCGTGGTAGTTTCCGATGCTAAGAACAGGCCCGAATGGATTGCCGCTGATCTGCTCAGCCAGTCCGAACATGATCCGACCAGCCAGTCGATATTGTTCACCGATGATGCTGATTATGCTGACGCGGTGGCCGCTGCGGTGAATGCGCAGCTGGCGACGCTTTCGACGTCCAAGGTAGCGACTGAAAGCTGGAACACCAATGGCGCGATTATCGTCACCAAAACGCTTGAAGAGGCAATGCCGCTGGTCAACCGGCTAGCAGGGGAGCATGTCGAGCTAGCCGTTGACGACGCGCGGGCCGAAACACTGTTCGGCATGATCCGTCATGCAGGGTCGGTTTTTCTGGGTCGCCTGACGCCCGAAGCGGTGGGCGATTATGTCGCGGGGCCCAACCACGTTCTGCCAACCGGACGCCGTGCGCGGTTTTCCTCTGGACTTTCAGTGCTCGATTTTATGAAGCGCACCAGTTTTATCGGGCTCGATAAAAAGGCGTTGAAAGCCATCGGGCCTGCAGCAGTAACGCTGGCCGAAGCCGAAGGTTTGCCCGCCCACGCAGCCAGTGTGAAAGTCAGATTATGAGTAAAACCCGATCCGCCGCCCGCCTTGCCGCTGTGCAGGCGCTGTATCAGATGGACATGGAAAAAATCGGTCTCGCTCGTTTGCTTGACGAGTTCCATCTGCACCGGCTGGGTGAAGAAATTGAAGACGCGCAAATCGCGCATGCCGAGGTTAGCTTTTTCGACGATGTCGTCAGCGGTGTGAATGCACGGCGCGAAGAGATCGACGGCGTGATCGAAAGCAAGCTGGGCGAGCAGTGGAAGATTGGGCGGCTGGACAAAACCATGCTGCAAATTTTGCGTGCCGGAACCTATGAGATTTTGGCGCGCGCCGATGTGCCGACGGGCAGCGTGATCAACGAATATATGGACGTAGCGCATGCCTTTTTTGACGCCAAGGACGCAAAGTTTGTGAACGGTTTGTTGGACGCTGTGGCGAGGGAAAAACGCAGCTGACCAGCGAATCTAGCTTCATCGCCTTGATGCGCACCATGGCCACCGATCCATCGGCACGCGGCCTGCTCGACGACACCGCCGTAATCGCGCTCGGCACTGAAACACTGATCCTGACGCACGACATGATGGCAGAGGATGTCCACTGGCTGCCCACCGCCGATGCCGCGGATGTGGCGTGGAAGCTGGTGTCGGCGAACCTGTCTGATCTCGCGGCCAAAGGCGCGCAGCCTTTGGGGATGTTGCTCGGCTTTATGCTTGGCGACGACAAATGGGACCGGCGCTTTGCCGAAGGGTTACAGGCGGCGCTGGCGCATTATGGCGTGCCGTTGCTGGGGGGCGATACCGTGTCGAACCGCAGCGACAAACGGACGCTGGGGATGACAGCTATTGGCGCCGCGAGCTTTACGCCTGTACCCGCACGGTCAGGGGCGCAACCCGGCGACGTGCTGTATGTCACCGGTACGCTGGGCGATGCGCTCGCCGGTTTTGAAATGGCCGAGGCCGGACTGGAGGGGGCTAGCGCGCTGATGGCAGCCTATCACCGACCGGTTGCGCGATTGACTGAGGGGCAAGCTTTGGCCCCATTGGTCACTGCCATGATGGATGTGTCCGACGGCTTATTGCTCGACGCCGAACGGATGGCGACCGCAAGCAAACTCGCGATCACCATTGATTTGGCCAATATCCCGCTGTCTGCGCCCTATCGGCAGCAACGCGGCGACAGCCTCGACAGCCGCCTACAAGCCTCGAGTTGGGGCGATGATTATCAACTGCTGTTTACAGCTCCCGCCGACCTACAGCCACCAGTAGCCGCAACAGCGGTTGGGCAGGTCACAGCTGGTTCTGGCCTTTCGTTGACTGACGACGGCACGCCTGTTCCCCTGCCCACATCGCTTGGCTATCAGCATCGCTGAAGCGCGCCGAAAAGGCGGGTTTTCTGGCCAGAATCGGGGTTGCCGTAGGTATAAACCCTGCCTATAGGCAAGCGGCTTGCATCCGTCTGGGGCGGGTGTGTTCGCGTAAAACTTACGCAAAATAACGGGGAGGAGACAGTCTATGTCTTTGTCAATTATGGCCATTTTGTGCGGACTTGTTGCCGTGCTTTATGGAGTTATCACGAGCCGCTCGGTGCTCGCTGCATCGGCTGGTACGCCGCGGATGCAGGAAATCGCAGCGGCAATTCAGGAAGGCGCTGGCGCCTATTTGACTCGCCAATATCGCACCATTGCTTTTGTTGGCGTGGTTGTCGCAATTTTGGTCGGTTGGTTCCTTGGACCACTTTCGGCCATCGGCTTTGTGCTTGGCGCAGTGCTTTCCGGCGCGACGGGATTTATCGGGATGAACATCTCGGTTCGTGCCAACGTCCGCACCGCACAAGCTGCTAGCGAATCTCTGCAAAAAGGCCTGACGATGGCGTTTAACGCAGGTGCCATCACCGGCATGCTCGTGGCTGGACTTGCTTTGCTTTCCATCGCTGGTTTCTTTTATTACCTGACCGAAGTTGCAATGAACTTGCCAAATAGCCGTGCAGTTATCGACGGTCTCTTGGCCCTCGCTTTCGGTGCGTCGTTGATCTCGATCTTCGCGCGTTTGGGCGGCGGTATCTTTACCAAAGCGGCTGACGTTGGCGCTGACTTGGTCGGCAAAGTCGAAGCGAACATTCCAGAGGATGATCCACGCAACCCAGCCACCATCGCCGACAATGTTGGCGATAACGTAGGCGATTGCGCCGGTATGGCCGCTGACTTGTTCGAAACCTATGTTGTCACCATTGGCGCAACGATGGTCCTGCTCGCATTGTTGATGCCTGCCGATATGGCGCCTGCAACATTGCTGAACCTGATGTCGTTGCCATTGGTCGTTGGCGGGATCTGCATCCTGACCTCGATCCTTGGCACATTCTTTGTCCGCCTCGGTGGCGGAACCAACATCATGGGTGCGATGTATAAAGGCTTTTTGGTCACCGCAGTCTCGTCGATCCCTGCGATTGGCTATGTCACCTATCAAACGCTTGGTGGCGATATGGATGCTGCAATCACTTACAGCACCGGTAGCTTCACTGGCTGGAACCTGTTTTATTCGATGATGGTCGGCCTTGCCGTCACAGGCCTTTTGGTCTGGATCACTGAATATTACACCGGCACCAACTACCGCCCGGTCCGCTCGATTGCCAAGGCATCGGAAACAGGCCACGGCACCAACGTGATTCAGGGTCTGGCGATCAGCCTTGAATCCACCGCGTTACCAACGCTGGTTATCTGTGTCGGCATCATCGTGTCGTTCCAGCTTGCTGGCATCATCGGTATTGCCTTTGCTGCAACCTCCATGCTGGCGCTTGCCGGTATGGTTGTGGCGCTCGATGCTTATGGTCCAGTAACCGACAACGCCGGCGGCATCGCCGAAATGGCGGAAATGGACAAATCGGTTCGTGAAAAAACCGATGCGCTTGACGCTGTGGGCAACACGACAAAGGCTGTGACCAAAGGCTATGCCATTGGTTCGGCTGCTTTGGCAGCTTTGGTGCTGTTCGGTGCCTACACCGCTGACTTGGCGTTTTACTCTAAAAAGCTCGGCCTGACCGAGGGCGTCGATTTCACGCTGATGAACCCTTACGTCATCGTCGGTCTGCTGCTCGGTGCATTGCTCCCTTACCTCTTTGGAGCGATGGGCATGACCGCCGTTGGTAAAGCGGCGGGCGAAGTGGTGAAGGACGTTCGTGACCAGTTCGCGGGCAACCCCGGCATCATGGACGGCACATCAAAGCCAGATTATGCGCGCACCGTTGACCTTGTGACTAAGGCTGCGATCCGTGAAATGGTCTTGCCTTCGTTGTTGCCAGTGCTCGCACCAATCGCTGTGTACTTCATCATTGCTGGCATTGCAGGCCCGGCACAGGGCTTTGCAGCTCTCGGTGCTTTGCTCCTTGGCGTGATCGTTGGCGGACTGTTCGTTGCTATCTCGATGACATCGGGTGGCGGCGCATGGGACAACGCGAAAAAGTACATCGAAGACGGCAACCACGGCGGCAAAGGGTCTGAGGCTCATAAAGCCGCTGTAACCGGCGACACCGTTGGCGATCCGTATAAAGATACAGCGGGCCCTGCAGTCAACCCGATGATTAAGATCACCAACATCGTTGCGTTGTTGCTGCTGGCGGCCCTCGCCCACGGCGCGTAATAACGATTAAACCTTGTAGGGCCGCGTTCGCGTCGCCCCGCAAAAGACCCCGCTGGAGCAATCCGGCGGGGTTTTTCGTTACTGCACGGCAAAATGCAACTTTTGCGATATTCACGCAAAATTTGTGACTTTGGTATATAGCTTGCGTCATGAACCGGAGTGACATTGCCCGATGAATGCGCCCGTCGCCATCGCTGCGACAGCCAACACGCGCGCCTTTGCCCCGGTTACCGCTGTGCCTGCGTTGCCGACGGTGACGGCGCTGACCATCGGCGAACTCCAGACCGATGCTGCACTTTTGGCCGAATGGGATCTGCTGGCGGCAGAGGCTAGTGAACCAAATCCGTTTGGTGAACGCTGGTATCTGGGGGCTGCGCTGCGTGCGCTTGGCAACGATGGCATTCGTATTGCGGTGGTTCGGGACGATACGCTTATCGGCATCATACCGTTGATTGCGCAAAGCCGTTACGCCGGTCTGCCGGTGGCACATGCGCAAAACTGGCTGAACCATAATGCTTTTCTTGGCACGCCGCTGGTTCGTAAGGGCGCTGAACAACGCTTTTGGATAGCATTGCTGGGTCAGCTAGACAGCGCGCCGAAAAGTGGCTTGTTCCTGCATTTGGCGGGAATGGCAATTGGCGATCCAGTCGCAACTGCACTTGAGGCCGTATGTCGAAGCGAAAAGCGTCGCTTTGCATTGGTGTACCGCGAAGAACGCGCTTTGCTTGAACGCGGCCTTTCCCCCGCCGCGTACTGGGAAGCAAATGTGCGCGGCAAAAAACGCAAAGAGCTACGCCGCCAGCACAAACGCCTTGCCGAAGAAGGTGCGCTGACTTTTGAACGCAGCGACGGCAACACGGGTTTGGAACGATGGATCGCCGATTTCCTTGCGCTGGAGAAAGCCGGATGGAAGGGCGAAAATGGTTCAGCGCTCGATTGCGCAGATGAAACGCGGTCGCTGTTTTGCAATGCTTTGGCCGGCGCAGCGGCGGCAGGAAGACTGGAACTGCTCGCGCATTATCTCGACGGTCGCCCGATTGCGATGCTCGCCAATTTCCTGACCCCGCCGGGAGCATTTTCGTTCAAAACTGCGTTTGATGAGGACTATGCCCGCTTCTCGCCCGGCGTGTTGTTGCAATATGAAAACCTGGCCTTGCTGGAACGCGACAGCATTGAGTATTGCGATAGCTGCGCAGCTCAAGATCACCCGATGATCGACAGCCTGTGGTCGGGCAGGAGATCCATCGGGCGCTATTCAGTGGCCATCGGCAGCCGAACAAAGCGCATGGTTTTTGCCGCATTGCTGACAGCGGAAAGAGCCAAAGCGAAATTCAGAGGTAGGGCCAAGACGTGACGACTATTTTCAGCAAAGAAGCGCGCAACGTGTTCGCGACGAACTATCCGGAAACTCCCCACACGCTTTCACATGGCCTGCGCGATCATCCGTTGTTGACGCTCGAATCGCTCGCCAAGCTTAGCGAACGGCTGCCATTTGCGTCGGTGGAGTATAACAAAGGCGACTTGCCCACCGGCGTTGATCCCGATAGCGATATCGCCAATGGCCTGTCTATTGGTGACACAATCCGCAATGTCGACACCTGCCGCAGCTGGGCGGTGCTGAAAAATATCGAACAGGACGGTGCCTATCGTGACCTGCTGCTGTCATTATTGGGCGAACTGCAACCGTTGATTGAGGCCAAGACCGGCGCGATGCTGCGACCGCAGGGCTACATCTTTGTGTCCTCACCCGATGCGGTGACGCCTTATCATTTCGACCCCGAACATAACATCTTGCTACAATTGCGCGGATCCAAAACGATGACGCAATTCCCGGCGGGCGATGCGCTTTTTGCCCCTGACGAAACGCACGAGGGCTATCACACCGGCGGCCCCCGCAACCTGTTTTGGCGCGATGAATTGGCGGTGGGCGGCACGGAATGGCCGCTTGCCCCTGGCGATGCTTTGTTCGTGCCTGTCATGGCCCCGCATCATGTGAAAAACGGTCCCAATCCGTCGATTTCGCTATCGATTACATGGCGCAGCGACTGGAGCTTTGCCGAGGCCGATGCGCGGGCATTTAACAGCGTGCTTCGTAAAACGGGCTTGCGCCCAAAAGCACCGGGGCGGTTTCCGGCACAGAATGGGGTCAAAGCGACGGCTTGGCGCGCGCTGCGGAAGCTGGGAATTAGCGGCTAAGAACTTTGCGGCTCCACAAGCCATCGCGCCCGGCCGGCGGAGGTTTGTTCGCAACCGCTTGATTAAACGCCCGCGCGACCCAGCGCAGTTTCTCGCGCTTACTGGTATAAATCCGTTGATCCCAAGCATCGACACCTGCGTCCCGAACTTTGCGCGCGATGTCGCCGTATATACCTGCCGCTGACAACACAGCCCAGCGCGCGCGGAACGGCAGTCGCGAGGCCCCTACCCGCGCCGATGCTTCATATTGCCCCGCCTCGTCCGCCAACCAGCGACTCATCAGGGCCAATTGGCGGCGATTGTGCGGCCGCATGATTTCGCCCGGGCCAATGTCGAGCAGCGACTGCCAATCATCGGGCAAATAACAACGACCGGCCGCATCATCCTCCTGAATATCGCGTGCGATGTTCGCCAGTTGAAAGGCAAGACCAAGGTCGCACGCGCGGTCGAGCGTATCGGTATCTAAGGGCGGCACACCCATCACCTGCGCCATCATCACGCCGACAGCGCCCGCCACATGATAGCAATAGCGATACAAATCGCCTTCGCTGCGCGGGTGCCATTCGGCGGTGTCTAGCGCGAAACCCTCAATCACATCATTGGCCATTTGCGGGGTCAGGCCGCATTCGCGCGCGACGACGCCCAAAGCATCGAAAGCGGGATCACCCGTTGCCTCCCCCGCGAACGCCTTTGCCGTCAAATCGCGCACCATCTGAAGGCGAACCTGCGGATCGTCCACCACCGCCATTGCCCCGCCATGATCCTGCCCATCGGCCAGATCGTCGCATTTCCGGCACCAGGCATACAGCAGCCAGACCCTCTCACGCGTGGCTTGGTCAAACAGCCGGCTGGCAAAGGCAAAGCTTTTGGAACCACGTTGTATGCTGTCGCGAGCATAAGCGACCAGTTCGCGGCGGTTTAGTGCCGCCTGCGCGCTCACAAATCCTCAGCCTTCATTTGAAATATGCTTTTGTGCGGAACATAAGACGCCATTTTTTCCAGCAATCCGTCAAGCGCATTATCAACGACCATGATGCCTGCATGTTGTTCGCGGATGAAACCAACGTCGATCATGTGCTGGTTAAACTCGACAAGTTTATCAAAGAAACCGGCGGCATTCAGCACGCCTACTGGCTTTTCGTGATAGCCCAATTGCGCCCAGCTGATCGCTTCCCACAATTCGTCCATCGTGCCGACGCCGCCGGGGATTGTAACAAAGCCGTCAGACAAATCGGTGAACATCCGCTTGCGCTCGTGCATGCCGGGGACGACGTGCAGTTCGGTGCAGCCTTTATGAGCAACTTCGCTGCCGACCAAAGCTTCGGGGATTACCCCAATAACTTCGCCGCCCGCCGCCAATGCCGCGTCCGCGACCGCACCCATCAGGCCCAGTCTGCCGCCGCCATAAACAACACCGATGCCGCGCTCGGCAAGCCCTGCGCCGACTATGCGCGCAGTTTCGATATAAACCGGGTCAGCGGGTGTCGCCGATCCGCAATACACGGCAAGACGTTTCAAGCAGCCAGATCCTCCAACATCAACTTTGCGGTCGCCTTGGCACTGCCAACGACGCCGGGAATTCCTGCCCCGGGATGCGTGCCTGCGCCAACAAAGTAAAGGTTGGAAATCACATCGTCACGGTTGTGAGCGCGGAACCACGCCGATTGCCATAGGACCGGCTCTAGCGAAAAGGCGCTACCCAGATGCGCGTTCAGGTCGCGACCGAAATCTGTGGGGGCATAGTGGAAGCTGGTGGCAAGGTTCGCTTTTAGTCCGGGCATGACGCGGCGTTCAAGCTCATCGAGAATCGCCGCCTCAAACTGGTCGCCAAAGCCGCCGTCCCAATCGACATTGGTTTTGCCCAGATGCGCCACGGGCGCCAGGACATAGAAAGTCGAATAGCCATCGGGCGCCATTTTGGGGTCAGTCGCGGTTGGATGATGCAGATAGAGCGAGAAATCCTCTGGCACAGTGCCCGTTTTGTAAATGTCGTCGAGCAAGCCTTTGTATCGCGGGCCAAACAAGATGCTGTGGTGTGCGATGTCAGGATAATGCCCTTTCACGCCGAAATGCACGACGAATAGGGACGGCGACCAACGTTTGCGTTTTAACGCTTTTGCAGCTTTGCCACCGCGCGGATGGTCTTTCAGCAACGCGGCATAATTGTGCATCATGTCACCGTTACTGGCGACCGCATCGGCCGTCCCCTGCCAGCCCGATTTGGTAACAACGCCGGTTACGCGGTCACCCGTTGTGGTGATACGCTCAACCGGATCGTTCAGGCGGAGGACACCGCCCAACCGTTCAAACAACGCCACCATACCCGCGACTAGCCGGTTAGTACCGCCGCGCGCGAACCAGACGCCGCCGTCTTTCTCGATGGTATGGATCAGCGCATAGATTGCGCTGGTGTTCATCGGATTGCCGCCGACAAGCAGCGTATGGAACGACAAAGCCTGCCGCAGCTTTTCATCCTTCACATAAGATGAGACGATAGAGTATACTGAACGCCAAGCCTGATATTTCATTAAGGCGGGCGCAGCTTTAATCATCGAGGCGAAATCGAGGAATGCGGCGGAACCGAGCTTTACATAGCCTTCTTCGTACACACCCTTTGAATAGTCCAAAAAGCGTTCATAGCCCGCGACGTCAGCGGGGTTCAGCTTTGCAATTTCGGCATTCAGCGCGTCGTGATCGTTGGAGTAATCAAAATTCGTACCATCCGGCCAGTTGAGCCGGTAAAATGGCGAAACCGGATCAAGCGTTACGTCCGCTGCCATATCGCTGTCCGAAAGCTCCCACAATTCCTGCAAGCACGGCGGGTCGGTAATGACGGTTGGCCCTGCATCAAAGACAAAACCCTGCCGTTCCCAATAATAGCCGCGCCCGCCCGGCTTATCGCGGGCCTCGATCATAGTGGTTGCTACGCCAGCCGATTGCAGACGGATTGCAAGCGCCAGCCCGCCAAAGCCTGCGCCGATGATAATTGCTGATTTCATGATTTGCTTTTAACCCTGACTTTTTTCCGTGGGCGCAAAGCCTTAAGGGCTCGGCCAACCGGAACCGGCGGTTTTCCTGCCAGAATCCGTGCCTTATCGCCACCTGTACTATGCCCGGAATAGAAGCGTTCGATCAATCCGGGCTTAAGCCTGTAGAAACGTTCAAAGATTTTATAGCGTTCCCCCGGCACCGATGCGCGGAACAACATACGGTTAAGCATGCGGTAGTATTTACCGTTGCTCCACAACGTCTCGGCGCGTTGTTTCAACAGCATATTGAGCTTGTCACCGTCAAAATCTGGCAGCTCCGACACAAAAGTTGCAAGCCGAACTGCTTCGGGTAGAGAGTAGCTAGTGATCGGGTGGAAGAACGCACCGCGCGCACCTGCTTTGGCTGTCCGTCCGCTACCGCTGGCCCAGTAATCATCCAGATCGCCGCCCATCACCACAGGCAATACGCCATTTTCTTCGCGCAACACGCGTTCGACTTGCCAACCTTTGCTGTCGGCATATTCGGCAATCCGTTGGCGCAACCGGCGCGGATCGTGATCGGGACGGTCGCTGTAATAGGTATCCTCGACAAAGACCTTATCAAGACCAAAGGGCAGCACATAGACAAAGCGATAGCCATCATGCTGATCGACCGTGGCATCCATCACAATTGGCCGCGTCAGATTATGCGGCTCTGACAATTGCATCAATTGCCCGGTAAATTTCTGCCAGCCGCAGTCGAGGTGATGCAAATCGCCGGGGCCGCGCGCGTCGATAACGCCGCCTGCGTTAATCCGTTGCGCACCCTCCAACACCACTAGACGCGGCGAAACAGCTTTCACCTCTTTGCCGGTAATAAGCGATGACGCAGGCAAAGTGTTTTTCAACAACCAGTCGAGTCGTTCGGATTCCACCGTGTAGTAGATGTTATCCAGCGTGCGCGAATGTTCCGGAAAATGCACGTCATAGCCGGACCAGCCATAGGTCACGAGCGGTGCAGTCAGCCAGCGGTGTTCAGGCGCGATGTCACTGGCGAAATAGCTCCAGATATGGTTGCCGCCGAAATGCTTTTCCTGTTCGATCAGGACGATTTTTAATTCCGGCCGCTGCCGCGCGACGGCAAGCGCGATCAAACCGCCAGCCAACCCGCCGCCGACGATCGCAAGGTCACATTTGATATGTTCGGGAACAGCATTAGACATCGCCAACCCCTAGGCGCGCAATTGGGCCTAGGAAAGCGAAAGCCGACAAAGAGCTGTGGAGATTCGGCGGAGTACGGCCATTGCAGTGGACATATGCACCGTTGCTAGCTAAATTTGCATTATGCCTTTCCGCAATGCACCTATTTTCAATACAATGCTCACCGTTTTGCTAAGCGCAATAGCAGCGCTGCAACCGGCAAACGCGGCACAGCCCGACACTAACCTTGCCGCGGAAAGCTGCATTGCTTACCGCGACGACGGCCAGGGCGGATATCGGCTTGCCAACGCGTGTGACTATATCGTCGATGTCGCGTTTTGCGCGCAGCCAAAGAATGACCCCGGCCTGTGCCTGCGCACACAACGCTACACGCGTGAGACGTTGAAAGCCAAAGGCGACGGCGTGCAAAAAATCTGGCCAGAACAGGCGTTGGACCTGTTTGCGTGTCGCACACCTGGCAAAGTTGAAATTCTGCCATCGGGTATGGCGCGGTGCAGTTCGCCGCCTGCGCAACCCGCAATGCCGTGGCTGGTATCCGCGTCGCTCAAAAATCCCGGCTCGGTCGTGCTCGATAGCGATTATCCCGCGCGTAATCATGATAAACAAGGCACCAGCCGCTTTGAACTGATCGTTGGCGCTGACGGAAAGCCGGTGTCGTGCACCACGACCGCTTCATCGGGGCACGACGTTCTGGACCAATCCGCCTGCAACGCGTTTGTGAAGCGCGCAAAATTTAGCCCCGCTAAAGACGAAACAGGCAACCCGACCACCGGACGGTATAAAGGCAGCATCACTTGGAAAGCACCTTGATACCCGCTATGATTGCTATGCTGCTTTCCGCCATCGCTATGACACTCATCGTCGGCCTGCGCTATCTTGGCACCAGTGGCTTTTTCGCGTGGTTGACGCAAAAAGTGCGGCCCGGCCTTTATACAAAGTTAAAGCCACAAATCGGCAGAGAGATTATGTGGTCACTAGCCTCTGCCGCAATCTACGGCATCCCTGCTGGCGTCGTCGCATGGGGATGGGACACCCAAGGCTGGACGGTCGTTTACACTGACGTCACCGCATACCCTCTGTGGTATTTGCCGCTGTCGGTATTCCTTTATCTCGCAGCGCATGACACTTGGTTTTACTGGACTCACCGGTTGATGCACCGCCCGTGGTGGTTCAAAACCGCGCACGCGGTGCATCATGAAAGCCGTCCGCCAACGGCATGGGCGGCGATGAGTTTTCACCCGTATGAGGCGCTGACCGGCGCACTGGTGATACCTGTGCTGGCATTCCTGATCCCTATCCACATCGGCGCGCTGGGAACCGTTCTGGGCATTATGACGTTGATGGGGATCACCAACCATATGGGCTGGGAACTATTTCCGCGGGTCCTTGTTCATGGTCCGTTGGGTAATTGGGTGATAACAGCAACGCATCATCAGAAACATCACGACGCTTATAGGGGGAATTATGGGCTCTATTTCAGGTTTTGGGACCGCATTTGCCGCACCGATTTGGGTCTGGGCGATTGGGGCCTTAGCCGCTTTGACGAGCGGAGTGGCCCACAGCGTGCCAGCGGCGGCCACGGATAACGCAACGCTTGACCTATCCGTCACCGGATTGCGCAACACCAAGGGCCATGTGCTCGTTTGCCTGACCGCCAGCAGCAAAGCCTTTCCCGATTGTACCAAGGATAGCAAAGCCCATAAACGGACCGTGAAAGCGAACGCGGCGGGTAACGTCAGCTTTGCTGATCTTAACCCGGGAACTTATGCTATCTCGTTGATTCACGACGAAAACGCGAATGGCAAGCTTGACACTGCGATGGCCATTCCAAAAGAAGGATTTGGCTTTTCGCGCAATCCGAAAATCACTTTTGGCCCGCCAAAGTTTAAGGCGGCGTCGTTTGCACTTGTCAGCGCAGGCAAACAGACAGTGAAGATGAAATATATGTTTTGATCGTGGGCGGCTAGGGCAATTTAGAATTACTTATTCTTTATCGAATAATCAGAATCCATGCGTTCGCAACCTATATTTCCTCTACTCAACCGAACCGGCGTTGTTGCTATTGCAATTTTTTTAGCGCTGCTGACGGCCTTGCTGATACATTGGTGGAATATTGGAAATGACAGCCGGTTCGAAAGCCATCGTCGGCTTGCAGTTTCAAGCGCAGCTGAGAAAGTCCCTGCAAAACCGATCACCTTATTTGGTGATGTTGCCATTGCTGAATTGCATATAGTGCCCGATTGGGAAGCAGGTCGCGATCAGCAAGGCAGTAATAGATTTGGCTGCGAACAATTATGCATTACGTTGCTGGAAACACAGGGCATAAAAAGTGTCACAGTTTTCCCGATGAACTCTGACCAACGCACCATCGATTATAAAAACAAAGCTGCCCGCACATTCAGCTTAAAAGAAAAAGGTCAATGTTCTGGACCCGTCGTGATTCCAAAAAACATTGTAAATCGGGACGCTTGGGTTTTGCGGTTGTCAAACACCACCTGTATTCAAGCGCAAGCGCCGCCGGCAAAGTTTGATTTTACGATCATGGAATCGCGCTATGACGAATTTGGCGATGATTCCTTTGTCAGTATTGATGCGTGGCGTTGGACATACAACCCATTGAGTGTCAGGGTTTACCGCGTTGATATCTTGGATCGCACCAACCGCACGTTAATGGCGTGGATTGACGCGACGACTCCAGCATTGTCGCAACCACTATTGCCAACATTATTCGCTAAAGCAGAACTCGATTTTGTTGGTGGCTGGAGCCGCATTATAATTCGGAATCATCCACGCCGCGGGGAAGATGCATATTCTTTAGCACCGATAGTCTATCGGCACACGAATTTGACAGCACCCTCGAAAAATTCAGACATTGGAGCCGAACTCACCGAAGCGCTAAACGTTGCTTTGACGGACAAACGCCGTCGCGCCGATGACCCAATTTTCGCACTAACCCAAACATGGTTGAGCAATCAAAGAACGAACCCTTTGACGCCGTCCGATGAAGATCTGCTGATTAAAATGGTGGGGGATGATCGAGCCACACAATTTATCGGCATCGATTCCGTGTCTCCCAAAATAGCCCAAAATCGAGCATTATTTGACTTAACAATTAGGCAGCGATGGGCACGCGGCAAAACCGCCGAAGAGCCTATGCGGATCTTGGCTCAGCAATTGGCAGCTGAAAAACCGCTGGGCGCAAATTATGATTATGCACAGGATCGGAAAATACTTTCAAATATTGACAACAGACGGATAAGCCCCGTTTTAATTGGCCGTCTGTCCGACCAAGGAACTACCGCCGTGCCTTATATCATGCAGTTTGTTGAGGAACACGTTCAGCAATTCAACAGTGCAAGCGCGAGCGTAATCGACGACCCACGCGTCATTATCGAAGGGGGTTTGGCTCTTTGCAGGATTGGCCCAGATGCAAGGGCGGTATTACCCAAAATTTTGAGCATGACCGAGAGTTCGGAAATTCCGCCAGCCATAACCGGAACAATGGGTTGGCAGTTTATGCTGCATCGGTTGGGACACCCGGTTCACAAGCTATCCCTTCCTTATGCCTATGGTGGTAGCATCTCTGAATTTCGCAAAGAGATCGCTGATAAAATGCGCAATTATAGGCCCCATTTTGATTGTGTGATGAATTAAGCGCCCACCCGCACCCGCTTCTCCCTGCTCGTCGCCCCGCTGACTAACACCACATCGCGCACCGGCACGCCCAATAAATCCGCCACTTGCGCCAGTACCGCTTCGGTGGCTTTGCCATCCTCTGGCGCGGTGCGGGTCCATAGCTTGAGCGCGCCGTTTTCGATTGTGGCACGCTATAACTTTGCGCCGGGCACGACGCGCAGCGCCAATTCGCCTTTGGCATTCATCACCGCACGTAAATCTTCTGCACTTGGGTTCGCCATGCTGGACAGTTTGGCGCAAGCCGCCTATTCCGACACTATCCCCGGGGAGTCATGTGACTGAGAGGTGGGCGTTACGCCCCACGACCCGCTGAACCTGATCCCGTTGATGCGGGCGGAGGGAGGGAGCGGTTTCACTTGATGCCGCCCTTACTCCGAATTTTTTGGAGTGAGGAATATGCAGAAAATTCAACCGTCTGACGACGCGATTGCTATAGCAGCAGCGCAACTTGCAAGTTCATTGGTCAAGTTAAGGTTGCAAAGCCTTCATTCGGCTGACTTGGCCGCGCAAGAAAAATATCTGATGAGCTATTATAAATGGGCGGTCGACCAGCTTGTCCACGAAAGGAATGCATAACATGGCTGATATCCCCACCAAAGTCGAAATCGGCGTCACCACAGGCCCCATCCGTGGCAGCAAGAAAATCCACGTCGCAACGCAAACCGGCAGCGGGATTAAAGTTGCCATGCGGGAGATTTATCTCGACCCTAGCTGCGACGATGCGCCCGTGCGCGTCTATGACAGCAGCGGGCCGTACACCGACGACAATGTCCTGATCGACATCAGCAAAGGCTTGGCCGAACTCCGCGCCCCTTGGATACGCGCTCGCGGCGATGTTGAGGAAATCACGCAACGCGAAGTGCGCCCAGAGGATAATGGCCAGCTTGGCCCCGACCGCAGCGGCGGCGTTGCGCCATTCCCCAATGTCCGCAAAACGGTGCTGCGTGCCAAGCCCGGCGCGAACGTCAGCCAGATGCATTATGCCCGCAAAGGCATCATCACCCCCGAAATGGAATATGTCGCCGAGCGCGAGAATCTCGGCCGCGCGCGCCTCGCCAGCTACATCCGCGACGGCGAAAGCTTTGGCGCAGAAATCCCCGATTATGTCACCCCCGAATTCGTCCGCGATGAGATCGCAAGGGGACGCGCGATCATCCCCAACAATATCAACCACCCCGAGAGCGAACCGATGGCCATCGGTCGCAATTTCCTTGTTAAGATCAACGCCAACATCGGCAACAGCGCGGTTGCCAGCGACGTCGCAACCGAGGTCGACAAGATGGTCTGGTCGATCCGCTGGGGCGCGGACACCGTCATGGACCTGTCGACCGGCCGCAACATCCACGACACCCGCGAATGGATCATCCGCAACTCGCCCGTCCCCATCGGCACCGTGCCGATTTATCAGGCGCTGGAAAAGGTCGGCGGCGTTGCCGAAGACCTGACCTGGGAAATCTTCCGCGATACCCTGATCGAGCAAGCCGAACAGGGCGTCGATTATTTCACCATCCATGCGGGCGTCCGCCTGCCCTACGTCCCGCTCGCCGCCAAACGCGTGACCGGCATTGTGTCGCGCGGCGGCAGCATCATGGCGAAATGGTGCCTCGCGCATCACAAGGAAAGCTTCCTCTACGACCATTTCGACGACATCACCGAGATCATGAAGGCCTATGACATCGCCTATAGCCTCGGCGATGGCCTGCGCCCCGGCTCAATCGCCGACGCCAATGACGAAGCGCAATTTGCCGAGCTCTACACGCTGGGCGAACTCACCCACCGCGCGTGGAAATCCGACGTGCAGGTGATGATCGAAGGGCCGGGTCATGTGCCGATGCACAAGATCAAGGAGAATATGACCAAGCAACTCGAAGTGTGCGGCGAAGCGCCCTTCTATACCCTCGGGCCGCTGACGACCGACATCGCGCCGGGTTATGACCATATCACCAGCGGCATTGGTGCTGCGATGATCGGCTGGTATGGCACTGCGATGCTCTGTTACGTCACGCCCAAGGAGCATCTTGGCCTGCCCGACCGCGACGATGTGAAGGTCGGCGTCGTCACCTACAAGCTGGCGGCGCACGCAGCGGATCTGGCGAAGGGACACCCCGGGGCGCAAGCGCGCGACAACGCGCTCTCCAAGGCGCGCTTCGAATTCAGATGGCAAGACCAGTTCAACCTCGGGCTCGACCCGGACAAAGCCAAGCAATTCCATGATGAAACCCTGCCGCAAGAAGGCGCCAAGCTCGCGCACTTCTGCTCC
>JAYVGQ010000002.1:0-42676 GCA_043771985.1 Sphingomonadales bacterium
CAAAGGAGACCAAAATGCCCAAGCTAAAGACCAAAAGCGGTGTGAAGAAACGCTTCAAATTCACCGCAACAGGCAAAGTGAAGTGCGGCGTAGCCGGTAAACGTCACCGTCTGATGAGCCATAATGGCAAATATATTCGTCAAAACCGCGGCACCGATGTGCTCAGCGACGCCGATGTGGGCCATGTCCGCCTCTGGGCGCCCTACGGCTTGAAATAAGGAGCGCTAGTCCATGGCACGCGTCAAACGGGGTGTAACCACCCGCGCCAAGCACAAGAACATCTTGGAGCAGGCAAAAGGCTTTTATGGCCGTCGTAAAAATACCATCCGCATCGCGCGGCAGGCTGTCGAAAAGGCTGGCCAATACGCGTATCGCGACCGCAAAGCCAACAAGCGCAATTTCCGCGCTTTGTGGATCCAACGCATTAACGCCGCTGTCCGCGCCGAAGACATGACTTACGGTGTCTTCATGCACGGATTGAAGCTTGCGGGCGTCGATCTGGATCGCAAAACCCTTGCCGATCTTGCGATGAACGAAGGCGCTGTGTTTAGCGCCATCATCGCGCAAGCGAAGGCGGCGCTGCCAAAGGCAGCTTAAAAGTCCAACTTCAACTAATGCGCAAATGGGCGTGAGCGGTATTGCCGTTCGCGCCCATTTGCTTATGCAGAACGGGAAGTTGTCGTATTTCACATTTTCCTTCGTCATTCCCGCGAAGGCGAGAATCCAACTCCCGAAGTGTAAATATAAGCGGCAGGAGTTGGGCCCCCGCCTTCGCGGGGGTGACGAAAAAAGGGAAGGCGATGAAACCGGACTTTCAGCCCACAGTCTACATTATGGCGAGTCGCCGATATGGAACGATTTACACTGGCGTAACATCAAACCTGATGCAGCGCGTGCACCAACACCGCGAAGGAAGTTTTGAGGGCTTTTCACAAGACAATGACACAAAGATATTGGTCTGGTTCGAGCAACAAGGCACGATGGAATTGGCCATTACGCGGGAAAAGCGGGTCAAAAATTGGAATAGGCAGTGGAAGATTAACATGATTGAGGAAGCAAATCCGGATTGGAAGGATTTGGCAGTTGATCTTGGCTTTCCTCCGCTGCAACGCAAGTGAGAACAACCACCCCAAAGTTCGTCACCCCCGCGAAGGCGGGGGTCCAACTCCGGTGGTGTAAATTTAGGCTGCGGGAGTTGGATTCCCGCCTTCGCGGGAATGACGAAGATTATGGATATTGACGCACTAGGCAAACGACTGATGGGATTGGTTGAAGCCGCAACAAGTCTTACTGACCTCGAAGCTGCGCGCGTTGCGGTGATGGGCAAGAATGGCGAATTGACTGCGGTTTTGAAGACGCTTGGTTCCATGACGCCCGAAGAGCGAGTTGAGAGCGGAAATAAAATCAATCTGTGGAAGGTAGCTATTAACGGCACCATCGAAGCCCAAAAAGCTATCTTTGAGACCTCCGCGCTCAACCAACGCCTCGCCACCGAACGCCTCGACATGACGTTGCCTGCGCCAGAGGCTCCGCGCGGCACTATCCATCCGGTCAGTCAGGTGATGGACGAGCTTGCTGAAATCTTTGCCGATATGGGATTTGCGGTGGCCGAGGGGCCAGAGATTGAGGACGATTGGCACAATTTCACTGCGCTCAATATCCCAGAAACGCACCCTGCACGGGCGATGCATGATACGTTTTATTTCCCGAACAAGGATGCTGAGGGCCGCTCAATGCTGCTCCGCACCCACACCTCGCCGGTACAAATCCGTACGATGACGTCTCAAGAACCGCCGATCCGCATCATCGCGCCGGGGCGGGTGTATCGCAGCGACAGCGACGCCACCCACACGCCGATGTTCCACCAGATCGAGGGGTTGGTGATCGATAAGGGCATCCATCTTGGCCACCTGAAATGGACGCTAGAGACTTTCCTAAAGGCGTTTTTTGAACGCGACGATGTCGTGCTGCGGCTGCGGCCCAGCTATTTCCCGTTTACTGAGCCTTCGGTTGAGGTCGATGTTGGCTATTCAATGGTCAAAGGCAAACGCGTTATCGGCGGGTCTGAAGGCTGGATGGAGGTTCTCGGTTCCGGCATGGTCCATCGCAAAGTCATCGAATCCTGCGGGCTCGACCCCGATGTCTGGCAAGGCTTTGCCTTTGGTACAGGCGTGGACCGGCTCGCGATGCTGAAATACGGCATGGACGATCTGCGCGCATTTTTTGACGGCGATAACCGTTGGTTGCAGCATTATGGATTTAACGCGCTCGATGTTCCGACGTTAAGCGGAGGAGTGGGTGCATGAAATTTTCGCTCAGCTGGCTGAAAGCCCATCTCGAAACCGACGCGACCATACAACAGGTTGCTGATTGCCTGAACCGCATCGGCCTGGAAGTCGAAGGCATCGAAAATCCGGCCGAGGCACTGCGCGCGTTCCGCATTGCAAAGGTCGTCAAAGCATCGCGCCATCCGCAAGCAGAAAAGCTGCAAGTGTTGGTCGTCGATGCAGGCGACGGGCCGGTGCAAGTTGTCTGCGGCGCACCGAATGCGCGGGCGGGCATCACCGGGATTTTCGGTCCCGCAGGCGCAGTCGTGCCATCGAACGGCATGGAGTTAAAAGTTACGGCCATTCGCGGCGAAATGTCGAACGGCATGATGTGCTCACTCGCCGAGCTGGATTTGGGTGACGACCATGACGGCATTGCCGAACTGCCCGACGATGCGCCCAAAGGCGTCAGCTATGCCGACTGGGCGGGCCTTGACGATCCGGTGATTGACGTTGCGATTACGCCGAACCGGCAGGATTGCATGGGCGTGCACGGCATCGCCCGCGATTTGGCAGCGGCGGGACTCGGCACGTTGAAGCCGTTGAAGACCCCCGCCGTTGCTGGCAGCTATAAATGCCCCATCGAAATACGGACCGATGATACCGAGGGCTGCCCCGCCTTTTTTGGCCGCGTTATCAAGGGCGTGAAAAACGGTACGTCGCCCGATTGGATGCAGGCGCGATTGAAAGCAGCGGGGCAACGTCCGATTTCGGCTTTGGTCGATATCACCAACTATGTGATGCTCGGCTTTGGCCGTCCTAGCCATGTCTATGACCTTGCCAAATTAACCGGAGCCATTGTTGCGCGCCGCGCCAAAGACGGCGCGCAGGTGATGGCGCTTAACGACAAAATCTACACGCTGACCAGCGACATGACAGTGATTGCGGACGATAAAGGTGTGCACGATATCGCCGGGATCATGGGCGGTTCACATTCGGGTTGTTCGGACACGACCACCGATGTGTTGCTGGAAATCGCCTATTTCACGCCCGAACGGATTGCCAAAACCGGACAAGCCCTTGCGCTGACATCGGACGCACGCACGCGCTTTGAACGCGGCGTTGATCCGGGCTTTATGGGCTATGGGATTGAACTGGTCACATCGCTGATCCTCGAAATCTGTGGCGGCGTGGCGAGTGAAATCGTCAAGGCGGGCGCGCTGCCACTGGAGCCGCGCAAGATCGCGTTCGTGCCGATGCTGACGGTGACTTTGGGCGGCGTGTCGGTCGATGATGATACGCAGAAAGCGATCCTGACGCGGCTGGGCTTTGCCGTTGACCTGAAATGGAACGTCAACATTCCCACATGGCGCCGCGATATTGATGGCCCCGCTGATTTGGTCGAGGAAGTCGTGCGCATTGTCGGGCTTGACCATGTTGTTTCGACCCCATTGCCGCGCGCCGATGGCGTGGCGTTGCCAACCGCAACGCCGCTGCAATCGCTGGAACGCAAAATGCGCCGCACAGCGGCTGCGCGCGGAATGAACGAGGCGATCAACTGGTCGTTCTTGCCGCAGAAAGAGGCGGATGCCTTTGGCGGCGGCGCGTGGAGCCTCGATAACCCCATCAGTGAGGACATGAAGGTTATGCGGCCATCATTGCTCCCCGGGCTGCTTTCAGCGGCGCAGCGCAACATGGATCGTGGTGCGTCGTCAGTGCGGTTGTTTGAAATCGGGCGGCGGTATTTGGTTGATAGTGAAAAACTGACTCTTGGTCTGGTGCTCGCGGGTGACAAAGCTGCACGCGGCTGGACCTCTGGCAAGTCAGCCAAGTTTGATGCCTATGATGCTAAGGCAGAGGTTATGGCGTTGCTGGCGGCGGCTGGCGTCGCCACCGACAGCCTGATGGTGATGGGCGAAGCTGGCGACCATTATCACCCCGGCCAATCCGCGACATTGCGCATGGGGCCGAAAAATATCCTTGCGGCATTCGGCACTTTGCATCCGGCAACGGCCAAGGCGTTTGATCTGGATGGCTCTATCATTGCGGCGGAGATTTATCTCGACGCTATCCCTGTAAAGAAATCCGCTGGCTTCATGCGCGCACCTTTCACGCCGCCCGCGTTGCAAGCGGTCACGCGCGATTTTGCGTTTCTGTATCCGGCCGAAAAGCCAGCGGGCGATCTGGTTCGGGCGATCAAAGGCTGCGACAAGGACAACATTGTCGCGGTGCGGCTGTTCGACCGTTTTGCAGGAGCCGGTGTGCCGGACGGCCAATTGAGTTTGGCTGTCGAGGTAACTTTGCAGCCAGCGGAGAAAAGCTATGGCGATGAAGAGCTGAAAGCGATTTCGGACCGGGTTTTGGCGGCGGCTGGTAAGTTGGGGGCTGTGTTGCGGGGCTAAGCCAAGCTAGTGACCACAAACGCCGCCACCCCGTGTCAAGCACGGGGCCGACGGTATTTTAGAATTCCGCGTTACTTTCTACCCCAATCGCGCCTTTACCAACGCGCGCAAATCCTTCTCTGGCCGCGCACCGTAATGCGAAATCACTTCGGCGGCGCAGACAGCGCCCATCGTCAGGCAATCGGAAAGGCTGCGTCCCTCCGCCAGCCCCGCAAACACGCCCGCTGCGAACAAATCACCAGCGCCGGTGGTATCGACCACTGTATCGACTGGTTCAGCTGAGACGCGGGCATACGCGCCGTTATGATGCGCTTCTGCTCCTTCGGCGCCGTGCGTGCAGACCAAAGTTGGCACGCGCGCAGCGAGCGCAGCCACAGCATCGCCGGTATCCTCGGTTTGCATCATCGCGCGGACTTCGGTGTCATTGGCGAACAACAGATCGACCGAGCCAGCATCGATGAGCTCGAAAAACTCGTCGCGGTGGCCGTGCACGACGAACGCATCGGACAAGGTCAGTGCAACTTTGCGTCCAGCGGCTTTCGCGGCTTTAATCGCGCCCGTCATCGCAGCGCGCGATTCAGGCGCGTTCCACAAATAGCCTTCAAGATACAGCCATTCAGCCGCCGCAATCTTCGCCTTATCGACTGCACTTTCAGGCAGATATTGCGCCGCCCCTAAAAACGTATTCATCGTTCGCTGACCATCGGATGTCACAAGGATCAGGCAGCGCGCCGTCGGCGGATCGCCCGCGCGCGGGGTAACGGTGAAGTCGATGCCGCCAGCCCGCACATCATGCGCGAACACCGCGCCCAGCTGATCGTCCGCCACTTGACCGATGAAGGCGGTATCATGGCCCAGCCGGGCTAGTCCGGCCAAAGTGTTCGCGGCACTGCCGCCGCTAATCTCGCGGCCCGGGCCCATCGCATCGTACAAAGTCTGTGCGCGATCAGCATCAATCAAAGTCATGCCGCCTTTGTTCAGCGCCTGCGTTTCGATAAAGGCGTCGTCGGCATCGGCAATGACATCGACAATCGCATTTCCAATGGCGAGAACGGCATATTTTGTGGCGGTCATGGGCGCTATTTTCCTTTGGGATTTTGCCGCGCACTAATGGCGTTGACGCTAAAGGGCAAGCGCCTTGCCCGGACAGTATCATGCAGCTAATACAGTGCAATGTTGTGTGCGATACCCCTTGCCTTTGCCAGCCTGTCCGACAGTCGCGTCATGGTGGTTCTGGCTAAAGTCATCGCGCTGACCCTTGCAGCGTTTGCCGTGTTGGGCGTTGTACTTTGGTATGTGATTGACGCAGCGTTTGCGTATTATCTGCCCAATGATGACGGCGCGTTGGGCGCAGCGGCGGCTTTGATTGTGCTCGCGTTTTCGGGCTGGATATTGTTCCGCAGTTTGGCGATTGCCTTCACCTGGGTTTTTGCTGATGACATTATCGATGCCGTTGAGGACCAGCATTATCCGTTATACGCCGCGCAAGGGCAACGGCCCGACTTTGGCAAAGCCGCGCGTATGGGGTTGCGTTCTATAGGGCGAGCGGTGGGCTATAATCTTTTGATGATCCCCGTCTATCTGCTGTTGCTCGTCAGCGGAGTTGGCACACCGCTGGCGTTTTTGGCGGTCAACGGCTATCTGCTCGGGCGCGATTTGGAGGATATGCTGGTCGCACGCCACGGCCCGATGCGCGGGGAAATCGGCGCGATCCGGCGCTTCGTTTTGGGGTTGGGAGGTGTCGCTGCAATGCTGATCCCGATAGTGCAGTTTTTCGTGCCGGTCTTGGCAACCGCAGCGGCGGTTCATGTTGCGCATGATAAGACGGGGAAGATATGACACAGCGTATGTTGACGATGGCCGCCGTGGCGCTTGCTCTCACCGCTTGCGGTGCGGCTGATATTAGCGCGAAAAAGCCGAAAAAAACGCCGATACCCATCGACCGTCCGGCGACGGATTTACCGGCGCGACCCGCTACACTCGACAAAAACGGGCTTGGCGATGTGATCGGCAAAAACGTAGCGGAGTTAAAACGGATGTTTGGCGAACCGCGCATTGATGTGGTCGAAGTTTACGGCCGAAAGCTGCAATTTTCGGGCAAGCCCTGTATCTTGGATGCGTATCTGTATCCGGATGGCAAGAACGGCACCGAAATCGTAACGCATATCGACGCACGGCGCAGCGACGGGGCCGAGGTTGATCGTGCGGCATGTGTCAACGCGCTGTCGCGGCGCTGAGTTCGCCCAAAGCCCAGCCGACAGCCTCGCGAACCAATTCGCTTTCATCGCCCAACAGTGCCTGTAACGGCGCAACCAACGCTGCATCGCCGCTATTCCCCGCCGCAATCGCCACGTTGCGAACAAAGCGATCACGGCCGGTGCGTTTAATTGGCGACCCTGAAAACAGTGCGCGAAACGCGGCATCGTCGAGCGTCAGCAAATCGGCGATGCGCGGCGCGACGAGCTCGGCTTTCGGAACAAACGCTTTGTTCGCCGCAGCGGATTGCGCAAATTTGTTCCACGGACAGGCCGACAGGCAATCATCGCAGCCGTAAATGTGATTGCCGATCCCGCGCCGCAGGTTGATCGGGATATGGCCTTTGTGTTCGATGGTCAGATAGGAAATACAGCGCCGCGCATCGAGCCGATACGGCGCGGGGAAAGCGTCGGTCGGACACGCGACTTGGCAAGCATTGCAACTGCCGCAACGGTCGTCGCCAGCCACATCGGGTGTTAAATCCAATGTAGTATAAATCGCGCCCAGAAATAGCCAGCTGCCATGTTCGCGGCTGACGATATTGGTGTGCTTGCCCTGCCAGCCAAGTCCCGACGCCTCGGCCAATGCCTTTTCCATCACCGGCGCTGTATCGACAAAGACTTTCACATCGCCGCCCGCCTGATGCACCAGCCAGCCCGCCAACCGTTTCAGCGCGCCTTTGACAACATCGTGATAGTCGCGCCCCTGCGCATAGATCGAAATCCGCGCGCGGTCAGGATGGGCCGCCAGCGCCATCGGGTCAGTCGCAGGCGCATAGCTCATCCCCAGCATGATGACTGAACGCACCTCTGGCCACAAAGTCGCGGGGTCTGCCCGCTGATCAATCCGCCCCTCCATCCACAGCATGTCACCATGGCAACCCTCTGCGACCCACGCCTTTAGCCGCGCGCCGCTTTCAGGAGCCAACGTTGCAGGTGCAATCGCGCACACGGCAAAGCCCTCCGCCTTTGCCTTTTCGCGCAACGCGTTAACCAAATTTATGTTGTCACTCTTCATAGGCTGTCCCTATCAGGGCGTAACCATATCTAGGGACGAATTACCACATGCATGCAATCGAGGCGCGCGGGCTTGTCAAAATTTTTGATGGCTTCCGCGCAGTGGACGGGATTGATCTTAACGTGCCTGCGGGCAGCATCTATGGTGTGCTTGGCCCCAATGGTGCGGGCAAAACAACGACGCTGCGGATGCTGCTGGGTATTATCGATCCCGATGATGGGGTGCGGACGTTGCTTGGCTCTGACCGGCCATTGAGCCAATCGAAACTGGTGGGCTATCTGCCCGAGGAACGCGGGTTGTATCAATCGATGCGGGCGGTTGATACCATCGCCTTTATGGGTGCATTGCGAGGGCTTCCGCTGAAAGAGGGTGTGAAGCGCGGGCGAGTCTTGCTCGAAGAAGCAGGCCTTGGCGAAGCTGCCGACCGGCAGATCAAGCAATTGTCCAAAGGCATGGCGCAGACGGTGCAGTTGATGGGAACCATCGTCCACGAACCGCGGCTGATAGTGCTTGATGAGCCGTTTTCGGGCCTTGATGCGATCAATCAGGGCAAGCTGGAACGGATGATCCGCGCGCAAGCGGCCAAGGGCGTGACGGTGATTTTTTCGACTCATGTCATCGCCCATGCCGAACGACTGTGCGAACGCATCGCGATAATCGCTAAGGGCCGCATCAGCTTTGACGGCTTGGTCTCTACCGCGCGCGACCGGTTGCGTCCGCAAGTGCATCTGGAAACCGAAACGATGGATGGCCCGTGGCGCAGCGCGATCCCGGCGGATTGTAAGGCAGAGGGGAATTGGTGGCATTTCACTTTGCCCGAAACCGGCGTCGAGCCTTTGTTAAAAGCGTTGGTAGAGGGCAAAGCGGGCGTGCGTTCGCTGTCGATTGAACGCCCCGGCCTGCACGACGCCTTTGTTGCCATTGCGGGTGAGGATGCAGCGGCTTTGATGGATCAACCCAAGCTGGGAGAACTTGCATGATCGAGATGATAAAATCGGCCTATGTCATTGGCCGCCGCGATTTCACTGCGATTATTTTTTCCAAGGCGTTTTTGTTTTTCCTGCTTGGGCCGATGTTTCCGTTGCTTGTCGGCGGTGCTGCGGGCGCGCTGGGCGGCGAAGTGGCGCGCGATATTGCCAATCCCGTGGTCGGTGTGACGATGGCGGCGGATGATGGCCGCGCCTTGATGGCGGCACGCGCTGCCCTTGCCCAGCAGATGGGAGAGCGGCGTTTTCCCGAACTCAAACTGCTTGGTCCCAGCAAAGACGATCCCGAAACGTTGCTGAAGAACACGCAAAACGGTTTGATTGCAGTGTTGGAGGGAACGCTGGATAAGCCGAGGCTGATCGGCACAGCGGGACCGATTGACGCGTGGAAAGGCGAGATTGCTCTGCTTGCGACCTATGCCCGTAATGGTGATGCCATGAAGCTGGCGCCTGTCGAAACACAACTGGTCGTGCAAAGTGCAGGTAACAGCAAGCAGCAACAACTGTTGACGGCGCAGTCCGCACAGGTGCTGGTGTTCATGCTGACCATGCTGCTCGCGGGCATGGTGATGTCGAATATGGTTGAGGAAAAAGCCAACAAGATCATCGAAATCCTTGCCGCCGCTGTGCCAATGGATGCGGTGTTTATCGGCAAGTTGTTTGCAATGCTGGCGATGGCGTTTTTGGGCATAATCGTTTGGGCGAGTGTTGGCTTTGGTCTTGTCGCGTTGGCAGGGTCGGCGATCCCGTCTTTCCCAACTCCAGCGGTCGGCTGGCCGATGTTTTTAACATTGTGTATCGTGTATTTTGCAATGGCCTATCTGGTGCTGGGGTCGTTGTTCATCGGCATCGGTGCGCAAGCAGCAACGGTACGCGAAGTGCAGACGCTGTCGATGCCAGTGACGATGTTGCAGTTGATTAACTTCTTCCTGGGCATTTACACTGTGGCCAAAATCAACCAGCCGATTGAGACGTTTGCCGCAATCTTTCCATTTTCGTCGCCCTTTGCGATGATCGCGCGCGCAGCGCAGGACCCGACTTTGTGGCATCACGGCGTTGCGATAATCGGGCAGGGGATGTTTGCATTATTGATCGTGCGGATCGGCGTGTATCTGTTCCGCCGCAACGTCATGAAATCGGGCAGCGGCGGACGCGTCAAGGTCGCAGGCAGGCGCAAGCTGTTTGGTTTGGTGTCATTCGGGCGGGGGTAAGTTCTTAACCCCTCCTCTTCAGGGGAGGGGCTTCTACCCCTACCGTCCCAACAACGTCCTAGCCTGCCCGGCAATCTGCGCCAGCATTGCGGGCGTAGGCAACCCGCCCCGCCGCGCACGGTCCACTGTCGCTCTAAACGCACTCACCCGCACGCGGTTGGTGGAAATCCATTTTGCCACCGCATCGCCGGGTGTGCCCTTTTGCCGCCCCAGAAAATCGAGCCGCATCGCTTGGAAATCACGGGCGAGGCCAGCGACCAGCAGGCGTTCCCACGGATCATGTGGGTCCATTTGCATCGCGGCGTTCTGCGCCCAGCCAAGTCCCAGTGCATCGCCGACCGCGACAAACGCTTTGGTCAGTTCTTTGGCATCCACGCTGCGTTCGGTTGATAGCGTCGCAAGCCCGATGGCGCCATCCAGCTGGGCCATGCGGACAAGCTTTGCCACCAGCTTTGCAGGCGCGCCGCCAAGGGTAAGCTTGTCGCCATAGGCATCCGCTTGCGCCACGGCATCGGGGGAAAGCAGCTCCTTACTGGCCGACGACAATGTTTCAATCACTGGCGCATAATCGGCAATCGCTTGGCCAATGCTGCGGCCTTCGCGGCCATTGCGGATCATGTCCGCCATATGCGCCCGCGTTTCGACCGCAACCTGATTATACAGCATGATACGCGCTGCCTCAGGGATTTTTGCGGCATCTATTTCGGCCCACAAAATGTGCAGATCAAACAAGCGTTCGGCAACGGCAAAGGCCTCTGCTACCACCGCCATCGAACAGCCTTCTTCCTCGGCCAGTTCAAACGGGTGCAGCATCCCCATGCGGTTTATCATCCGGTTGGCAAGTTTGGTGGCGATGATTTGCGGCCGCAAACGGTGCGTCAGAATTGCTTGCTTATGCGCCTTTACCATCGGTGCCGGGAACGCCGCGAGCAGTTCTGCATCCAGCGCTGGGTCCGCCGCCAGCGGGCCTTCCTCGGCCGCATCTTGCGCAGCCAGCTTTGCGGTCGATAGCAATATCGCCAGCTCGGGCCGGGTCAGGCCTTTGCCTTCACCTTCGCGGCGCAGATATTGGTCATTCGCCTCAAGCCCCTCGACCACGCGGTCAAGCTTGTTCTGGCCCTCAAACGTTTCCATCAGCCGCACATAGGCGGGCAAGTCGCCGACACCGCCGCTTTCGGCAATCGACAGCGCCAGCGTCTGCATCCGGTTATCGCCCAATACCAGCTCAGAAACTTCGTCAGTCATGCTAGCGAGCAGCGTATTGCGTGCTTCAATCTTTAACGCACCAGACGCCATTTCCGCGTTCAGCGCGATCTTGATATTGACCTCGTTATCCGAACAATCAACGCCTGCGCTGTTGTCGATAAAGTCAGTGTTCAGCCGTCCGCCGTGCAAGCCAAAACTGATCCGTGCGGCTTGCGTAAGGCCCAGATTGGCCCCCTCGCCGATCACTTTGGTGCGCAGCTCTTGCGCGTTGATGCGGATCGCGTCGTTGGCTGGATCGCCGACTTCGCTATGCGCTTCGGTGGCGTCTTTCAGGTACGTGCCGATACCGCCGAACCACAACAGGCCAACATCGGCTTTCAAAATCGCCTTCATCAATGCGGCGGGTTCAATCGTTGCTGCATCAAGGCCGAGCAGCGACCGGATTTCCGGCGACAGCTTAATCTCTTTTTCGCTGCGGGCAAAGACGCCGCCGCCTTTGGAAATCAGCTTTGTGTCATAATCCTGCCAGCTGGAACGCGGCAATTTGAACAGCCGCGCGCGCTCTTTCCAGCTTGCGGCGGCATCGGGATTGGGGTCGACAAAGATATGCCGGTGGTCGAACGCTGCGACCAGCTTGATTGATTTCGACAGCAACATGCCGTTGCCAAACACATCGCCCGACATATCGCCAACACCTGCAACGGTGACAGCCTCTTTCTGTACATCGACGCCCATTTCGGCGAAGTGGCGCTGGACAGATATCCAGCCGCCTTTTGCGGTAATGCCCATCGCTTTATGATCATAACCGACCGAGCCGCCGCTGGCGAACGCATCGCCCAGCCAAAAGCCGCGTTCGATGGCGATGGCGTTTGCGGTGTCCGAAAACGTCGCAGTGCCTTTATCAGCGGCGACCACAAAGTACGGATCATCGCCATCATGGATGACGACTTTGTCGGGGTGGACGACTTTGTTCTCGACCAGATTGTCGGTAACGGACAGCAAAGTGCGAATGAAAATCCGGTAGCTTTCGGTCCCCTCGGCAAACCATGCATCGCGGTCGGTGCGCATATCGGGCAGTCGCTTGGGATAGAACCCGCCCTTGGCACCGGTTGGCACAATTACTGCGTTCTTAACGCGCTGCGCCTTCATCAGGCCCAGCACTTCGGTGCGGAAATCGTCGCGCCGGTCTGACCAGCGAAGGCCGCCGCGCGCGACGGGGCCAGCGCGTAAATGGATGCCCTCGACGCGGGGGCTGTACACAAAAATCTCGCGCCAAGGGAGGGGTGCGGGCAGTCCGGGGACTTTGGCGCTGTCGAGTTTGAACGCCAGCGCCTCAGCAGCGGCGGACGCAAACGCGTTGGTGCGTAGGCACGCCTGCACCACAGCGCGGAACAGTCGCAGGATGCGGTCTTCGTCAATCGCGGCGACTTTACCCAGGCCTTCGACGATTTGCGCGTCAAGCTTTGCTGCGTCCTTTACGCGGTCGCCCTTATACGCCGGGTCGTGCAAAGTGACAAACAACGCGACAATCGCCCGCGCGATTGCGGCATGATTGCCAAGTGCTGCGACCACAGTGGGGATGCCGTATGCAAGGCCGGTCTGCCGTAAATAGCGGAACCAAGCGCGGAACCAGACGACGTCGCGCGGTTCCAACCCGGCAAGCGTTATCAGCTGGTTGAAGGCATCATTTTCGGCCTCGCCGTCCAACACTTGCGACAAAGCGGTCTGGATGATGTCGGCGCGGGAGAGCAAATCTGCGCCGTTCGCTCCGCCGCGCAGCCCCAGATGGAAATCGTGGATATAGGCGAGTACGCCGCCGCCCAACGGGGTCGGCACTTGTTCGATGACAGCAAAGCCGAAGTTTTCAAGCACTGGCACAACATCGGACAACGGCATCGCTCCGCCCGTATTGTAGACTTTCAGGCTAAGCGTTGAGGCGTCTTTATCGGTGTCTGCAATCAACCGCGCGACACGGCTGTGATCGCGCTCCATCGCCAATAGCCCGAGCATATCGAGCGCAGCTTCGGTTGCCGAATAGGTCGAACGGTGCGATTGGGGAAAGGCCGCGCCATAACGCACAACCATTGCCGCTGCGCGCTTTTCATCGGTCAGTCGCGCCAGCTCAGCCTCAACCGCTGGCTCCCATCCGCGCACCATCAATTGCAGCCGCGCGTCGAGGCCGTCTTCGTCAATCGTGACGTTGCGATCCTCAAAATCGAGCAGATAGCGCAGCAAGCCCATGCCGCCATCTTCCAGGCTGATTGACCAGCCGAGCACTGATGCGCCCTTCACTTCGGTCAGCATCGCCTCGATAGTGCGGCGAAGGCCGGTCGAAATCTCGTCGCGTGGCAGCCAGACAAAGACAAACAAATGCCGCCCCAAGGCCGAGCGCACCGCCAGCAGTTTGGGCCTTGGCCGGTCCGTCAGTGACATCGCGGTCAATGTAACCCGTTCCAAATCCGCCTGATTGAACGATACCAGCAGATCATGGGGCAATGCGGTCAACGCATGCGCCATCGCTTTGCCCGCATGGCCCGATGGGTCAAAGCCAAAGCGCGTCATCAGGCTCGCCAGATGCGTGCGCAGCATCGGGATACGTTCGGGCGGCGTCGCCAGCGCTGAACTGGTCCAAAGGCCGCCAGTCACTGATAGGCCCGTTACCGCCTCGCCGTTGCGCAACGGCACGACGATGATGTCGAGCTGTACTGAACGGTGAACAGTCGAATTGCGGCTAGATTTCAACATCAACGGGGCGCGGCCACCCTCGGCAAAGTATTTGCGCGCGCGTTCTATACTCTCGTCGGATAACAACGCTGCGTCGTTGGAGCGCGATAGGCCAAGCCGGTTCTGGCGTGCTCCATCAAGCGCGATCTGTTCATGCGCCAGCACTGTCATGCTGCCGTCCATGAACCAACGCACCAAAGCAGCGCCTTCGCCATCGGGCAATCCGTCGGCATCCTCGGCCATCGCGCCTTGCATTTTGCGCCAGTCGATTACAGCGCAGCGCACATCGTTCAGCACCGATGCCAGCCGCTCCGCCAGCGCGTGGCGTTCCTTTGCATCGACGCGGGCGGCTTCAAGATAAATGAAGCTTTCGCGTTTGCCCGTTGATCCCTTTTTGTCAGCGACGCTTTGCAACACGCCATTTTCATCGCGCGCCACATCAAGCACTGGGTGAAGCAGGCGGATGATGCCAATGTTGGCTGCCGCCAAAGCAGCCGCAGTTGAATCAACAAGGAACGGCATATCGTCGTTGGATATAGCGACGCGCATCGCCAGCTTGCCTTCATGGTCCGCAAAGGATTCGATCTGGATATTCGGTTTGCCGGGTTGGCGCTCCATCGCGGTTGCCAGCATGAACGCTGCTGCCTCGGTCGCCGCCTTGTCGTCAAACCCATCGCTTTCGCCGGGCAAGGTCCCTGCCGTCATCGCCGCGCTGATGGGTTTCAACAGTTTTGGATCAGGGTTGACCATGACGTTATGCTCCGCGTGTCAGTTTTTCTTTGTCTATGCCTCTGTTGATACGGCCAAACAACCGCATAGTTGCATCTGAAACTGAATTTACCGCGCGCCGCTTGCCCGATAGCCAGTGCTGCGTTACCAACCGGACAATAACAAAACGGGTGAGGGAAATTTTATGGACCGGCGGCTGACATGGTATATTTTGGGCGGGATGATCTTGGGTGTGATCGTCGGATATGCGGTCCATATCGGCTTGCCACAGGATAATGTCTGGTTTGAATATACGACTAAGACGTTCAAGCTGTTGTCGGACATCTTTCTCAACCTGATCAAGTTGCTCGTCGCGCCGTTAATCTTGTCCACTATCGTGGTCGGTATCGCGCACATGGGTGATAGCAATGCATTGGGCCGGATCGGGTTCCGCGCGATCAGCTGGTTCATCATCGCCAGCTTTATTTCGATTGGACTTGGCCTGTTGATGGTCAATCTGTTCCAGCCAGGTGTAGGCGCACCGGTCGATACAGTGGCAAATGCCGCCGCCAGTATCGGTGAGGTTAAAAAGCTGGATTTTTGGGAGTTCATCCTTTCGATCTTCCCGAAAAATGCGTTCGAGGCGATGGCAACGAACAACATTTTGCAGATATTGGTATTTGCGCTGTTTGCGGGCGTTGCACTGTCGGCAATGGGTGAAAAGGGCGCGCCACTTGTTCGCGGCGCGGATGCGCTTGCCGAAATGATGCTGCAAATCACGCATTATGTGATGCGTTTTGCGCCCGTCGCGGTGTTCGGTGCCTTGGCAAAGGTGGTCGCAACCAGCGGGCTGGCTATCCTTGCTACATACGCCGAGCTTGTTTTTGAGTTCTATTTATCGCTGATGATGCTTTGGGTGATCTTGCTATCGATGGGCGCGATATTCCTTGGCAAACGGATATGGACGCTGATCCGTTATATTCGCGAACCGATGCTGATTGCTTTCTCGACGGCTTCATCAGAGGCGGCTTTGCCAAAGCTGTTTGAACAGCTTGATCGGTTCGGCGTGCCGCGCCGGATTTCGGGCTTTATGCTGCCGCTTGGCTACAGCTTTAACCTTGACGGTTCGATGATGTATATGAGCTTTGCGACGATCTTTATCGCGCAAGCTTATGGTTTGGATCTGTCGATCAGCACGCAGATTTTGATCCTGTTGACGCTAATGATTTCGTCCAAGGGCGTTGCTGCGGTTCCGCGCGCCAGCCTTGTTGTGATTACCGGAACGCTGGCGATGTTTGATTTGCCGGTTGAGGGCGTCGCATTGATCCTTGCCATTGACCAGTTCCTCGACATGGGCCGCACCGCGACCAATGTTGTTGGCAATGCAGTGGCGACGTCAGTCATCACTAAATGGGAAGGCATGCTGGAGGTGGAGGAGCCCGAATTTATCGAGCCGCTCCATGCGCCTGCAAATACCGCGGCAGGTGGCAAAGCCGGGCTGGACCTTGCAGCGGATATGGTGGAGAATCAGCGAAAAGGCTGACGCTAAATTAAAGCTCCGTCCGCAAAGACCACAGTTCAGGAAACGCACGTTTCGATACGGTGCTTTGCAAATAGCTGACGCCTGCGGTGCCGCCGGTGCCGCGTTTGCCGCCGATGATGCGTTGCACCGTCAACACATGCTTGTGCCGCCACGTCGCCATCGCATCGTCCAGATCGACCAGCTTTTCGGCGAGTTGGTAAAGTTCCCAATAGCGGTCGGTGTCGCGGTACACAGTCAAAAACGCCGCCTCCACAGCATCACTCGCGACATAGGCTTGGCTGAAATCGCGGCCCAATACACAGGCGGGTATCGCAAGCCCGGCACGCGCAGCCGCGGCAATGGCATCGTCCCAGATGCTTGGCATTTCCAGCGCGGCTTGCATCGCCGATTGTGCCGCTGGTCGGTCCTCCTGATATTTCAGGAATGCGCCGTCTTTTAATCCCAACAGATATTCGACAGTGCGGAACTGGTCCGATTGAAAGCCTGAGCTTGGCCCCAGAACATGGCGGAACCGTGTGTAATCACTCGGCGTCATCGTTGACAGCACATCCCAGCTTAGCGTCATCACCGCCTGAATCCGGCTGACCCGCGCGAGCGCCTTATAGGCGGGAACCAGCGCGTCGTCCGCTATCTGCGCTTTGGCAAATTGCATTTCGCGGATGATCTGTTTCAGCCATAATTCTTTGGTCTGGTGGATGATGATGAACAGCATTTCATCGTCCAGATCGGACTGGGGTTGCTGGCACGCGAGTAGATCGTCCAGCGCCAGATAGCGGGCATAAGTCATATCGGTCATGTGCGGGGCTTAAAGGTTCTGCCACGGCCAAGCCAGCCTTTCCAGCCAGTGCCTATATCAGGCGAGCAGAGCGCCTAGCCATTTTTCGACAAGCCGGCCTGCTTCGTCACGGCTAAACGGCGCGTTGCCCAGGCTAAGTTCCAACCACAGGCCATCGACCAACGCGGTCAGGGCAACTGCGGTCAGCCGGTGGTCGCCGGGCTGGCACGCGGCCAGTAAGCTCTCTAGATCGGCGCGATAGTCGTGGTAGATTTCTTTATGCAAGGCGGCGATTTGTGGCTCTGTTTTGGTCAGCGCCCAGAACGCCAACCATGTCGCCAACAGATCGGGATCAGCGATTGGCGGCGCAAAGCTGGCGGTAAGATACGCTAGCAATCTTGCGCGCGGATGGGGTGGCGCGGCGGCGACGGCTTTGGACAATGCTGTCTGCACGCGCTCTCCTGTCCAGCGATAGGTGGCGGCAATCAACGCATCGATGCCGTCGAAATAATGCCGCAATAGTCCGGGCGAGACACCTGCGGCTGTGCAAATCGCCCGCACCGATGTGCCTTGCACGCCTTTGATCGCAAGCGAAGTTGCGCAAGCGGCCACCAAAGCATCGCGCCTCGTGTCCGCACTTTCGCGGGTAAAGGATGAACGAGCAGCTTGCATTTTGTTATACGCTTGTATAGCAACACCGACATCATGGCAAGCCAACAAACCCCCGATATGCGCAATGATAGCCAAAATGGCTGGAGCCTCCCGGCGTGGACCTATAGCGATCCCGAATTCGCCGCAGTCGAAAACGACCGTATTTTCCGCCCCGGCTGGCAAGTCGTTTGCCATGTCAGCGACGTCGCCAACGCGGGCGATTGGCACAGCCTGGATTACATCGGCGAGAGTATCATCGTCGTGCGCGGCGTGGACCAGCAGCTGCGCGCCTTCACCAACGTCTGCCGGCATCGCGGTTCGCGGCTTGTGGATGGCGCAAGCGGCTGTGCCAAAAAGCTCGTGTGTCCGTATCACGCATGGACCTATGATCTGGACGGGCGGCTTGCGGGGGTTCCCGATAGCGCGTCTTACCCGACGCTCGATAAAACTAAGGCGGGGCTGGTCGCCGTCGATATGGAAATCTGGCAGGGGTTTATCTTCGTCCGCCTCGAAAGCGGTGGTCCTTCGATTGCCGAGATGATGGCGCCTTATGCGGACCAGGTCGCGCCATACCGCTTTGAAGAACTGCAAGCGCTTGGCCGCGTTACGGTGCGCGAACGCGAAGTGAATTGGAAGAATGTCGGCGATAACTATTCAGACGGTCTGCACATCGCCGTTGCCCATCCTGGCCTGACGCGGCTGTTCGGTAAAAGCTATGGGGTTGAGGCGGAGCCTCATGTCGACCGCATGTGGGGTGATTTGATGGATCGGCCTTCGGCCAATTGGTCCGAACGCCTGTATCAAAAACTGTTGCCACCGGTTCCGCATTTGCCAGAGGCGAACCAAAGGCGCTGGCTATATTTTAAGCTTTGGCCATCGGTTGCGTTCGACATCTACCCCGATCAGGTGGATTTTATGCAATGGCTGCCCACCGGCCCAACCAGCTGCGTGATCCGCGAGATCAGCTATGTGTTGCCGGATAGCAGGCGCGAAATGCGCGCTGCACGCTATCTCAACTGGCGCATCAACCGTCAGGTCAACGCCGAGGACACGGTGCTGATCACCCGCGTGCAACAAGGCATGGCGAGCCGATCCTTCTCGATGGGGCCGCTGTCCGACAAAGAAGTCTGCCTTAAAGGCTTTTGCGCGTATGTCCGCGAACTCATCCCCGAAGCTAAACTCGAAAATCGCCCGTCGCCGGGCTGGAGCAACCAATGACTAAAAAATACGATGCCGTGATCATCGGCGGAGGCCATAACGGCCTTGTCTGCGCATTCTACCTTGCAAAGGCTGGGTTGAAGGTCCGCATCGTCGAGCGCCGCGATGTTGTTGGCGGAGCGGCGGTGACTGAGGAATTCCACCCCGGTTTCCGCAATTCGGTGGCAAGCTATACCGTCAGCCTGCTGCAACCCAAAGTCATCGCGGATATGAAGCTTGCCGATCACGGATACCGAGTCATTGAGCGCCCGATCAGCAATTTCCTGCCGCAAGAAGACGGCGGTTACCTGAAACTCGGTGGTGGCCTAGAACGCACCCAAGCGGAATTCGCACGCTTTTCAAAGCATGACGCAGCTGTGCTGCCCGAATATTATGACAGCCTAGAAGTCGTGGCCGATGTGTTGCGTGACCTTGCGATGAAATCGCCGCCCAATGTGGGTGACGGCGTAAAGACCTTAATCGACGGAGCGCTTCAGGGCCGCAAGCTTGCTGGTCTGCCGATACATCGGCAGCGTGACGTGCTTGACCTGTTCACAAAGTCGGCACGCACATTGCTGGACAGCTGGTTCGAAAGCGAAGCGGTGAAGGCTGCGTTCGGTTTTGACGCGGTCGTGGGGAACTATGCCAGCCCCGATACGCCGGGCAGTGCCTATGTCCTACTCCACCACGTCTTTGGCGAAGTGAACGGCAAAAAGGGCGCATGGGGCCACGCCATCGGTGGCATGGGTGCGATCACGCAGATCATGGCCAAGGTGTGCGGACAACTGGGCGTTGAGATTAGTCTAGAGGCGCCAGTATCGCGGGTGCTGGTCGATGGCGGCAAAGTCGCGGGCGTGCGGCTGGGAAGCGGCGAGGAAATTGCTGCGGATCGCGTCATTGCCAATGTTGGCCCCAAAATCCTGTACGAACGGATGTTTGAGGACAGCGATCTAAAGCCTGAATTCAAACGCCGGATTAGGGGCTTTAAGGCTGGTAGCGGCACATTCCGCATGAACGTCGCTTTGTCCGAACTGCCCAAATTTACGTGCCTGCCAGAACCCGGTGAACATCACCAATCGGGTATCATTCTTGCGCCAACGCTCGATTATATGGACGAGGCGTTTCTTGATGCCAAACGCTATGGTTGGTCAAAGAAGCCGATTGTCGAGATGCTGATACCGTCGGTTATAGACGATAGCCTTGCGCCGGATGGGCAACACGTCGCCAGCCTGTTCTGCCAACAATTTGCGCCTGAACTGCCCGATGGTAGGGACTGGGATGCCGAAGAAAATGCAGCTGCCGATTGCATCATTGACACAGTCGAGGCGCAGGCACCGGGATTCCGCGCATCCATCCTTGGCCGCCAGGTACTCAGCCCCAAGGGCCTAGAACGAAAATTTGGTCTGGCGAGCGGCGATATTATGCACGGCAATATGAGCCTCGATCAGCTTTGGGCGGCAAGGCCAGTGCTGGGCCACGGCGCGTATCGCGGACCGTTTAAGGGGCTGTATATGTGCGGTGCAGGCAGCCATCCCGGCGGCGGTGTGACGGGCGCACCCGGCCATAATTGCGCGCGCGAAGTGATTGCGGATAATCGGTTTTTGGGGCGGTGGCGCTAAAGTGATTTCAAGCCAGATGGAATCATCTGTTGGCCCGGAAATCACGGTGTCCTAAATACGCAAACAGAAAAAGCCGGATCCTTTCGGACCCGGCTTCCTCCCCTCCCGTCCTTCGACGAAACGCTTTAGAAATCGCGGCTGAATTTCAGGCCGATGATCCGTGGTTTAATGACCGTATCGTAGAACGCGCCGCCAGTTGGCGTTGTGCCCGTCACGCCCGTGCCGCACACCGTTTCAAGGCACTGCACACCGGTGTTTATGATACCGCGCGAGTCAAACAAGTTCGTGGCATAGGCCTCGACTGACCAGACGTCGTTCTTCATCCCGATGCTAAAATCTGCGGTGGTATAGCCAGCAAGATTGCCTTTGATGGTGTTTTGCGCCGGGCGCAAATCACTGCGTCTGCCGCTGGTGCGGTTGACCGCGAACTGGACATGGCCATCCCAGCTGTTGATCGGGAATTCATAGCGGGCCACTGCATTGCCTTTGAACTTTGGCGTTACTGGCAGACGTGATCCGGCAGCGGCTAGTGTCGCGTTACCAACCGGAGTGGTGCAATCAAAATTGGCGTTGGCAATGGCACAGAAGTCCCGCCGAATTTCGGCATCATTATAGCTGAAGCCAGTGCTGATAGTAAAACCACCGGCCTTATAACCGATGTCGGTTTCGATCCCGCGGATACGCGCGATACCAGCGTTGCGGATTTCGGTCAGGCCGTTGGCACCCAGGAACGATAGCTGAATGTTATTCCAGTCCTGCTGATATACCGCACCATTAAAGCGGAAACCGCCAGATCCCAGCTTCCAGCCCAGTTCGAAATTGTCGAGGCTGTCTGAACCATAAGGCGGCAGGGAACCGCGACGGTTGATCCCGCCGGGACGGAAGCCTTTTGACCATGTGGCGTAGACCATGGCATCGTCGCTGATTTTATACGCCGCATTCAATTTATGAATGAAATCGGTCGCTGACGTCGACTTGTCGACATTGGTGCAAGGCGACCCTGCAACTTGTGCCGGTCCCTGACACAGATATACAGGATTGCTGCTATAGCCGGGGTTGTTGAACCCGAAAAAGCCGACGAGCGAGTTGTCGTATTTATATAGACGCGCGCCACCGGTAAGCGTCAGCTTATCAGTCACGTCGAAACTGACTTCGCCAAATGCAGCATAGTCGCGGTCGGTGCGTAATTGTTTTGTCAGCCAGATATTGTCCGCTGTGCCCGGAACAGCCAGCGTATCCGACAAATTGTCGATGATGTAATTCTGTTCGATATTATGCGACTGACGTTGGTAGAATAGGCCGCCGATAAAACGAAGTGGCGCATCTGCGGGGGACGAAACGCGAACTTCGGCAAAGCTCTTTTTATAACGATCGATGCCTTGAATGTACTGCGTCGGGTCAATCGGGTTATTGGCATTATCAACCCAATACGCGCCATAGCCTGCAAGCGCGTCGTAAAAATAGCTGTAATCTGAATAGTCGCTTTCGGTCTCAGTTTTCCGGCGGAGGTGACCGCCCGTCATTGTCAGGTCCCAGTTGCCGAGTTTTCCTTCTACGGTCAGTGCACCGGAAAGCCATTTGTCTCGGATACCTTCAGCTTCATATTGCACCGTCTGTAACGAACGCGTGGTCTGGCCTGAGCGTTCTTGCGAAAAGCTGCCATTGGCTTTTTGCACTTGGCCCATCAGCACTGGCTTAATTGTCCAGTTGTCGTCCAGATCGATGCCCAATGCGGCGCGTGCGCCATAGGTATCGACATCGTTGTAATTTTTTTCAACAAAGGCGGCATTATTGCGCGTTACGCCCGATGTTGGATAGGTGCGGCTGCCGGCAATGTTGTCGATATAGCCGCCATCATGGCGATACCAGCCGACAACGCGCAGCGCGGCACGGTCACTTAAAGGGGCGTTGATAAAGCCTTCGGCTACGCCGCCAAAGTCGCCTTTGGAAATTGAGTTCACTTCAACGCCTGCGGAGCCATAAAAGCCAGAGGTGTCTGGTTGGTTCGTCACAAGCTTTAACGTACCCGCCATAGAGCTTGCGCCATAAAGTGTGCCTTGCGGCCCGGCGAGGGCCTCAACCCGTGCCAAATCATAAGCATGGATATCAAGTGCGCCTTGGATGGTCGTGATCGGCAGTTCGTCAAGATATGTACCAACGGTTGGCAATGATGCGGAGTGGTTGGCGTTTTCGCCCGATGCGACGCCGCGGAAATAGACTTGAGCAAAACCCGGACCAGCTTGCTGAATGGTGACCGACGGCAGATGCTTCACAACGTCCTGCAACTCGCTGACTTGCAACTGGTCCAATGCTTCATTGCCAAGCGCAGTGACAGCAGCAGGCACGTCTTGCAAGTTCTGTTCGCGCTTGTTGGCGGTGACAATAATACCGCCATCTTCGACGGTATCGTCTTCGGCGTTCTGCGCCATTGCAGGCATCGCAAGCGATATCGCTGACGATGCCAGTAACGCTGCCATTGATAGCCGAGCGGTATGTTTAGAATGTAACTTACGCATGTTAGCGGTCTCCCCTGATTTTTATATACCTGATAGACTCATATTCAGTGGTCGCTGGCAATCAATTTTACGTTAATGCCATGTTGATGCGTCGTTTATGGCGCGCGCTGTGGCAAATTCGCAACGATGTTACGTATTTGGGTATCGGATCCACAAATCGCCAAGCGCGACCTTTAACGGGGCCAGCCATGCCTCATAGGGCTTCCATTGATCCATCCCGTCGCGATTGAGCGGACGACGCACCTGCTCGCTAGAGGCTGTACGAACAGCGCGGCTGTTTTCATGGAATTTCAGGCAAGCGTCTTCAAAGGGCAGGCCGAGATAGTCCAACAGCTTTTGAACTTCAGTTTCGGGAGTCTCGACCAGTTCCTCATGGATTACGCGGTGGACCCGACCGGGAAGAACTGCATCAAAATACGCCATCAGCCGGACATAATCGGTATAATAGCGCCCCATATCAGTCAGATCGTAACTGAAGGCTTGCCCCCTGGCGAAATGCTGGCGGAAATTGGAGAAACAGCAATCCATCGGATGCCGCCGGGCGTCGATGATTTTGGCGTTGGGCAGGATCAGATGGATCAGGCCAGTGTAAATCCAGTTATTCGGCAGCTTGTCGATGAAGAATGGTTTGTCGGATTTGCGCTGGATCCGCGTACGCTCGATAAATTCTGCGCCCAGTTCAGCAAGCATTTGCGCAGGCATATCAGTTACCGCATCAACCCAGCCAGCCGGACCACCGCCGCGACCTTCACGTAGCGCAATCGCGGGCATGTCCGGCAACTCCATCGTGCCTTCAATGGCGGAATGGCTGGACAGGATTTGCTCAATCAATGTCGATCCGGCGCGCGGCATGCCGAGGATGAAAATCGCGTCGGATGCATGGCAGCCTTGGCCCATGCGTCCAGCAAGAAATTCAGGCGTAAACTGATTTATGATCTGGTCGACATGGTTGGTGATGACCGCTGAATCATAGTCCAGCTCCCTTCGCCGCAAACTATTCGCGGCGGCATAATGGCCAAACGCACGTTCCGGCTCTTGCCGGTCGTCAAAGGCTTTACCGAGAGCGAAATCGAGGTGAAAATGATCTTCATCCGACAAACCCGGCGTGGCCAATGCCGCCTGCATCGCGCGAAGGTCAGCATCGTCAAATTTGACCGTTTTCAGATTGGCAAGGCTCCACCAGATTTCGCCCAAAGTGGGTTCGATGGCCAACGCTTGGCGATAGGCGGATACACTGTCGTCCTGACGCCCAACTGTTTTCAGCAAATGTCCTTGGCTCATCCATAACTTTGCATTGTCGGGAAAACGCTGCGTTAGTTCGGCATAAAGTTCCAGCGCTTCGTCATAGTCGCCGATCCGGCCCAATGCCGCGGCTTTCAGGTTGCGACTGCCCACATGGTCTCCCTCGACATGCAGCACCTTATCGAGCGCTTCGACAGCCTCTGGAAAGCGGTTTTGCCGGTACAATATCCCAGCAAGATTTGACCGCGCTACAGTAAAATCGGGTGCCAGTTCCAGCGCGCGGCGTAGTAATGCCTCGCTATCTTTATACCGCCCAACCCGTGCCGCAAGCTGCGCCATCAAGCGGATTGCCGCGACGTCCAGAGGATCACGCTTCAAATGCGCGCGCAATATCGGCTCGGCATCGTGCAGCCGGTCCTCGTTGATCGCAAGCGCCGCTTCGATCAGCTGCGGGTTACGGATGCCGCGTTCGATATATTTTTGGGCGACGTCGTTAGTCATCGCTGCCGCCTATCAGGACACGGCGCCATCGGCAATGTGCACGCGCATGGCATCGGCCCCGGCGGCGACAAACAGCTGTTCTTCAGTTCCGGTCATCCACACTTGGCTGCCAGTATCGGTCAGTCGTTCAAACAAAGCAGCGCGGCGGTCTGGATCGAGATGCGCGGCGACTTCATCGAGCAGCAAGATCGGCGGCGCTCCGCGTATCTGTTTAACAAGGCCAGCATGGGCGAGGATGACTGATAGCAACAGCGCCTTTTGTTCGCCGGTGGAACAATTTACGGCTGGTTGACCGTGGCCTGCATGCACAACTTCAAGGTCGGTGCGGTGCGGGCCGGTCAAAGTGCGCCCCGCCGCACGGTCACGGCTGCGTCCCGTGCGCAGCGCCTCGGCGAGTTCATCGGGGTCGGAGAGCCCGTCCCCTGTGAGCGTCAGCAGCGGCTTAGCAAAGGGTGAGGGCGGCATTGCCTCTATCGTTGCCGCAAGCTGCTCAAGCATACTTGCTCTTGCCGAAGCGATTGCGGCACCATGTTCCGCGAGCTGCGCTTCGATGGCATCAAACCATGCCACATCCTGCTGGCCTTCGCCCAGCATCCGGTTGCGTTGCTTTAGCGCGTTTTCATAGCGGCTGCTGTTCGCGGCATGCGCCGGATTAAGCGCCAGCACCAGCCTGTCGACAAATCGCCGCCTTGCGCCTGCTCCATCGGCAAACAAACGGTCCATCGCGGGGGTCAGCCACAGGATTGCAAAATACTGCGCCAGATCGTTAATCGTCGTCACTGCGCTGTTGATATGCACTTGGCGGCGTCCGGGTGAGGCAGCGTTCACCGCTGTGCCAAATTGGTTGCCATTTGCCAGTGCCGAAACCGAAAAGCCGCCAGCACCCGCTTTACGGGCCATCTCCGCTAATGCAGCCCGCCTTAGGCCGCGACCGGGAACGAGTAGTGAGACGCCCTCAAGGATGTTGGTTTTACCCGCGCCATTTGCGCCGTGCAAAATGATGAACTGCTCCTCTGGCCGGAAACGCAATGCGGCATGGTTGCGAAAATCGGTCAGGTCGAGCTGGTCGAGCATCCCGTGGCCCTATCGTAGCCCGTCGATAGGTCAAGCGGGACGATTGCGGCTATGCTCAGAAAAATCCGCAATGATTGGTAAAAACTCCTAATGTTCAGGATTGTAAAATATTCGCAGAAGCGTGCGAAAGACTATAAAACAATGTAAAACAACAGTTTTATAAAACTGGCACAGTGTCTGCAAAGAATATCACATACCGGAGTTTTCCGGAAAAATGAACAAATGAAAAGGAATTTGAAATGACCAACACGCCCCGCACCCAACTTTCCGCAATCTTTGCTGCTGTCGTTTGCGCCTTTATGACTATCAGTTTCAGCGTTGCTCCTGCCGTGGCTCCCGTCGCCCCCTATCTCGCTTAATCCTGACCGATAAAGCCGCAATCAAGGAATCATGACAATGACCAATTCCAATCCGAACCGTTTTGTCTCAATGTTCGCTGCGATTTTCTGCGCAGTTGTCACCATCGGCTTTAGCGTCGCGCCCGCCGTTGCGCCTGTTTCCGGAATGATCGCGTCATGACCCGCCCCGGAGAAAGCCCGAAATTCGATAACCAGCCCCTCGAACAAAAGAAGAAGAAATTCATGACCAAATTATCCCTGAATCGCGCCAACAAAAAAATCCTCGGTGTTTGCGCTGGCCTTGCCGATTGGAGCGGCATCGATCCGATGATCGTACGTATCGCGTTTGTTGTCACCACGCTTGTGGGCTTTGGCTCACCGATCCTTATATATGTCGCGCTTGGTTTAATACTCGACTGACCGGCTCGCGCTAAGCCAGAAAACCTAATTTTGGCAATGGCGAAAAATTCTGCTACCACGACCAAAGTAAAAATCCGACCATCGTGGGTAGGAGCAAAAAATGTCGGCAGACGAGAATGAAATTCGGCCGTTTAGCCACCGTCGCTACACCCGTGGCGATGTGCATATTACTGCAAAAATACGCGAAAAAGGCTATGGCCATCATAAAGCCAAAGTCACCGATTTGTCGCGGGCTGGCTGTAAAGTTATCACGCCGATGTATTTGAACCCTGACAGTTCGCTGTTTATCACCATCCCCGGATTTGCGCCGCTGGAATCGCGCATTGCTTGGCATGAACGCGATGAATATGGCTGCAGCTTTGTTGGCGAACTACACGAAGCGATTTATGATCATATCTTGAAAGCCCATCCGGCGGCGTTCAAAAAATAGCAATGGTCCGTTTTCCGGTTGATCGGGTCTATCGCAAGCAACGGTTTTGCGTCTGGCGGATTGTTTTCATCATGCTGTTGTTGGTCGCGATGTTTGTTGCCGCGTGGTTTTATGGAGTATGGACCGATGAGCGGCAGCCTGTGCCGATGTCCGGACAAAGATTGTATGTTGTCGACGGCGATAGCTTGTCGTTGGCACACGCAAGCTGCGGCTAGAAGGTATCGATGCCCCCGAATTGAACCAGATCTGCAAAGACGTACAGAACGCCGAATGGCCTTGTGGCCGCGCGGCAAGGGCAGCACTTGAAAAACTGCTGCTGGAACCTGGTCTATCATGCGTTGCCGAGACGCAAGACCGCTATGCTCGGTCGGTTGCCGTCTGTCGCTCCAACCCTACGCCCGACATCGGCGCTGTCCAAGTCAGCCAAGGCATGGCCATTACGCATGATTTCCACGGGATGCGCGATTATGGCAGCGAAGAGGATGCGGCTCGTCGACAGAAACGCGGCATATGGCGCGGAGAATTTGACAGGCCTGCAGACTGGCGTGCCAGCCATCCACGCGCCGCCGGATTATAGACCGACTTTGCGAACGAACACGCAGCCGGCCGAATATCCTGCGCCAAAAGAACAAATCAGGCCAACGTCTCCAGCCGCTAGATCGTCATTATGCTTGTGAAAAGCGATGATTGATCCGGCGCTTGAGGTGTTCGCATAAGTATCCAGCACCGTTGGACTTTCATCCTCGCTCGCCTCGTGCCCCAGCACGCGCTGCGAGATCATTCGGTTCATCCCCTGATTGGCCTGATGCAGCCAAAGCCGGCGCAGCCCATCGCTGGAAAGCCCTAGGTCGCCGGCATGTTCGACAATCATCTGCGCGACCATTGGCACGACTTCTTTGAAAACTTTGCGGCCTTCTTGCACGAACAGCTTGTCGTTGCGCGGGCCACTTTGATCGACCGGGCCTTTGCCCGCGGCGCGGTTCAGGAATCCAAAATTGTTGCGGATATTGTTGCTAAACTGGGTTTTCAGACGCGTGCCCAGAATTTCCCAATGCGTCGCCGGGGCCAAATCCTTGGCCTCAAGCAAAATTGCAGTTGCGACATCGCCAAAGATGAAATGGCTGTCACGATCCCGCCAGTTCAAATGCCCCGAGGTGATTTCGGGGTTTACGACCAGCACCGAGCGCGCGTTGCCGCTGCGGATATAGTCAGCCGCTGTTTGAATGCCAAACGTTGCTGACGAACACGCGACGTTGATGTCAAAGGCAAAGCCGCGATCCATGCCCAATTCATGCTGAATCTCCACTGCCATAGCCGGATAGCCGCGTTGCATATTGGAGGCGGCGCACAACACCGCGTCAACATCAGCGATATCACGTCCAGCCTTGGCCAAAGCATCACGGCATGCGGCAACGCCGATCTCTGCCATTAACGAAATTTGATCGTTCGGCCGTTCTGCGTAACGCGGCTCCATGATTGCGGGGTCAAGAATAGCGGACTTGTTGATGACGTTCCGGGATTTGATGCCGCTCGCTTTTTCGATGAACTCAACCGAGCTATGCACCAATGGTTCTGCATCCGGGTTCTGCGCGTTAAACAGGTCCGCATAAGCATTGTAGCTTGCGACCAGTTCTGCGTTCGAGATGGTGTCAGTCGGGGTGTAAAGTCCGGTCGCCGAGATGACCGGAATAAAGGCGTTCGTCATGGCAGTCCCGCTTTGTTGTTCTGATTTTCAGTTCCAATGCGTCCGGACTAGCGCGGCCACATAGGGGAAACAAGCTAATTGCTTTTGCGGGGCGGCCCGTCCACTGTTACAGCGGATTTAGAGGGGATGTAGAGCATTTATGGCCGAGGTCATTCGTCAACCAAGCCTGCCGTCGCGGCTTTTTCGCAAAGCACTCGTCTGGCTTTATCATCGGAATGGCTGGACCGCATCGGGTATTGTGCCCGAACCGCGTAAGTTCGTTTTGATCGCTGCACCGCATACGTCAAACTGGGATTTCCTGAACTTTATCGGCCTGACTGACGACCTTGGCATCACGCCGCATTTCATGGCGAAAAAGTCCTTGTTTCGTTGGCCGTGGAAGAATTTCATGCTCGATATGGGCGGCGTGCCAGTCGACCGGTCGGGTAGCCAGAATTACGTGCAAGCGATGATCGACGAGTTTGCAAAGCGCACCGAGTTTATGCTGACCATTGCGCCAGAGGGAACGCGCGGCGCGGTCCGCAAATGGAAGACCGGATTTTATCACATCGCAGTTGGTGCAAAGGTGCCTTTGGTTCTTGGTATGATGGATTATGCAAAGAAAACTGGCGGGCTTGGCCCCGCGATCTGGCCGACCGGTGATTTCAAGGCGGATATGGCAAAGGTTGCAGAGCTTTATGCCACGGTCACGCCTAAATATCCGGGAAAGAAGATGGCAAGCGTCGCAGGAGAAGAACCATGATCACGGGTGCTGTAACGATGCTGGCCATCAACCTCGCGGTGCTGATGGTCGCGATTCTGCTGCTTTGGGGATATGCTACCAAAATCCGTGATGTGTCTTTCATTGACGCCTTTTGGGCGTTCGGCATGGTCATCCTTGCATGGACAAGCTGGTTTCAGATTGAGGGCGATGGCAGGCGCGCTGTAGTTTTGCTGATGCTGACGACATTATGGGGCCTTCGATTGGCGCTTCATCTGTTCACCCGCTGGCGGCGCGAGGGCGAGGACTCGCGCTATAAAAAGATCATGGGCTATGCAATGGAGAGCAAAGGCTGGAGTTGGAACAAGACGGCGCTTTTGGCAGTGTTCCTGACACAAGCACCATTGCTGTTCATCACGGCGCTACCCGCGCAGCTCGGCATTTGGGCGAGTGAAGGCGGGCGCACAATTATGGGGCCGATTGCTTGGCTGGGCATTGCGGTAGCATTGACCGGCATAATGTTTGAAACCATCGGCGACGCGCAGCTCAAATCCTTTCGCGCCAACGCAGCGAATAAAGGTAAAGTGCTTGATACCGGATTGTGGCGCTACACCCGTCATCCCAATTATTTCGGCGACGCCTGCACGTGGTGGGGCATTTGGTTGGTTGCGGCGGAAACCGGGCCGCTTGGCTGGATCAGCATCATCGGCCCATTGTTCCTCACATTCACGCTGACCAAGTGGTCGGGCAAGCCTTTGCTTGAAAAGGGCTTGAAAAAAACGCGGCCGGGCTATGCCGATTATGTCGAACGCACGTCAGGGTTTTTCCCGTGGCCGCCGCGCACTTGATGGGTGGTTTTGCAGCCACGCACCATAGTTCTCAACATATGATATTTCCGGTGCTGATTTGATTTCATTGACCGAAATCTATCTGTTGGCACAAAATTAACTTCGTCGATTTTACATTTTGATAAGTGGTCATGTGTATCTGCCTGATATGCGATTACGGATCAAAACAAAGCGGGAGGTACGCGTCTTTACTTCGGTTATCACCGCTATGACTGTGCTTATTCCTTTTGTGATTGCAATGACGGCCTTTGCGGTATCGGCGGATGGGTTTGCTGCAAATTATGTAGGGCCGCTGCTTGCGGTCGCAGTACTGATACCGCTATGTCTGATTCCACCGATTGTTTACGTGGTTCTTGATCTTATTCGGGTGCAAACCGAAATGATCCGTACCGTTGACAGCAGGATCATGTTCGACATGCTGACAGGTACACTGAACCGGAACCATTTTCTGGATAGCATGCGCGCGTCCCAATCTGCGGGCCCGATCATGATCGTTGACGCTGACCATTTCAAAGCGATCAATGACCGCAATGGTCACGCCGTTGGGGATGAAGCGTTGCGCATTATGGCAAACGCCATACAGCAATGCGTTGGCGATGCCGGAATTGTCGGACGGCTTGGCGGCGAAGAATTTGGTGTGTTTTTGGCGGGGAAAAGCGACATCGAAGGTCATGCCTGCGCCGCCGATATTTGTGATGCAGTTCGACGCTTGCACCCGATGATCGCGGGTCATACTGTGCCACTGTCTGTCAGCATCGGCTGCGCCTTTCATCGTCCCAATCGGGTCATTGGCCATTCGCTGAAACAAGCTGATGATTTGCTCTATCGCGCAAAAGCCGAGGGCCGCGATCAAGCTGTTTTCCCGACGATCGAAAGACAGCGCCGGTCAGCCTAATTTACCATCGGCTTTGGTTCCCACAATTCAATCTTGCGCCCTTCGGGATCTATGATGTGTGCGAACCGCCCATTAGCTTCGTCAAGCAATTCCCCAACGGGCTGCACATCATGTTCGGCACAGCGCGCAAGAACACCGTCGAGATTATCGACCATCAAGTTGAACATAAATTCTTTGTCCGATGGCGCAAAATAATCGGTATCGGCTTTGAAGGGTGAAAAGACGGTGCCTGCACCGGCATGTGCCGCCGCCGTTTCTGGCAAAAACACAAGTCCACCCCAAGGTTCAAATGTCAGGCCCAAAACATTGCCATACCAGTCGCGCATGGCGGCTGTATCAGCCGACTTGAAAAATAGGCCGCCTAGACCAATAACGTTCGCCATGCTGTTATACTCCCTCGCTCAACCCCCTATTTTTGCCAGTTTAGTTCGATTGCGGCTGATCCATTCTTGTTTGTCGTCATCCAGGAAATCGACCTGTTTTAGCGTTTCGATCTTGTCCCCGTCGCGTACCGTCGTTTCGCGCAGCATGGCGGGACGATTGTCGTCCTGGGCTTTTACTTCTTCGATCATGATCCAGCGCAGCGGGTCTTTGGATATGCCATCCATCCGCACGGCATAGGTCGTAATACTTGCCTCTCGCCCTTTTCGAAAGGTACCAGTGGTCACCGTGCCGGCCACCGCATCGAACAATTCAACAGAGATTATCCGCACATTGCCCACCGCCGGCCCATCATCAAAATCGGACCGGCGAATGCTAGTTGCATTATCGCCTTGGTCCTCGATTTGAGTTTTCACCGGAATGCCGAACCATTGGTTGGCCGAATAATCGAGATATTCTAGCGTACCCTCCCATTGACCGTTTAGCGAGGCGCGTGCCTTTGCGACATCGATGGACGACGTCTGCTCCTGCGAAGCGTTCGCGCTGGCTATAAGCGCAAAGGCGGACATCACGAGCAAGGAAACATTACGCATCAATCTGAACTCCATTTTGAACACCGACCCCTTAAAAACGAAAGTCTATTCCGGCTGGATGCAAAACGAAAGCGGATTGAGTTTGCTTATTTATAGACTTCACGCCGCGTACCAAAATCCTTCACCCGCCTTCGCCATGCACGGTAGCTTCCGGGTTTCAGATTAGAGCGCATCACCGCTTTGACTGCGTCGGCGCTTAGCCCGGTTTGCATCGTTATCGTCGCAAAGCTGACGTGGTCGCTCAACGCCATTTCTATAACCTCGCTGATCGCGGCGTCGGACATTGTTTCGCGTGAATCGGTCATTCAGATCCTTAATCAGTCTGACGTCTCGACAATATGTTTCACTTTGCCGCGGAGGAATATCCAGACCAGGATCATCACGGGCCCGACACTATAGGCAACAAGCGCGTCATGCGGGATATGTGCATATTCGGCAACAGCTCGTAATATATATGACAACAGGCTGACGGCATAATAGCTTACGGCGACGACCGACAAACCCTCGACTACGCGTTGCAACCGTAATTGCCTTTCGGAATTTTTATCCATCGATTGCAGCAAAATCGAATTCTGCGCCTGTAACGCCATTTCAACGCGCGTGCGGAGTAATGACGTCGCCCGTTCGATCCGCACTGCCAATGCTTCTAGCCTCGAGCTGAACGAGGCGCATGTTCGGGTCGCGGGCAGCAAGCGCCGTTCGGTGAATTCTTCAAGGGATTGATAGCCAGAGATGCTCGCCGCGTTCAGCGCCAGTATTCTGTCTTGCACGATCTGTGCATAGGCAGCAGTTGCACTCATCCTGAATGCTGTGGTCGCGGTAATCGCCGTTACCTGCGCTGCCAGTTCGCACAATTGATCGAGCAAAGCGGGATCAGCCTCGCCATCGGCCATACGCTGCGCAATATCGACCAGAACTTGCTCTAAAGCTGCTACCTGCGGACCTTTTTCCTGCGCCAGTGGTAGCCCAAGCAGCGCAAGGTTGCGGTAATTGCCAAGCTCTTGCAACTGTTGCACCACGCGGCCCAGATCAGCGGCGGGCATGTCGCCGCCCGTTACCAACAACCGCCCGAAATTATCATCGCGAATCAGAAAGTCCGACCAAATACGCACAGTGCCGATAGTGCAACTGACCAGTTCAGCGGCGCTAAAACCGGCGTCGGCCATCGACACTATCGCAGCATCATCGTTGCTGACGATGGCGACGCGCACTGCCCGCAATACGGTGCCAGGTGCATTCAATAACCACTGCATCGCATCATGGTCGTCCACGCCAGCAGCGAATGCGCTGCTGGCAGAGGCTGGCATAATCAGCGTCGCTGTGGTCGCCTCGCTATGACACTCCCATAAAAATTCGGTGCCATCGTGGCGCGTTCCCCCGATATGGCGGTTGCGTTCGTCGACATCAGCAGCATTCACGCCCGGCATTGCCAGCACGTGAAGTCGCTCTGCGGTGCGCTCGTCGGGCTTAAGCAACCGCACCATTTGAATCATCAGCATCGGCGGCGACAAGGGCGGCATGCGCCGCATGTGCATTTCGGAAACAACGCGTGTTCGCAGCGGATGGTCAATAAATGGCATTTTTACAAATCCGACCGCGCCGTGTCGTTGCAGCCGATACCGCGAACGTCAGACCATGCCCATTGGTGCGTTAGCACGGCAGCCGCTGGACCGTATCCTATACCAAAGGGGGTATTTGTGTTCGGACTGCCAACCCGTCACAGTCCACGGGTGGATCTGGAACCGGAAGGATTTAGGAGCCCAGGCGCCGCCTGTTTGCGACAACAGCCTTGGAATAATGTGCAATACTGCCGCTCAGGATCGCTTCGGGGCTAGCGCCGAATTTGCCGGTCATCAAATCCATTCCCAGCGCCATATTGGCCGAGACCTTTTCAGACACCATCCGCTCCGCCTCTTTCGCCGCTGCCGGACCGCCAAACGCAAGTGCACTAATCCGCTGCGCAATAACAATGTTCGATTCAGCGGCAAGCGCCCAAGCGTCCATACCGATGGTGAACCAGTTTGCGGTGCATTTTTTGCGGGTCATATCAGGACACTTTCGCCAATGCGCAGCCCATAGAATCGTCCAAAGCACACGCCATTTTATAGAATTTTTTTGCTGTTTTTACGTTCTTTTTGACGCCTTCGCCTTTGGCATAGGCATCGCCGACTGATGTGCAGAAAAACCCGTCTTTTGCAGCGCACGCCCTTTTGAACAGAAGAAACGATTTCTTGAAATCCTTATCCCCGCCCAACCCATCATTCATCATCAGCCCGACATTACCGCAGGACGATTGTCGACCGGCGTCGCAGGATTGCATGTAATATTCCCGCGCGCTGGCCCAATTGCGGCTTGAATACGCGCTGTTGCCCTTGGCATAAAGAGACTCAGCTTGTTTGGTCATGGCTGCTTTGTCGTCCGCTTTTGTAAAGCTAAGCCGCGCATCTGCATTGGCATGCGCGCTCGAAAACACACCCGAAGACAAGGTCAGAGACAATAGGAATGTCAGGATGCGGCGCATTTTAAACTCCAGTTACGCTCAATGCCATTGTCGGCGAACGCCGCTTAGCATCAGTAATTTGCCAGATATCAGCATAACTCTGTTCATATCGCTGGTCTACATAATTACCCTAGGCAATGAACGACTACCGTATTTTTGCTGTGGCGCGGCGCACGCGTTTATCATTTCCCAAAAGGCTATTACAATTTTATGACGCCGCAACGCGTATAAAGAGTTCCAGAATGTTTGAAATCGATGCAGTCATAACATGGGTGGATGGTGCCGACCCTGCGCATAAGCAAAAGCGCGATCATTACCTGACTCAAGCGCAAACGCCGTTGCATGATAATGGAACCAACCCGCATCGCTGGGTGTGCAGTGATGAACTCAACTTTTGCGTCCGCTCCATCGCCAATCATGCGCCTTGGGTGCGGCGTATCTGGATTGTCACTGATAGCCAGCTGCCGGTTCTTGCGTCGCTGCCAGATGAATTTTCAGCAAAGATCAGTATCGTTGATCACCGCGAGATATTCGCCGGGTATGAAGACGCGTTGCCTACGTTCAATTCACTGTCGATAGAGACTATGCTATGGCGCATACCGGGGCTGTCGGAGCATTTCCTCTATTTCAACGACGACGTATTCCTGACGGCGCCGGCCACGCCCGCAGATTTCTTTGCCGGAAATGGGCCGGTGTTGCGCGGCAAATGGGTGGATCATTCGGTCATGGCACAATCAAGCATCAGCCGCGATGACGCCAGCCTCTTGAACCATTTTAACCAGATCAACGCTGCAGGTATGATTGGCTATACCGCCGACCACGTGTTTGAAAGCGCGCATGTCGTCCACCCGATGCAAGTTTCGGTGATGGCGGAGTTGTTTGACGCCTACCCAGATGAGTGCGCACGCAACGCTAGTTTCCGCTTTCGTTGCACCGAACAATTTCTGCCGCAAAGCCTGCACAACCATGCTTGTCTAGCCTCTGGTAACGCGGCCATCCTTGATACGCGCGATTATCTGCACGTTGCGGTTGGCGCGCTTGACCAATGGTCGGTTGACGATGTCCACGCCTATCTGGGCAGAGCCGAACGCCACGAGATCAAGTTTCTTTGCGTTAATGATCTGCCAGAGGTTGAACGCAACTTCCCCGATGCACGGGCATGGATCGAAGAAGCGATTGGATGTTAGATTTGGGTGATGTGGGTAGTGATGACCGCTATTTGTCCGCCCGTGCGCAGCTGGAGGCGGAATGGTTGACGATAACGCGGCAGATTCTGCCCGCGCTGGCAAAGACGCAGCCTTGGCCCGTCAGCGCCGACCACTGCTTCATGCGAATCTTGCTTGATGGCGTGCATGACGGGCGGTGGGATAAAGTCGTGCAAGGCCGTCCCGCGTATAAGCACGTTGAACGGGAGCGTTTGACCGCAGCAGTAAAGCTGGCGGAGAGCGTCGTTGCGGGTGAAGCCGATTTATGGGCGCTCAACGCGCAGTCGCTTGCTTGGCGGGGGAAGGGGAAGACGATCTAACGGCCTCGGCCGATGGAACCTATTCTCAGTTGATCAGTTTCCTTTACGGGTTAGACGAAGCCTAAACTGCGCCGTTTGCAGCCCTTGCCCGATAATTCTCACTTGGAGTGAATCATGAAAATCCTGATGATCCTTACGTCGCACGATATGCTTGGTGATACCGGCAAGAAAACGGGCTTTTGGCTGGAGGAATTCGCCGCACCGTATTATGTTTTCAAAGATGCGGGTGCAGAGATCACATTGGCGTCGCCCAAAGGCGGGCAGCCACCGCTTGACCCGAAAAGCGACGCGCCCGATGCGCAGACCGAGGCGACAAAGCGTTTCAAGGATGACGCCCGCGCAGTCGAGCTTCTGGCAAACACGCAAATTCTGTCTGAAACGGACGCCGCCGATTATGACGCTGTCTTTTATCCCGGCGGACACGGCCCTTTGTGGGATCTGGCGAACGATGCCGATTCCATCGCGCTGATCGAGGCGATGATCGCCGCTGGCAAGCCCGTCGCCGCCGTTTGCCACGCACCCGGCATCTTGCGCGATGTAAAGACCGCCGACGGCGCGCCGTTGGTTCAGGGCAAAAAAGTGACCGGGTTTACCAACAGCGAAGAAGCCGCGTCGGGCCTGACCGATGTGGTTCCGTTCCTGCTGGAGGACATGCTGAAAGAGCGCGGCGGCATCTATAGCAGCACCAGCGATTGGGGTGTACATGTGGTCGAAGATGGGTTTTTGATCACAGGCCAAAACCCGGCATCATCGCAAAAAGCAGCGGAAATGGTGCTGGCAAAGCTAGGGAAGGCATAAAGCCCGAAGCCGGTGGTAAAGTGCTTAGGTGATTGGCTCAGCGCGGCGCATCGAAGCTTAACTTGACAAGATTGACGCTTCAAAAGGGGTTAAACTGTCCATCTTGTCAATTTAGGCAACGGTCACCGGCGCATGTGCCAAAGAGTTTCGAAAGCGGGGAGCAGATCGCAGGCCCTGTTAGCTCATAGGGCGGTTGACGATGCTTGTCCGCCGAAGCGCTCTGCGCGCAGGGGGGTAATAAGACCCTGGCGTAGATTATCCTACATTGCAAGCGTGGAGGCGACAGAAGTTGGTGCCCAGGGTTATTTCGTTTAAGGCGTAAGCATTCCGATGACACCCAACCACCCCGACACCCCGCCCCAGAATTCGCCAGCTTCTGCGCCGCGCATATTGGTCGATGCCGATGCGTGTCCGGTAAAGGATGAGATTTACAAGGTCGCCTATCGCCGCAATGTGCAGGTGGTGCTGGTCAGCAACGCGCGCTTTCGCATGCCGGACCATCCGCTGATTACCCGGCATATCGTATCGGACAGCTTCGACGCCGCCGATGACTGGATCGCGCAAGCATCGGGCCCGCGCAGCATCGTGATCACCGCCGACATATTGCTTGCGGACCGGTGCCTGAAGGCTGGCGCGGTGGTCATCGGCAATAATGGTAAGCCGTTCACCAGCGCCTCCATCGGCGGCGCAATCGCCACCCGAGCCATCATGGCCGACCTGCGCGCCGGAATGGACGGGATAGGCGGAGGACCAGCGCCGTTTGCGAAGACCGACCGGTCAAGGTTTTTGCAGGCGCTCGATGAGGCTTTGGTTAGGTTGGGGGTGAGCGTCTGAGTAGTATTTTCCCCCGGAATTTGGCACGGTCATGTTCGAAAACTGGGCTTTTTCGAACATGTCCTGGATATATGTTAAGGAAAGCGGAATTTTTTAACAGCTCAGGTGGATTGGAATTTCGGGGTTGTTGCACCTGTCACCGTAATTCGATGGCTTTAAAGAACGCTTCGGTCATCTGGTTTTGCCTTTCGATACTTAAGGTATTTAAGGACTTTTTGCACGCGTCGTCGTAATTCCCAAATCATTTACCTGACGAATTGCAACACGCCTGCTACCACGACTCATGAACTCCCTCTATATCCAGCGCTTGATCGCGCTTCCCTATTTGGTTCTTGGCGCATGGTGCTTGCTTGCACCGCATTTGGTCGAGCGGCTAATGTTCACGCCCGCCTATCAGCATCTGAGTGCGACGAGCGCGTTGATGATCGGCTGCTTCGGTGCGCAGGCGGTGCTGGGCGGGTTGTTCATCTGGTTCAGCGAGTGGACGCGGACGACCTTCCTTGTTTACGCCATCGCGCTGCTGCCCTTTTTTGGATTCAATTACTGGTTCGTCTATGAAGTGCCGATCCTGAACCGCTGGATGGCGCTGGATTTCGGCGCAAATGCAGCGATGCTGGCGCTCAGCCTGTGGGGCTGGCGATTGATGGGGCGAGCGGTTTAGGGCCTATTACAGCGACCACCGATATCTGGCGCATCTGGACTAGGCGGCGGAGCATTACCCCGTCGCCGTTCGCCGGATTATTGATAGGTATCGTAGCTCGCGCGCGAGATTTGCGTGCTGCAGGCACTGAAACGCGCCTGCAATTTTGCCTCGACCGAATTGGGATTGGCCATCGCTGTGCGCCACACGTCCCACGCTTTGCCAAAAGCTTGTGCCGACGCCGTGTTGCCGACCCAGATGACCATGCTCGTATCGGAGCTATGGACGGGCAGCATCAGTTGGGCATTGTAACCATTCGCTTTGCCCCAGCTTGCGTTGAAGTCCTTGGTGATGCCAAGGTAGGTTTCGAACGTGCAGCCGTCTTTCAGCTTCATGGTAATAACATCAAGCGTGTTGGCCATAGCGGGGCCGGGCAGCATCAAGGCCGCGATCAAGAGCAGTTTTTTCATTATAGGTCCTCCAAAATGCGCGCCGCCTGCCGCTTGTTTGGAAAAGCGCGGACACACGACATCGTCTCGACCCGTGATATATATAGCACGCTAACGCCCGTTTACCTAGCGTCATTATGTCGTTGAGGATGCGGTGAAAAAGGTGGCGCTGCGTGTGAGCTGGCATCGGCACGCATGAGGTGGTCGCGGAACATGTGGGCAGCGGGAGAGCTGCGGCGGAATCGCGAGAAGTTGATGCCGGGAATTTAGTGCACTGTCACCGTAATATCACCGTAATATCACCGTAATAACTGCCACCGTAATCCCGTCACCGTAATCCCGTCCGAATTAGTATTGTGTCCCCGGAATTCGCGGAATTGGTGCAGAATTACCCAGAATTATTGTCGTCACTAACCAAGATCGTCCGGCGGTGGTCTCAGCACTTGTAGATCAGTTATTGACATTAGACGTGGTATTTCGTCGGCCGCACGCTCGACGAGTCCTCGAACTTTTACAGTTGCACCGAGAAGGCTCCTAGGCTTGATACCATCGAAATCTCGATAAGCGCAGCGCAAATCCTGAATTTTCATATCTGCAATACCACGCAATTCAAAGCGTCGCGCATCAAGGTCGATTTCTCGAATTTGGCCTGAAAACTCGATTTCGTCACCGTGAATGACGGGCTTGCTTAGGCTATTTCTGATTGCGTTGCGGTGTGAGGACCGCAATTCAGCAGGCTTCAACGATGACTGAGTTCCCGAAAATGAGACAGTGTCGAAGCCCTTACGCCCTGATGGCGATATTCGCTGCACGGCGACTAGCGCAGCATCTCTTATTCTGGGATCAGCGACTACTTCGGAAACCTCCTCCATCGAAACATGCTCGGAGTCACCTTCCACGGTATGTGCCACATCGTCTATTATCTTCAAAGCGTGCTTTGTCGATTTGTAGAGTGTATCGGCTTCGCCTAACAAAACCCCGCCATCAGCTGTTTCTCCGACGACAGCCTTCAATCCAATATAAAGGCTTCCAGGCGCGATCCCTGTCAAACCGAGATCAATCGCGCCGGGCGTTATCCTCCCTTTTGCAGCTAACCCGAGAATGGCCTTCGTGAGGTCGGTGACTTGATGGGTGACGTTGCTAAAAACGGTTGACACCAATTGCAAGCGAGGGTCTGCGTTGAACGCCTCTCCCTCAACTCGAAGGAGGAGGTCTGAACGATCTTTGACCTGAGCGAGCCGGAGATCTTGCTCATACAGTCGATCTAGCATGTCGTAGTAAATTTGGAGCACTGCGTCGGGAAGTTCGACATCTCGACCGTTACGCGAACGCAGGTCTGCAATCTGGTCGATCACCATTTTGGCCTGTCGGCGGACTTGATCGCTCCAATTCGTCAAAGTTCAATCCTCAATACGCCCTTGCTGTCTCCAGAATCCAGGCCTCGCTCCATTGCCTCTGAAACCCTCATATACTGAAAAAATACTGAAAAGTCGTTTCCAGAGCCTGTCACAAAAAGATAAGAGTCGGTCAGAAAATTAGCCTTGAATTCCCCGCAACGTCTGCCCCAGTCGCCAAACCAGAGATTCTGGTCTGCGATGCTGCAGCCCGCAAGGTCTATAGCAACATCCACATCATTAGGTAGCGTCTTGTCGGTCACATAGCTACCATCAACAAACAACACAGCATGCTTTGGCATCGATTCAGCCCATTCGATGAAGCCGGAAAATCGCTCCCAAACCTCAACTCTATGGTCATTCCAACTGAAAAAGTTCTTGGCTTCCTCCAAGGTGCAATTGTGCAGTCCCATTGGTAGTATGCCAAAATCATTAAACGCAGGAATAGGCATCGGCGCGTGTATCCCCCCAAGTTGATCGCGATTACATTCACGATCCATTAGCACGAGGCCAAGGTCAACGAAAAATTACCTTGCTGTTACATCAATCATGCTCCCGATCACCAGCGCCCATATATAGCTCGCGCCCGGTCTCGTCGTAGACTTTGCTCATTTCCGCCATACCCTCTTCCGCCTTCGCCAAGGCTTCGGCGGACAAGTCCGCTTCTTCCGCCGCAATAAACCCGGCGCTGTTCTGATTCTGCAATCGCGCGAATTCCCGCACCTCCTGGCTGATCTTCATCGAGCAGAATTTCGGGCCGCACATCGAACAAAAATGGGCTGTTTTGGCGCCTTCGGCTGGCAGCGTCTGGTCGTGATATTGCTCCGCTGTATCGGGGTCGAGCGACAGGTTGAACTGGTCGCGCCAGCGGAATTCGAAGCGCGCCTTACTCAGCGCATCGTCGCGGACTTGTGCTGCAGGGTGGCCTTTGGCCAGATCCGCTGCGTGCGCGGCCAGTTTATACGTCACCACGCCGACCTTCACATCGTCGCGGTCGGGCAGGCCCAGATGCTCCTTGGGCGTTACGTAGCAAAGCATCGCCGTGCCGTACCAACCGATCATCGCAGCACCGATGCCGCTGGTGATATGGTCATATCCTGGCGCGATGTCGGTCGTCAGCGGGCCGAGCGTGTAGAACGGCGCTTCGCCGCACACCTCAAGCTGCTTGGTCATATTCTCCTTGATCTTGTGCATCGGCACGTGGCCGGGGCCTTCGATCATCACCTGCACGTCGGATTTCCATGCGCGATGCGTGAGTTCGCCCAGCGTGTAGAGCTCGGCAAATTGTGCTTCGTCATTGGCGTCGGCGATTGAGCCGGGGCGCAGGCCATCGCCGAGTGAATAGGCGATGTCATAGGCCTTCATAATCTCGGTGATGTCGTCGAAATGCTCGTAGAGGAAGCTTTCCTTGTGGTGCGCGAGACACCATTTGGCCATGATGCTGCCGCCACGGCTGACGATGCCGGTCACGCGCTTGGCGGCGAGCGGGACGTAGGGCAGACGCACGCCTGCGTGGATGGTGAAATAATCGACGCCCTGTTCGGCTTGCTCGATCAGGGTATCGCGGAAGATTTCCCAGGTCAGGTCTTCGGCGACGCCGCCGACTTTCTCGAGCGCCTGATAGATCGGCACGGTGCCGATGGGGACCGGCGAGTTGCGCACGATCCATTCGCGCGTGTCGTGGATGTTGCGCCCGGTGCTGAGGTCCATGACTGTGTCCGCGCCCCAGCGGATCGACCAGACCATCTTGTCCACCTCGGAGGCGACATCGGATGCCACAGCGGAATTGCCGATATTGGCGTTGATCTTGACCAGGAAGTTACGCCCGATCGCCATCGGCTCGCTCTCGGGGTGGTTGATGTTGTTGGGGATGATCGCGCGGCCCCGCGCCACTTCGTCGCGGACAAATTCGGGGGTGACGTGATCGGGGATCGAGGCGCCGAAATCCTCGCCGTCGCGGACGTGGTCGCGGAGCATTTCGCGGCCGATGTTTTCGCGGATCGCGACATATTCCATCTCGGCGGTGATGATGCCCTTACGCGCATAATGCATCTGGCTGACGTTGCTGCCCGGGCGAGCGCGCAGGACATTGCGGCGGACGTTGGGGAAGGGGGCGACGCCGCCGCTGCGGTCGGGGCCGAGCTGGCCATTATCTTCGGGGCGGGTTTGGCGGGCCTGGACTTCCTCGACGTCGCCGCGCGCATGAATCCAGTCGCGGCGCAGCTCGGCGAGGCCGGCGTTGATGTCGATCGTGACGGCGGGGTCGGTGTAGGGACCACTGGTGTCGTAGAGGTTCAATGGCGGCTCGCCCGACGAGGGTTCGAGATGGAC
>JAYVGQ010000003.1:0-14357 GCA_043771985.1 Sphingomonadales bacterium
CTCAGGCAAAAAGGTGCGGCCATAGGCAATTCTTGCCCGGCCAGCCTGCTCGGCCATTTCGTCCGTGATGTAACCCCAGCGGTGGACAGACAGTGACCAAAGCGCATCCGACATGATCATCATTTCCGTAATCCGGTCAACAAGCTTGGGGATTTCTGGCATAACGAAATAATGGCACCATTGATCGACTGTCTTCTGTGCAAGCACTCGATCAATTTCGAGGTCACGAAGACGTATATCAATGGAGAGGCCTGACCCAAGTAACAGGCGCCGCGCCGCGCCATTCTCATTAAAAAACGCTTGTGCGTCCTCAAATCTTGCACTTTGTAGATCCTGCCAAGTGTTGAACTCGAATGTTATCGGCTGCTCTAAACCTTTCAGAAAATACTCGTAATATCGTTCGGCGAGCGCAACAAAAGCCCAATTTGCATCCGGAAAAAAATGATAGATAGAAGTCGGAGAAATATCGGCTTTTTCTGAGAGCGTGTAAATGCTGACCTCTTCAGGTTCCATCGTCTCTAATAGATCTGCCGCGGCGTCAAGTATGGCTTCAAATCTGATTCTACTGCGCTCTTGTCGGGGCTTCCGGTAAAGCGATTTCGCCTTGCGAGGCAAAAGCGATGGTGTGATATCAAGCATGTTTCATATTAGGCGGGAGGTGTTGCTGGTGCAAGAAATACCCATAAATTATCCGGATATTTAGGCGCTACGATAGAGAAAAGCTTATTCTGGTAACAGTGCTGATTAGTTGCGGACAACCAGAATGTGTCTTGCGGAAGAGTGCCCTCGAACGGTCTAGCGGCTGAGAGTGACTGCGTTCGGTATCGACAAAAACTGTTGGATATGTGTCACAAACGCCGTCGATAATGGCTCCGTACCGAGCAGCAAGTGATTATCGCTGTTTAGTGTCACAAACTCGGCTCCTTTAATTTCGGCCGCTAGTTGTCCGCCTGCAGCAAGTGGAATATATCGGTCGTCGCGGGCGTGCATGACGAGAGTTGGTACGCGTACCTCTCCAAAAAGCGCTCGCACGTCGATATCGGCGAAGACTTCCAGATACCGCGCCGCGTTCTCCGGTGTTATGGCCTGAGTCTGAAAAGTATTGAACCATTCGAGCTCTTCAGGGGACGCACTCGGCAGCAAGGTGGCAGTTACCAACTGGCGATAGGCGGAGTCGTTGCGTCCCCAGCCGTTGCGGACAAGGGTGATAATTGCCTCGCGCTCTTCAATGACTATGGCCGTCGCCCCAATTCGCCATCCAGTCGCATAGCCGCCACAGAGGATCAAATGGCTGATGCGTTCGGGGTGACGCACGGCATATGCGATCGCGATCGCACAACCTTGCGACTGGTCCAACAAAAGAAAGCGATAGACCCCTAATGCATCGACCACGGCTTCCAGGTCACTGACGAACGCCTCGAAGCTGATGTCTTCGACCAGCGCTTCGGACATGCCGTTGCCTCGTTCATCGTAGCGGACGAACATCCGGTCACGCGCCACTTCCTGAAACATCGGCGCACAGATTGGCGCATCCCAGTCCAATTCGAGATGGTTGAACCTATTTGCCGCCTTGACCGTAGGTGGACCGTTGCCCACGCAGGCGTAGGCGAGCTGCACCCCGTCGCTTGCCTTGCAGTACCCGATATTTTGCCGCTGCAATGTGGCGTGGTCTGAGTCAGGCAATGCCCTGATCGACCCAGATTTGCATCGGCGGCGGCGGCAGAGCAGCGCCGCTGGTGGCATCGGCAAAGCAACGCTTAGCCACGCTCGCATCAAGCTGACGTCCTATCTACAGCCGCGTCAATTGCAATTCGGCTGCAGCATCGGTGTTGAACGGATCGACGTCGAGGCACTCGCGCACCCATGGCAGTCGCTCTTCAGGCTCCAGCACGACCGAGCTGATATATTGATGGAGCAGCGATCACCGCAATCGTTCGGCCGCGGCGCGTTCCGCCGCCAACCATATTGCGAACGGTTGGTGCCGCGACAGTTCTAGGCCTGCGAGCAGCGGCTTGCGCAAGGTCGTCAGCGCCGCGACCATGTCGGTCGCCACCGGCACATCAGCATCAAGCGCCGTCTGTGCGCGATCAAGATCAGTCGAAACACTCGTCGGATCGATCAACACGGCCTCTCGGTCGGCAATCAACCCCTTGCTAACCGCTATCGAGGATCGGGCGAAGCTTGCCGAGCGACCAGCGAAGCGCGCCGCGCGGATCGTTGGGCCCCTTGTCCCACAAAAGATCCACCAGATGATCGCGCCGCTGGGGCTAATCTGCTCTAAGAAGGTAGCCCAGCAAAGCCCGGGTCTTTCGATGTGCAGGTAATTTTGCGGGCATCGGCTCCGTTGCGACCGTTAACGACCTCAAAATGGTAATATGCAAGATGCTGTCTTGGTCGATTGGCTTATCCTTCGACGTGCGCGCGTAGTTACCACGCCATCATCTGCAGGGTCTACGCAAAATCCTACGCTGATTACCGCCATCGACGGTGATTATTGCTTCAACGATTTTTAGCTCACCCACCGTCACACCGGATCAACTGGAGATAATTATGCAATTCGCTTTTCAACTGCCGACCCAGCATTGATCTGATATCGAGACTGAAACACCTGCCGACATGCTAGCGCCGCTCCTAGACGGCTTACTGTCATCCCGCCGGTCGGTTCGTAGTTTTTCGCTGACACCCGTGCCACGAGCCGCAATTGAGGACATCCTGCGTGTCGCTGCGCATGCGCCTAGCAACCCGAACACCCAGCCTTGGAAGGTTGACATCCTTAGTGGCGACGCGCGGGAAGGTCTCACTGCGGCCATTATGGAAGAGCATCACCGCGACAATTCAATGCCGTCCGCGCACTTTTCGTCACCGCTACCAAGTGAAAACCGTGAGCGTCAAATCGAGTTTGGGGGATTGATGTACGGCGCCTATTGTATCGGCAAGGAAGACCGCGGCGCAGCTGCCGTCCAGCTTGCGACCAACTATAGCTTTTATGGGCCCCCGGTAGGCATGATTGTCATCATCGATCGCAGCTTGCTGCGGCGTAGCTGGCTCGACTGCGGCATTTCGTCATGCAAAGTTTGATGTTGGCGGCCCATGCGCGCTGCTGCGGCACCTGTCCGCAGTCGTATTTGCCCGACAAGACCCCGCCATTGTTCGCGAACTTGGGCTACGTACGACCATTCAGTTGTCTGCGGGATCTCACTTGGTATTCCAGTTCGCGACGCGCCGATCAACGCTGTTACCTATCCGCGTGAACCGCTCCATACTTTTTGCACATTCCATGGAGATATCGCGTCTGCGGATGTCTGAGGGTAGTCATCGAACGTCGCGTTCTGCAGCGCCAACAAGGCGGTCGGTCGTGACGCATTTTCGTTGTGGTGGGGAGCCGCCCACTATCAATTCGAATATAAGGAATCCATCGCATGACCCTCGACCGTCTAAAATTTCAACAGAGATTGCTAAAAATTCCCGCAATCGACCGTTGCAGTCTGCAGCGTCTAATGTCAGCGTAGATAAAAGGTCACATATGTAAATGCATGTGGTAAGACACATGCTAAGGGGGCAATTCAACCAAGGAGACAGCAAGTGGCCATCGATGTGATATATAAAACAAGCGCAACCGCAACTGGCGGTCGCGACGGTACCTCGCGATCAGACGATGGATCGGTCGATGTAAAGCTTGTTGTGCCACAGGAAATGGGCGGTCCGGGCGGCATTGGCGCGAATCCAGAAAAACTGTTTGCTGCCGGTTATTCTGCTTGCTTTCTAGGCGCTATGAAGGCCGTATCAGGCAAACAAAACGTGCGCGTGCCCTTAGATGCGAGCGTGACTGCAACCATCGGTTTTGGCCCACGAAGTGAAGGGGGCTTCGGGATTACTGCTGATTTGCTTGTCAATTTGCCCGGTATTGATCGCCCAGACGCCGAGCGCTTGGTCAAGGCAGCACACGAAGTTTGCCCTTATTCCAACGCAACGCGCGGTAACCTCGACGTGGGGTTAAGCGTCGCCTAGATGCTTTGGCCGGTTATCGCAGCGAATGAAGGCAAATAGATAAACGCCTGCTGCAACGCAGTTTGAATACTATTCGCGTTCCTTAGTGCAGCAATCAGCAAACAATCGATCTTGTTATACTAACTGCTACTGTAGGTTCTTTGTTAAAATTGGTATCTTCCAATGTGTTTCAGGCGCCCACTTGAATGGCTGGAGTACATCTTATGGCGGCGAACTAAATTTGTAATGATCGTAGCGTAGTTACTTACGAACGCATAGCGAACGAATCGAACGAAATATTTACTGTTTTAATTTCCGGTTTAATTATATTTTGTATCGCATTTGAATAAGCGGTAATTGCTAAATCCATGATAAATAATGAGGAAATGGTAGGCACTGAGGGGTTCGAACCCTCGACCCGCTGATTAAGAGTTAGCGGCCGTCGATCACTCGCAGGATGGCCTGTGGATGGCACCGTCATTTGCTATTCCCAGACTGCTAGAACGACATGATCTTTCATATACCGACGTTGAGCTTTGGAAAATTCACGAAGCATTCGCAGCCCAGCGACTGGCAGACATTGCAGTCCTTGAAAAACTCGGCTGGGTAGCAGTTAAAACAGGCATACCACGAGACTTCGGACGTTTTCCAATGGAGCGCGTTAATCCTAACGGTGGTTCAGTCGCAATCGGACACCCAATTGCAGCCACCGGTGCTCGCGACCTCAGCCAAGCTGTTAAAGAGTTGGCAGCAATGTCTCGGGGCGCAAAAGCTGTCGTCAGTGTTTGCGCGGATGGTGGCGAGGGAACAGTCGCCCTCCTTGAGCGCGATTAGGTTATAATCGGCGATGATTAGTAACCTTGCGCGTAAAAAATTCTGTCGCCGGACGATACTAATTGGATTTGCTATTGTCGGCTAATTTCATCAGCGACCAGCGCAATGCTGTAGCCGTAGAGTATACGGTTGATTTCGTCCGACGGTTTGGTCTACAAGAGATGGCGGCTGTAGCGCGCTGGCATCTCGCGCCAGCATCGGCGAGCTTTAGGCCAAAACCGTCGATAAATTTCAAAGACAGAGGGGCGCTGTCTCAACACGATTGAGTACTCCCAGTCTATGTCGCAAGGCCTTAAAGCCGTATTCTTTGAGAACCGCGAACCGCTTTTGCGGTTCTTACGCGCGCGCGGGGCTGGTGATCAGGCAGAGGACCTTGTACAAGAGATTTGGGTTCGTGCCGCATCGTGGGCGAGTGGCCCTATTGCCAATCCTCGAGCCTATCTGTTTCGGGTCGCCCATAATTTGATGATCGACAATCACCGCACCGATACGCAGCGAATTCAAAGGGATCACCGTTGGTCCGATGCCGGCGGCCACGCCGACGGAGGCGTATCTGCAGAACCTTCGATCGAGCAAACTTTGGTCGTACGTGGTATGCTCGCACAAGCACAGAGCGTCATCGACGATCTTGGCGAACCCACGACGACAATCTTCAGGCGTTTCAGGATTGATGGCGTCGCACAAAAGAACATCGCCACCGAATTTGGCGTTAGCCTCGCCACGGTGGAAAAGCATTTGCAGAAGGCATATCGCGCGATGCTGGCGCTGAAAAAGGAGTTCGATACGGAATGACCAACATGACTCCGTCTTGGTGCTGAAGGATAAATGATGTCGGCAATTGGATCATTGATTGACGAGCAGGCAATTGCTTGGACCATTCGTGCGCGCGATCCAGACTTCGACGACTGGGGCGCGCTGACTGAATGGTTGGAAGCGGACGCAGCACATCGCGCCGCGTTTCAAAAGCTCGCTTTGCTGGATGATATCCTTCCCGAATTGATGCCAGCTCAGACAAAACGCCAATGGCGCCAAGTAATTTTCCAGCCCTCGCGATGGTCCGCTGTCGGCATAGGCGCGATTGCAGCCGCGTTCGTCGCCGTGATTACGCTTTCTATTTTCGTGGCGCAGCCATCCTATTATTCGGTTGAAACCGGCTTAGGCGAAAAACGGGTGATTGCCCTTGACGATGGAAGCCAGATTGAATTGAACGGCGAAACGCAAATCACATTGTCAAAAGATGATCCCCGCTTCGCTGTGCTCGACCACGGCGAAGCGCTGTTCACTGTCGTTCATGATGACCGAGACCCGTTCATCGTCGAGGTTGGTGACGCGGTGGTTCAGGACGCAGGAACGGTATTCAATATTATCCGGTCCGGCGAAAGCACCGAAGTTGGCGTTGCCGAAGGACTGGTGATCTATAATCCGGACGCGGAAAAGGTTGCTTTAGCACCGGGAAGTGGCTTGCGCGTCGCTGGACGTGGACGAGTGCCAGAGACTTTCTTGATCTCGGCTGCGGCAGTAGGCAGCTGGAATCGTAACCAGCTGACCTATAACGATGCATCCATGGGACGTATTGCAGCAGACCTAAGCCGGTCTCTTGGCCAAAAAATATCGGTCGATACGCCGGCAAAGTCCATGCGTTTTACCGGAACGATCAATTTAACAAACGATGTTGGCCAGTTTTTTGGCGAGACTGCTTCGGTTCTGGGCGTGAGCGCTAAACGAACGAAGAACGGTTGGATTTTGGCGGGGGCAAATGAAGCAACCCGCTAGCATAATATACCTCATTGCCACACTGATTTTCGCGGAAGGCGCTCAAGCAAGCAATCGAAGCTCGGTAGATATCAAGGCCGGTCAACTTGGTGACGCCATTGTTCAACTGGGTCAGCAAACCGGTAGTTCAATAGGCATTTCTGACCAGCGGACTACGCGCCTAACCGTGCGTGCAGTACGCGGTCGATTATCGGTCGAACAGGCCATACGGAAGCTGCTGAAGGGACAGCCTGCGCGCGTGATTCAGATCAACGGGCAAAGCTGGAGAATAATCCCTGCGACGCCCCCCCCCGTTTCGGCGAGGGCCAAGCCAAAACCTGCAAGAGTTCAGCTGGTCCGTTTCACGCCTCAACCGCCAATGGAGGACAGCGAACCTGTAGAAATCGTTGTTACTGCGAGTAAACGCGAAACGCCTCTGAAGCTTATGCCTGCAACCGTCATCGTGCTACGTGGCAATGTGTTTACCGCTGGGCTCGATGCCGGCGGCACGGCTGCAATCCTAGAGAAACTGCCAAGCGTGAGTTCGACACATGCAGGTACCGGCCGCAACAAGCTGTTCATCAGGGGTATCGCTGACTCAGGGTTTACGGGGCCCACGCAGGCTACGGTAGGACAGTATTTTGGCGAAATGCGAGTCAACTATAACGCTCCTGACCCAGACCTTCGTTTGTACGACATAGCTTCGGTCGAAGTTTTAGAGGGCCCACAAGGCACACTTTACGGTGCCGGTTCGTTGGGTGGCATCATTCGCGCTAATCCCAATCGTCCAAACCTTTCCCAGACCGAGGCATATACTTCATACGCGCTCGCAAGCACTGCCAAAGGCGACGAAAGCGTCGATGGCCATATGGTAGTCAACGTGCCGCTCGTACCCGACAAAATTGCCGTGCGAATAGTCGCCTATGGCGCCCGAGAGAGCGGCTATGTTGATGATATCGGGCGCGGGTTGAAAGACGTCAACGGCATAGACATCGTTGGCGGCAGAGGCGCAATAAGCATTGCGCCGCATGAGGATTGGAAAGTGGATTTCCTTGCCGTCGGGCAGTCAGTTCGCGCCGATGACGCCCAATATGCGCAGCGCGGTCTGCCCGGACTTTCGAGACGCAGCCCTATGGCGCAGATGTTTGGTTCGGATTACTGGCTGGCCAATATGCATGCGACCGGAAGCATTGGTGATGTCCGCGTCATGTCGTCAGCAGGCGTTGTCGATCATGGTTTGGTTGAGAATTACGATGCTACGCGGTTGCGCGATACGCCGACGCTATTCACCCAGCAAAATGATACGTCGCTGTTTTCTACAGAGCACCGCCTGTCACAAGACTTTTCTGGAGGCGGCGGCTGGATGCTTGGCGCCAGCTACATCAAAAATGTTTCGCGGCTCAAGCGAATGCTGACTCCGGCTACCTTGTCGATCCCAACACCTGGCGTGGAAAACCGTCTGTCCGAATGGGCTTTGTTTGGCGAAATGACTGTGAGCATAAGCAAGAACATTCATCTCACAGCAGGCGGTCGCGTTTCTTCGGCCAAACTATCAGGCAATGCTTTCGACGTGCCGGCGATGTTTGACCTGAACAGTCTGCGCCAGCAGGCGCAAAGGACCGAAACCACCTTTCTTCCATCTGTTGCGATGGTAGCAATGCCTGCCGATGGTCTGACCGCCTTCATCCGTTACCAGCAGGGTTTTCGGCCAGGCGGTCTGGCGATCGACGGAGCCAATATCCGGCATTTTCGTAATGACCGGACTTCGACGATAGAAAGCGGCTTTCGCTTTGGAGACTTAGGCCGCAATCTGTTCGCGGCCATCGGAACCATTGCCTATACCGATTGGGACAATATTCAGGCTGACCTGACCGATGGCCAAGGCTTCCCTACAACGGCCAATATTGGCGATGGGTACATAATTTCGGTTGAAGGCCAGATTTCGGTGCGCCCAACGGACCGCCTTACGTTTGATGGGGCGTTCATATTTAGCCACAGCCGGTTGAATAGTCCGTCCGCGGCTACCCGCAGTCTTCTCGCCACATCAGGTCCGCAAACGGCTGACCGGATGCTGAGCGTGCCAAATGTAGCGAGCTTCAGTAGCAGGGCAGCGGTTAATTATCGGCGGCCATTTTATGATAATGGCTATCTCGTTTTTGCGGCGTCGAGCCGATACGTCGGCAAATCACGTCTGGGAATCGGTCCCGTTCTGGGTACCGAGCAGGGTGGCTATTTCCAGACCAATGTGGGACTGAAGTGGGAGCGCAGTCAAAGCGACTTCTTCCTCAACATTTCCAATTTATTCAACGCGGTCGGCAATCGCTATGCGCTTGGTACGCCCTTCGCTTTGCCTGATGGCGATGAATATACGCCGTTGCGCCCACGCACCGTCATGATCGGATTTAATTTCGGCCTTTAATCTGCGTCTAGCTATTCGCCAGAACCGCTAGCTCATAAAAATTTGCATTCATCATACGGGTATAGATGCCTGTCCTCGTCTTATGCTGGACGACGGCCTGCTGCCTCCCCCCTGTGCAGGTCGTCGCACCCATCATTTGAATGAGGATTCTATGCGCAACTTGCTGAGTTTTACCTGCCTGACCCCGATCGCACTTATCGCGGTTTCCCCTGCTTTTGCAGAAACTGTTGTCAAGGACGCGCGCACGACTCCGGTGCGCACCGCTACCGCAAATTCAGGCGCTCCCGACAGCGTCACTATCGATACCACCGGTTCGGTCAAACTGACATCCGGAATCGCTATCACCATGGACAGCAATCATGTGGTCGCCAACAAGGGCGCGCTCACAATTTCCGACTCCAATAACGCGGTCGGCATTTTTGCCGTCGCTGGCACCAATGGTGCGATTACCAACAGCGGAACGATTATGATCAATGAAGCCTATGCGCCCAGCGACACCGACAAGGACGGTGACATTGATGGTCCCTTTGCGCAAGGGTCGGGCCGTTACGGCATTCGCGTCGGAACCGGGCACACCGGTGCCGTGCTCAACAGCGGAACGATCACGGTTGAGGGAAACAACAGTTTCGGTGTAGCTGTTGAAGGCCCGCTCACCGGCAATCTCACCAACAGCGGCAAAATCGATATCCTGGGTAATGACAGCGTGGGCATTCGCGCGGGAAATGTGTCGGGCAATGTCGTGCTTGAAGGCACGGTCAGTGCGCGCGGCGCAAACAGCGTTGGCGCGTTGCTTGCAGGCGACATAGGCGGCGCTCTTCGCGTGCAGGGCTCAATCCTTGCTTCTGGGTATCGCTCGATCACCGCTCCGGCCGACGTTTCAAAGCTTGATGCAGACGATTTGCTTCAGGGCGGTAATGCGCTTCGTGTGAGCGGCAATGTCGCCGGTGGCATCATATTAGACGCGCAGCCAAAGGACACCGATCCCAAGGTTGATGACGAAGACAAAGACGGGGTCAAAGATGCCGATGAAGGCACCGCGAGTGTCACATCCTATGGCTCGGCGGCAGCCTTCCAGATCGGTGCGACCGACAAAGCCATCACTGTTGGTGCGGTGGCAGGCAATGCGCAGGGACACGGGATGATCATCAACGGCTCGGTGTCGGGACAAGGCGTTTACAAATCGATCGATGGTAATGGGCTTGTCATAGGCGGACTGGGCCAGGCTGTCACCATTGCTGGCGGGATGACTGTTAATGGCAAGATTGAAGCTTCTTCGTTGGACAAGAACGCAACTGCGCTTCGCATCGGCAATCTCGCTAACGTCAATGAAATTGTCGTAAATGGCGGCGTCGGTGCCGTCGGCGGTGGCGTTGAAGGAACCATCGTCGCTGCAGTTCAAATCGACGCGGGCGCGGTTACCACCAAAGTCACTAACAAGGGCGCGATAATTGCCAAGGTAAATACCGACAAGTCAGTTGGCACTGCTATCTTGGATCGGTCGGGAACGCTTGCAAACATAGTCAATCAAGGCCGTATCGCGGTCGAAGGCACAGCTGGCACCGATAGAGCAATCGCTCTGGACCTGAGCGCTAACACCACGGGCGTAACGATTTCGCAGTCGCGGCTGTCGGCTACTGCAACCCTGCCCGAAATCACAGGCAATATACTGCTAGGAAGCGGCAATGATCTGATCGACGTTTCGGCTGGCAGAATTGCGGGCAAGATTGTCTTCGGAGCTGGCAATGACCGCCTCCGGCTTACATCGGAAGCTGCCTATTCGGGCGCTGTCAATTTCGGTGCCGGCACTGGCGAGCTTTCGCTGGCGGACAAGGCAAGCTTTAGTGGCAGCGCCGATTTCGCCAATACTGCCAGCACCCTTTCGATCGGCGGCACTTCGAAGTTTACAGGTTCGATAACCGGTGGTTCCGGCACTGCGGTTTCCGTGACTGGCGGAACACTTGCACTCCTCAACAGCGGTCCAGTCAACCTGGCGTCACTGTCGGTTGGCGCGCAGGGAACTCTGGGTGTGCTGATCAACGGCGTTGGAGGCACCAACACGCTGATCGACGTTACCGGCAATGCGCAGTTTGCAACCGGTTCAAAGTTGCTGATCAACCTCACGTCGGTCTCTCAGTCTCCGGGCACCTTCACCTTCTTGAAGGCTGGCTCGTTAACCGGAGCTCCTGCGCTGCTGACGGATAGCGTATCGCTGCCGTTCCTGTTTAAGGGTGCGGTGCAAACTAATACCGTTGCCAATACGGCATCTGTGGTCATAACCCGCAAAACGGTAACCGAACTGGGTCTGAATACATCTGAATCCAGTGCGTTCGATGCGATTGCTAAGGCGGTTGATAAGGATGCGCGGGTCGCCGGAAGTTTGCTGACCATACGCGACGGCGACACGTTGCGATCGTCGCTTCAGCAGATGCTTCCAGACCATGCCGGCGGTGCTTTTGAAACGGTCAGCCTGGCATCGCGTAGCACGTCGCGCTTCATTGCCGACCCGAACAGCTATGTGCCCGATCTGGGCGGTTGGGGCTTTTGGTTGCAGCAGAATGTCTGGAGCAGCTCGAAAGATCTGGGCAGCACCGCGGCTTACGATGTGTCCGGCTGGGGCTTCACTGGCGGCACGGAAGTGTCGACCGATGTCGGCAAGTTCGGCGTATCGCTGGGTTACATGTACGGAAAGAACGGCAACGGCGACAACAGCAACGACATGACTGCCGGGCAGCTTGAAGGCAGCCTCTATTGGCGCGGTAGCTGGGGTGGCCTGCACACATTCGCCAAGGCTGGCTATGGTCAAATCGGTTTTGACAGCACGCGCAACTTCTTTGGAACCGATCTGCAAGGTGCAGTTCAGAAAACTTCCGAAGCCGAATGGGACGGAAAGCTGATTACGGCCTCCGGTGGCCTGTCATATGCTATTCCGGCTGGCCGGCTGAGCATTCGTCCATCGGCGTCGCTTGATTATTATCGTCTAACCGAGGACGCCCATCAGGAAACTGGCGGCGGCGATGCCCTCGACCTGTTTGTCGAAAAGCGTCGTAGCGATGAGCTCGCCTTGAATGCCGGTTTAGCCGTGGCTTATGATTTTGGTGAAGTCGAAGACGGTATCGGTCGGCCGCGGATTGAGCTCGAAGGCGGTCGCCGGCAGATCTTGAGCGGTGACCTCGGCGCCACAATCGCCAAGTTCAAAAACGGCAACAGCTTCACGCTGACCCCTGAAGAACGCACGAGCGGTTGGACTGGTGCGGCCCGTCTTGTCGGCGGCGGCGAAGGCTTCCGCATCGGCGGGGAAGTCAACGCTGAACAGCAGCATGACCAGGTAATTTTAGGTGCACGCGTGTCTCTGTCGGCTGCGTTCTAAGAGCTATCAGTCGGTAGTTTCTTCGTCCGGGTCGCACTTACGGAAGACAGAACCGCCGACTGCTGGAGGGTGCTACCGGCATTGCACGTCAATGCCGGTAACCTTTCCGGCCTGGCGGAAGACTGCTTATTGCAGGTATTCTTTCCCCAGCCTGCAAACAGGGCCTTTCCCCGCGGTTTAAACGCCACATTTGCAAGTCGTCCGAAAATTCTGCACCTGCCGCGCAATCATTCCGCTGTCCCAGTCGTCGTGCAGACTCGCGAATGACGTGACCCGCGAGAAGCTCGAGATCGGCCCTATTATCGTAATGCCCGATATCAGCCATAGCGACGTGAAGCCAAGGGTGCTCTCCACAGTCATGTTTTACAATGTCGTTATTTGGACCGCCCATCACGCTGCAACACTTGTTCCTTCGTGATGTCACGCACCCTTTGTGCTTGCTGGTTCCGCACCTGTATGACGGCGATCTTGTCGCCCCTAGCTATACGGATGGCAACCTCCTGCCGTCTGGCCTTAACCTCCTTTGAAGCCTTGACCGGATCATCGGGATACTTCGCGCGGGCAATCGAGATCATTTGAGCGACCAGACTTTGCGCGCGGCGCAGTTCAGGATCGCGCGCGTTCTCGGCGTGGGACTGTTTCAGGAACCGCTCCGACAAGGTTTTGAGCTTGGTCAATTCATCATCGGTTTGCGGCTTCATCGTACCGGACTTCTTGTTGTCACGGCGCTCCTCTCGTTTGGCGATCCGTGCGCGAAGGCGTTCGGCTTCCGCTTGGACAACCTTTGACGGGGAATAATTCTCGACAGCCAGCCCTTGCGCGGCGGCGGCGAGAAAAGCAGCCTTCCTGAACTTGTCGCCGCCATTCACCTTTATCGACGTCCAGCCGTTGGCCTTGGCGATCCTGATGATGTCTGGAAGCGCGTCGATGTTGCTCGTTTTGAGCCGGTCAGGTTCGATCCGCACGATCGGCGTCTTGTCGTCCGATGTGCGGTAGAGCTTGTTGCCAACGCGCAGAAATTTGCCGGTGAGATCGTCGGTGATCGTTGGAGGTTCGGCTTTTCGTTTGGGCTTTGCACGGGTGGACTCGGGGGCGACCGGCTTGAGCTTCGCCGTGCGGCTTTGTCCATCCGTTACGTCTCCTTCGAGTTTGTCAGCCATGTTCATCGCCCTCCTCAATGATGCCGGTTACTTTGCCGTCGCGATCCAGCGTGACCATGTCCGCATTGAAGCTGGGATAGTCTTCGGTGCGGATGTCGTCTGGCTTGAACGGATGTGCGGGATTTCCCTCTGCCTCTTCGTCGGTCATGTCGCGGAACATTGCGGGCATAACGGCAATTCGCGTCTGCTTTTCGGCTGGCGACACAATGGGTGGAGGCAACACCCGCTTCCCGAAAAAGCGACTTTTGAAATAGACAATCTTGTTGCCGATGATGGGCGGGATGCCGCCGCGCAGCAGAATGAGCTTATCGGACGGAAACTGCATCAGCTCTTGTGGAAGCATCAGCGCACGGCGCTGTTCCGAAATTGATTTTGACCGGTTAGCAAGCCAGCCATTGATCGTGAGCGACTTAGTGACGCTAGCTTGACCGACATAGCCCAATCTCTCCGAAAGCTCGTTTGCAACTCGCAGCTCTTTGGGAGTGAAGGCAACTTCAACCCCGCAGTTGGCGACGATTTCATCGGCAACATGCTCGCCGTAAACGCCTCGCAATTGCGAGCGTGACTGGATCACGGGGAGCAAGCGGATGCCGTAGCCCGCAACATAGGAAAAGGCGCTGGCGATCACCGATGCGCGGCCAAGCCGTGCAAATTCGTCGAGAATGACCAGCACGGGAACCGGCGTCGTTTGACCCGGCAATTCCCGCACATTCAGATCAATGAGTTGCTGGAACAGAAGGTTGTAAAGCGGAGCGATGCGGTCGAGTTCATCGGGCGACACGCCGAGGTAGATAGAGATATGGCGTTTGCGCAGATCGCGCAGATCAAAATCGCTTGC
>JAYVGQ010000004.1:0-85962 GCA_043771985.1 Sphingomonadales bacterium
TCCGGCGACGGCTTGGATTTCGAGAACATCGGGATTTGCCTCCAGAAACTTCATTGGGTTGATGGCTTGGCCATTCATGCGGACTTCAAAATGCAGATGTGATCCAGTTGAGCGGCCAGTGCTGCCCATCCGCCCGATCTGTACGCCGCGCTTTATCGGTTGGCCAACGGTTACATCGATCCCTGATAGATGCGCGTAACGCGTTACCAAACCGTTTGCATGGGTGATTTCGATACATTTACCATAGCCACCTTGCCAACCAGCAGAGCTGATAACGCCGTCCGCCGCAGCGAGAATTTCGGTGCCGTACGGGCCCTTGAAATCAAGCCCGCTGTGCATCGCGCTGCCGCCAGTGAAAGGATCGCTGCGATAGCCAAAGTCGCTGGACATCAAAGATACCGATGCGGGCATGCTGGTCGGGATGCCTGCCAACGCGCGCTCCATCGCCTCCATCTGTTCGACAGCGGCAAACATTTTGGTAAAGCGTGGGTCGCGGACGGATTTGTCCTTTTTGCCAAAGAACGGAATGAACGGGCCACCCATCCCGGATTGGGCCTCGGTCGCGAGTGATTTGGGATCAAGGCCAAATTCGCGGATGGCAGCAGCGGCCTTTTGCGAGCGCGCAATGGCGATACGGGTCAGATGTTCGGCCAAAGCGATCTGCCGGGCCTCAATTTGAGCGAGCTTTGCGGCTTCCGGAATGGCGATACCTATTTTGGTGGCCGTGTCAGCGCCGCTTCCACCGTTTGCAGGTGGTGGGACGTCGCCGCCTAATTGCTGCGCAGCCTCTTCGACCATTTGCTGACGCTTCTCAAGATCATCGGCGACATCGTTGATCGAGTTGCGGTATTTTGCGTTGCGTTCTTCCGCAGTTTCAACACGCTCTCGTTTGGCTTCAAGCGCCAGTCGTTCGACCGAAACGCTAACCTGGTTGACCATCATGCCGAGCGTGATGACCAGCCAGCCACCAAGAACCACAGCAGCGGTTCCAGCAACACGACGTTGTAATACAGCGGAAATGCGAAGAAACCGGACTTGGCCGCTGGCGCGCATGAAAAATTCGCGATCAACAAACCAACCGGCCAACCGGTTTTTGAAACCGGCCCATTTGGCCAATAGTGACACGACCCACCCCAATATTATTATTGTTGCTAAGGAGCTAACAGCTTCACCGAGTGTTTACGAATCGTCGAGGGCCGAGTCGTGACGAATCGAGCGAGTCACGCGGCGAATCGATATCGATTGCAGCATTTCATATGTCCTGCGGTGAACATTGTTTTTGCCAAAACTACGACCTTTGGAAAATGTCACAATTTCACAGACAGTTGCGGTGATTCGCAAAGATGAGCATCTCGCACCTCAAATTTTTTGCTGCGCGTTGCATCTTTTGTTTCCTCAACGCCTTGCTTAGAGAACGGGCATGACACTGATATTTGCTTCATTGGTTCTTGAAATGACGACGCGTGCCCGTGCTGCTGCTCGTTTGCTAGCGGCGGCATCCGATGCCGCAAAGGCGGATGCGTTGCGCAAGGTGGCTGCACAGCTTCGTGCTGCACAAAACGGTATTTTGGCGGCTAATGCGTTCGACATGGAAGAAGGCCGCGCAAAGGGGCTTTCGCCTGCAATGCTTGACCGCTTGCTGCTTGATGCTGATCGGTTAGCGGGCGTTGCCAATGCTGTCGAAGCCGTTGCGGAGTTGAAAGACCCCGTTGGCGAGATCATCGACGAGACGCATCGTCCCAACGGATTGTTGATGCAACGCGTCCGAGTTCCCGTCGGCGTTATCGCGATTATTTACGAAAGCCGCCCGAATGTGACTGTTGATGCAGCGGCCCTTGCGCTGCGTTCCGGTAACGCCGTCATCTTGCGCGGCGGCAGCGAAGCGGCGCATAGCAATCGCGCGTTGCATGCGGCGTTTATTGCTGGCCTACACGAGGCGGGCCTTCCTGCCGATGCGGTGCAGTTTGTGCCTGTGCAGGACCGCGAAGTCGTTGGCGAACTGCTCCGCGCGCAGGGGCAGGTCGATATGGTAATCCCGCGCGGCGGAAAGTCGCTGGTCGAACGCGTGCAGAACGAAGCGCGCGTGCCCGTGCTCGCGCATCTTGACGGGATTTGCCACACATATGTCCACGCCGCCGCCGATCCGGCGATGGCAGAGGCGATTGTGGTCAATGCCAAAATGCGCCGCACAGGGATTTGCGGCTCGCTGGAAACCGTGCTGATTGATCAGGATTATCCGCAAGCAGCACGGCTGATTGCCAAATTGATCGATGCAGGCTGCGAAGTGCGTGCCGATGATATGCTGATGGAATTGGATGCGCGAACAGTCTCGGCGGAGGAAGCCGATTGGGGCACCGAATATCTTGACAGCATAATCTCCGCCAAAATGGTGTCGGGCGTTGAAGAGGCAGTAATGCACATCGCGCAATATGGCTCGCAACATACCGAGGCGATTATCACTGCCGATCAGGCTGCAGCAGACCAATTCCTCGGCGCATGCGACAGCGCGATTGTGATGCATAACAGCTCTACCCAGTTCGCTGATGGTGGCGAATTTGGCCTTGGGGCGGAAATCGGCATCGCCACAGGCAGGCTCCATGCGCGCGGCCCCGTGGCGCTGGAGGGGCTGACGACCTATAAGTGGATTGTGCGCGGAAACGGACAAATCCGGCCTTGAATCGTTTGTATACAAATGATACGCCACCTCAAATGAACAGGTCAACAGTCATCACCGCTCGATTGGATGAGGCAACTTTGGCGCTCGTCGACCAAGTTGCTAAATCCCAGGGTCGCTCGCGGTCGTGGTTTGTTGCTCGCGCCGTTCAGGAAGTTGCGGAGAGCGAAGCTGAGCTTTTGGCGCTCATTCAGGAAGGCGAAGATGCCGTTTCGTTGGCCAACATTATCGCACATAAAGACGTGATGGTTGAACTTGACCAAATGATCGATGCACATAAGGCACGATGCGCGACATAATCTGGTCAGGTCCTGCGTTTGGCGACCTACGCCGAATTTCTGCGTGGCTTATGGAAAATGCGGACCCTGACACAGCGGTGTGGATTTTGACTGCGATCCGTTCAGCCTGCACCTCGCTTGAAAACTTTCCTTTGCGTGGTCCATTGCTCAAACAAGGTCACCGGAAGTTGCGCGTCAAAGGGACCCGTTATCTGATTATTTACCGCGCCGTTGATACCGGGATTGTTGTGACACGGGTTTTCCATGCCCGTGAAAATTGGCAGATGGACGTTTGATCACCACAGGCCTTCTCGGCGGATCGTTTAATCCTGCACATGGCGGGCACCGCGATATTAGCCTGTTTACGATCGAGGCCCTAGGACTCGACGAGCTTTGGTGGCTGGTCTCACCGGGCAATCCGTTAAAGTCCAAAGCCGATATGGCGCCTTTGCCTGCGCGACTGGCGTCTGCACAGAAGATGACGCGGCGCAGCGCTATCCGGGCGACCGCTATCGAGCAGCAACTTGGTACGCGCTACACCGTCGATACGCTGCAAAAGCTGATCCGGCGTTATCCCAAACGGCAGTTCATCTGGATCATGGGGGCTGACAATGTGACAAATTTCATACGTTGGCGCAGGTGGCGGGATATTGCCCGGATGATGCCGATTGCAGTTATCGCGCGTCCCGGCTATGGCGGTAACACCATTGCGGGCCCCGCGATGGCCTGGCTCAGGCGGTTTGTCCGGCGTCCGGACCAGAAATTGAATTGGACAATGTGGAGCACGCCCGCGCTCATCTTCCTGCGCTTTCGTCCAGATCCACGTTCGGCAACGGCCATCCGTAAAGCCGATCCCTTTTGGTATAAACGCTATCAAGGGCGCACCGTCAGGGACGGCGTCACGCACAAGTTATTGGTTTAAGGAATAATTTTGGTACAACTCGCAACCGCCCCGTCCGGCCCAGCCACAACGACTAAAGGCAAAGGCCTTGGCGCCGATGCGCTGCATGCGCTAATTATGCAATCGCTCGACGATGATCAGGCGCAGGATGTTGTGTCGATCCCGCTTGAAGGCAAAAGCAGCATCGCCGATCACATGATCGTCGCCAGCGGCCGTTCGAGTCGGCAGGTCGCAGCGATTGCGCAAAAGCTTGCCGAGCGGATCAAACAAGCCGGACGCAGAGCGCGGATCGAAGGTCTGCCCAGCGCCGATTGGGTGCTGATCGATGCCGAAGACGTCATCGTCCACATTTTCCGTCCCGAAGTGCGCAGCTTTTATAATCTGGAACGCATGTGGTCGTTTGGCGACGGGCTTGAGGAAATGAACGCCTAATCGCGGGGCAGGTTTGGGGAGCATTGCCGATGCGGCTGCATATTATTGCGCGCGGTAAAATCGGCAGGTCTCCTGAGTCAGAATTGGTTGACCGCTATCTAAAGCGGATCAGCTGGTCGACCAAAATCACAGAATTACCTGATCGTGGCGGTGCGATGCCAGCGGCGGAGCGCAACAGCCGAACGATTATCTTTGATGAAAAGGGGGAGCAACTAAGCTCCGCCCAAATCGCAGAATTGCTGGGCCGGTGGCGCGATGATGGCGTTTCCGAAGCGCGTTTCTGCCTCGGCGCTGCGGATGGCTTTGATGATGCCGACCGCGCAACGGCAGACCGGCTAATCGCCTTTGGCAAAGCAACATGGCCGCATATGATGGCACGTGCGATGCTGGCGGAGCAATTGTACCGCGCCACATCGATACTTGCCAATCATCCCTATCATCGCGAAGGGTGAAGCAATGCAGCGCGTGGCCCGGCTTTCCCTGATGATATTGGCAGCGGCTGGCTTGACCGCGACATTGTCTGCGCAATCAACCGACGTTGATGCTTTGCGCAGTGCCAAGGCGCGCGCAGCGGACGCCGAGCGGCGCAGCGAGTTGTTGCGGCAGGAAGCATCCAGCGCAGAAGGCGCAGCGGACCGGTTGCTGGCACAGCGCGCGGCTTTGGCTGCCGAAATCGATGCCGCCAATGCGCAGATTGCAGCGGCGCGGGCGCGGATTGCGATTATCGCGGGCGAACAGAAAAAGCAGGCGACGGCGCTTGGCAAGGCGAGTGTGCCGTTGATGCGCCTCAACGCCTTGTTGCAAAAAATGACGCAGCAGCCCGTGGCAGTGATGTTGACTCAACCGGGTGATCGGCGCGATTACATCCATTTGCGCGCCAATATGGCCGCGATCCAGCCAGCGATCCAGCGGCGGACGGAAGCGCTACGCCGCCAGATTGCCGCACAACGTGAATTGCGCGCGCAGGAATTGGTGGCAATCCGTTCGCTTGATACAGCGCGGAAGGATCTGAGGACGCGGCGCACCATGCTTGCGTCGCTTGAGAACCAAAGCCGCGACAAAGCAACGATGCTCGGCGCGGACGCTGCACTCGAATATGAACGCGCCATCGGGCAGGGTGAACGTGCGCGGGATTTAGTTGAGCAGATCGACGCGAACCGCGACACGGCGCAAAATGCAGCGGCGCTTGCCGAACTGGATGCGCCGACTCCAAAGGGTCAAGGCGAGGCCCGGACAAGCGCCGCTTACATCCTGCCCGCACAGGGACGGATCGTTTCAGGCTTTGGCGAGCAGAACCCGACGGGCTATCGCGAACGCGGCATACGGCTGGCCGTTGCGCCGTCGGCCCGCATCGTCGCTCCTGCTGCGGGGAAAGTAACCTTCGCCGGACGCTATCGCAGCTTTGGCAATATCATGATTATCGACCATGGCGGCGGCTGGACGACGTTAGTAACTAATATAGAGGAACTCGGGGTCGCTGCTGGCGCAAGCGTTACGCAAGGCGCGCTGATTGGTCAGGCTGGGGCCGATGCGCCAGAGATTATGATCGAACTGCGCCGCTATGGCCGGACGATTGATCTACTGGCGCTGGTTGGTTGAAAATCTATTCCACCTCCCAACTTCGCCACCCCGCACTTGATGCGGGGTTAGGCTAGCTTTCTAAGACAGCAGAAAAAAGCCAAGCCCCGCATCAAGTGCGGGGCGACGGAATAGTTGATACAAGATTTTGGTAATCGTGCAACGAGCCCAAATACCCCGTTCATCACGCCGCAATCCACTTTCGTGGTAAACATGCTTTCACCATATTGCGTCGGGGCATATACCCTGTCTACGAAGAGTCTCGCTTGGAAATGGTAAAGTCATGAAAAAGTCCGTCTTGTTTACTGCTGTCGCTGCAATGGCCGCGATTGTGTCGTCCTCTGCGGTTGCGCAAAGCGCGCCGAAGCCAGATCCGCTTAAAGAAATGGACGAATTCATCGCGGTTTATAAACGCGTGAAGGCGAGCTATGTTGACAAGATTGACGACAAGCAGCTGATGGAAGGCGCGATTCAGGGCATGCTGAACACGCTCGATCCGCACAGCGCGTTTTTGAACAAAAGCGACTTCCAAAGCCTGCAAACACAGATTGACGGCGAATATGGCGGGCTTGGCCTGTCGGTGACGCTGGAAGAAGGCACAGTGAAGGTCATCGCGCCGACGGCAGATACGCCCGCCGACAAAGCTGGCATGAAATCGGGCGATTATATTACGCACCTTGATGGCGAGTTGATCGTTGGCGGCACTCTGGATGAAGCGGTCAACCGGATGCGCGGTGAACCTGGTACATCGATAAAGCTGACCGTTTTCCGCCCCGGTCGCGACGCGCCGTTTGACCTGTTGCTGACCCGCGCGGTCATCGATTTGAAACCTGTCCGCTGGGAAGTGAAAGACAAGATTGGCGTCATCACCATAACCGGCTTTTCGGAAGAAGCCGGAGAGGATGTTGCGTCTGCAATCAGAGGTATTGACAAACAACTGGGCGCAAAGCCGCTGGGTTACATTGTCGATTTGCGTTCTAATCCGGGCGGTATTCTTGATGAAGCGGTGAAAGTTTCCGACGCGTTTCTGGCCAAGGGCGAGATTGTGTCCGAACGCGGTCGCAACAAAGTTGTGGTCAACCGCTGGTTCGCCGAAAAATCATTTCCGGGCGATCTGGCGGGCGGCAAGCCCGTGATCGTTCTGGTTGATGCAGGGTCTGCATCGGCATCAGAAATCGTGGCGGGTGCGCTTCAGGATCAGCACCGCGCCCTGATTATGGGCGAGCGTAGCTTTGGCAAAGGGTCGGTGCAAAGCGTGCTGCCCTTGTCACGCGACACCGGATTGCGCTTGACGATTGCGCGCTATCATCTGCCATCGGGCCGTTCGGTGCAAGAAGGCGGGATAAAGCCCGACATCACTGTGCCGCAGATTTCCGATCCCGATTACAAAAAGCGCACGACGATGCGCGAATCCGATCTGCGCCGCCATTTGGTTAATGATCTGGCGGTGGAGGACAAAGAGCTGGAAAGTGACTTGGCCGAAGATCCGCGTTTTGCGATGACCACCGAGCAGCTGGAAGCCAAAGGCATCAAGGATTTCCAATTGCATTATGCGATGGAAACATTGGAGCGTTTGGGCGGCAAAGCTATGAAATTGGCTGACGGAAACGCAAAGCCTAGCGCGCGGAACTGAACCCTGATAATCGGCGCGTTATGACGAATTTCAAACGTGCGCATTGGGTGGCTTTCCTGATCCCTGCGGGGCTGTTGCTGGGCGCTTATTGCTCGCAATATATCGGCGGTTTGCACCCGTGTGAGATGTGCTGGTGGCAACGCTGGCCGCATTTTGCGGCAGTGCCGTTGGCGTTGCTTGGTTTCTTCGTGGCGAACCCCGGATACAAACGTGTGCTGGTTGCACTTGCAGCTTTTGCAATCCTGACCAGCGGCGTCATTGGCGGCTATCACGCAGGGGTCGAATATGGCTGGTGGGAGGGGCTTAGCAAATGCAGCGGAGTCCCCACTGGGTCCGGTGCTGATGTCATGAAACAAATCCTTGAAGCACCAACCATCCGTTGTGATGTCGCCCCGTGGACATTGTTTGGTATTTCGCTTGCAGGGTTCAACTTCCTCTTGTCAGCGGGCGGCGCAGTCACCATTTTGGGTCTGACATGGCGAGATCGAACACTATGAATAATATCCACGCAGCACAGCAGCTAAAAAGCATGATCCGCGTCAACCAAGCGGGCGAATTTGGCGCCAAACGTATCTACGCCGGGCAGCTGGCAATTATGGGCGACCGCCACCCGGCCGCGCGCAGCATCAGCCATATGGCTGAACAGGAACAGCGCCATTTGGATGCTTTTGACCGGATTATGGCCGAGCGCGGCGTGCGCCCCACAGTGTTTCACCCTTTGTGGAGTGTTGCGGGCTATGCGTTGGGTGCAGCCACTGCGGTTCTGGGACCAGAGGCAGCGATGGCCTGCACTGTGGCGGTGGAGACAGAAATTGACCTGCATTATTCGGAACAGCTTGAGGAACTGGGCGACAGCGAGCCTGAGTTGTCGGCGCTGATCGCCGAATTTCGCGCCGAAGAATTGGAGCATAAAGCGACAGCCCTGGACCAGGGGGCGGAGCGTGCTTTTGCTTACCCCGTCATGAGTGCCGTCATCCGGGCGGGTTGCCGTGTTGCCATTGCCGTGTCAAAACGTATCTAACGCTTACATGCTTTCATGCCCTATTCAGCTTTGGCGGGGCAGTTAGTCGCGAAGATATTGGAGAAAACTGAATGACCCGTTTGACCGCATCGCTGCCAACAGTATTGATCGTGACCAGCCTTTTGCTCAGTGCCGCTGTCGTGCGGGCACAGGATGCTGGCGGCACGGACCCAAAAATCAACACAGTAATCCTGTTTGGCGATGATCAATGCCCCGAAAGCACCGATGACCAAATCAACGTCTGCGCCATTTTGGTTGAGGCCGATCGCTATCGCATTCCGCCGTCCCTGCGATCTGATCCGAATGATATCCGCAACGAAAGTTGGACCAATCGCGTCATTGGCTATCAATATGTTGGCCGCGAAGGCACGATGAGCTGTTCGGCGTCGGGCGCAGGCGGGTTCACCGGTTGCGGGCTCAAAGCCATCGACCAAGCCTATGCTGAAAAAGCGAAAGACCCTGGCCTCGCATTTGGTTTGATGATTGCCGAGGAACGCCGCAAACGCCTTGCCGGCATTGATGCCGAGGCTGAAGAAGTTGAGCAGCGCGTGATACAGTTTGAAAAAGAACGCGCCGCGAAAGAAGAGCGTGAGGCTAATGGCGGCAGACCAGCAGAAATCGCCGAAACTGATGCAGATCTGCCTAGCCCAGAGTGATTGATTACCGCGCCCGCAAAGCGATGACCACAGCCCAAATCGCGGATGTGGTGGATGCGGTTCTGACCGAGGCAACTTTGGCCGAAAAAGTCGGGATGTTGTCGGGCAAAGGGTTTTTCAAAGCGTTTGTCGAGGACGACCGTGTCTGGGCGGCGCGGCCCTATCGTGCGGGCGGAGGGATCGAAAGGCTCGGCGTTCCAGCATTGTGGTTTACCGATGGGCCGCGCGGCGTTGCCCGTGGGCAATCCACCTGTTTCCCGTGCTCAATGGCACGGGGCGCAAGCTTTGATCCTGATCTGGAGACGCGCATTGGCCAAGTGATGGGCAAGGAAGCGCGGGCGCAAGGTTGCAATCTTTCGGGCGCGGTCTGCTTTAATCTGTTGCGCCATCCATCATGGGGCCGTGCGCAGGAAACATACGGCGAAGACCCGCATCATCTGGGTGAAATGGGCGCTGCTCTAGCGCTTGGTATTCAGAAACATAATGTCATCGCAACGGTTAAACATTTTGCGCTGAACAGCATGGAAAATGCGCGCTTTTACGTGGATGTGCAAATTGACGAGCGCGCGTTGCACGAAGTGTATCTGCCCCATTTCAAACGCGCAATCGACGCTGGATGTGCCAGTGTGATGAGCGCCTATAACAAAATGAATGGCGTGTACTGCGGCCAGCATCCGGAGCTGCTTACCGACATCTTGCGCGACGAATGGGGCTTTGAAGGCTTTGTCCATTCGGACTGGGTCAAAGGTGTTTATGACGTGTCAGGCGTGGTCGCGGGGCTGGATATAGAAAATCCGGAGCCATTGGTCTGGGGCGAAAAATTGGTCGCGGCGGTGGAGGCTGGCGACGTCTCGGTCGAGGCTATTGACCGCTCGTGCCGCCGGATATTGACTACGCTGTACCGCTTTGCCGCGGCTGATGATCCGTTGCCCGAATACCCCATCGAACTGGTCGCGTCGGCGGACCATATCGCCATTGCCTTAGAGGCGGCGGAGAAATCGGCTGTGTTGTTGAAAAATGATGCCGTATTGCCGCTGCGCCAAGGAATCGGAACGCTGGCGGTTATGGGGCGATTGGCGGCGGTTGAAAACACCGGCGATAATGGCTCTAGCCGCGTTCGTCCGCCGTATGTTGTGACACCTTTGATGGGTTTACAGCGGGTGCAAAACAAATACGCGATTGGCCAAATTCTGACAGCCGATGAAGACGATTTGGTAAACGCCGCGATCATTGCCTCCGATGCCGATGTTATCATTATCGTCGCCGGCTACACCGCCAAAGAAGAAGGCGAGTTTATCCCGGGCGACATCGCGCTGGGACAAGAAGTGCCCACAGAGGCGCGCGATGCCGCACACCGCGTTGCGATTGGAGGCGACCGCGATGATCTTAGCCTGCCTATCGATCAATTGAAGCTTATTGAGGTGGCGGTTGCATCGGGCAAGCCGGTGGTCGTCGTTCTGGTTGCCGGTTCAGCTGTAATGGTTGAAGCCTGGGAGGCCCAAGTCGGCGCAATCCTACAAACATTCTATAGCGGTATGGAAGGCGGAACGGCACTGGCGGATTTACTGTTCGGGGCCGTCTCTCCGTCCGGAAAACTGCCGTTCACGGTAGCGCGCGCCGTCGACCACCACCCCTTTTTCGACAAATCGGCGACCAGCATTCAATATGATTTATGGCACGGATATTCAAAACTCGACCGCGACGGTAACACGCCGCGTTATGCCTTTGGCCACGGATTAAGCTATGCCGCATTTGCCTATGATGATCTTGTTGCAAGCTGTGCAGGCGATTGTTTGGTTGTCAAAGTCACTGTGTGCAACACCGGCGCAGTCGCCGCTGATGAAGTTGTGCAAATCTATATCGGCGCACCAGGCGTAGCGGTCGAACGGCAAAGCAAGCTTTTGAAAGCATTCCGCAGAGTGAGCCTGCAACCGGGCGAAGCGGCGCGGCTAGATTTTGATATTGCGCTCGACAGTTTGCGTTGGCGCAATGCCGAAACGCATAAATGGGAATTGGAACGCGGCGGCTACCGCGTGATGGCTGGTGGTGCTTCGGATCAGATTATTGAAACGACAGTCACCGTTTAAGGCAACTTCCCCTTCTGCGCCGCGACCCACTCCCTCACCATCTGGTCGAGCACATCCAACGGTACAGCTCCTTGCCCCAGCACAACGTCGTGGAACGCCGCCAGATTGAACTTGTCGCCCAGCTCTGTTGTTGCCAATTCGCGCAACTCACGGATTTTTAGCTCGCCGATTTTATAGGCCAGTGCTTGCCCTGGCCAGCTGATATAGCGGTTGACCTCAGCTTCGATATTGGCGGGCGACATCGCGCTGTTGTCAGTCATATATTGGATCGCGCGGGCTTTTGACCAGCCTTTGGCATGGATGCCAGTGTCCACCACCAGCCGCATCGCGCGCCACATTTCATACGACAGTCGGCCCATGTCCTTGGCGGGCGTATCATACAGCCCCATCTCAATCCCCAGCCGTTCAGAATATAGTCCCCAACCCTCGACAAAGGCGGTGAAGGACACGCCGTATTTGCGGAAATCGGAAAGCGCCAGTTCCTGTTGTAACGCGATTTGGTGGTGGTGTCCCGGGACGGCTTCATGCACGGACAGCGCCGGAACCTCCCATAACGGGCGCTGATTGAGCTTCGATGTGTTCACATAATAGGTCCCCGATATGCCGATGGCAGGAGAGCCTTGCGAATAATATGCAGTCGTTGTGCCTTCGGCGATTTCTGCCGGGATTTCTTTGATGCCATAAGGAAGGCGGGCGAGGCGGTTGAATAGGCTTGGCATTTTGCCGTCGATGGTTTTGGTGATCCGCGCCACTTTTTCCATCAACTCTTCGGGGGTCTTTGCATAAAATTGCGGATCGGTACGCAAATGTTTGATGAAGGCGTCAAGACTGTCATAGCCCGCTGCTTCAGCGACGGTGACCATCTCAGCGCGGATACGCGCGACCTCGGATAGCCCCAGCGTGTGGATCTGTTCGGCGTTTAGATTGGTGGTGGTTTCCTGTCTGATACGGAAATTGTAATAGTCCGCACCACCGGGTTGCGCGGACACGCCGGGTAGTTTCGCGCAGGCGGGTTTGTACGTTTTGGCATACCAATCGAGATGTTTTTGCAGCGCCGGATTGATGATCGCGTTGATCGTGGCAATGGCTTGCGCGGCAAGGCCATTCCAGTCTTCCTCGCTGACCGCATCGGGGCGTTTGCCAGCATAGGGTTGGAAATACCGCGACTCGCGCTCGTCGGCTTTGATCAGGCCCGCGATGCCCTTTTCATAGCCACCCAACACTTCGCAAGGCAGTGTGTATTTGCCTTTGATCGCTGTATTGGCAACGGCAATCGACTGCTCATTCACTTCAAAATAGCGTTTCAATCGTGCGTTATAGCTTTCATAATCGGCCTTATTGCGGAATGGAGAATTGTCCGCCATTCCGGCAAAATTCTGATGCCAGCCAGAATAGGTCGAAAAATTGATCGCGCGCTGGCCAAAGCTGTCGGCTTCGATTGTTCCCGCCAACGTGCGCTTCAATATGCCATATTCGATCTTGGCGTCGGCGTTCAACTCGCTTTCGGGAATCGCGTTGAGCCGCGCGAAATACTCAGCACTTGCTTTGGCAAAGCGATCTTGGCCTGCGAGGCTATAATCTCCCACTGCTCCGGGCTGGCTGTCGTCGCCCAGGCTGCTCGCCATAACGGGCGACTCTTTCAGCACCGCGGCCCAATAGTCCTCAACCAGCTTGTTTAAGTCCGTGCCTGAATCGGCATGGGCGACGGTTGGCGCCAATATCAACGACAGTGCAATCAGTGTTTTCCGCATCAACGATCCTCCAGCCTGCCGCATCCTAGGTCGCCATATCTTTCTTGGCCAGATGTCAATTTGTGCTGTCCTACACCGCGCGTGTTTGTCATAATGAACAGATGTCCCATCCCAATTCTACTCGCCCTCTCGCCGCTTTTATCGACAGACTTTCGCAACAGCTACAAAGGGGGGGTGTTGGCCTCTACTTTTTGAGAATTGCGCCACTTTTGTTGCTATCGGCGTGTGCGACCATGCCGCCTATGGCAACCGAATCGGTCTCTCCACCCACCACCGCACAAGAGGCGTTGCGGCCCTATTATGCGGGGTTGACCAGCAAGCTTCCCGTCGCCCCGCCCAATGCTTCGCTCGCGAACGACACTGTGCTGACGCGCATCGCCTTTGGTTCGTGCGTCAATGAAAACCGGTCGATGGCGTTTTGGGATGTGATCGCGGCTCAAAAGCCGCAGGCATTTTTGCTGATTGGTGACAATGTTTACGGCGACACGCGGACCACCAACAGCGCGGATATCCCCACGCTGACGGCTAGCTATCGCAAGCTATCGGCGCGGCAAGAATTTGACCGGTTTCGCCGCAGCGTGCCGATGATGACAACATGGGACGATCATGACCTTGGCGCGAATGATGCAGGCGGCAGCTTTGCGTTTAAGGAATATGCCGAGGATATTTACGAAAGCTATTGGGGCGCATCTGACGAAGTGAAGTCGCGCCCCGGCGTGTATGAAAGCCGCATCGTTGGACCAGCGGGAAAGCGGGTGCAGTTCATCATCCTCGATAGCCGGTTCTTCCGATCTGATCTGGTGGCGATGCCGTACCGCGACCCCGGTCCGGCGCTTGGCTGGTATATCCCGAACACTGATCCCGGGGCGACATTGTTGGGCGATGCGCAGTGGCAATGGCTGGAGCAGGAATTGGCAAAGCCTGCCGATCTGCGGTTCATCGTGTCCTCAATTCAGCTGATCACCAGCGCGCATAACTATGAAAGCTGGGCGAATTTCCCCAAGGACCGCGACCGGTTTTACGGGTTGCTGGCGGCAAAGGGCGTGAACAACGCGGTGCTGCTGACCGGCGACCGGCATTCAGGCGGCTTTTACAAAACCGATGTTGCGGGTGTGAAGGCTCCTTTGTGGGAAATCACATCGTCGTCGCTGAATTTTGCCTTTGGTAAAGGCGATGATCGCGCGCGGGAACCTGATCCGGCACGCACCGGCGGATTATGGGGCATTCCCAATTTCTCGGTTATCGACATCGATTGGGCGGGTAAAAATGTGAAGTTTAGCCTGCGCCGCGATGATAATAGCTTGATAGAGGAACAGCAGATCAGCCCGATGGATTAGGCTTTGGAGAAATCCACTGGCGCCGCGACAGCCATCACCCGGTCGCGGATCGCCTCAGCTGTTTCGCGGGGAATGGCGATGAGTTCCAGCGTCCCACCCGCAATGCCAAGATGAAGAGTGACCAGCCCCGAGAGCCTTGCCAACGGGGTTTGCGCAATCTCCACACTTTGCACGCGGACTTGCGGTAGGATTGTCAACTGCTGCCGCCACCACCCACGGCGTACATAAAGTCGCGAGGCGTCCTCTGCATAGCGGAACTTGCGCCATTCCAGCGCGCTGAATAGCAACAAGATAAGCGGGATGAACAACAGCAGCAGCGACCGCGCGAACGATGCTTCAGCAAAGACTATAACCGCAACCATCGCAGCCAGGACCAGCGGGATAACGATGACGAAGCCGGTTAGCCACCAGCGGAAATAGCCATGCTGAAATTCGGCGTCTACGCTCGGTGGCATGATCCCCGCCTCGGCCGCGATGGGCCAAATCTCATCCAGCTTAGCCAGCGGAGCAGCCATGTAGTCGCTTTCCTCCTTGCTATCTTGCGCAAGGCTGACGAACTTTAGCGCATGCCAACCGCGTCGTTTGCGGATCGGGCCGGTGACGATATTGGCTGCCTGTACGCGGCCCGCCGGCATCACGACATCGGTTTTCGTTAATAGACCGCGTCGACGCCGAAACCCGCGTTCGGTGCGGTCGAGGCGAAAGCCGTATTCCTTAAGGACTGTGCGGATCACGCCGGTCGCAAATCCCAGCGCGATAAGCGCGACCAACGCAAACGCTGCACCAATAATCCGCGCGCTGGTGCTGATCCCATCGATGCTAACGCCTCGATCCTCAGCCATGCCGATCCAACGTTTGAAATCCCAAAAATCAAACGGCAGCAGAAAATCAAATTGTTGAGCAAGACCGCCTAGCACTGCAAAGATCACCAGACTGAAGGAATAGAGGCCAAGGGTGACAAGACGGTTGTTGTCCATCGCGAAGATGGGCGGGGCTTCTCTAACGAAACCTACTTCCGCAGCTTCTACAGCGCTTGCCTCTTCGGCTTTGCGCGCTCTAATCGTCTCCCGCAACGCCTCTGCACGCTCCATGCTGACAAAGCTCAGCTTAGCATCCTCGCCTTCGCCGCCGCCGGTTTCAAACTTGACTTCGCCAAGGTTAAAAATCTGCGCTAGTACCGGCTGTTCAATGCTGACATCCTGAATGCGGTCATAGGGAATGGAGCGGACGGTGCGGTTCAACAGCCCCTGTTCGATGCGGATATCGTCTTCATCCAGATGAAAGCGAAACCGCATCCAGCCGGTCCAGCGGAACAACAAGCTGATAAGCAGCACCGCGCCAATGATAAGCGGCGTGCTGATCCCTGTACTGCGCGTGCCAAACAACGCGGCAAGCATGGGAAAAATCAACTGCGGGATTCCCGTGACGACCGCTATCAGCAGTCCTAATGGATGCGTGCGTTCGCCTTCGCTCGCGGCCAAGGGTTCAGCAATCTCTTCGTTCACGCGTTTGCCCGTTTGATATAGTCGCGAATACGTTCGCGCAGTGCGAGGGCATCAGCATGGGGCAGGCCGGGTAGCACTATCGTGCGGCCATGCGTTCCGGCGGTGTGCGCAGAGAAAGTGGCTAGCCCATAGGGCCTCTCTATCGGTCCTTGATCGACATCCATATGCTGAATACGGCCATAAGGAACGACAGTGTCGCTGTAGAACAGATAGCCGCGCACGATGCGCAACCGGTCGATGCCGGCGTCATAGCCCCAGCGGTTATAGCGCCTTTGCGGGATGACCCAAATCCAATAGGCAGTCAGCAAGATGACGGGTGTGATAATCATACCCATCGGCACCAATTGCGCAAATTCTAGCACGCCCGCGCCGATGATCGAGACCAATGCAAAGATACCGCTGACAATCCGCAGCACATTCACATAGGCTGCGTCTAGCGGGGTTAGCTGCTCAATCTCTTCCATAGGTCGGATATGACGACGCTGTGTTGTATTGGCAAGACGGTTTGTCTCTGTCTATCCTCTCCAGTGGGAGAGGTACGAAGCCTTAGCCGACAGGCTTAGGCGGAGTTGGTGAGGGGTTGTGGGTTATCGATAGTGCACAACCCCTCACCCAGCTTCGAGTAAGCAGCAAAGCTGCTAACTCTGCGCAACCCTTTCCCATTGGAAAGGGGGAGCTAGCGCGAAAGCGCTTCCTTGGCCTCCGCCACTAACTTAGCGATAATATCTACCACAGGCCGTTCAACGTGCACCATGCCGACCGATTGCCCGGCCATCACTGATCCATATTCGACATCGCCGTCAATGACTGCACGGCGAAGAGCTCCGGCCCAGTATTTCTCAATCTCTAGCTGCGCTGTTTCCATATCAATTTCGCCGCGATCCAGCATGGCAGCGACTTCAACTTGCTTTTTGGTGAACTCCTCAGTGCCTTTGTTCTTAAGCGCGCGGACGGGGATGACGGGCAGACGCGGATCAATCTGCACGCTGGCGACAGCATCGCGGGCATTGGCGCGCAGGAACGCGGCTTTGAAATTGGGATGGGCAATGCTTTCATGCGCACACACAAAGCGCGTACCAAGCTGTACGCCAGACGCGCCCATCTCCAGATAGCTCGCCATCAATCCGCCGCGCGCAATGCCGCCAGCGACAAAGATCGGCAGCTGTTCGCCCAATTCGGGTAAGATTTCCTGCGCCAGAACAGACGTTGCCACCGGCCCTATATGCCCGCCTGCCTCGCTGCCCTCAATCACCAAAGCATCAACGCCGCTGCGCGCAAATTTTTTGGCGAGCGTTAGCGCAGGGGCAAAGCAGATCACCTTCGCGCCAAATGCCTTAATCGCCTCGATGCTGCCCTTGGGCGGCAATCCGCCTGCGAGCACAACATGGCTGACATTATGTTTCGCGCAAACCGCAATCAAATCCATCACCTGGGGGTGCATGGTAATCAGGTTCACGCCAAATGGCTTTGCGGTCATTGCCTTTGTCGCGGTAATCTCTGCATCCAGCAACTCCGGCGTCATCGCCCCGCAGGCTATCACCCCAAAGCCACCCGCATTGGATATGGCCGACACCAGGTTCCGCTCAGAGACCCACGACATCGCGCCGCACATGATGGCGACCTCGCAGCCGAGAAATTCCGTGCCGCGCTGCATGAGGTGAGTTAGTTTTGTCATAGAATACCGCTTACAAACGCGCAGCGTTCAATGAAAGAAGTTTACTCCGCATCCAACCCATAGGCCGTGTGCAACACGCGCACTGCAAGCTCCGTCTCATCCTCGTCGATCAACACTGATACCTTAATCTCCGACGTTGAAATTGCCTGAATGTTGATTTTGCGATCCGCGAGCGCAGTGAACATCGTTGACGCAACCCCAGCATGGCTTTTCATACCCACGCCAACGACGGAGATCTTTGCTACCTTTGTGTCCGAAATCAGCCGGTTGTAGCCAATCTTCTCGCGCTGGTTTTGCAAAACGTCGGTACAGCGTGCTAAATCGGCTTGCGGGCAAGTGAAAGTCACGTCGGTCTCGCCTTTATCGCGGCCGACGTTTTGGATGATCATATCGACGTTGATATTGGCCTCGGCCAGCGGCGCGAAGATGTGGCTGACCGCGCCCGGACGGTCTGGCACGCGGGTCAGCGTGATTTTGGCTTCATTCTTGTCGGCGGCGATGCCGGTGATCAGTTGGCGTTCCACTTGGGCATTCTCCAATTCTTCATCGGTGACGATCATCGTCCCGGGGATGCTGTCAGCGTCGGGCGCATTTTCGTCGATGAACGACGACAGCACTTGCACACGCACGCCTTCCTTCATCGCAAGGCCGACCGAGCGGGTTTGCAATACTTTCGATCCGACCGAGGCCAGTTCGAGCATTTCTTCGTAAGTCACCGCCTTTAGCTTGCGCGCACGCGCCACGATGCGCGGGTCGGTGGTATAAACGCCATCCACATCGGTGTAGATGTCGCAGCGGTCAGCCTTAATCGCGGCGGCGACAGCGACGGCAGAGGTGTCCGATCCGCCGCGCCCTAGGGTGGAAATACGGTTGTCGTCAGTTACGCCCTGAAATCCGGGTATAACTGCGATGGTACCGCCGGCCAAAGAGGCGAGCAATGCTTCGCTGTCGATGGTGCCAATCCGCGCCTTGGCATGCGCGGGATCGGTGTAAATAGGTATTTGCCAACCCAGCCAGCTGCGCGCGTTACAACCCAGCGCCTGCAGCGCGATGGCGAGAAGGCCGGATGTGACTTGTTCCCCCGCCGCAACGACGACGTCATATTCGGCGGGATCATACAGCGCATTGGCTTCGCGGCAGAAATTGACTAGCCTGTCTGTTTCGCCCGCCATTGCAGAGACGACCACAGCGACTTGATCGCCCCGTTCTGCCTGACGCTTTACCAATTGCGCGACGCGGCGAATGCGCTCGGTCCCCGCCATTGACGTTCCGCCAAATTTCATGACTATTTTTGCCACGGCATTCCCCGTTCATGGCCCAAATTATGGCTTTGTTACAAACAGCCGCGCTGATAGGGATAGGATATGACAAAGGCAAGCATCGCGACGAACGGAAAATTGACCATCAATCCAAATGAAGCGGCGCATTTTGGTGCGCTTGCGGCGGATTGGTGGGACCCAAAGGGGTCGAGCGCGATGCTGCATAAGCTAAACCCTGTGCGGTTGGGCTTTATCCGGACGAAGATTAACGCACATTTCGGTGGTGACGAACGGTCATTAAAGCCACTTTCTGGGAAGGCGGCGCTTGACGTTGGTTGCGGTGCAGGACTGTTGTGCGAACCGCTGGCACGGATGGGGGCGGCGGTCACCGGTGTCGATGCAGCGCCGGAGAATATTGCAGCGGCGGCAGCGCATGCCGGGCAATCGGGGCTAAAAATTGATTACCGAGCGGGCGAGCTTTCGGCGCAAACGCTGAGGCGCTTTGATCTGGTAACCTCTATGGAAGTGATCGAGCATGTCACCGATCCAGCGGCTTTCGTCGCGGATCTAGTGGCGCATCTGAAACCTGATGGCTTGTTGATTATGTCCACACCCAACCGGACAGCCGCGTCAAAACTGTTGCTGGTCGAGGCGGCGGAACGCCTTGGGCAAGTGCCACGCGGCACGCATGATTGGGATCAATTTTTAATGCCTGATGAGTTGACCGCATTGTTAAATGAGGCGGGTTTAGAGATCACAGCAATGCAAGGCATCGCGTTTTCCCCGTTCAAAGGATTACACCTTAGTGAGAACATGGCGTTGAACTATATTTTGTCAGCGCAGTTAAGCTAATCCCGACTTTTTTGGACCAGAGCGGGCGCTCAATCGTAACTTTGGTCGTAACTGTCATCCGCCAAGTCGCTAAACTTGGTGATATGGCTTTCGAATTTCAGCGGGATGTTGCCCGTTGAACCATGGCGCTGCTTACCGATAATCAACAGCGCCTTGTTGACCAAGGGGATGTGTTTCTCCTCCCAAGTCCGGTATTTGGTTTTCTCGTCCTCTGAACTGTTTTCGCTGATCGGTGGTTTGACCATAAGCGAATAATACTCACCGCGAAACACGAACCAGACCATATCGGCGTCTTGTTCGATAGAGCCTGATTCGCGTAGATCGGAAAGCTGTGGGCGTTTGTCTTCGCGGCTTTCGACAGCACGGCTTAACTGCGACAGGGCGATCACTGGAAGCTGCAATTCCTTTGCGAGTGTCTTTAATCCGCGCGAAATTTCTGAGATTTCATTGACGCGGTTGTCGTTTGAACCGCGGCCGGAACCTTGCAGCAATTGCAGGTAATCGACGACGATCAAGCCGATATTGTGTTTACGCTGCAACCGCCGTGCACGTGTGCGCAAAGCGGCGATGGTGAGCGCAGGTGTGTCGTCGATATAGAGGGGCAGTTCCTGCAATTCGCGCGAAGCACGTGACAGTTCGCGAAAATCGTCGCGGCTGATTTTGCCCATGCGCAATGCCTCGGAACTGATCCCAGATTGCTCGGCAAGGATACGTGTCGCTAGCTGGTCAGCAGACATTTCTAGGCTGAAAAATGCGGTTTTGGCGCCTGCACTTTTTGATTCTTCGATGCCATCCTCGCGATCGCGCAGCCAACGTTGCGCCGCATTAAAGGCAATGTTGGTGGCAAGCGACGTTTTGCCCATGCCGGGGCGGCCGGCAAGGATGATAAGGTCGGAATTGTGCAAGCCGCCGCATTTGGAATTGATGCTATCAAGGCCAGTGGTCACGCCCGATAAATGCCCGCCGGAATTCAGGGCTTTCTCGACATTCTTGATTGCTTCGGTTGAAGCCATCAAAAAGCTCTTCATCGAGCCGGTGTCGCCTTCGCCCTCTGCGACTTTGTACAACGCGCTTTCGGCGTCTTCGATTTGCGTCTTTGGATCAACCGCTTCGCTGGTGTCGAGCGCGTTGTTCACTAAGGTCCGCCCGACAGTCACCAATTCGCGCAGCAGCGCCAGATCGTAAATCTGCTGCGCGAAATCACGCGCGCCGATCAGGCCTGATCCGTCAGCGGTCAGCTTTACCAGATAGCCGGGGCCACCCAGTTCCTTCATCGCCACATCGGCTTCGAACAAAGGCTTTAGCGTGACCGGTGTGACCAGCATATTGCGGTCAAGCAGCCGCAAAATCTGGTCGTAAATCCGTTCATGCAACGGCTCAAAAAAATGTTCGGGGCGAAGCTTGATCGAGACGTCCTCGATGATGCGGTTGTCGATCAGTAAAGCGCCCAGAAACGCGGCCTCTGCCTCGACATTGCGGGGCAGGCGGTGCTCTTCGCCTTCAGCTGTATCAGAAGGCAAAGCGGCAAGACGGATCGGTTCAACCATGATGCTGTTATCCGCCACGACCGCTCGACTGACAAGAGGCGCTGGCAAATAGAATGGGGGACAGGGCTGTGGACAATTTGCGCAGCGGCACTTGCCCCTGCCGCTTTATAAGCTAGAGCCACAAAATGTCCGATCCACGCATCATATCTGTTGATTTAGACGAAGCGACGATTCTACGTCGTAACGCCGATATCGAACAAGAGCGCCGTGTCGCGATTTTTGATTTGATCGAGGACAATGTTTTTAAGCCGTTGCGCGATTTGGGCGATGGCTATGCGGGGCCGTATCGGTTGAAACTCAGCGTCACCGAAGGCCGGTTGATTTGGGAAATCACACGCGAAGACGGCGGCCCGCACGAAATATTGATCCTGGGCCTTGGCCGGTTTCAACGTCCGGTGCGCGAGTATTTCGCGATTTGCGACAGCTATTATCAGGCGATCCGCAAAGCGTCTGCGTCGGAGATCGAGACCATCGATATGGCCCGGCGCGGGGTGCACAATCAAGGGGCTGAATTGCTGACCGAGCGGTTGGAGGGCAAAATCGAGATCGATTTTCCAACGGCGCGGCGGCTGTTTACGCTGATTTGCGTGCTGCATATCAAACAATAAAATAGGGCGGGGACATTCGGGGCGGCAAATGGCTGAGGGCAAAACACCACGATTTCGGCTGGGCGCGATTGCGCTTGCGGTGGCGCTGGGTGCGTTCGTGCTGTGGCGCGTTGTCATCGGCTGGACGCCGTCGCTCGACGATTATCCGATGCAGGGGGTTGTGGTCGACGCATCGAATGGGGAGCCTGTGTGGTCAACGCTTGCGGCAACCGGCGTTGATTTTGCCTATCTGACGGCAACCGTCGGGGATAAGATCCGCGACGCAAGTTATGCTAGCAATTTGGAGGCAATCAGCGATGTCGGCATACGCTATGGCGCGCTGCACATCTTCGACATTTGCCGGTTGGCGACCGATCAGGCGACATTGTTCATCACCACTGTACCGCGCTCGCCCATTGCCTTGCCGCCTGCTGTTGCGCTCGATTATTCAAAAACCTGTGCCAGCAAGCCCGACCGTGCGCTTATCCTATCGGAAGTTTCGACGTTCCTGTCACAGATTGAGGCGCATGCGGGGAAGCCAGCCGTGCTGTTGTTAGCGCCAGACTTTGAGAAGCAATACCGGATCAGCGCGGCCGTCGACCGCAATGTCTGGCTGGAACGGACTTGGTTGCTGCCCGATTATGCGGCCAAGCCTTGGGTGATGTGGACAGCCAATACAGCACGCAATATCGATGGTGTTGACGGACGCGTTCGCTGGGTCGTGGTGCGGGGTGATAGCAATGAGTGATAGACTTATAGCGGCAGCGATTGAGGCGGCAAAAATGGCGTATGCGCCCTATTCGCATTTTCACGTCGGTGCGGCGCTGGAGCTGGACGATGGTAGCATCGTCACTGGCGCCAATTTCGAAAACGCCAGCTATGGCATGACATTGTGCGCGGAAACTGTCGCGATTGCAAAGGCGAACAGCGACGGGCAGCTGCGCCGGATTGTTGCGATTGCCGTCGCCGGTGGGCCCGAAGCAGCAGACGGCAGCGCATCACTTGGCCCCGATGCGATTTCGCCCTGTGGGCGCTGTCGGCAGATTATTAAAGAAGTTGCTGATTTGGTCGACATCGACCTGCCGGTGCACTGCGCGAAAGCGGATGGGTTCGTGACCTATCGACTGTCAGAATTGCTGCCCCACGGATTTGGGCCAGCCAGCCTAGGGCCAGCCTAGGGCCAGCTTAGGGTAAGCGAACGACCCCCTCCATAACGGTCACACATTCGCCGCCAACATGGATAATATCGCCGTCGATACGAACCTGCACCTTTCCATCGCGGCCAACTTGTCGTCCTTGGCTGACAGCATAGCTGCCGCCCGCTGCAATCTGCCCGAAGCGCAAACGATATGCAGCAACCGCAGCATTTCCGCTACCGCAGACGGGGTCTTCGGCAACGCCGTCAGCAGGGGCGAAGCTACGCACCATCAGGGATTGGTCGGGACCTGCCGCAAAAACCGTTAATCCGGTGGTGCGGTGTTTTCGATCATAATCGGCAAGGCTGGTCAGATCAGGAATAAGCGCATCAAGGACAGCGACCGAAGCAAGCTCGGCAATGACCCAGCGCGGGCCGACGCTGACGATTTGAGGCTCTCCGACGATTGCGCCCTTACCCAAGGCAGCAGCTAGACAATCAACATCCGGCGCGTCTTCAAAAGAATAAGACGGCAGCCGAAACGACAGTCCCGCACCCGATTGGCTGATCTCAACAAGGCCGAGAGCGCATTGCTGGATGATTTTACCGTCATGGAATGACGCAAGTCCCGCCTCGATCACAGCATGCGCTGTGCCCAAAGTTGGATGCCCCGCAAAGGGCAGCTCGCTTTTCGGGGTAAAGATGCGCACAGCATAGTCCGCTGCCGGATCGGTCGCCGTTGTGACGAACGTGGTCTCTGACAGGTTCGTCCAATTGGCCATCGCCTGCATAGCCGTGGTCGAAAGCCCTGCGGCATCCAGAATAACCGCAACCGGATTGCCCATCAACGGAACCGAGGTAAAGACATCAATCTGTCTGAATGCGCGCGTTTCGGTCATGGCATTTGATGCTCGTGAATATGATCGTGGATTTGGTTTTCTGGCTCGGGGTGGATCAGCACCTCAACCCCGGGAAACTCATGCGCCAATTCATGTTCGATTTCATCCATGATATCATGCACTTCGCCCAAACTCAATTTGGGGTCGAACCACAGGTGGAATTGCACAAAATCGTGCATCCCGCTTGACCGGGTGCGGACGTCATGAATGCCTGTGGCACGCGGATGTTTTGCCGCAACCGCCAAGAACCGTTCACGCTTTTCCGCCGGCCATTCCTTGTCGAGCAATTGGTCAAGCGCCATGCGCGCCGAGCGCGACGCGCCCCAAAGCAACCACGCTGCTATGCCAAGGCCGAAGACAGGGTCAGCCCCGCGAACGCCAAGAAACGCGTCCAATCCGATGGCGATAATGACCGCAATGTTCAGGAGAACGTCGCCTTGATAGTGAACATGGTCGCCGTGGATCGCGACTGATCCAGTCTTTTTGATCACGCTGTGTTGATAGGCAAGTAGACCCGCCGTTGCGAGTATGGCGATCAACGACACACCAATCCCCATTTCTGGATGTTGCGTTGCTTCACCACTGCCCAGTCTGGCAAAACCGCGCCAGCCGATGAGCACTGCGGTGACGATAACCAGCATAACCTGCACCAGCGCCGACAGCGATTCCGCTTTGCCGTGGCCGAACCGGTGGTCGTCATCCGCAGGCAACGCTGCATAGCGCACGCTGAACAACGTCAGCAAAGACGCCAGCACATCAAAGCCAGTATCCGCAAGCGACCCCAGCAATGCGACCGAGCCGGTCTCCGCCGCTGCATAGACTTTCAACACTAGCAAAAACAACGCCATCGTAACGCTGGCCAGCGCCGCCTTTGTGGTTAGGTCACCATGGCTGTGGTGATGATGGTTGTGGGCGAGGCTCATCGTTAGTCGATTTTAATCCATCGTCGAAAATCCGCAGAAAACTGTACAAGTTCACACTGAAATCGCACTTTTTTACCGACGGACTTGCTTGCTTTAATCATCATCTGTGCGTGGCAGAGGAAGTCCTACATTGCAAGGCCTCGACCATGGCTTGATGCGCAATCAGGGAAACAGCATTCCCGTCGTCCAGCCTTCGCCATCGCGTTCATACACCCAGCGTTCGTGGAGGCGGAATTCGCGGTCCTGCCAAAATTCGATGCGTTGGGGCGTGACTATGTGGCCTGTCCAATGCGGCGGGCGCGGAACATCTTGGCCTTCGAAACGCGCTTTTACCGCGTCAAACTTTGCTTCAAACGTCGCGCGGCTATCCAGCGGGCGAGACTGGTCTGATGCCCATGCGCCCAATTGCGAATCGCGCGCGCGAGTGGCGAAGTAAGCGTCGGCGGTGGCGTCGGTAACGCGGCGAACAGGCCCTTCTATACGGATCTGGCGGCGCAAGGATTTCCAGTGGAATAACAATGCCACGTGGCGGTTTACAGCCAGCTCACCGCCTTTGCGGCTTTCCAGATTAGTGTAGAAAATAAAGCCGCCGCTGCCATCGGCATCGGGGCCGTGCCCTTTTAGTAACACCATCCGCACAGACGGATGCCCATCTGCGTCCGCAGTGGCCAGTGCCATCGCGTTGCTGTCATTAATTTCGCTGTCACGCGCCTCGGCGAACCAACTGTCGAATAGGGTATAGGGGTCTTGGCTTTCCATTTGTCTGCGATAGGCTAGAGCGGCGAAAGGGAAAAGAGGCAAAGGATACAGAATATGCAATGGGAAACGGTTTTTAGCATCGCCAATACCTGGCCGTTGCTGTTCTGGTTGCTGCTTGCGTTTGGCCCCCGCACCGAATTGACCGCGCGGCTGGTGCTTTTTGGCGGCATTTTCCCACTCGCTTTGACCTATTCCGTGTTGCTGCCGATGATCATGACAGGCGCGATTGATCCCATTGGGCCAGACGGCGGCTCGGTGGATTTCACGCAGTTATCGGGCGTGATGGCGTTGTTCGATAGTAAAGGCGGCGCGACAGTTGGCTGGATTCACTATCTGGCATTTGATTTATTTGTTGGACTGTGGGTCGCACGCAATGCGGATCGGCATGGCTATGCGCGCTGGGTGCAAGTCCCGATTCTGTTTTTCGTTCTGATGGCTGGGCCGTTAGGCCTGAGTTTATATCTGCTGTTGCGGTTCACCTGCAAAAAAATACCGCAAAATGCGACCGCGCCAAGTTGACGGGGTTGCGGTTGACTTAGGCGGCTGTAATGCCAATCTAATACAGACAGGTTTTCGACAGGGTAACAATGGCCGATCCATATTCCATATTGGGCGTTTCCAAGGGTGCAGACGCCAAGGCAATTAAGGCGGCCTATCGTACGCTGGCCAAGGAATTGCATCCGGATAAAAACAAGGATAATCCAAAAGCGTCTGAACGGTTCAGCGATGTAACCCGCGCTTATGACCTGTTGTCCGACGCCCAGAAACGCGCACAATTTGATCGCGGCGAAATCGATGAGAATGGCCAGCCACGTTCGCCCTTTGGTGGGGGAAACCCGTTTGGCGGTGGCGGGCGAACACAACCCGGCGGAGGCTTTGATACCAACGGCGGGATTGATCTGGGTGACATTTTTGACGGACTGTTTGGTGGCGGGGCAGGCGCGCGCCCGGGCGGGCCGCAACCCCGTCCCGGGCCACCACCCAAGGGTGCGAACATCGCCTATGAACATCTGGTCTCATTCACCGATGCGGCAAAGCTGGAGCCGCAAAGGATCACTTTGCGTGATGGTAAGACGGTCGAGTTTAAGCTGCCCAACGGCCTAGTCGCTGGCCAACAAATCCGTATTCCCGGCAAAGGCCAGCCCGGCCCCGGCGGCAATGGCGACGCGATGGTCACATTGAAAATCGGCAAACATCCGTTTTACGAACGCGATGGCGACCATATCCGGCTTGATCTGCCAGTCTCGCTGAAAGAAGCGATCACGGGCGGCAAAGTGAAAGTGCCGACATTGGATGGTGCGGTGATGTTGACCGTGCCCGCCTCCGCGCCGTCCGGATCAACGCTGCGGATCAAAGGCCGAGGCTTTACCACAAAAGCTGGTACGCGCGGCGATCAGCTGGTCACCCTGCAAATTCATTTGCCAAATGACGCGGCGGTAATGGCAAAGCTGGCCGACGAGCTGCCCGATGAACCGGACATTCGAGCCCAGCTGGGTGTCTGAACACTCACCTTTATCGCCAGAGGCGCGGGCCCATGAAGCGGAGCTGCATGTTGAAAGCGAAGCGGAATGGTTTGGCGACCTTAATCCGATAAACCAAACGCGAGAGGTTATCCGCCGTGTTGCTGTTGGTGTTTATACTGACGGCTTTGTCCACGCAGGGAACTTTGCCTATTTGTCACTTGTAACGTTGTTTGCATTTTGCGTGGTTGCTGCGGCGATTGCGGGCGGATTGGGCCAAACGCAGGATGGGCTTCGGCTGATCAACACGTTTTTCGCGACTGTGCCTGCAGGGGTTGGTGATGCGTTGCGCGGTCCGGTCGAAGCCGCGATGACTGCGCGCACAGGGCCTTTGCTGTGGATGAGTGCATTGGTCGGATTGTGGACAACAACCAGCCTGTTGGAAACGTTCCGCGATGTCCTCAACCGCGCTTATGGAACCGTCCCATCTCGGCATTTCTTTCACTACCGTTTGGGCTCGTTGTTCGGAGTGATAGCGGCGGTCGTGCTAGCGATGGCAGCATTCAGTGCGCAGGTGCTGGTTATCGCCATAGAGGACCTCGTGTATCGCTATATCCCCGCTGCCGAAAATGCGGCTGAATATTTTGCGTGGGGGCGGTGGGTGCCGTTCGCAATGCTATTTGTGGCAATCTATGTCATTTATCGCGGCCTTACCCCGCGTGAATATCGGGCGCGGGTCTATCCGAAATGGCCCGGCGCTGTATTGGTCAGCCTGTGGTGGCTGGGTTGCACGACGATCCTGCCGTGGTTTGTCTATTCGATGGCCGATTATGATCTGACCTATGGCAGCCTTGCAGGCGTGATGGTCGCGCTGATTTTCTTTTATCTTGTCGGCCTTGGCATGGTGACTGGCGCGCAATTGAACGCGGCCCTAGCCAATGCTACCGAAAATGGCCTAAAGAACGATCCACCGAATAACGTTACGTAAAAGCGAGGCAAAATGACCGGTTTGATGGCAGGGAAACGCGGGCTTATCATGGGGCTGGCGAACGATAAATCGCTCGCATGGGGGATTGCCAAGAAGCTGCAATCCGAAGGCGCAGAGCTTGCGATCAGCTATCAGGGCGAGGTGATGGCAAAGCGGGTCAAGCCGTTGGCCGAGCAATTGGGCTGTGATTTCCTGATCGATTGCGATGTCGCGGATATGGCGAATTTGGACGCAGCGTTTGATACTTTGGCCGCGCGCTGGCCAACGATTGATTTTGTCGTCCACGCCATCGGCTACACCAATAAAGAGGCACTGCGCGGCAAGTATTTCGACGTCGGCCTCGAAGACTTTTTGATGACGATGAACATCAGCGTGTTCAGCTTTACTGCCGTTGCAAAACGCGCCGCTGCGATGATGGTGCCCATAGACCGTGAGACAGGCGTGGGCGGCGGATCGATGCTGACGCTTAGCTATTATGGCGCAGAAAAAGTCGTGCCGCATTACAATGTCATGGGTGTGGCCAAATCGGCTCTTGAAACCAGTGTCAAATATCTGGCCAATGATGTCGGCCCAGACGGCATCCGCGTGAACGCCATTTCGGCAGGGCCAATCAAAACCTTGGCCGCCAGCGGCATCGGCGATTTCCGCTACATCATGAAATGGAACGAGCTAAACTCGCCGCTCCGCCGCAATGTCACCATCGATGATGTTGGCGGGGCCGCATTGTATCTGTTATCCGACCTGTCAAAGGGTGTGACCGGCGAAACGCACCATGTTGATGCGGGCTATCACACCGTCGGCATGAAGCAGGAAGACGCGCCGGATATTTCTACCTTATGAGCTTTAACACTTTTGGTCGCGTATTTCGCTTTACCAGCTGGGGCGAGAGCCATGGTCCGGCGCTGGGCGCTGTGGTCGATGGTTGTCCTCCGGGAATTGCGTTGTCTGAAGACGACATTCAGCCGTTCCTTGATAAACGCCGCCCCGGCACCAGCAAATATACTACGCAGCGGCAGGAGCCCGATCAGGTGCGCATATTGTCGGGCGTGTTCGAGGGGCGCAGCACTGGCACGCCGATTTCGCTGATGATTGAAAATGTCGATCAACGGTCAAAGGACTATTCCGAGGTCGCCAAGGCCTATCGCCCCGGCCACGCCGATTACAGCTATGACGCCAAATACGGCTTCCGCGATTATCGTGGTGGCGGACGGTCTAGTGCACGGGAAACTGCGGCGCGGGTTGCGGCAGGGGCGGTTGCGCGGTCGGTGATTCCAGAGGTTGAGATTCTGGCTTATGTTGTCGAAATCGGCGGCGATCGGATTGATCCGGCCAATTTCGAGAAATCGCAGATCGGCAAAAACCCGTTTTGGTGCCCTGATGAAGCTGCGGCGGGGCGTTGGGAAAAACTGGTCGATGAGGCTCGGCTGGCGGGCTCGTCTTTGGGCGCTGTGGTTGAATGCGTCGCGACCGGTGTTCCCGCAGGATGGGGCGCGCCGCTTTATGCGAAACTCGACAGCGAGCTTGCCTCGGCGATGATGGGGATCAACGCGGTGAAGGCTGTGGAAATCGGTGCAGGTTTTGAAGCCGCCCGTTTGCGCGGCGAGGATAACGCCGATCCCATGCGGCCCGGCCAAGAATCAAGAGGTCACAACGCGCCGCAGTTTTTGGCCAATAATGCTGGCGGCATTGCGGGCGGTATTTCGACCGGACAGCCGGTGGTATGCCGCGTGGCGTTTAAGCCGACGTCTTCGATCCTTACGCCGGTTGAGACGATCACCCGCGACGGAGAGGCGACCGAGATTATCACTAAAGGCCGCCATGATCCGTGCGTCGGCATTCGCGGCACGCCAGTGGTGGAGGCGATGATGGCATTGGTGCTGGCGGATCAGAAATTGCTGCACCGCGCGCAATGCGGGTGATTGTGGTTTTTAATTAAACGGTCACGCTGACCGTCACCAAATCCCCCGCCGCCAAACCCTCGGCTTTGCGCACAGCGGCTTTCACCGGCAACAGCCAGCCGCCCATTTCCTTGGCTGGAAAGATTGATGTTTCCCAGCTGGTGTCGCCCACCGTTGCGCGGACCTTTATCGATCCCCAACCGCGTTTGCGGCCACCCTCCAACCGGCGCATCAAGGCCAGCGCGTGGATCGCCTCCGCCACTACGCCGTCCAACGTCAGGAAATGCCAACTGGCCGGGGCTTCGTCGGTGGTCCATATCCATAGGGATGTGGTCAGGGTGTGGGTTTCGGTCATGAACTAATCCTAACCCCTCTCCAGTGGGAGAGGATACGAAGCCTTACCGCCGAAGCCTTGGCGAAGGTGGTTAGGCGCAGTTGGTGAGGGGTACTGGATTATCGATAGTGCACAACCCCGCACCCAGCTTCGAGTAGGCAGCAAAGCTGCCAACTCTGCGCAACCCTCTCCCACTGGAGAGGGGTTAGGGAACGGCCTTCCGCCGAACCGGAACTGGAATGTTGCAAATATCCGCCCCACCCGCTGGCACATTAAAAAACGGATCACGCCGGTTTGCGCGCGCGTCGGCATAGGCGGCAAAGCTGGCGCTTTCGGTCGAAAGATATTCAAACGCGGGCAGGTCGGCGGCGTCACTGCCAATCCGCACCGAAACTATCGGCGTGCGCTCAGCCTCGCTTTCGTAAAAGCCAAGGCCGCCAGTGCCGCGTGGCAGGCTGGAGAGATGCTCGATCCCCTCGATCACGCGTCCAACCAAAGCGATGTTGCGGTCCAGATGGCGCGGCGCATGGCCGATGACGGTGTAAAGTTCCGCGCCAGTGCCGGTGTCAGGCGACAGGTTGCGGCCCACGCCGACCATGCCGTAGCAGTGGATAGGCCATTTTTCATAATCGGCTCCATTAACGGCAATAGGCCATCCCGTTTCAAAGAAATCGTAAAAGGCATAGGTTTTCAATCCTTCAACATATCGAGGGATAGAGCCTTTGCGGGGAGGAGTATTTTCCTCGCCAATTCGTTTGATCTCCCAGTCGCTGAATTTCTTACCTTGCTTTTCAAGCTGAGCGGATCGTTTCTCGCCGATAAAATGTGCATACTCATTCTCCGGCACCACCGCCAACCCATCCGGCAGCGCCTTCTTCTCAGTCGCATCGCCCCATTGCACGACATAATTGTCCTGTACGCGATTGACGCTGGTGCCGTCCCAAAACTTGGCGGCCGCCAGCTTGCGGATATTGCCGACCCAGCCTTGCGAAAACGGGGCTGGCATCAACTGGATCACTACGCGGCGCGCTTTACCTTTTGCATCTGGCGTCAATTCCATGACCATCAGGTCCGACGGCGCAATCGCGACCCATTCCGCCGCTTCTGCCTTGGCCACGATTTCGGACGGAGCGGGATATTCCTGCTTTGCTTCTTTAGCAGACAGCGGAAGTGTGGCGAGGGCAGCGGCACAGACGGACAGGATATGTTTTTTCATGTCCGCATCATGCCAAAGCCGCAACGCTTGCGAAAGCCACAATCTATCGTTAGGGGCGTGCCTTCCCGAATGGGATGCGGAGACGTGGCCGAGTGGTCGATGGCGCACGCCTGGAAAGTGTGTATAGGGGTGACTCTATCGTGGGTTCGAATCCCACCGTCTCCGCCACAAAAAAGGCTCCCGGCCCGGGGGCCTTTTTTGTGGCAAAGACAGCGAGGATTGAACCCACTGGTTCGGGGTCGGAGCGTCAGCGGAGACGACCGCAGCGCAGCGAGGGTCAATCCCACCGTCTCCGCCAGATCCCCTTCCGCCGGGGTTAGGCTCCGTGCGCGGGGATTGATTTACCTCGATAAAAACTATCGCTTTTCCTTCGTAGCGGCCCGACCGCGTTCGCAGCTATCCGGTCAATTTTATGGTATGATTTATGGTATCGCAGCATCCGGTGATGGTACTTTGCAAAGATTAGGCGACGCTTTCAGATGCCAAGATACACGCCTCAAAACCGTCGGAGACGCTCTATAACCTAAGCAACGCACATCAGCTTTACCCTCTGATCACTCTGGCAGGTGGCATCCTCTGGCGTATGAACTTTGCTTTTGGCGGAAAGCAGCGCGCCCCGTCGTACGGCGCTTATCCTTTGGTCGGGCTGGCTGGAGCCCGTCAGATGCGCGATGACGCACGCTTGTATCTCGGTGGCATCAGGCCCTTGGCTTTCAAAACAAAGGTTGAATGATGGAAGACAAGCGTTCCGAACCAAACCGTCGCAAATCCGCGCCCTTAAAGCGCTGCACCAAATGAAATCGAGAATGCCTGCGTCCGGTCACCGGCTTGCTTGACAAGCGCGTGGGCGAAATCGATGCGTAACGTGCCTGCAGGCGTCTTCATTGCGAGGCCGACGCCTGCCGAAACTCTTGGCTTAGCCGAGTTTCCCAGTAATTGTTCGCCAAGCAGCATCCTGTTGCTTTTTGCGCCGAAGACCGATCCTGCATCAATGAACAGTTTCGGTTGTAGCCCGAATTTTTCGAAAAATCCGCCAACTGAAACTGAAAACTCTGCGCTTGCCGCATAATAGGCGCGGCCACCAATAGCCGCATTCTGCCCATTACCAGCTCCCGTTGGCTGTACCTTTGGCCCTATCCCGCGCAAATCAAAGCCGCGCAAACTCGTATCGCCAGCGTAAAAACGGTCGAACAGCGGAATAGCTCTGTTGCCTATCGGTGCCATATAGCCAGCTTCGGCATCAAACAGCAGCGTCGCGCGGCTGCCCAGCCCGATATGTGCTTCACCCCCCAAGCGCGTCTTGGTGTAGGGAGCGGTGCCGCCTAAACCGACATCTTGCGCCAGGCGAAATCTATAGCCACGGGTTTTATTTCCGTCGTGTTGACGCCTGTCAAGTGCGAGCGAGACACTCAGCAACGAAGTGGTCACGCTGCCAAGCGCGTTGCATATTGGGCTACCCAAGAAACCTACATCACATGTGCTGTTTTTACCGCGCATGCGGAATGCATCGGCAGATAGGCGGTAATTGGCCTTTACCGAGATACGACTTTCGAATGTCCGACTGAACTGAATACCAATGCCATAAGAAGATTGCGCAAATGGCGTCGATCCCAGCCCAATTCCAAAGCCTTTAGCCGATGTGCGTTCAGCAAACAGCGTCGGCGCAAAGCCCAAGCGGCTGCCGAGGAAATTGCCATCGGCATAGCCAATCTCGAACAATTGCCTGACTTTTGAATATCGCCCGCCGGCCGAAACTTCTCGATCGACACCACCTAAATTCTGTCGCGTAATTTTGCCGCCTATGCTGGCTCCTTCGACCGAAGAATAGCCCCCCGACAGCGTGATACCGCCCCGCGACATCGAAAATTCCGATGACTGGAGGTAGTCGTCGGCTTGCAGGTCGCTGGCGTTGCCGTCAATATCGTCGGTAATATTCACAGATGCGGGGTCGCCACTGAGATCACCTCCAAAGCCGCCGGATATCACGAGTGCGTCCATAGTATTGCCGGAACCACCAGTTTCGACCTTTTGACCGGAACCGGTTTCATAATCGCTGTCATCATCGTCGAAAAATAGGTAGCCGCCAAATTTTCTGCCGCCTCCAATGGATTGCACGTCGCGTACCAAATGGCTTTGCGCGGCGGTCTTTGCAATTTGCAACTCTCCACCGCGCATAGCCTCGAACACAGGCGCTTCAAACCTTTCGGGCTCTGCAACGGCGTTGACTTCGACCGGTCTGATGGGCTTGCCTGCGAGCAAAATGTGGCGGTTGCGGCACGCATTTATGAAAGCAAAGTCGACCGCCGCATTTGTCACGGCCAGGCGCGGCGAATGGAGTATGTCGTGCCTAGCAATGACCGGACAGTTTCCAAGACGCCATGCCAGAATCGCTGTCAACTTTTCAGGCTCCGGCACAAAGGCAAGACCCGGTGAGGCCAACGGTGCCGCGCCATGGCCGCACATCGCCGCCATGCCGAACACCGCATTCTGCACCAGCTGGTTCGCTTCATTTATGAGTTCGGTGCATGCTGACACTACGCCCTCCCTAATGCATTTCCACGCCGATTTTTACGTTTCGCGGAACGCGCGGTTAAAGCTGTCGATCATTGGCTGGAACAGGTAACGCACCAGAGAATTGGAACCGAGGTCAATGAAAACCTCCGCGGGCATCCCCGATACCAACGCGATATCGGAGAAAGCTTTTAGTTCGGAAGGGTCGATTTCGACCTTAACTTTATAGTAAAGTTGTTTCGTATCTTCGTCGAAAGTAGCGTCCGGGCTGATTTCCCGAACCACGCCGCTCAAGCCGCGCAGGACGCGTGCCTTATACGGGGTGAGCCGAACTTCTGCTTTTAGCCCGGGGCTGACGACGTCGATATCTTCGGTTTTGAGCCGTACAGCGACAATAATTTTCTCATTCGTAGGGACGATATCAAGCACTGGCTGGCCTTGCCCGATGACACCGCCCGGCGTGATCAATCGCAGATTAGCGACTTTTCCAGCAACCGGGGCAACAATCTGTGCCCGGCTTCGAATGTCTTTGCTGATTTTCAATTTCTCTCGCGCTTCGGCGATCTGCAGTTGAATATCACGCTGTTGGGTTGCCGCTTCGGTCGCTAACTGGCCGCTTAAAAAACGCATCTGTGCGTGCGTTTCATCAATAGTTTTGCGAATGCGGTCTTGACTGTTGGTCAACTGACCTTGCTGGCCCTCTGCAGCTGCCCGTTGCCTTTGCAGCGCGAGCAAGCGAGATTTGCGTTCCAGCCCTTCATCGACCAACATGCTGACGCCCATTTCTTCATCGTTAAGCAGCTTCTGCTGGTCCGCAATCGACGTAAGTTGAGCTTCCGAGCTACGGATTTCTGCCCGTGACTGCCCAAGCCGCTGCGACAACACCTGTGTTTGATCGATCAAGCCACGTCGGCGTGCCGAAAACAGCGCATTCGAGGCTGCGATGATCGATTTAACTTCTGGTTCAGCGACAGCCTCAAGCAATTCCGCCGGATAGCGGATTGTTGCTTGCCTTTCCCTTTCTGCTGTAAGCCGGGCGTCTTGCGCCAACAATCCATATAGAGACGTCCGCACCGCCTCGTCGCGCGCTTCGGTCTGTGTTGTATCAAGCTCGACCAATACTTGACCGGCGCGAACGGCTTGACCTTCTTTGACAAGAAATTGGCTAACGAGACCGCCTTCGAGATGCTGAACAGTGCGGCGTCCTCCGCCTGCTGCCTCCAGCACGCCGGGCGCGATTGCCGCGCTGTTCAGCGGCGCCGCCCAGCTCCAGATGCTAAAAATCACAGCGAAAAGAGCGATAGCGAAAAAGGCGAGGCGCAAGGAACGCTTTATACGCGGTACGCTTAACTCTTGTTCAGGGGCCGCCGGTTCACGGGGAACCGAAAATTCGCTTGGTCGAAAACGCGATGGGACATTCATGAGGCCGAACCTTCCTGATTAAACATGACCGGTCTGGATTTGGCTGAGTCCGATGGCGCAGATCGGGCAGGAGGATGAGCACCATTGGTTGGCGGCGGCAACTTTTTGCCCGACATGCTCTCAATCACATCCCGTGCGTTTCCGAATTTGACGATGCGGCCGTCCATCATCATCACGATTTTGTCGGCCATTTGCAACAGATTGGCGCGGTGGGACACGATCACCGTTGTGACTTTCATCGCTTTTAACCGATTGATCGTTGCGGCAAGAGCCGCGTCGCCCCGCGCGTCCAAACTGGAATTGGGTTCATCAAGAATTACCATCCGCGGCGTTCCAAACAGCGCGCGAGCAAGGCCGATGCGTTGCCGCTGCCCACCCGAAAGCTGGAAGCCCCCTTCAGTCAAAAGGCAGTCATAACCGCCGTCGAGTTGCAGAATCATGTCGTGGCAATCGGCAAGCTTTGCTGCCGCGATTACGTCGCCGTCATTAGTATCCGGCTGAAAACGAGAGATATTTTGTCGGACGGTTCCCGGCAGCAGCTCAATGTCTTGTGGTAAGTACCCAACATGCTTCCCAAAATCACTGCGCATCCATTCAAACGTATCAGCGCCGTCAAGCCGAACATGGCCCGAACTGGGTTTTAGGACGCCCACCAGCATCCGAGACAGGGTGGTTTTTCCAGAGGCAGAGGGGCCAACAATCGCTAGTGTCGTTCCTGCATCAACTGCGAAACTGACTGCTTTAAGGATTGCGCTCTTCAGCCCTGGCACAACATAGGTCAACGCTTGAACGGAAAGGCGACCTTCAGGCCGTGGCAACGACATTTCCGATGGTCGTACGCGCGGTAAATCAAAGAATTGCACCAAGCGTTGAAAACTTTGCCGGGCGATCACGAACTGCCGCCAATAACTCATCGACGCTTCAATTGGTGCCAGTAACCGGGCGGCGATGATTGATCCCGCGATCATGGCGCCGCCTGTCAATTGATGATCGAGCACAAGCAAAGCGCCGACGCCCAGCAATGTCACCTGGACGACATTGCGGACAAACTTGGTAACTGAAACGATCGCACTTGAGAAATTCTGTGTCTCGTCGGTCTCATTGCTTTCTTCGACATAACGATCTGCCCAGTGTGCGACAGTATGATTTGCCATACCCATCGCATCGATGACTTCACTATTGCGGACCAGACACTCGGCATATTGCATGTTGCGCGCCGATTGTGACTGCGACGCTTTGATTGCGACACGGGTCGCGCGTTCATTGTACCAAGTAAGCCCAAACAGGGCGATCACGCCAATTGTCGAAATCCAGCCGAAAAATGGGTGCAACATAAAGACGACGAGCAGGTAAAGCGGCACCCACATCATATCGATGACGTTGAACAATGTTGGCGAAGAGATGAAATTCTTGACTTGTGCCAGTTCACGCAGCGCCTCAAGACGCGCGTTGGGATTTGTGAGCTTGAGTTCAAGCGAACGGATCAAAAGCTGTGGACCGAGTTTTTGCGACAGCCAAGTGCCGATCCGATTGGCGATTTTCTGCCTGACGCCCTCTAGCAAGCCCGCCAGCGTGATGACGAGCATGATCGCTAACACCAAGAAAAACAGCGTATCTTGGCTTCGGCTTGACAGTACCCGATCAAATAGCTGCATCATGTAAAGCGACATGGCGAGCGCTGAGAGATTGGTTATCATGGAAAACAAGATCAGTTGCACTGCCACTCCACGATGTGGCCGGAGGCTGTCTTTCAGCAGGTTGCCTGCGTCTTTCTGCATTCTAACCGGGCTTGGAAGTCTCTTAGCCATTTATTATACTCCGATCGTGGGATGGCCGCCATGATGCAGCGGCAAAACCAGGCCAGAAATCAGTCCCGCCAACTCCATTTGGCGATGCACGCCCAACTTTGCGCGCACCCGCTTCAAATAGGTTCGGGCGGTTTCCTCTGACAGGCCACAATCTTCGGCTGCGTTGCACAGGCTACTCGCTTTCAGGAAATGCCCCAGAAAACGCTGTTCGGAGGGCAAGAGCCCCAATGCCTCCAGCATTTGCGTCGGTGCATCCATCTTGCCGGGGGTAAGAACAAAGAGCAGCGCACAGCGCGTTCCTATGTCGCCCGACCGCGACATTGCAGACAATACATATGCCAGTCGCCACTCACCATTGCGGCCATCAATGCGATAGACAGCTTCGACTGGAGCGTCGTTATCCGCCGCTGCCGCTAATTTGATGCTCTCGCGCAGCTTATTGGCCTGTTTTTGATTGGTGCACGCGATTGATCCATCGGCGGATCGGATCAACCAATTACGCTCATCAAGCATTGCGCCTGCAGAACTGTTCATGAACAACGGCTGGCTGTCAGCAGACAACATCAGCATAGATACCGAAACGCGATCAAACATCGCTTCCAGCATTTCTGACCGCTGTGACTGCTGCGTCAATTGCGCATCTCTGGCCGCAGAATCCGCAAGCAGTGGAAGGATGAGCTGCAGCGATCCAACCTCAGGCGCAGTAAACCGGTCCAGCCCTTTGTGACGCAGATAGACCGCACGGATCGTTGCGCCATTATGTTTTCTGTGTGCGGCCACGCCACGATCAAAGCCGGCAAGCAACTTTGCAATAGCTTGCTTATCGCTTTGATCGGGCAAATCCAGTGTCGCAGAACCGAAGGTATTAGTTTGGAATTGCAGAGCGGCTTGATCGCTTAGGTGGAGCCAGACGCGCTCGGCAAACGACAACAGATGCCGCATCGTATCACGATCATTGCGAACGCTGTCAAAGCCGATGAGAAAGGCATGGCGCTGCGGCGGCTGGTTAGGCAGAATTACAGACAGCACTGCTGCGGCAACATCGTGCTTCGCCAGAAATTCATGCCAAACCTTGCGCGTGGCAGCCGGAACCTCGATCGCATGTTTCGTACACGCGGCTAAACAGGGCTCCGTCGAAGCGCTATCAACGTTGAGCCTTTCGGAAAGGTCTGAAATTATCTCTGCAGCCGGTTGTGTGGCGTAATCCATATTGATCGACATTTTGGCCCCTAACAATATAATCCGCTGGCGCTTTAGTATGCCACTGCAGATTCAACAAAATTGCGACCATATATATTCTCATTTGTATTCGATTCGAGAATCGAAATACTGATAAACTGACGTTCTACGGTTTATTTTATTCGCCAGTCATTTTGTACATAATGGCTACGGGAACCACTTTGTACTACCGCTGTCCTATTAAAGAATCAGGCAGAACAGACATCCTATTTTGATTCGATCCAGTGAGTCTATTATCCCGTTGGACATACCCGTTAGGGTAATATGCAACACTGCCGCATCGCGATAATTACTGAAAAACAAAAACGGTCTCCACGAGGTGCGGCTTTCGCGATCATAGGGGTATCATAAGTGCAGAGAAAATTGAGGTTTTTACTAGGACCGTCCCTAGTCTTTGTCGTGCCGACTCTGGTCGTGCCGCATTTTCCGGCTGCCGCACAGTCGCTAAGCGTGGCTGTTGCGCCGCATGGTTCGATGAGCACACTGGCGCAGCATGTGGTGAAATCGCATCCTGAAATAGAGGCGCAACGCCAGCAAGTTCGTATCACCAAAGCGCGCCTACAAGCAGCAGAGGCAGGCTACCTGCCTACAATCGAGGCTAACGGTATTGTTCAGAAACGGGAGATAGATGTCAAAAAAGGCGGCTCTGGCGATGCCCGTTTCATTGCCGGTCAGGCCTCAGTCGAGGCACGTGTGCGTTTTTATGACGGTGATCGAACCTTTAACGCTGTGCAGGTTGCAAAGGCCGAACTGGCTTCTGCCGAGGCAGTGCTTGATGCGACAACCTCTGACATACTTTTGAAGCTGCTTACCTCTGCCGCAGATGTCCATCTCGACCGTAAAGTCAGGCAGTATTCGCTGATGCAAAGCGAAGCCATAACTGAACAATTGCGCGCAACTGCCCGCAAGCTAGAGTTCGGCGAATCTACGCGCACCGACGAGAATTTGGCAAAAGCCCGTTTGGCGACGGCAGAGTCAGGAATATTGGCCGCAACTCAGGAGCTGAATGTCAACGGCTATCGGTTTCAATCGCTCAGCGGACAATCGGCAACTGTCGTGCCACCTTTACCCCCGCTGGCGACCATGCCGGGTTCGTTGATCGATGCGCAGGGCATAGCGATCACGCGCAGCCCGCGGCTAAGAGCTGCCCGCTTGAATGCCGAGGCCGGGGCCAAAGGCGTTAATCTGGCGGCAGGCGCATTGTTGCCTCAGGTCGACGCCGTTGGTGGCTATGAATATTTAACGGGCGGTGTCGCCAATCTGTTCACCGGCGCACTGCCTGATGACCGTTCAGCGCTTTATGGCGGGATAGAGGTCCGCGTGCCCATTTTCCAGCCTCGTGATTACGCCGAAATGCGACGGGTCCGAGCAGTGCGAGACCAGCGGCTGTCGCAGACCGACATCGGCGTTCGCGCCGTCACCGAGGAAGTGGCTTCAAGCTGGACGCGCTGGCAATCGGCGAAAAGCATTATCGTTGCTGCTGAACAAGCCGTCGCGGCCATTGAAAAGGCAGTCGAGGGTATCAAGAAGGAATCGATTGAGGGCAACCGCACATTGACTGACGTACTCAACTCGCAAAATGAACTGCTCGCGGCGCGCATCACACTTGAGCGTGCGGTCCGCAACGAATTTGTCGCACGCGCCGGACTTTTGGCTGCCACCGGTGGGTTGATGGCTAGCTCGGTTCTTCCGGGCGGGACGGTCAGCGCGACGGCAACTATGCTTCGTCCCACCATTTCGGCGTTGGGGCCGAAGCCGGAACCGGCGAAGATCACGGCAGCACCATTTGATAATGCCTTGACCAGCCGCCCCAATTCAGCGGGGCTGGGCATCGTCTCGACAGCAGCCACAAATGGCAAAGTGGCGGAGGCCGAACCTTTGGCCAATCCTTCCCGCCCACCTGTCGCCGCTTTGGGACGCGCGCAACACTAAAACGCTTCAATGTGCCGATGTAGTCTTGTCCAATTGGCTTTGGCGCGGACGCTAACACAGTTGTCAAAAGTGTTCTGTTTCAAAATGGCACAGTAATAATTTCTGATTCCATGTCCCCATGCAGGGATATTCGCCGACTCAGCTCCACCATACTCACTCTTCATGGTTTCGATTGAACGAGGCCATTGGGAGGTGTTCCAGCGACCCTAAAGGGCCCCTCCCATTTGATCCTAAAAACAAAATGAAGAGGAAAGTGAAATGCCCACAGTAAATCCCTCAAATGCTCCCAACGCGCCAAAGGCAGCTACTGCCCGCGGTCAAGTTCTGGGCACTAACGCGGTCGATTTTATCGACCTGAATTCAATTATATCCACAGCGACATTGCCCTATAATGCTCGTGGCAATGGCGGCAACGATACCGTTTACGGCAACAATTTCGACAACGACCTTTATGGCGATGCCGGCAATGATGCTGTAATCGGGCGTTATGGCGACGATCGCATCGACGGCGGTGTCGGCAATGACACGCTGGTCGGTGACCAAGCATCGTTCGTCGTGGTTGGACCCGGCAACGTCGTTTACAGCGGTATCGACAATGGTGCAGCTGACGGCAACGACACATTGCTTGGCGGTCTTGGCAACGACACGGCCTGGGGCGGTGGCGGACACGATTATATCGACGGTGGCTCAGGTAGCGATACTCTGAATGGCCAGTCGGGTGATGATCGTATTCTGGGCGGCACTGGAACCGATACGATCGACGGTGGATCCGGCGACGACAATCTGTTCGGCGGTGCCGATGCAGACGTCGTTAACGGCGGAACTGGCGATGATTATATCGACGGCGGCACCAATGTTGTTGGTACTGACGTTCTCGACGGCGGCTCTGGCAATGATGTCATCTTTGGTGATGGCGGTCCCGGACGCGATGCGGATCCCGATTATGCCTATAATCAAAGCGGATATAATCCAAGTCTCGGCCAAGCTGACCTCATCCTTGGAGGAACCGGTGATGACCAAGTCTTTGGTCAAGGCGGTAACGACGTCATTGATGGTGGCGCAGGCGACGATCTGCTCTGGGGCGATGACGGCAACGACACCGTCTTTGGCTGGACCGGCAATGACGCGATCGACGGCGGCGCGGGCGATGACGTCCTACTCGGCGAAGACGGCGATGATGAAATCAGCGGTGATATCGGCAACGACACGATCCGTGGCGGCGCAGGCCTCGATTTCGTTCAAGGCGGCGCTGACAATGATGACATCGGCGGCGGTACCGGCGATGATACATTGAACGGCAATGACGGCGACGATCTTGTCAACGGCGATGCCGGCAATGACACCATCTGGGGCGAATCGGGTAACGATCTGCTCAACGGTGGCGACGGCGACGACGTTATCCGCGGCAATGGCGATCCGTTCTTTGATCCGTCTGATCCGTCCACTTCTGACGATGACACCATCAATGGTGGCAACGGCAACGACACTGTGAATGGTGACGAAGGCGACGATGTCATCAACGGCGATGCTGGCGATGACGATCTGTCTGGCGATGATGGCAATGACACCATCTCTGGCGGTCTTGGAAACGACACTGCATCGGGCGGCAACGGCAGTGACACAGTCTCCGGCAACGACGGTGATGACGTATTGTTTGGCAACGCCGGCAACGATAATCTGTCGGGCAACGACGGTAACGACTATGTCAATGGCGGTCTCGGCAACGACACCATCAACGGCAATGACGGTAACGACGTGCTTGTTGGTGAATTCGGCAACGACACCATGTTCGGTGGTAACGGCAGCGACTTCATGTCAGGTGACGGACAGTTCGATGGCCTTGGCGTTCCCGGAGGCGGAAACGACTTCATGTCGGGTGGTAACGGTAACGACTTCATGCAAGGTGGCTTCGGCGCCGACACCATGAACGGAGATGCCGACAATGACTTCATCTTTGGCGATACCGGAAACGATATCATCAACGGTGGTACCGGCGACGACCGTCTTGAAGGTGAACAAGGCAATGACAACATCACCGGCGGCGAAGGCGACGATGCAATGTCGGGCGGAACCGGACGTGATTGGTTCCACTTCGATTCGACCGATACTTCGCCGGGCTTTGGTGCAGACAATATCTCCGCACCTTCGCCTACGCTTGGTAATGGCCGTGACTTCAACGTCGCCAACCGTGATACGCTTGTATTCGATGTCAGCGCGGGCTTTGATCCCACGACCGATATGCTGGTAATTACCGGCGACTGGGATGGACAGGGCGATGACCTTGATGTGCTCGTCCTTACAGCGGCTGGTTATGTGATCGTTGAAGACTTCTGGCAGGGTGCTTCGGCTCCGATCGTAGCTCTGGCAACAGCTGGCGCTTATGATTCGGCCGCGGCAATGAACGCCTACAGCCAGGGCAATGCATCCTATGATATGATCACGTTCGTCTGAGGATACGCTTCGTACGGGGAAGCAGTTCCCTGACGGACCTCTGCATTACTTGAGGAGCGGGCCGCGGCCCGCTCCTCTTTTTTCGTTATGGACAACTGCCCGCTTCGGTTTGCATAAATTTCCTTGTCAGTGAAATTGCATCATGAAAACAGTATGTTGGATACATGTCCCCATTGGGGAATGTGGGTAATGGATAGTCTGCGCCATCTTCAATGCATGTCGGCCACTTAAGGTCGGCAGAACATACCCTCGAAATGCAGAAGCAGATAAAATATGCAGGACAAATTTGTCATCGGCCCCGTGTCAATTGTCCAGCTTGTTGGGCTTACAGCTAAGCCCCGCATTGCGTCAGCCCAAGTTGACGCTGCCGTACGTGCCGCCGATGTCTCTCCCCCCGTATCGGCGCACGTCGGCATTGTGCAGGATATGCAGGACAATGTTGCCGAGATTTCGGTTTCATATTTTGATATCAAAGCACCCCAAATGCTCTCACTGACAGCAGCCCCCATGCGGGCAAGTATCTCGTTCGAGGCAGGCGTGGATCGTGCCGTTGCAGATAGCAGTGGCCCGTATTCGGGATTGCCGCCGTCGTTTTTCGAGGGTCTGTCGCACAACACAGACCTTTCATCGCTGCTTGCGACACTCCGCGGCGTGCCCACGCCGATCAGCGTGCCGAACCCTGCAACCGGTGACGCAACGGCGCCAGCAGTTACACCCGCATTGCCAGACACAGAAAACGTCCCTGATCCATCCACAGTTGCGCCGGGCGATGTGGGTGCTGGCGCTGACACGACAGGTTCGGGTTTTATTTTCGATGGCGCAAAATCTTTCGGCGATGACAAAATCCTCAATTTTGAAGCATATTATGAAGATATCGGACTTTTCGCCGCAGAACCGCATTTCGCTGCAGACGCGGGACATGCCGAAATGGTGATTGAGATGCAGGAATTTTTCTCAGCCGATCTAGGCTCTTTCTATATCGTTGATGCCGGCGGGGAGATGTCGCCCGAACCAGCGCAGTTGTATCCGTACGAATGTGTAGCGCCGCAACATCAGGTTTCGGCAAATGACGCCATTCCTCCCATTTAAGAGCGCAAGACAGACGTCGCGAATTGGCTTTTTCGGTGTTAATGCTCACCAAGGTAAAAATCGACTGGCGGCCGCTTTGGCGCCGACGATCCTTTTTGGCGCTTCGCTTTGTTCGGCTCAGCCCGGCGCGGTGTCGCTTTTATCACCCCAGCTAATCCTTCCGGTAAACTGTGAAATCGGAAAATCCTGTTTGGTGCAAAAACTGGTCGACCATGATCCGGGGGCCGGACGACAGGATTATCGTTGCGGCACACTGACCACGGATGGGCATGACGGTATGGATATTCGGCTGCGGACATTGCGGGATATGGATGCTGATTATGAAATCGTCGCTGCGGCTGATGGAATTGTGCTGCGTACCCGCGACGGCGAACCAGACGTCAGTTCGCTAGTCCGCACGGATCGTGCAGGAAAAGATGCCGGAAACGGTGTTGTTATCGATCATGGTAATGGCTGGGAAACGCAATATAGCCACATCAAATCCGGCAGTGTCATGGTGCAGCCGGGGCAGAAGATTAAAGCCGGGGAACAGATCGGCTTCATCGGCATGTCAGGGAACAGTGAATTCCCCCACCTGCATTTTTCGGTCCGCCGCGATGGCGTGACCGTAGATCCGTTCACTGGCGCATCAATGCATAAGCAATGCAGTGTTACAGCACCTGTTTCGGGCATGTGGACGCCGTCCTCTGCGCATAGTCTGGGATATGTGCCGACCGCAGCAATCGAAGTCGATTTTGCCTCGGAAGTTCCCCCACGGTCGGTTGCCGAGCGAAACGGGGCCCCCAAAACCACAGGGCGCCAAGCGCCGCTGCTGCTGTGGGTCGATATTATCGGTGCCAAGGATGGCGATGTGCAGGAATTTTCAATTACAGGCCCAGGCGACTATCCGGTTCATTCCCAGACGGTCCGAGTCGCAAATGGTGGCCTCAGCTGGTTCGCTTATAGTGGTAAACGCGCGCCGATTTCTGGCTGGGCAGCAGGGCGCTATATCGGTCGCTATGTGCTAAAACGAGACGAGCAAACAATAATAAATGCGGAAATCTATACGGATATGAACTGATATTTACTTGAATGTATTTGTACAAAAGGTGATTTAATACCTTTGATACAATAAATATCCCAAAGTATATGGCGATCTATCTGAAATTTCCATTGCCGAATCACCCCGGGCAGGATTGAATTGGTGGCAAGGGTGATGACGCTCAGGCACTGGTCGCCAACGAGCACTAAGCGCTAAATCACACGACCAAAATAGACGTTCTGGGCGCAACGCGGATACGGAACGAATACGCTGCTCGCGCATAGACAAGGGGGGTTGCCGTACCAACCGATGCCCAAGCCTATCGCGGGGAGCACTTGCAGAGGTGTGAAAGCGATGGAGTTAAAGCTCGGCCAGAGTTCAGGCATGAACCAGAGCGACGAAAATGGCGATGCCAGTGCGGCAAACGCCATGTCCAAGGGCAGGGGCAAAAGCGCACCGGGCCTGAAAGCAGAGGTCGTTAGCGTCCCTGCCGATGCTACGCGTATTTTGCCTGTAGATGGTAAGGTTCAATTGCCTGCCGGAACTCGTCTTGACTCGATCCGCATTGCAGGAGCTGACCTTGTTGTAACCCTTCCCAATGGCGACGTACTCGTAATCGTCGATGGCGCGCTTGACATGCCGCGGATCATGATCGGTACGATCACTATTCCGCCGAACACTATCGCCATGTTGATTGCTGGTCAGGAGCCCGAACCTGCTGCTGGTGCTCCACAAAGTTCGGGTGGGAATTTCATCGAAGCGGTTGGCGATATTGGCGATCCTTTTGGTTTGGGAAATCTATTGCCGCCAACCGATTTTGGCCCCGGCGTCATCAAAGACAAACAGTTCATCACAAGTGCAATTGACCACAAGCCGGAAATTCTGATCATGACCCCCGATCAGCCGGCAGGCAGTGCCTCGGCAACTGCAAATGTTGCCGAGGCCGCCCTTGCAGCGCGCGGAAACGAGCCGCCTGGATCGGATCATACGTCAACTGCAGAAACCGTAACGGGGACGATCCAGATCAATTCCCTTGATGGACCAAACACTATTGCGATCAATAGCATTGCGATTACCGCAGTTGGTCAAACTGTCAGCACTCCGCTTGGTCTGCTTACTATCACCAGCATCGCCCCGGATGCCATCGGCTATAGTTACATTTTGGTCGATAACAGCCTGATCCCGTCGGCAACCGATATTCTGACCATTACCGTTACCGATCGTGACGGTGACGCCGTTACAGGCACGCTGACACTGACGATTATCGATGACTCGCCGACCGCTCGTCCAGATACTGATGCCGTTGCGGCTGGCAGCTATGCGGCACAACCCGGCAATGTCATCACCGGTGCAGGCACAACCAGCGGAGCAACCGGGTCTGATATTCAGGGTGCCGATGGCGCGACCGTAACCGGCACCCGGTCTTCGACTGGAATCAGCTTTGCCATAGTTGGAACGGCAATTACCGGCCAATATGGGCGATTGCTGATCAATGCCGATGGCAGCTACAGCTATACACGCAACGCGGGAACTCCGGGCGGTGTCGCCGATGTTTTCACCTATCAACTGACCGATGGTGACGGTGATACGTCCACTGCCACGCTGACAATCAACATAGGCGATAGTGGCGTCAATCTGCTCCTTCCGTCTAATGGTGACGATGGTACGCTTGTCGATGAAGCAGGCCTGTCTGAGCGTGAGGGCGGCACTGCGGGCTCGCGTGACGGCGACGATTCCAATATCACATATGGCGTCATTGGCTTTGATGCCCCTGATGGCCCTGCAAGTATCATGGTCAATGGTATACTGCTGACAGGCGACGGGCAGGAGATTACGCTATCCCACGGTGTGCTGTACATCCTTGGTATCGGCAATGGCGGGTTTGAATATGCCTTTGTTCTGACCGACAATGTCGATGGTCCAGCGAGCGAAACGATCACCGTCACGGTAACGGATCGCGATGGCGATAGTGTCACGTCTTCTTTTAATATCGACATTGTTGACGATGCCCCGCACGCGGTCGCGGACACGGACGTCTTGGTTGCGGGCAATTTTGGTCCGGCTACCGGCAACGTGATTACCGACACCGAAAATGATGGCGGACGCGACACGCAAGGCGCAGATGGTGCGGTGGTTTCTTTGGTCACTGGCAGTGGCGGATCGGCGATACCTGGTGCGCCGCTTGCAGGGCTTTATGGTGAACTCACGCTCAACGCCAATGGCAGCTATAGCTATATCCGTAATCCTGCCACGCCCGGCGGCGTCACAGATGTTTTCACTTATACTTTGACTGATGCCGATGGTGACAGCTCGACTGCGACACTGACCATATCGATCCGTGACGGCGGTGTAATTCTAACTGCGCCGAACGGATCGGCCGACGGGCAGCTAGTTGCCGAGGCAGGCTTGCCGCAAGGATCGGACCCAGGCGGTACAGCGACGACCACGGGAAGCTTTACCTTTACGGTAATTGATGGCCCCGGCCACATATTCATTGGCAGTACGGAAGTTACCGCGATCGGCCAGACCATCAGCGGCGCGTTTGGATCGCTGACGATCACTTCAATCGGTGCGGGCGCCATCGGCTTTAGTTATGTTTTGACTGAGGTCACCGATGGTGACGGCGTCAGCGAACAATTTGCAGTCCGGGTCGTCGATGCGGATGGCGACGAAGCGCATGGCAACCTGCGGATTGATATCGTCGACGATGTTCCGACTGCCGTTGATGATGTCGATTTCGTCCGGGCAGGTGACGAGGGCGGCGCTGATGGCAACGTGCTGACCGGCTCCGGTGGATCAGACCCCAATGCCACCGATGGCAATGCCGACATTGCAGGCGCAGATGGTGTGATTGTCAGCAGCGTATCGTTTGGCGGTGGCGTTGGCGCAGTCGGCGGCCAGACCGCTGGCGCTTACGGAACGCTGACGCTCCACAGCGACGGCAGCTACAGCTATCTGATTAACCCCGAAAATGCCGATATTATTGGCCTCGACAGCAATCAGAGCCTGACGGAAACATTCGAATATGAAATCACCGACGCCGACGGCGATCCTTCGACTGCGACATTGACCATCACGGTTCGTGGCGGTGACGACGGCGTGACAGTCAGCAGCCTTAATTCCGACGGCGCAGAAGTCACCGTAGCGGAGGCCAATCTCGCCGGTGGTTCGGCTCCCGATAGTGCCGCTTTGATCCGGACGGGTAGCTTTGGCTTTAACGCCGCCGATGGCCTTGCCACTGTGACCATCGGCGGCATTGCGCTGTTCAATGGTGATATCGTCCCCGGGCTGACAATCACGACCGATCATGGCGTTTTGACGATCACCGATTTCGACGCTCTCTATGACGCAAGCGGCGACACTATTGGTGGTACCATCAGCTACAGCTATGAACTGACCGACAATTTGACATTGCACAGCGGCGCGGATGGCAATGCGCTAACCGAGTCCTTCGCGGTCGTCGTCACCGACAGCGATGGCACCGTTGCAACATCCAGCCTTGATATTCGCATTCTTGACGACAATCCAACGGCCGTCGCAGATGCGGGCGATGTCGGTGAGGGGCAAACGCTTTACGCCGACGCTGATGTCGGGCTGCTTGCCAATGACATAGTGGGGGCTGACGAGGCCGAATTGCTGGGCGTTCGCGCGCTAGGCGGCAATCCCTCCAGCCCGGCAACGGTTGGTATCGGCGCTGTTATTACCGGCCTATATGGTCAGCTGACCGTCGCTGCGGACGGCAGCTACACCTATTCGTCTGACGCCAATATCGTGCCCCCAGCGGGCGCAACCGATATTTTCGTTTATTCGATCCGCGATGGCGACGGCGATATTTCAACAACAACACTGACCATTCATTTGACCGATTCTGGTCTTTCCACGAGCCCTCTGGATTTGGCGGTTTTCGAAGCAGCGCTTCCCGACGGCAGCGATCCTGACAGTCCTGATGAGAGCATTTCGGGCGATCTGGGCGCTGCTGTCTCTGGCGGCACCGGTCCGTTTATTTATGCGCTGACCGGCGACGGCGTTGGCACGCAGGGCGTGTTTGAGCTTAATCCAGACGGAACCTATACCTATACGCTGGGTACGGCGGTGACCGGCGCATCGGCCAATAACGGACCCAATGTCGTCAATAATGTAGATAGCTTCAGCTACACTATTACGGACGTTTTTGGAAATACCACCGTCAATATTGTCACTATTGACGTGGTCGACGATGTGCCCGTAGCGCGAGCAGAACCTGCGATTACCGTTGCCGAAGATGCGCCAACGATTTCGGGCGATGTATTTGCGAACGACACGATGGGTGCTGACGGGGCGACGCTGACCTCGGTGGTTGTCAATGCTGTGACGATAGCGATTTCGGCGACCGGCACGACCACACACAGCAATGCCTTTGGCACTTACAGCTTTGACGCGACTGGCGCGTGGACCTTCAATCCGATCCCGTCGTCCAGCGCCATCGCGCTCAACGCTGGTTTCAGCTACACGATCACTGACGGTGATGGTGATCAGTCAAGTGCAACGCAGACAATCACATTGGTGGACGGCCGCGATCCGCTGGTAAGTTCACCGATCACGCTGACGCTCGATGATGAAAATTTGGAAAACGGGACGTCGCCCGCAGTAACGGCTTCAGAGCCTTTGCCTACAACCAGCGGAACGATCGTTTTCACGGCGGGTTCTGATCCCATTGGCTCGATCGGCTTTGGTAGTCTCGCGAATTTGGGTGGCGGCCTAAACTGGGTGTTTGAAACGCCGACCCAGATTATCGGTTGGTATCTCGACATCCCGATTGTCCAGCTAGACCTGGCTGTGACCGGGACCACAGCGACCGTCGTTGCGACGTTACTGACCAACTACCCGTTCCATGCCGACACAACCGCTGATGACCTTGCCAATCTTGGCTTTGCCCAGATTGTGGCGACGGACAGTGATGGCGATACAGCAATCGGGCGGGTTAATGTCGCGCTGTCGGATGATGTACCCGTGATCACGCCGCTATCGGTGACGGCGGGGCTACTGACCGTTGACGAAACCAGTCTCGCTGTAAACGCTACCGCCAACTTCGCCAGCCTGTTTGCGATAAACATGGGCGCCGACCAGCCTGGTACAGTCGTCTATAGTTTCGACGCTACGCTATTTTCTGCGCTGATAGACGTTGCGACGGGTTCCAGTATCCTGATCCACGCATCCGGTAATATTATTGAAGGGCGGGTTGGTTCAACATCGACGGTTGCATTTCGGTTGACGATTGACAGCAACGGCATTGCAACGCTCGATCAAATCCGCGCAATCCGCCACGCCGACGCCGCCAATCCCGACGATACCGAATCGCTAATGGCAACACAAATCACGTTGACGGTAACGGTGACCGATTCCGACGGAGACCGGTCTAGCGCAACAGTCAACGTCGGTAGAACTTTGGTTTTCCGGGACGATGGCCCGTCGATCGACACTGGCGCGGTTGATGCGAACACCATCCAGCTGACGACGCAAGATGCCGATACGCTCGGTGCGGCTTTTGACGTTGCGACTGCAAATTTTTCATCGGCATTCACCATATCGTCGCTGTCCTATGGGGCGGATGGCGCGCCGACTGTAGCGATCACCGGCTGGAATTATGCATTGGCGCTGGGGCCGTCTGCTTCTGCGACCGGGCTGACGAGCAACGGTATTCCGATCACGCTGGCACTGGTTGCCGGCCAGATTGTCGGAAGTGCAGGCGCCAATCAGGTCTTTTCCGTCGCAGTCAACCCCGCCACGGGCATTGTCACTCTGACCCAATTTGCTGAACTCGATCATCCGCTACCGGGAAGCACAAGCGGATATGACGGCCAGTTGATCGAATTGCCTGCGGGCCTGATCGAACTACGCGGCACCGCAACGGTTATCGACCGTGACGGCGATGCGACATTGGACACAGCTATCGTGGACCTTGGTGGCAACATCCGCTTCGCCGATGACGGCCCGTCGGTGACGGCAAGCGGCGCTATGCCCGAGCTGACCCTTGACGAGAGTTTCCTCGCGGTCGATGCCAGTGCCGATTTTTCGGGCTTGTTCGCAACAACGCTGAATTACGGAGCCGACGGCCCGGGCAATGTGGTTTACCAGCTTGGCGTGACGGCTGGGCCAAGCGGCCTTATCGATTCACTTTCGGGCGAACCGGTGATCCTGTCGCTGGTAGACGGTGTGATCTATGGACGCACGTCGACCCAAGAAGTATTCCGCATCATCACCAATGCTGCAGGTGTGGTCACCTTTGACCAGTCACGCAGCGTAGTCCACACACCGGACAGCGGCCCGGACCAGACAGTGTTCCTGTCGGGCATCAACTTGATCACCTTGATTGCTATCGTCACTGACGGCGATGGCGATGTTGCACGCACGACAGTCGATATTACCGGACGATTTGCCGTTCGCGACGATGCACCGGTGGCCAATGCCGATGCCGATAATGTAGCACGCGATGGACAGGTTTTTGCCGACGGCAATGTGCTGACGGGTGTTGGCGGGTTGGACAATAATGGCGTCGATGGTGTTGCTGATGGTGCTGGCGCCGATGGCGGTTTGCGTGTTTCGGGCGTTGCCTATGGGGTCACATTGGGGACGTTAGGCAACGCACTTGCGGGCGATTTTGGCTCTATCGCAATCGCGGCCGATGGCAGTTATCGCTACGAACTCGACATCAACGATCCAGCCGTAATCGCGCTCAATGCAAATCAGACATTGACCGAAACATTCAACTACACAGTGATTGACAGCGATGGCGACACCGCGACTGCAACGATCACAATCACGATAACCGGTGCGAATGATTTTCCGATCGCCCACGCCGACACAAATTGGGTTCTGGATGGGTCAAGCGGGTCCGATCCCATAGCAAGTGGAAATGTGCTCCAAGATATTGTCCATCCCGGGGCACCATCGGGCAGCTTTGCCGACGTTGCTGATAATGATCCCGATTTGGAAGCGCTTACGGTAACAAATGCGGGTACCTATGTTGGACTTTACGGAACACTCGCGATCGCAGCCAATGGCGCTTACACTTATACGCTCAATGAAGACAATCCGGCAGTCAACGCACTTGATACTGGCCAGACGCTGGTTGAAAGCTTTACTTACGCGATCAGCGACGGGGCGCTTTCGGTCAATTCCAGCCTGTCGATCACTGTTTTTGGCACTAATGACGCGCCGACTATAGGGACCACAACAGCGCGGATATCAGAAGAAGGTCTGGCAACAGGTATTGCCGATGCCGATCCAAATGCAACGCTTGATACCACGAATAGCCCCAGCTTCAGCGGGGTACTGGCAATTGCCGATAGCGATACCGGCGAAACGTTGACGGCGACACTGGGTGATCCGGGGAATGTGCTGACGGTCGGCGGTGTCCCAGTAAGCTGGGCCGGGATCGGCACCGGGACGCTGGTTGGCTCTGTCGGCGTAACCGAGGTTATCCGGGTGACGCTTGCCGCAAATGGCGCATACACCGTCACGCTGTCACACTCGATCGATCATCCAAACATCACACTAGAGGATTTGCGCGAGTTTACTGTGCCGGTTTCGGTGTCCGACGGCACCGTGACAATCACTAACCCCACCGCGATACGGATCATTACAGAGGACGATGCGCCAACTGCGACGAGTGAAACCGGCGCGTCCAGCCAACCGGCGCAGGATGTGAACACCCTCTTCATTCTCGATTTCAGCGATAGTATCGATAATAGCGAACTCGATACCATGCTTGATGCGGTCAAGGCTGCGTTGACGCAACTCGACGCTGTTGCGTTTGGCACTCTCAACATTCAGTTTGTGATTTTCTCGTCGGGTTCCTTTGCTTCGCCGCATTTTGCAACAGCCGCTGCTGCGAATGCTTATCTCACCTCGTTGAACCCACTGGATGGGGGCGTGCGTCCAACGGCGGATGACATCGGCCTTAATACCAATTACACAGGTGCGATCCAGACAGCGCTTGCCAATTTCTCGGCGATCCCCGGCGCTAGCAATCAGGTGTTCTTCCTCAGCGACGGCAACCCCAACCAACAAGTCCAGTTCGGCGGCTTTCCACCGACAGTCGTTAATTCGATGCAAAATGCAACGGCTACCGCTTGGAATAATTTCGTCGACAGCAATAACATCAACGTGACTGCAATCGGCGTTGATAACAATCCGGTGCAGCCGCTGAACATTCAACGTTTGCGTGACGTTGATTTAAATGATGCTCCCGATAATGATCCGATCTTAGTTGCTGATTTTAACGATTTGGTGGCAACTCTATTGGCCGTCGTAGTGCCATCCGTTGTGGCAGGTGATCTTGATGCAAACGATGCTTATGGTGCCGACGGCGGACGAATATTGTCAATCACCGTTGGCTTAGTCACCTATACATGGGACGGAGCATCGACGATCTCGCTGTCGAGCGGCGCGACAATTTCCGGGACAAGTCTGAATACAATCACGACGCCGATGGGCGGGCAATTGACGTTTAACTTCGCCACCGGGCAGTATAATTATCAACCCCCATCCCCGATTACGGTCACCGCAACTGAAGTGTTTAACTATACACTCGTTGACAATGATGGCGACCGCGCAACAGCATCGCTGTCAGTCACGATCACCGCTGCAGCTCCTCCAATCGTGCTTGATCTTGAAGGAGATGGCGTTGAATTTGTTAGCGACGAAAGCGGTGCAAAATTTGATTTCAATGGCGATGGTATTGCCCAAAGCGCCGCAAGCATCGGCCCAGTCTCGGACGGACGCACCTACACGGCGGCGAACGGCCAGGTGGTGGTGCTCGGTGAAGCTTTGGACAGCCGCACTGACGGCAATACTGGTCGCTTGGCCGATGCTGCCTTTGCGACTAATTTCGCCAGTGAATTGCAACGCAGCTTGCTTTCGAGCGCGACTGGCATCCCGGCTGTAATGATGGCTGCAGGACTGATCTCGGTTGTGCCGTTTACACCAGCGGAATCCGGCGATGCGCGGGTGCGCGATAGTTCGATTGCACAGGCTGAGGCCGTCGAGGGTATAACCGATATTGAGACGGTGTCAGTTCATTTGGGCCATGACGATGAGCTGTGGCTCGGAGATTTTCCAACCGCACCTGGCGATGCCTTTACGTCGCAAGCGGGAAGAGCTTCTGATTTCAGCGATGACGGCTATGTCGCGCCGCAACGGTCAAATATTTTTGATCAAGCCGATAACGCGCACGTACAGGCTCAAGCGCCCATACCAGAAATTTCCGAACAGACTGAACAATTGCAACGCGTTGGTCCGTTCGCAGGAAGCGGCGATCAATCGCTGAGCGTTGCCGCTTTGCAACTACAGGGCAACGCACTGGCTACAGAATCGGTCGCGGACACAGTCGCAAACGCGCTTGAAGGCAGGATGGTCGATCTGGACGCCTTGCTCGGCACTGAACCGGTGCAGCCGCAATTCATGCTGCAATCCGGCATGACAGATCAATTTCTTGGCGGTGACTTTGGCATGGCACCGACCTCTTACCTTTTCTCCATCGACCTGTCGCAGCAACAGGCGATGGCGCAACTCGAACATGCTGCCGCAACCGGTCACTTATGACCGGAAACAGAACGATAGCCGTCGAAGACAGGAACTAACCAACGACCAAATACCAAAGCCCTCACCGTTCAGCCACCGCTGATTGAAAAATAAAGGGGAAAGAAAATGCAGAGGTTAAAGATTATCAAAGCCGTGATGTGTGCCACCGCGCTCACCACCGTGCCGAGCGAAGTGCGAGCGGAGCGGGTTGAACTGAAAAATGCCGTCGAAACGGCGATGCAAACACATCCTGAGATAAACCAGGCCATTGAAAACAAGACCGCAATCGAATTTGAACGCGAACAGGCACAGGGCATGTTCTATCCGCAGATTTCGGTGGAGGGTTCGGCTGGCGGGCGGCGACTTGAAAACGCCACCAGGCGATCACTTGGCATTGCCAATCAGGAACTATTCCCGATGGAGGCAGGTCTGCGCCTTCAGCAGATCGTATATGACGGCGGCAGTCGCCAGAGCGAACTCACATATCAGGCATCCCGCACCGACGGCGCAGCATTTCGTGTTGAGGAACGGGCACAGTTCGTCGCTCTTCAAGTCTCACGGCAATATCTCGATTATATGCTGCAACAACGGATCGCTGCCGCGTCTGAAGACAATATCGCTTTTCACGACAAATTGGTAAACGATCTGAAGGAGGGTGTGAATAAAGGCTCGATCAGCGTCGCCGACCAGCAACAGGCGCAAGAGCGTCTGCAGGCAGCGCGTACAAGGCTGATCGAGGCAAAACAGGAGTTGGTCAGTGTAGCGGCATCGTTCCGAACACTGACTGGCCTAGATCTTGTCGATGGAGCGACTCTTCCATCATCATTGGCAGACAGTATTCCGGCTAGTCTCGAAGACTCGATTGTGCGTACCCGAGAAGCCAATCCCAAAGTGCGTGAGGCGCAAGCTGATCTCGATGCAGCCTATGCAATGGTGAAGAAGTCTAAGGCCGAGGAACATCCTACCATGTCGCTCGAAGGTAATGCCCGGTTCGGTGACGATATCGATGGTTTCCGCGGCCAAACCAACGATCTTCAAGGCGGGTTGGTCGTACGTTGGGATGTTTTCAATGGCGGGATCAAACGCGCGAAAGTGCAAGAAATGCTTCGCCGCGAACGCGAGGTTCGGTTCAGGCTTGAACAAGCATCAAGAGAGGCGGAGGAGGATATTCGTGTTTCATGGAATGCGTGGGATGCACAGGGCCAGCTTGTCAAAGAGCTAGACCTGCAAAGTGAGATATCAGACGAACTATTGCGTTCCTATCGTGCGCAATTCAATATTGGACGTCGCTCGCTGCTTGATGTGCTTGATGCACAGAACACGCGTTATAATGTGCAGGTCCGCGCGGAGACTGCGCGCTTTGCCCAATTCTTTGCAGAGTTCAAAGTGTTGGCAGCTTTGAACGGCCTGTTACAAGCGATGCAGGTGCAACCGCCTCAAGCCTCGCAAGCCAATGCCCGTGTGCGTTTCAAAGCAGAAACTGCGCCGACCCGCGACGATCCGGCAATGAGAGTTCCGAAATGACAGTCCTTGGCGAAAAACCAAATGCGCGGCGCTGGGCAGGCCCGGATTACGCACTCGATTTCGATGTATGGAACGCACAGCCTGCGCAAGGCGACGAGCTGCTCGCTTGTGTCGCCGAGATTGCAATGGTGTTCGAACGACCCTTTGCTGAAGCTAGGGTGACGCGCGGTTTGGCGCTCGACGAAGCGGGAAAAGTGCCACTTGATCAGGTGGATCAGGCACTAGAGCAGCTTGGGTTGCGCTGTGAACTTGGAAATCGTCCGGCCATAGCTTGGACCGATGATGATGTTCCGGCGATTTTGATCCTATCGAATGGCCGACCGGTATTGCTGAAGTCGATCAACAGCGGCATGTGTATGCTTTGGTTGCCGGGCGCCGATATCGACATTGAAATCGACAGCACGCAACTTGAAAAAATTCGTTCAGGGCAGACGATCATCGCGCGCAACGATCCAGCCAAGGAAATGGTCCGCGAACGGCCTTGGGACCAAGCGCGCAGCAGCCATTGGTTCTGGAGCGAGGTCCGCAAGGAGCGCCGGCAACTCCGGTATGTGATTCTTGCTTCGATACTGATCAACCTGCTCGCTTTTGCATTGCCCCTGTTCACAATGAATGTCTACGATCGCATTATCCCCAATAAAGCTGCGGCCAGTCTTTGGGTGATGGCGATGGGGGCGATTTTTGCGATCTGTGTTGAATACGGCTTGCGGCTAGCACGCACCAGCCTGATCGACGAAGTCGGTCGGGCAATTGATGCTCGGTTGTCGCAGCGGCTACTGGACAAGGTTTTGAACCTGCCTCTGGCGACACAGCGTGGTAGCACCGGAGCGTTGGCGCGGCGTGTTACCGAGTACGAACAGGTCCGTGATTTTTTCGCTTCGACGACGGTCGTTTTGATAACGGACATTCTGTTTCTGTTCGTGTTCGTGGGGCTAATCGCTGTGCTTGGCGGGTGGCTAGCGGTAATCCCTCTTATTGCCATGGCAGCGATGTTTGGCGCTGGCTGGGTATTACAGCGTAAGATGGGCGCAGCAGTAATCGACGCGCAAATCGATGCCAGCCTGCTGCAATCGACGCTGTTCGAATCGATCGGTAGCCTCGAAACAGTTAAGGCATGCCGGGCCGAAGGTCGGATGCTCGGCAAATGGCGGCGTTATTCGGCGTCAAACGCGCATACGCAAGAGGGAATGCGAGCGCTGACCGCACAGGCGGTTAATCTGGCGACGATTTGTCAACAGGGTACCAATATCGCGTTGGTCATTGGTGGATTCTACCTTTTCAGCGCGGGTACGATTTCAATGGGTGCGATCATCGCGGTGGTCATGCTTGCTGGACGATCCCTTTCGCCTGTTGGGCAACTGGCCTTTCTAATGACTCGCGGGCGGCAAGCCTTTTCAACGCTGAGCAGCCTGCAGATGCTTATGGAGCAGGATGACGAACGCGAAAAAGGAAGTCAGTCGGTCGTTCCGAAAATCCGGCACGGGAAGCTGCAACTGGACCATAGCGGTTTCAGCTATCCTGAAGCCGGACGTGAGAGCTTAACTGACATTTGCCTAAGCATCGAACCGGGCGAACGGATCGGCATTATCGGTCGGGTGGCGTCAGGGAAATCGACGCTGGGTCGCGTGTTATGCGGGCTCTATGAGCCAACCAATGGCAGCTATTACATCGATGGGCTGGATAGTCGCCAACACCAACCCCACGAGATCCGTTCCAGACTGCGCTTTGTGGGTCAGGATGCCGAGCTGTTTAGCGGTACGATCCGAGAAAATCTGCTAATGGGTGCAGAGCGGGCTAGCGATGCAGATATTATCGATGCGGTAACCAAATCGGGTGCCGATATATTTCTTGGACGCGACTCAAGCGGTTTCGATTTCCCTATCGGCGAACGCGGTGCGCGGCTTTCCGGCGGGCAGCGTAGCTTTCTTGTATTGGCGCGTGCACTTATGGACCCGGCCAAGCTGCTATTCCTTGATGAGCCCACAGGAGCGATGGACAGCCATACCGAAAAACTTTTTGTCGAGCGGCTGCAAAGCGCAATCTTGCCGCACCAAACCATCATCATCGCCACGCATCGGATGGCGGCGCTTGATGTAGTTGATCGCTTGATTCTTATGGATCAGGGCCGAATTATCGCAGATGGGCCGCGCGATGAAATTCTCAGCCGGGCAGGCCTTTCATGACGACACTTGCTCTTCATCGGAAACCAAACGGACTGTCGATCCTGAAGGAGCGAACATTCCGAAGGCTAGCAGCAGTTGTCGTACTGGTATCGTTATTAACCTCTGAACAGGTCTGGGCGAGTTTCCTGGGAGTGATCGGTGCCGATAACAGCCACTTCGCAGAACCGGTGTTGACACCCGGCCACCTCGATCAAGAGATAGCGAAATTGGTGGAGTTGACTGACAGTCCTGACCAATATGCCGAACTGACCCCTGAAGAAGCGCTGGAGCGCAACGAGGCTATCCCGATAGCCGGTACCACGGTGGAAGGCGCGCGACCATTTCATGCGCTTCGGTTGAACGACGGCACTGGGTTGACTGCGCTTCGATGCTTAACCCAAGCAGTCTATTTTGAGGCTGCTTACGAACCACTACAAGGGCGTCGGGCCGTGGCACAAGTCGTTCTAAACCGCATGCGACATTCAGCTTTTCCCAAATCAGTCTGCGGCGTCGTCTATCAAGGCGTTAACCGCCCGGTTTGCCAGTTTAGCTTCACCTGCGACGGATCGCTGAAGCGGAGGCCAAATCCGACAGTGTGGCAAGAGGCCGAGGCGGTCTCACAGGCCGCATTGAACGGCTATGTAGAAACATCGGTCGGCTATGCAACGCACTATCATGCCAATTATGTCTCTCCCTATTGGGCGCCGAAGCTGTTTAAGATTAGCAAGATCGGGGCCCATATTTTCTATCGCTGGCCCGGCAAATGGGGGAAACCATCCGCCTTTGCAGGTAACTATTCAGGCGTTGAACAGATCCCGACGATCTTGCCGCGCGCACACCTTGCCAAACAGGATGTCGGATCCCGATCAATGACGCTTGCCGAGTTCGATAAGGATGCGCCTGTTTTTGCCGCTACAAGATTTCCTAGCGATCCAACGCCCGAAAACCGCGCAGACAACGATGTTGGAGGCAGGCTCGATGTATCGAAAGGTTGGGCGGCTACAATTCCAGAACCTAGCGAAACCTACTATTCATCGCGCGAAATCGCGCGACAGCAAGCGGGCGAGTTTGAAATTCCGACTGAAGGAGAAGCAAAATGATACGCACCAGTCCTTACATTGGCACACGACGCATCATATTGTCATCAGGCGTCGCGATGTTCGTCTTTGTCAGCTGGGCAAGCTTTGCCAAAGTTGAAGAAGTTACTCGCGGACAGGGGCGGGTGATCCCGTCGAGCAAGGCGCAGGTTATACAATCGGCCGAGCCGACCACGATCCGTGACATTGTCGTGCATGCTGGTCAGGCAGTGCGCAAAGGGCAATTACTCGTCCGGCTTGATGATACCGAATCCTCGGCGCAGTTGGGGCAGATTGAAGCCGAAAACCGCTCACTGTCTGCGCGGGCAAGTCGGCTCTCGCGCGAAGGCACAGGCGGCGCTGGAAATGGGCATTGCGCAGCTAACCCGAGCGCGCTGTGTAATGAAGAGGCAGAGCTGCAATCGGTTCGCGCGGCAGCGCTCAAAAGTCGCAAAGCGGCTCTTAGCGCCGCTGTCGAGCAACGCCGCCGTGACTATTCCGAAGCGCAGGCGACCGTCAACTCGCTGCATGCGAGCCTCAAAATAGCCCAAGAACAAGTAAGCATGATAGCGCCGCTAGCCAATAAAATGATAGTTCCCAAAACCGAGTTGATGGATGCGCAACGCGAAGTTTCGGAAATTCAGGGAAGGCTCGCGGCGGCGCAACAGGCTACATCGCGGGCGCAGGCGGGTATTAGCGAGGCTCAGGCTCAGTCGGCAGAAGCCGGATTACAATTCAAGCAAGAGGCGCTGAACGAACGGAGTCAGCTTGTTGCCAAGATGGCAGTAAACACCGAGTCAATGCGCGGTGCAACGGGCCGACTAAAACGCAGCGATATTCGGTCACCGGTAAATGGCGTCGTCAACGACGTTCAGGTGACGACAGTCGGTGGTTTTGTACAGGCTGGACAAAAAATCATGCAGATTGTGCCACTGGGCGACAAGCTACTCGTCGAAGCGCGCGTATCGCCCAAGGATATCGCTTTCATAAAAGTTGGCGACAGAGCCAATGTTAAAGTCACCGCCTATGACTTTACTGTTTATGGGGGGCTATCCGGGAAAGTTGTCCAAATTTCGCCAGACAGCATTTATGACGACGCCGCGAAGGAGAGCTACTTCAGCGTTGTCGTGCAGACCGACAGGGCTTTCCTGCAAAGCGGCAAAAGGCGGTTGCCGATCAGCCCGGGCATGATCTGTGATGTGGAGGTCGTTACCGGCAAAAAGAGTATATTGAGCTATCTGCTCAAGCCGCTGGTGCGTGCGCGTTCCGAAGCACTGAGCGAGCGATAGGCTCGCTGGACACTATCGGAAAAGTAGCGGGCAGAAATCGCCGCGCGATCCTATCAGCAGCCTATTATGCAGCCTGGCCGTAGTGAGATATTCCATATCTGCCCGCTGCCGCAGAAACATAGCCTGACGCCGCCGTCGACGGCGTATCGCCCATGCTGTGTTTTACCGCCCAAGTTGCAGCTTGGGTCCGATTATCAACGCCAAGTTTGCGTAGGATTGCTTTTACGTGCACTTTTACAGTCGCTTCACAAATGTCGAATTGACGGGCGATTACTTTATTAGACATCCCCGTCATTATGCTTTCGAGAATTTCGATTTCGCGTGATGAAATTTTGCATTCTGCCGCGCTGTTGCGCCAGTCTCCAGTTTCGGCGGACGGCATGCAATTGACCAAATCATTGGCAAGTTGCGAAGGGAACACTTTTTCGCCCATGGCGACCAAGCTGATTGACTCGATCAATGGCCCGCAAGAAATTTCCTTAACGATGACTGCGTCTACACCGCTCTGGAAAGCAGCAGCCACATCATCGAAAACATATCGATCAGTAAGCAACACAAGCTTTGCATCGGTAGCTCCCGCCGCAAGGTACCGACAGAATTCTAGACCTTCGTTGCCATGTCCAGCGTCGATGACAATAACATGTGCATTACAATCGATAGATGCATCTTTAGCCGAGGCCATGATCGCAGAAGCACTGGCGGAGGATTCCCTGATCCGAAAATTTTCGCTAGAAAGAATCTTTTGAAGCCCCTCCCTTGCTATCTCGTTTTTCCCCAATAAGGATATATGAACATTTTCAAACATCTTCGCCCCCTCTGCATTGACAGTTTTAGGCGACCCATTGACGTAGTGTCGCAGCGTACGACGGAGATTTCGTTATCGTCTCTTTTGTCAGTGCTGCTGTCTACATTCCGAATTATTAACCATTATTGATAACCTTTACCTATCACTATCTACACAAAAATGCAGATTTCTGCCATTCGAAATATCACATATACCCACAAAGGGGTATTAGCGCTAACAGCGTCTCCATCAAAAAGCCCCGCATCGTCACGGATGTTCAATATGTAAAATTCTGCAAATTCAGTGCTCTTGGTGTATTTATGACAACGATGATGAGAAAGCGTTGATGCTCCATAGGAGTTATCCACATACGAGGTGCGGACCGCTGAATCACTGGCTTTCGTAAACTTCTAAGCCGCCTGAGCGGTGAAAAGCCGATTTTTGGAAGCCCCATTTTCTGCGAGTCGTTGAAAATCAGAGGTCTGGCTTGAAGCTCCCGCTCAAACTCCGCTTTTCCTCACCTACGCAGCTTTAGTGTAGCGACACGCCCTGAAACGAGGCTGCACTCTGGCCGGATTCAGCTTGATATCCGTGAATCCATGACTGGTTACCGCTATAACTGATGATCGGTCGATAATCCTGGGCAGTACGCGCGTCTGTGATTTGATCGGTGCCATTGTCGAGTAGCAAAAGCTGTCCATCCATCTGTACGACCAGAATTGCGTGGTCTGTTCGGCGCACGAGGTCGTGGGCGATGACGAGATATAAGTCGGATGCGTCGATCCCCAACCAACGTAATAACTGCATCTTGGCGATTGCGTAGTCTTCGCAGTCACCCACCTTTTTTTGAAGCGTTTGCGCAGCGCTTGCCCATTGGTCTGAACCGCCGACAGATTTGAAATCGTCAACGAAAGAAAGTCGAGCGTTCACCCACGCGTTGACCGTTTCAATCTGTACCGCGCGACTTTGGCTGCGTTGTGTTCGAAGAAATTTGGACCAAGGACCTGCCTTACCATCGATGTGAGCATCGCGGACGCCGTTCCAGCGTTGGTCTAGTGGTGTTTTGCCGACCGAAAGGGCAACTGAGCCAAAAACATCGGGACGATCAGAGTTGCCAATGCTCGGCCGGAGCAATTGCATTTTTTCGACAGAGTTTCGAAGCGGCGCTGATTGCAGCAAGGCGCGTAGCGACGCTTCTGGCAAGATTGACTTCATCGGCGATGTTGCCGCTGCAACATGGCCGGCACAACGCAAATGATCTAACATCGGCGTCGCCGACCTTGCACCATGTGGCAAGGTTCCCGCCTGTTCAGCGCGTAAAAGTTCAAGTTTGCTCTGCGCGCCGTCTGGAATTGCGATCGCGTTGGTTTCGGCGGGGTGCAAAATAGTGGCAGTCGGCGCATCAGCTGTGCCTAGCGCCGCACAAACTGATGGGAACCGCTCTATCGGTGGTTCCATTGCTTGCGCTTGGGTTACCGAAAATAACAGGCAAGTGGCTGCGACCATTGCAGCGCGGTCTGCGCCAATGGCTGAACAGAGCAAAGCGGTGAGGTGATTTCGCATGCGCGTGATAATCGCGAAAAATGGAGAATATCCGGTTCACTGACATGGTTGATCCTAAACTAATTAACGGGCCTAATGAGATATTTACCATTGGCGCTGCCGGGCCTTTCTCACGCTTGCTGGGCGTCGTGTGCAAGGTTAACCTCAGCTTCCCAAACGCAATGCACCGCAGGTGATTCCGTCTGTTATGCGTTGCCCAGCTATCATATCTGCAGCCAAATCGTTGTATTGCAGAGGTAATGCAGATGCATTGTGAACTGCAGTGGTTGGGGAAACTCACCTGACTCGCGAGTATTCCGTCCAATCAGCATGACGGTCCTTCGCGATCTTTTGCAGGTAAGTGAGGCTTATAATCTTCTCGTCAATTTGCCTCGCTTGGGCAGAATCACAGCCGATATTCAGTGGCTAATCCCGATCCCGCACCTTGTCAGCCGTCGCTTTCGATACACGCGGTTCGCAGAAGAACGGCAGCACGTGGACGCGTGAGTGGATTTCATGGCCATTGATCCATGTCTTGCGACATTCGCCCGTCTGTGATGATTTCATGCCCGAGCAAAAATTGGGCCGCAGCCTTAGCGACGCTCGGTTTGGACAAGAGGGCACCACTTTTGTCCTTGCCGCGAAGTTCGAGACACCAATCCTCGGCAAACTCGGCCTGACATCTGCAAATTGGCGAACAGACCTTCGTTAAACAGCGGATGTGATGAATTGGATGTTCGAAGCAACGCTTGCGCCGGGCGCAGCAATTGGCATCGATGGTTGTTGGCCGGGTAAATTGAGTGCGTTGATGATGTGCGGCACGGGTTCGAAGCAAAAATGGCGCGCATCTTTCGGCACATATACGACAGCAGCGCGCAGATCCGAAATGATGTCCAACTGCAGCAGCCGGTTGTCCCAGCAGATGTTTGCCCTGCCGTCCCATCCAGCATAGCCATTGTCCAGCATACGCTCGTCCACCCTTGCACCGCCCGTAAAGTCGAATATGTTTTTTGGCATTTCGGAAAAGGCGGGTAAACCGTTATCGCCGGTGCGCCACACCGTTGACGCGCGAAATGTCAATTTGGCACCTTTGCTGTCGAAAGCTGGATGGTGACCAAACGCTAACGGAGCGGACCGATCAGACAGATTGCTAGCGACCATATTTATCGTCAGCATATCGTCAGTCATGGAAATGTGCTGTTCGGCAAAAAAATGCCATGGCCAAGATTGATCGGGGTGATGTTCGTGGGACAGCACGGCCGTATTTTCAGTTAACGCCGCCGTATTCCATCCCGCAATCCAACCGGTACCATGTAACGAGTGCAGTTCAGGCGGCGCGTTTAGTTTAAGTTGTACGGGGTTGTCATTCCAATTAAATCGACCGGAACCGATGCGGTTGGAAAACGGAACCAACGGAAAACTCGCCATACGGGTCGGCAGCGCATCAGCACGAGCACCAGGGACGGTTGCGCGGAACATGTTCTGCCCCGCGATTGTCCAACGCGCGATGCTGCCACCTTTATCGGGCCAGATTTCGCATTCGGCATCTCCGCTGCGTAATAGAATTGGCGTGGATATACCCGGATCTACGCTAGGATTAACCACCTATCCCGCCTCCTCGTAATCCGCGGTAACGGCCTCTTCTTCTTTTTCCGCCTGCTGACGCGCCCACATTTCGGCGTAAAGGCCGCGCTGTTCCAGCAACGCAGCGTGTGTGCCGCGTTCAGCGACGCGGCCGGCGTCGAGTACGACAATTTCGTCAGCATCAACAATCGTCGACAGGCGGTGCGCGATGACGATAGTGGTGCGTTTCTTGGCAACCTCGTCCAACGTTGCGACAATCTCTGCCTCTGTCCGACTGTCCAGCGCGCTGGTAGCTTCATCAAGGATCAGGATCGGGGGATTTTTCAACAATGTGCGTGCAATCGCGACGCGTTGCTTTTCACCGCCCGATAGTTTTAGCCCGCGTTCGCCCACAGGTGTTCCATATTGCTGTGTTTGCGCCGCGATAAAACTGTGGATTTGCGCGCCCTTTGCCGCTCGTTCGATTTCCTCTTGCGATGCCCCTTTGCGGCCATAGCCGATGTTGTAACCGATGCTGTCGTTGAACAATACAGTGTCTTGTGGAACGATGCCGATGGCGGCGCGCAGCGAGCTTTGCGTAACATCGCGCACATCCTGTCCGTCGATCAGGATGCGCCCGCCGGTGATATCGTAAAAACGATAGATCAGCCGCGCGATGGTCGATTTGCCAGCACCCGATGGCCCGACTACCGCCAATGTTTTGCCTTGGGGAATATCAAAGCTAACGCCGTTCAGGATTTGCCGGTCTGGCTCGTAACCAAAGGTGACATCTTCAAACGCTAGCGCGCCGCCCTTGACGGTCAACGACACGGCATTGGGCTTGTCGACAATCTCTGGCTTGGCATCGATCAGGTCGAACATCGCTGCCATGTCGGTAATCCCCTGCCGGATCGTGCGATACACCATGCCGAGCATGTCGAGGGGGCGGAATAGCTGCATCAACATCGTGTTTACCGTTACCACATCGCCTGTCGTAAACTGCCCCTGCGACCAGCCCCAAACGACATAGCCCATCGCGCCTGCCAACATCAGATTGGTGATCAGCGATTGCCCGATGTTAAGCACCGCAAGCGAGTTTTCGGATTTAACCGCTGCTTCGGCCCATTGTTTGACCACGGAATTGTAACGCGCCGATTCGCGTTTTTCGGCGTTGAAGTATTTGACCGTTTCATAGTTGAGCAGACTGTCGACCGACTTGGCGACGGTCTGTGTATCTAACTCGTTCATTTCCTCGCGCAGTGCATTGCGCCAATTGGTGATGATGGCTGTAAATGCGATATATGCGATGACCATCGTCCAAGTCGCCGCGACCAGACCCCAGCCAAATTCGATCTGAAAATAGGTTGAATAAAGCAGAAGGTCAAATATCGTCGGAGCGATGTTGAACAGCAGAAAGTAGAGCATCACGTCGATGCTTTTCGTGCCGCGCTCAATGACTTTAGTGACAGCGCCGGTCCGCCGGTTCATGTGAAACCGCATCGAAAGATTGTGCAGATGGCCGAATACATTTTCCGCCAGCCGCCGTGTCGCGTCCTGCCCAACCTTTTCGAAAACGACATTGCGGACATTATCGAACAATACGCCGCCAAATCTGGCCCCGGCATAGATCGCGACTAAGGCAATGGCGATGTTGACGCCGGCTTCACTACCGGGCGCCATCTGATCAATCACTTGGCCAAGCAATAAGCCCATTTTGAATATGATCAGCTTTGATATAATCACGAGCAACAGGGCAATCGCGATCCGTGCGCGAAGTCCAAAGTTGTCCTTTGGCCACAAATACGGCAGGAACCGCAGCATCACGGCGTAGTCGGGCTTCGTCTTGGATGATGGATCTAATGGCGGCACAGCTGCGCTATAGGCGACCGGCGGTTGGACTCAATACATAAGCGTCGTCAAAATGTCCCGCTGACGGTCATCCGGTACATCAGTCCATAACGGTTGACGCCATCTTGCGTGAAATCAACCGCGCCGTCGCGGCGATCGGTGTAGAAAACCTCGCGGTAACGTTCGGTCTGGCCCGCCAGATTGAAAATCTGCCCGCGCAGCTTCAATCCCAGCACATTTTTATGCTCGACAAAAGCTCCAACCATTGGCGCGGTGGTGAAATTACGGACGAAATAGTCTAGCCGGTAGAAACCGTAATTGCCGCTATCCTCGGCAAAAAAGCCCCACGCATAGGGTGTTGCGGGGATGTCGTGCCGGAAATCGATGTTCCAATAGGTCCGCCCTCGGTCGCTGATCGGCCGCTTGATACCCAGCGAATCGCGCAACGATACATATTGATAGGCACCCGTCAGATCGAGCTTGGCCCCTTTGAAGCCGATGGTGTCGAGCAGCAGACTGGCGTTGATTTCTCCGCGCAGACGGTTCGCACTGGGCAGGTTTCCAATTGATTCCTCGGTTGGGCTGATCGCTATCTGATCAACAATATCGCTGATTTTTTCAGCATCAAGCTTCAGCTTGATCGAACCGCTGGGGCCAAGCGAACGGTTCGCCTCTAGGTTAAGCAGCCAGCTTTGTGGCGGCACCAATTTGGCATTGCCCGCATTGCTATTGTTGTTTTGCAAATCGCGCGAGGCAAGGAAGTCAAAGAAGTTCAATTGCCCGACTTTGCGCTCTGCCTTCAACGTCGCTGACAGGCGGGGGCTAGCCTTCCACGACAAAGTCGCTGAACCTTTTGGCCGAATAAAGGTCCGCGTAATATCGGTACTGCCGCTTTGGCTTAGCTGACTGTATTCGCCGCCGATCGCGCTTTGAAACGATAGTGCGGACGTTAAGGGGCGGCCATAGGATAGGATTAACTGCCCGCGCTTTTCTTCGACCCGTGCGGTCGATCCCTGAACCGTGAAAGGCTGAAACACGCCATTGGCGTCGAGCGAAGCGTAGTCCGCCTTTGCATCAAGGAAATTAAAGGCGCCTTCAGCCGAAATTTGCCAATCAGCTTTTCCGCTTTTCCAGCGATATTCAGCGCGCGCTACACTCTCACCTTCATCAATCACACGGTCAACGGTGAACGCCTGGTCTGGCTGTGTCGTCGTAAACTCACGGCGGAACAGGCCGTACGGCGCGCTGTGTTCAAAACGATTGTAGCCAATTAGTTTTAGCCGCCCACCGCCCAGCGCAAATTCATAATCGGCACCCAGATCCACATTCCATTCGTCCTCGCCGTTGCGGCTAAGCTCGAAACTATCTGGTTGTCCCGGCGTTAAAACATCGAATTCGCGGAAATTGCGGATACGGACCAATTGAACAGCCGCATTTGCATTAAAGATTGATCCGGCGTCGCTTTTACGCGCGTAGGTTGCGGCAAGTTTTGGCGAGTCGCCTTGCGCGACGCCGTAATTCTCGCGGACGAACAACAGTCGTCCGGCGTTGTCGCGCACAACCTCTTCACCCCAGCCACCGCCCCGCCATGTGTTGTCAGTATTGTTGAGGCCCAAGGTGAAATCACCTTTGCCCAGCTTTCCCGATATGTTGATCTCGGCATTGGACCAGTGGAACGGAACGCGGCTTCGGATCTGGGGTTTCCAGACGAAATTGCCTTTTAGCGTTTCGCCCATCGTAACAACATTCAGGACCTGCCCGGGAATGCCAGAGATGTTAAAGGTGGCAGCGTCAGCGATTTCCAAGCGGACCACCGACGATACCGGAATACGCGACAAGGCGGTTTCTGCATCGTTGCTTTTGCCGGTAATTCGCTGACCGTTTATCAGGACATTCTGGCTTGCCTCACCAAGACCGCGGTCGCCGCTGACTTCTGTGATTGAAAAGCCCGGAATTTGCCGGACCATGTCGAGTGCCGTCTGCGGCGCAAAGCGGACAAATTGAGACCCCTCATAAATCTGACGATCATTTGCTATGCGCGGCTCCAAAGTGCCGGAGGCGGCTTCAGAGGCTCTATCCTGCGCCTGTGCTGGGGCGGTGATAGCCATTAAAGCCATAATGCTTGCAGCTTGGGTAAGAAGCTTGGCAGTTTTTGCCATTGCTTGATGACGCACGGTGTTCCTCCTGAAATACTGGAGGGTCGGCTACGACTACAGTTGTCACCATGGTATCTGGTTTCGACAAATGACGCTGTCGTTTGGATCAATGACGCGCGGCGTCAAAATTTTCCTGTGAGCAAAGCCCAAGCGGAAAGTGCGTTGAAGCTGGTGTATAAAGTGTAGCCAGCAACGATCCAGCCCGATCCGCCAAAGGCCATCAGCATTGAACCGGTCAGGATGACGAATTCCACCGCATAGCTGCCGTTACTGCCGAAATAGCGCCCGAAATAGCGCTTGGTATCCTCAACAAACGGATGCCCCGATTCAACAACTGCTTTATGCATCGCAAAATTGATAATGCCCAAAAAGAAGCAGGCGATCAGGAACATCTTTATGGTGCTGGTTTTGCGGCGGGGCCGGGGATACGCTGCGGACGCAGGCTGTTACCCGCACGATCACCGCGCAGCGAGCTAAACCATGTCAGCGGGTTCCAGCCGGTTGTGCCATCGACCGAGAAGGTGATGATTTCCGCGCGGCCACCGATCCGGTCCCATGACACAGGGCCGTCGAGCCCTTCGCGTTCCGCAGGCACGCGGCTGTCTGAACTGTTGTCGCGGTTATCGCCGAGCAGATAGACATGGCCTGCTGGGATTTTGACGGGCGCGACATTGTCCACTTCGCTGCGGCGTGCATCAATCACATCATAGCTGACGCCATTGGGCAGAGTTTCGCGGACGATTTGTAGGTAGCAATGCAGCTTTCCATCACGGTCGGGCGCGAGTGAACCGGGAAAGTCCATTTCCGAACAGGGATTATTGGGATCAACGGGCAAGTCGAGCGCAGGCTGCGATTCTTGCTTCACCGGCTTGCCGTTCAACCACACTTGACCGTCGCGCATTTCGAACGTGTCGCCGGGCAAGCCAATAACGCGTTTGATGTAGTCCTGCGATTTGCCCTTGGGCGTCAGAATTGCGATGTCGCCGCGCTGTGGCATTTCGCCCCAGATCCGGCCTTTGCTTTGCGGCAATAGATAAGCGTATGAATCGACTTCCTCGCGCAGGACGAAGCCTTTGAAGATCGCAATCGGATTGGGGATCGTTGGCGATACATGGCTCCATCCATAGGCATATTTGGATACAAACAGCCGGTCACCGACCAGCAAAGTCGGCATCATCGAGATTGACGGGATATAGAACGGCTTGGCAATAAAGCTGTGGAAGCCGAGCACCGCAAGTAGCAGCCAGAAAAGACCCTTGATTTCGGCCCACAGGCTCGCGCCCCAGCTGCGCTTTTCAGCGGCAGGGGTTGCAGCTGCGGTTTGCGTTTCGGTTTCGCTATTCACGTCGTTGGTCAAAATTGTCATGCTTTCAATTCTATGTTTTTTGGGCGGGTAGTGCCTCGATAATCACAAAGGCCTGCGCCCATGGGTGATCGTCGGTCAGGGTCAGGTGAATGTGCGCCTCATACCCATTTGGCACCATCGCGTCGAGGCGTGCTTTTGCGCCTCCGGTGAGGGCGAGGGTAGGTGCGCCGGACGGGGCGTTGACAACGCCGATGTCGCGCATGAACACACCGCGTTTGAAACCAGTGCCAACGGCTTTGCTAAACGCTTCTTTGGCGGCAAAGCGTTTGGCGTAGGTTCCGGCGCGGGTGAACGGGCGGCGGGTTGCCTTTGCGCGTTCAATTTCGGTGAAGACGCGGTTTTCAAACCGCTCACCAAACCTATCGAGCGAGTTTTGGATGCGCTCGATATTGCACAGGTCAGACCCAAGACCGATGATCACAAAACATATCCATAAAAGTTATACGTGACCAACACGGCGGAAATTAGCAGACCCGCACAGGCCCACGCGTAATGACCCCGTTGCCATAATTTAATAAGAACTGTCGACAGCACACCCGTCATGACGAGCGGTGCGGCCATCATCATAAATTCAAATATGCCGATGCCGCCGCCTGCTGGTTCGCCTGCAAATAGCATCCCCATAAACGCCCACAAAAAAGAGCCGGTCACAAGAAGAGCGCACCACAATATGATGACAATCAGTAAGATCTTGTGAAGCGGTTTGCGTGTCACCGCGCCGCGTCCATCAACGTGCGCATTTTGCGTACACTTTCCTCAAGCCCGATAAAGATTGCTTCGCCGACCAGATAATGGCCGATGTTCAGCTCGGCTATTTGCGGGATCGCGGCGATGGGTTGGACGTTTTCAAACGTAAGGCCATGGCCCGCATGCGACTCAATGCCGTTTTTTGCTGCGAGGGCCACTGCATCGGACAGGCGTTTCAGCTCTGCCTCAACGCCCGTCATATCGCCGTCTTGAAACAGATGCGCATAGCGGCCGGTGTGGAATTCGATCACGGGCGCGCGCAGGTGCATCGATGCCTCGATTTGCCGCGCATCGGGTTCGATGAACAGGCTGACGCGTATACCGGCATCAAGCAGCCGCCCGATAATCGGCGCCAGGTGGTTGTGCTGCCCGGCCGCATCCAACCCGCCCTCGGTCGTCCGCTCCTCGCGCCGTTCGGGCACGATGCACGCGGCATGGGGTTTATGGCGCAGTGCGATGGTCAGCATTTCCTCAGTCGCTGCCATTTCAAGGTTCACGGGCAACTGCGCCTCGGCCATGATGGTATCAAGGTCGCTGTCGCGAATATGCCGCCGGTCCTCGCGCAGATGAACAGTGATGCCATCGCCGCCTGCGGCCTCGACCACACGCACAGCGCGCATCGGATCGGGATGCCCGCCGCCGCGCGCATTGCGAATGGTGGCGACATGGTCGATGTTGACGCCCAATCTGAGCAAGCTTGGTATATGAAGGTTTGCCATATTTATGCCTTTCGACTCCCCGGCTTGGTCGCAGGCGTCGATGCTAACTCTGCCGGAACTTCATCAGGCGCATAGGTCGGAAAGTTCAGCTCGATCAGTGGAAAGAACGGCACGCCCAATTCCGCACCGCCACCGGAGCGGTCAACAACCGATGCCGCTGCAATAACTTCGCCGCCTTCTGCTGCAATCGCTTTGATCGCCTCGCGCGAAGACAGCCCGGTGGTGACAACATCTTCGACCAGCAAGATTTTCGTGCCAGCCTCGATCTCAAATCCGCGGCGCAACCCAAACACACCGTCGGGTCGTTCGACGAACATCGCGTCGACGCCCAAGGCGCGGCCCATTTCATGCCCGATAATCAGGCCACCCATCGCGGGCGAGATAACCGCACCAATTTGCGCCTTAATTTCGCGCGGGATTTTTTGCGCAATCGCCATTGCGATACGTCCGGCGCGCTCAGGGTTCATCAAAACACGGGCGCATTGCAGATAAAATGCGCTGTGGCGTCCGGACGAGAGCAGAAAATGCCCTTCTAATAGTGCATTTGCGGTGCGGAATTCGGCGAGAATGTCGTCTTCGGTCATGGGAAGAGGGTTGTCCTGATGTGCTACGCAATTGATGTTGCGCGCTTTGCAACACAGATAGGTGGAAAGTGCGCACAAATAAATGCATAAAATTGGTTGCGCGGCGCTTGAGGCTTATGCGAAGCCAGCCTATAGAACGCGCGAAATGCTGTATTTGCAGCGTTTATTTTGGCATCTATAGCGATGCCTTGAAAGCAAAATTACGGGGTTAACGTAATGAAAGTTTTGAATAAGTTTTTGTTGGTTGCTGGCCTTTTGGCGATGCCTGTTGTCGTGCAGGCACAAGCCGCGAATCCTGCTGACGCTATAGCGGCTACTGCTCCCGTCGCAGCAACGGCAACTGTTGCCGCAGAACCTGCCGCTACGGCAAGCGCAGATGCCGCTATAAAGCCCGCCGCATCGATGGATGGTTCGCTCCCCGGATATACCCCGATGAAACCCACAGACGGCGTCGGTATGCCGATTGCCAAGGGGCTGGATTTTCAAGATCAATATAGCGACCTTGGTGAGCGCGCGCATTGGATTAACAATGCCATCCTGCTGCCAATCATCGTCGTTATCTCGCTTTTTGTGCTTTTGCTGTTGTTCTGGGTTGTTGCTCGCTTCAATCGCAAGGCCAACCCAGTGCCATCGAAAACGACGCACAATACGTTTATCGAAGTTGTATGGACGCTGGTCCCTGTGCTTATTTTGCTCGGAATTGCTTACCCTTCGCTTGATCTGCTTGCGCGGCAGTTTGCCCCTGCGCCCAAAAATGCTGTGACAATTAAAGCAACCGGCAATCAGTGGAATTGGAGCTACACCTACCCCGACCATGGCGGTTTCGAGGTTATTTCGAACATGCTGCCGGAAAAGGATACCGTGAAAACGGGAGAACGGTTCCGTACAGAAAATGACGGTCCAATCCAGCTTGCTGTCGACAACCGCATGGTTGTGCCTGCGGGTGTGCCACTTCGCTTGCAAACAACAGCTGCTGACGTGATTCATGCGTTTGCTGTCCCGTCTTTGTGGTTCAAGCTTGATGCCGTTCCAGGGCGTCTGAACGAGAAACAGCTTATCATCAACAAGCCGGGTGTCTATTTTGGGCAATGTTCCGAGCTGTGCGGGGCCCGTCACGGCTTTATGCCGATTGTTGTCGAGGCGTTGCCGCCTGAACAGTTCGCTGCTTGGGTGGTCGCTAAGGGTGGCCAAATGCCCGGTACTGCTGCAGCAGCGCCCGCCACCGCCGCCGCCATGAATTCTGACTCTGCTGCCACCGTCGCAGCCGCACCAACGAAGTAAGAAGGTTTAACGCCATGTCTACAATCGCTGCAACCGCCGGGGAACTCCACGGACACGAGCATGACCACGCGCACGACGCGGATCACAAACCTGCGTTTTTCGCGCGTTGGTTCATGTCGACCAACCATAAAGATATCGGTACGCTTTATCTGATCTTTGCGATCACTGCGGGCATCGTCGGCGGCGCTATTTCCGGCCTCATGCGCTTGGAACTAGCCTATCCGGGCATCCAATATCTGCAAACATGGTCATCGATGATGGCAGGTAAAGAAGCCTCTATGGATGAGGCTTATCACATGTGGAACGTGCTGATTACAGCGCACGGTCTTATCATGGTGTTCTTCATGGTTATGCCCGCGATTATTGGCGGTTTTGGTAACTGGTTCATTCCAATCATGATTGGCGCGCCGGACATGGCGTTCCCGCGGATGAACAACATTTCGTTCTGGCTGACTGTTGTGGCGTTTATCATGCTGCTCGGCTCCAGCTTTGTCCCAGGAGGTACTGGGCTTGGCGCTGGCACAGGTTGGACCGTCTATGCGCCGCTTTCGACATCTGGCTCGGTGGGTCCTGCGGTGGATATGGCGATCTTCTCGCTTCATCTGGCAGGCGCAGCATCGATTTTGGGTGCGATCAACTTCATCACGACGATCTTCAACATGCGCGCGCCGGGGATGACCATCCACAAAATGCCGCTGTTTGTTTGGTCAGTATTGGTCACGGCATTCTTGCTGTTGCTGGCGCTCCCCGTGCTTGCTGCTGCTATCACCATGCTGCTGGTTGACCGTAACTTTGGTGGTGCATTCTTTGACGCGGCCGCTGGCGGTGACCCTGTTTTGTATCAACATCTCTTTTGGTTCTTTGGACATCCCGAGGTGTACATTATGATTTTGCCAGCGTTTGGCATTGTCAGCCAGATTATCTCAACATTTAGCCGTAAGCCTGTGTTCGGCTATCTCGGCATGGCCTATGCGATGGTCGCGATTGGCGTTGTTGGCTTTGTTGTCTGGGCGCACCACATGTTCACGACGGGTATGAGCGTTGATATGAAGATGTACTTCACCGCGGCTACCATGGTGATTGCGGTGCCAACGGGCATTAAGATTTTCAGCTGGATTGCAACGATGTGGGGTGGCTCGGTCAGCTTTAAGACGCCGATGGTCTGGGCGATGGGCTTTATCTTTATGTTCACTGTGGGCGGCGTGACCGGTGTGGTCCTTGCCAATGGAGGCCTTGATGACAACCTGCATGACACATATTACGTGGTCGCGCATTTCCACTATGTGCTGTCGCTGGGTGCGGTCTTTGGCCTGTTCGCCGGGTTCTATTACTGGTTCGGTAAAATGTCTGGCCGGCATCTGAACGAGGCGCTTGGGCACCTGCACTTCTGGTTCTTCTTCATTGGCGTGAATGTGCTGTTCTTCCCAATGCACTTTTTGGGCAACCAAGGCATGCCGCGTCGCTACCCTGATTACACAGCGGCTTATGCGTATTGGAACCAGATCGCATCGTTCGGTTATGTCATCATGGGCGTTGGCGTCTTGATATTCTTTGCCAACGTGTTCTGGTCATTGCTGGCTGGTCGCCGTGCCGAGGGTAACTATTGGGGCGAAGGTGCAACGACATTGGAATGGACATTGTCCAGTCCTCCGCCGTTCCATCAATTTGAAACACTGCCGGTGGTTAAGTAACCAGCGGCTAACGCGGCGGTGCCGGTCTATACCAGGCCGGCCTACCGTCTATCTGGACCGAATTGGATATGACAAGCGTGACGCAGGATATCACTGTTCCTGCCGATTGGCGGGATTTCTGGGCGCTTACAAAGCCTCGGGTCATGTCGCTTGTCGTCTTTACTGCTTTATGCGGTTTGCTTGCGGCACCCGGTCATGTGAACCCCGTAATCGCCTTTACCGCAATACTGTGTATCGCGCTGGGGGCGGGGGCATCTGGCGCGCTGAATCAATATTACGAAGCTGATCTTGACGCAAAGATGCAACGCACGAAAAACCGCCCGTTGCCCGATGGCCGGATGGAGCGACCCGCCGCGTTGCAGTTTGGCATGATATTGGCCGCGTTTTCGGTTGGGATTATGGGTGTTGCGGTGAACTGGTTATCCGCAATCATCCTTGCTTTTTCGATCTTTTTCTACGCTGTGGTCTACACCATCTGGTTAAAGCCAAACACGCCGCAGAACATTGTGATTGGCGGTGCCGCAGGTGCTTTTCCGCCTGTTATCGGCTGGGCCGCTGTGACCGGTGATGTCAGCACATTGCCGATCCTGATGTTTGCGATAATCTTTTTATGGACTCCGCCGCATTTCTGGGCGCTCGCGTTGTTTATGAAGTCCGATTATGGCGCTGCGGGCATCCCGATGCTACCAAATGTTGCTGGACAAAAAGCAACGCGTAACCAGATATTTGGCTATAGCTGGTTAATGGCTGCTGCGGCTCTTGCGCCGTGGGCGTTGGGATTGGCGGGGGTGCTGTATGGTTATCCCGTACTTGCCCTGACCGCCGTTTTCGTTGCGTTGGCATTTATCGTCTGGCGAAATGTCGCCATTGATGCGGCCGACATGAAGCCGGAAAAGCGGCTATTCGCATTTTCCATTTTCTATCTTTTCCTGTTGTTTGCGCTGTTGGCGTTTGATCGGATTGTATCGGTATGAATGACGAAACCACAATGCCTGCAGCTGTAAGTGCAGAAAAATATACGCCGGTTTTGCTCGATATGGGGCCGCGCCAAATCGGCAGTCTCGACGTGGAGCAAAGTCAGCTGATCCGCGCGCGCCAACAGTCGCGCGCCAAAGTTATGGGGCTTTTTCTGGTCGGTTTGTGCGTTCTTTTCTTTGCCATCACTTTCGTTCGGATTGGGGCGAAGTTATGACATCATCAACGGCTGATCGCGCCAATGCACGGACGGGCGTTATGGCGGCTGCGATTGCCGTTGCAATGGTAGGCGTTGGATTTGCTGCGGTGCCTTTGTACCGCGTTTTCTGTCAGGTCACAGGATTTGGCGGCACCACAATGCGCGTCAGTGAGGCGCAAGCGGCGACTGTTCAGGCGACAGGAAAATCAATCGTTGTTCGCTTTGACGCAAATCAACGCGGATTGCCGTGGGAGTTTAAGCCCGAACGACCGACTGATACCGTGTCCATCGGGGCGCGCGACATGTCGATCTTTATCGCCAAAAATCTATCGAGCCAACCGATGACCGGCACCGCGACATTCAACGTGACGCCTGCGCTCGCCGGCAAGTATTTTAACAAAATCCAATGTTTCTGCTTCACGGAACAGCGGTTGGAGGCGGGGCAAGAAGTCCGTATGCCTGTGCTGTATTACGTCGATCCAAAGATTATGACCGATCCGGAAACTAAGGATATCGAAGAAATTACGCTTAGCTACACTTTCTTCCCAGTGGACACATCGAACACGGTGGACCCGCAGGAAAAGGGAAGCTAAGAGACAAACAACAACTGTTTTGAGCCTGAATTCAGGATCAATTCCACGCATAGGGAAGCACGAAAATGGCCGGTGCCAAGAACCACGATTATCACATCCTGCCGCCCAGCATTACACCTTTGCTTGGGTCAGTGACGGCGCTCGTCATGTTTTTTGGCTTAGTGATGATGTTCCAGCCGAAGTATTTCGGAACCTATGGCGGTCTTGTATTCGGTGCAGGCTTAATCGGTGTGCTCTACACGTTCTGGACGTGGTGGGCTGATGTGATCAAAGAAGCACATGCAGGCGATCACACGCCGGTTGTGCAGTTGCATCTGCGTTATGGCATGATCATGTTCATCGCGTCCGAAGTGATGTTTTTCGTCGGTTGGTTTTGGGCTTGGTTCGATTTTTCGTTGTTTCCAGTGCCGTTGGCGATCGAGGTCGACACTGTAACGCATGCATTCAATGTGACGAACCAGATCGGGCAAGAAGGCGCAGCTGCGCTGGCAAAATTCCCGGCAAAGGGCATGGAAGTTTTTGATGCGTTTTCGCTTCCTTTGCTGAACACGCTTATCCTTTTATGTTCGGGAACAACGGTTACTTGGGCGCACCACGCGTTGTTGCATAACGACCGAAAAGGCCTGATTTTGGGTCTTTGGGTAACAATCATTCTAGGGGCGGTGTTCTCTTGCGTTCAGGCGTATGAATATGCGACCGCGCCATTTCCGTTTGGCGGACTAAACTATGGCACAGCATTTTATATGGCTACTGGCTTCCACGGTTTTCACGTAATTATCGGTACCATCTTCCTCGCGGTCTGCCTTGGTCGTGCATATAAAGGGCACTTTACCCCGCAACAGCATTTTGGTTTCGAAGCAGCTGCTTGGTATTGGCACTTTGTGGATGTCGTCTGGCTGTTCCTTTTCGTTGTCGTCTATGTTTGGGGCGGCTGGGGCGCGCCGGTCCACTGATTAGCGTGGGGTCGCATGACCGAATTGCAAACTTCAGAAAAAGGGCAGCCCGGATTGGTTCAGGCTGCCCTTTTCGGTCTCTGTCCCGATTGCGGGGCGAAAACACTGTTTTCGGGGCCAGTGCAGTTTTCCGATAAATGCGACACATGCGGGCTTGATTATGGTGCCTTTAATGTTGGTGATGGGCCCGCTGCGCTGCTGACAATGGCTATTGGCGCTTTGATCATTGTCGCGGCGATCAATCTGGAAATCGTCGCCCATCCGCCATTTTGGGTGCACGCGCTGATTTGGGTTCCAACAACGGTGATCCTCGTCGTGCTATCTTTGCGCTTTGCAAAGGGCGCGCTGTTGATTGCCGAGCATCGCAATAAAGCGAAAGAAGGCGCGTTAGCCGCCAAGGAAGAAGAGCAATGACCAAACGCTTTCCCGTGATCGCAACAATCATTGTCGCACTTGCTGTCGCGACGATGATCGGGCTTGGCCTGTGGCAGTTGCAGCGCAAAGCGGTGAAAGAAGCGCTGCTGGTGCAATATGCTGACGCTGCTAATCTACCTGCCATCGCCTGGCCAGCGGTTGCCTCGCCAAACGAATTGCCGCTGTTCCGCAAATCGGCGGTGCTTTGCCTGAAAGTTATCCGCTGGGAATCGGTGTCGGGCAAAAACGCGGGCGGAAAAGCAGGCTATGCGCATGTTGCACACTGTCAGTTAAGTGACGGCGAAGGGCCGGGAGCGAAAGTCGCGATTGGCTGGTCGCCCCGTCCTGAAAATCCCAAATGGAGCGGTGGCCAAGTGTCGGGTGTGATAGCACCAGATAATCAATCGCTGATCCGCTTGATTGCAGATACCGCGCCAGCAGGGCTGGAGAAGCTTGCGTTGCCCTCAACAGACGGTATTCCAAACAACCACATGCTCTATGCGATCCAGTGGTTTTTCTTCGCCTTTGTCGCGGCGCTGATTTACGTCCTCGCATTGCGCAAGCGGCAGGCGGAGCGTTGACCCTACCGACCGATGTGTTTTTCTATGTGATGGCTGCAATTGCAGTCATTCTGGTGGGGCTAGGCAAAGGCGGTTTCACTGGCCTCGGTTCCGCCGCGATGCCAGTGATGACCCTGGCGATTGACCCTGTCCGCGGGGCGGCGATTTTGCTGCCATTGTTTATTGTTCAAGACGTCGTCGGTGTCTGGGCGTTTCGTAAAAATGTTGACTGGCGGATATTGGCTTGGGCGTTGCCAGGCGCTGCACTCGGGACGTTCCTCGGTTGGTTGTTGGCGGCCAATGTTGCGGTCTGGGTGGTCGAGGCGGCTGTTGGCATAATTGCCATCGCTTTTGGTGCGAACCGTTTGGCTGCCGGACGCGGCTCAGGCGCTAGATTATCGCGGCAACAACCCGATGCTGTAGGCTTGTTCTGGGGCGGCATATCCGGCTTCACCAGCCAAGTCGCGCTCGCCGGTGGTCCACCGTTTCAGATTTGGGCGATGAGCCGCAACCTGCCGCGCGACGTATTCGTTGGTACCAGCGCGCTGTTCTTTGCCACCATCAACTGGTTCAAAGTTCCAGCGTTTTTTGCATTGGGTCAATTTACGGCGGATAATGCCATGATCACTGCGATCTTTCTGCCGCTTGCGATTGCCAGCACGTTTGCAGGCGTGTGGCTGGTTCGGCGCGTATCACCCGAACGCTTTTTGCTAGCGATCAACATGTTGATGGTTGCGGTCGGGTGCCGGTTGCTTTGGAGTGCGTTGGCCTGACTCCAAATTAAACGTCCAAATTCGCCACATTAAGTGCATTTTCCTGAATGAAATCGCGCCGTGGTTCGACGACATCGCCCATCAGTTTTTCGAACAGCTCGCTTTCCTCAAGCGTGTCTTCGATGGTCACTTGCAGCAACGACCGCACAGTCGGGTCCAGCGTCGTTTCCCACAGCTGTTCTGCATTCATTTCGCCAAGGCCTTTATAGCGCGAAATCGATAGCCCTTTACGGCCTGCGGCGAGCACCGCATCAAGCAGTTCGGACGGACGTGTAATCGGTTTATCCGCAGCCGCCTTTTTTGCAGGGGTAGGCGCAGCTGCCTCTTCGGCTTCGTCACTTTCAATTTCCGGCTCAGGCTCCACAACAGCGCCGCTCGCCTTCACCAGTCGCGATACCTCGGCATAGCTTGCCGCTTCATCGGTTCCCAGCCGGTGCAGCTTGCGCGCCTCGGCGCTGACCAAAAAGCTGCGCTCGATGATGTGGTGGTCAGAAACCCCGCGCCAACGCCGTTCAAAATGATAGCCGCCCTCTTCGGCAACGCGCCCCGTCCAGTTGGCTTCGACGTCTTGGCCATCCATCCATGCTGCGGCTTTGGCAACGGCAGCTTCGCGGTCGGCTCCATCCAGATCGGGACCAAGCGCGCCATTCAGCGCCAGCCCCTCGATAATTGTCGGGTCAAAACGGCGTGGTACATAGCCCATCAGGCTGCGCATCCGCCGCGAATGTTCGACCAATGCAGTCAAGCTATCGCCGCTGCGCGAACCGACCTTGCTTTCCAGCGTCATCCCAGCCAGCCCGGTTTCAACCAGATAATTATCGAGCGCAGCATCGTCTTTCAGATAGATCTCGCTGCGTCCCTTCGCCACTTTATACAAAGGCGGCTGCGCGATATAGAGATGCCCCGCCTCAATAATCGGCTTCATCTGGCGGTAGAAAAATGTCAGTAGCAACGTGCGAATATGTGAACCATCGACATCAGCGTCGGTCATAATCACGATTTTATGGTAGCGCAGCTTGTCCAAGTTGAAATCATCGCGAATGCCTGTGCCCATCGCCTGAATCAGCGTGCCAACTTCCTTGGACGAAATTACGCGGTCAAACCGCGCGCGTTCAACGTTCAGGATTTTACCCTTTAGCGGCAGGATCGCTTGATAATGCCGGTCACGACCTTGCTTGGCCGAACCACCAGCGGAGTCGCCTTCGACCAAAAAAAGCTCCGATTTTGCCGGATCTTTTTCCTGACAATCGGCGAGCTTGCCGGGAAGCGAGGCGATGCCCATCACCGATTTGCGCGATGCTTCGCGCGCTTTACGCGCAGCTTCACGCGCCGCTGCGGCATCGATGATTTTCAGGATCAAGGTCTTGGCGTTCGCCGGGTTTTCCTCAAGCCACTCAACCATCTTGTCCGCCATCAGGCTTTCGAGCGGCTGCCGCACTTCGGACGAAACCAGCTTGTCCTTGGTCTGTGAAGAAAATTTCGGATCGGGCAGTTTCACCGACACAATCGCGGTCAGTCCCTCGCGCATATCTTCGCCGGTGAGGTTGATCTTGTCCTTTTTCAACAACCCCGATTTTTCGCCATAATTGTTGATCGTGCGGGTCAGCGCAGCGCGGAACGCCGCCATGTGCGTGCCGCCATCGCGCTGCGGAATGTTGTTGGTGAAGCACAGAACGTTTTCGTAATAGCTGTCGTTCCATTCGAGCGAAACGTCGATACCAATACCATCGCGCTCGGATGAAATTGCAATCGGTTCGGGGATGATCGCGAGTTTATTGCGGTCAAGATATTTGACGAACGCCGCAATCCCGCCTTCATAATACAGATCATGTTCCTTGATGTCGGCATGGCGATTATCGCGCAATAGTATGCGGACACCAGAGTTCAAAAACGCCAGCTCGCGATACCGATGCTCCAACTTGTCGAAGTCAAACTCCAGCACATTTTTGAACGTATTGGTCGATGCCATAAAAGTCACGCGTGTGCCCTTTTTGGGCTTGCCGTCAACCACCGGCGCATCGCCTTTAACGATCAGCGGCGCAACCGCATCGCCATGTTCAAAGCGCATCCAATGCTCTTTGCCCTCACGCCAAATGACGAGTTCCAAAAACTCTGACAGTGCGTTGACCACCGATACGCCGACGCCGTGCAGCCCGCCGGAAACCTTATAGGCATTATCGTCACTGGTGTTCTCAAACTTCCCGCCGGCGTGCAGTTGGGTCATGATAACTTCAGCGGCAGAAACACCTTCTTCGGTGTGCATCCCTGTTGGAATGCCGCGGCCGTTATCCTCGACTGAAACCGATCCGTCGGGGTTCAGTTCGATCAGCACTAGGTCGCAATGCCCCGCCAACGCCTCGTCAATCGCATTGTCGGAAACTTCGAAAACCATGTGGTGCAGGCCAGAGCCATCATCGGTATCGCCGATGTACATGCCGGGGCGTTTGCGAACCGCATCCAACCCTTTCAACACCTTGATGCTGTCCGCACCATATTCATTCTGGTTGGGATTGGCGGCGCTGTCGCCGGTGCGTTCTTCGGGGTTTTGACTCATCGTGACACCATAGGGGAAGGGGATAGGAATCCCAAGGGAAAGCGGCGATTTTCCACAGGCTTTTCGGGCTTTCCATTTCCGCTATTCTCCGCTTATGCAGACGTGCAATTCAGGAGACTTCTCAATGACGTTCGACCCATACACTGAACTCGAACAACCCTATGGCGACTACACTGCGCTGATCGCCGCATGGGGGCGGGAGCGGGGCGATCGGGTGGCGCTGGACGATGGCCAGCACAGCCTAAATTGGGCGCAGGTTGCGGCTCTGGTCGAACGCATCGCCGCGCAATTGCAGCGCGATGGGCTTAAAAAAGGGCAAGCGGTTGCGATACTTGGGACGAGTAATGTTTGGTATGCTTTGGCCTATCTGGGGGCTGTGCGGGCAGGTGGTTGCGCGGCACCGCTGACAACGTCAGCAACGCCTGCGCAGTTGGAGGCCATGTTGCAGGATTCAGGGGCAATGCATTTGTTTATCGATGCGGCAAAGCTGGCTGACCTCGCCGGTCGCGCTTTGCCGACAACCAAAACGATCATGCTTGATGCGCCGAACGGTGAGCGTCCTGATATAGCCAGCTGGATGGCAGAGGAAGGTGCGATCGCAGCACCGCACGATTGTGGCCCCGATGATCCGTTCAATATCATTTATTCCAGCGGTACGACTGGCACGCCCAAAGGGATCATCCATTCGCGGCAGATGCGCTGGCGGCATGCGACTGTCGGAGAAAGCACGGGTTACGGCGCTTCGCAAGCAGCATCGCTTGCATCAACACCGCTCTATTCCAACACTACGCTGGCGCTGGTGATCCCGACGATTGCCTATGGCGGCACATTACATCTGATGGGCAAGTTCGACGTTGTCGGTTACCTAGACCGCGCGCACATGCACCGCATTACGCACACGATGCTGGTTCCGGTGCAGTATAAACGCTTGATGGAATATGAGAATTTCGATGATTATGACTTGTCTAGCTACTGGTTGAAATACTGCACCAGTGCGCCGTTTGCGCCAGCGTTAAAGGCAGATGTGCTGAAACGCTGGCCCGGCGGTTTGGTCGAAATCTATTCGATGACCGAGGGCGGCGTCGTCTGTTTGCTGCAAGCGCATGAGCATCCCGATAAGCTGCACACCGTTGGCATCCCGTGGAAAGGCAGCGAGGTGTTCACCATTGATGAGGCAGGCAATCGCTTGGCGGCAGGCGAAGTTGGCGAGCTGGTCGGCCGGTCAGCAACGATGATGTCAGGCTATCAGAATCAGCCGGACAAGACCCAAGAGGGCTATTGGTTCGATACCGATGGCAGCGTCTGGCAACGGATGGGCGACATTGGCCGCGTTGACTCAGACGGCTTTGTCGAGTTGCTGGGGCGATCCAAAGACATGATAATCTCTGGTGGGTTCAACATTTATCCAGTTGATTTGGAAAGTATATTGCTGGGCTTAGCTGAGGTAGAAGAAGCTGCTGTCATCGGGATGCCGTCCGACAAATGGGGCGAGACACCGGTGGGCTTTGTGTCGGGAGCCAGCGACGCGGTGCTGGATACCGATGCATTACTGGAGTCTGCGAACGAGCAACTGGGCAAAACCCAACGCCTCTCCGCACTCTACGCCATCGACGAAATGCCGCGCAGCCATATTGGGAAATTGCTGAAAACTGACCTGCGCGATATCGCCGCTGCTAAAAGTGAAATCCGATGAGCAGCCAGTTGGGCATTGACATGCAAACCGTGATTTCGGTGTTGCAAACAGCGCTGACGCCAGCCTTTTTGCTCGTAGCTTTAGGCAGTTTGTTGAATGTCCTTACGGGGCGATTATCGCGGATTGTTGATCGTTCGCGGGAATTGCAGGAAAAGCATCGTAGAGTCCAAGGCGCGGATCTGTACCGCGTCATCGACGAATTGCGGATATCGCATAAACGGATGAAAGCGGTTGAGCTTTCGATCCTGTTTTCGGTGCTGTCGGGGATTGCCGTGATTGTGATGATCGGCTTGTTGTTCCTGATGGGGCTGGCCGGTGTTTCGCTGGCCAGCTTTATTGTCGCGGTATTTATGCTGTCGTTATTGCTGTTGGCCGGGGCTTTGATGTCCTTTGTCCGCGAAATTCAATTGGCGGCAAAGGCGATCCATGTGCCGAAAGAATATCTTGATATGCCAACGGATTAGCTGCCGAACTTACGTCGCGTCAGCCTTTTTCGCCTTCACTCTGGCGACAACTTCATCGCGCACAGCAGGGGTCACAAACTTTCGGATATCGCCGCCGTATAGCGCAATTTCCTTCACCAACTTGCTGGCGATAGGTTGCAACGATACATCCGCCATCAGGAAAACCGTCTCGATCCGGTCGTTCAACTGCCGGTTCATTCCCGTCAGCTGATACTCATATTCAAAATCGGTAACGCCTCGAATACCGCGGATGACCGTTGCTGCTTCCTGCGCCTCGGCAAAATCCATCAACAAAGAGTTGAAACCGACAACGCGGATATTGGCATTGCCGATGGCGGCAACTTCGCGTTTCACCATGGCGATCCGCTCGTCATCGCTGAACATCGGCGATTTTGCGATGTTGGTGGTCACGCCTATGATCAACTCATCGACCAGCTTCGCGCCGCGCGCTATAATATCCATATGGCCGAGTGTGATCGGATCGAATGTTCCCGGATATACGCCGATACGTTTGCTCATCGCGATTCCCCCAATTGTGACGCCGTCTAACGATCCCGTTCCAACACAAACCGCGCAATCGCGCGTAGCAAATCTGCTTCACGGCCATAGCCCGCCAGATGCGACAGCGATTGGTCCACCAGCATCGCGGCCTGTTGTTTGGCGCGGTCCAGCCCCATTAACGAAACGAAGGTTTCCTTGCCCGCCTGTGCGTCTTTGTTCAGCGCTTTGCCCGCAAGCGCTTCATCACCCTCGACATCCATAATGTCGTCGACGATCTGGAATGCCAATCCAACGTCGCGCGCATAGCCGCGCAAATGGGTGCGGCCCTCGATGGGAACATGCCCCAAAATTGCACCCATCTCGACACTGGCGGCAATCAGTGCGCCGGTTTTCAGCGCTTGCAGGCGCGTGATGGTCGGCAGATCAAAAGTTGTCTTTTCCGCCTCCAAATCCATCATCTGTCCGCCAGCCATGCCGTCAGGACCGCTGGCGACCGCCAAAGTTGCGATCAACTCGCTACGGACAAACGGGTCAGCATGGGTGCCGGGGCTGGCCAGAATTTCAAACGCCAGTGCGTGCAGCGAGTCCCCCGCAAGCACAGCAGTAGCATCGCCAAACGCTTTATGCGTGGTCGGCTTTCCGCGCCGCATATCGTCATTATCCATGCATGGTAGATCGTCATGTACCAATGAATAGACATGGATCGCCTCAATCGCCGCAGCAACGCGAATGGCGGTATCGCGGTCAACGTGGAAAATTCCTGCAGTGGCGATCAGTAATAAAGGCCGCAGTCGTTTCCCGCCGCCGATGGCCGCATAGCGCATCGCTTCAAACAACGGCGCACGCGCATCGTCGGGAACGGGCAGCAACCGGTCAAACTCGGCATCGATCTCCGCCGCGACCTGATCGATGGCCGCCTTTAGCGTCGTCATTTCGGATTGCCCGCCGGTCAACGCATCACTCCGCATCGAAAGGGCGTGTGCCTGTGGGGGAGCCATCGGGGCCAAGGATAATCGCCTCGATCCGCGCCTGTGCCGCGTCCAGCCGTGTCTGGCATAAAGCACGCAGGGTTTGGCCGCGCTCGTATAGCGCGATCGATTCGTCGAGCGGTGCGTCGCCGCTTTCCAATTTGTGCACGACCTCTTCCAAGGCTTTTAGCGCTTCTTCAAAACTCGGCTGTTGTGTTGGTGTATCTGTCATAGTGCAAAGCTTTGACGCGGGAGCGGGAGCCGGTCAAGCGTTTCGGAGTAGCGATCATCATCCGTTGTGCTTCGGGTCATCGTCGGCAACCACTCTGTCCAACGCAATTTTACTTTGCGTTGTCACAAAGCTGCGGCATGGCTGCTTGCCTATGAAAAAGACACTTCTCATCCTCGCCCCGTTGTCCATGCTTGCGCTAGCGGCATGCAACAAGACCGAAACCCCCGCTGCCGACGCAGAAGCTGACGCAGCAACCGCCGCGGCTACCGCAGAGCCTTTGCCGATGCCGCCTTCGATCACAGCATCGAACACCTATCGGTGCGCCGACGGAA
>JAYVGQ010000005.1:0-44166 GCA_043771985.1 Sphingomonadales bacterium
CGCAACGTTCCCTAATCGTTCGCTGGTGACTCACAACACTCCTGCCCCGAATTACCCTTGGCTCGACGGCCTAAACCCGCCGCAACGCGAAGCTGTGCTTACCACCGAAGGGCCCGTGCTGATGCTAGCGGGCGCTGGCACAGGCAAGACCGCCGCACTCACCGCACGTCTGGCGCATATCATTGCAGAGCGTTTGGCGTGGCCTTCAGAAATCCTCGCCGTTACCTTTACCAACAAAGCCGCGCGCGAGATGAAGGCGCGGATGGGCCGGATGATCGGCGACGCGGTCGAGGGGATGCCATGGCTGGGCACATTCCACAGTATCGGCGCCAAAATGCTGCGGCGGCATGCCGAGCTAATGGGGCTGAAAAGCAATTTTACTATCCTTGATACCGACGACCAGCTGCGTTTGCTCAAACAACTGGTGCAAGCTGCGAACATTGACGACAAACGCTTTCCGCCCAAATCTCTGGCGAACCTAATCGACAAATGGAAAAATAAGGGCCTGACGCCAGCGGAGGTCGATGCGGGCGAAAGCGCGCTCTATGCCGATGGCAAGGGTCAAGCCATGTACACCGTGTATCAGGCGCGGCTGCGCGAGCTGAACGCGTGCGATTTTGGCGACCTGCTGCTGCACAGCCTGACCTTGCTCAAAAACCACCGCGACGTGCTGGCCGAGTATCAAGCGAAGTTCAAATATATCCTTGTCGACGAATATCAGGATACTAACGCGGTCCAATATCTGTGGCTGCGGCTGTTGGCGCAACAACGCAAAAACATCTGTTGCGTGGGTGATGATGACCAGTCGATCTATAGCTGGCGCGGTGCAGAGGTCGCCAACATCCTGCGTTTTGAAAAGGATTTTCCGGGCGCAAAAACCATAAGGCTGGAACAAAACTACCGCTCAACCCCGCATATATTGGCCGCTGCATCGGGTTTAATCGATGCTAATAGCGGGCGGCTGGGCAAGACATTATGGACCGAACTCGACGGCGGCGAAAAAGTGCGCATCATCGGCGTGTGGGATGGGCCAGAGGAGGCGCGGCGGATCGGCGAAGAAATAGAGGCGCTGCAGTATAAGCAGGTTTCGCTGTCCGACATCGCCATTCTTGTCCGCGCGCAGTTTCAAACACGCGAGTTGGAGGATCGGTTCATCGGAATCGGACTGAATTACAAAATCGTCGGCGGTTTCCGATTCTATGAGCGTGCCGAAATCCGTGACGCCATCGCTTATCTACGCATCGTCAACCAGCCCGCCGACGACCTTGCCTTTGAACGGATCGTCAATGTGCCCAAACGCGGCATTGGGGATAAGGCTGTGGAAAAAATCCACCGCATCGCCCGTGCCGGACGTGTGCCTTTGTCATTGGCCGCCGCGCAAATGGTCGGCACCGACGAACTGACCGGTAAAGCGCGCAAGTCGCTTGCCGATCTTGTCATCGACATTGCGCGCTGGCGCGATAGCGCGGCAACGTTGCCGCCGTCCGCGCTGGCCGAATTGGTGCTAGAGGATAGCGGCTATACCACGGCGCTACAGGCAGAACGCAGTGTGGAGGCATCGGGGCGTCTGGAGAACCTGAAAGAGCTGACCCGCGCGATGGAGGAATATGAAACGCTCGGCGATTTCCTGGAACATGTCAGTCTGGTCATGGACAATGAAAGCCGCGACAGCGCCGAAAGCGTGACAATCATGACGATCCACGCCGCCAAGGGGCTGGAATTCCATCACGTGTTTTGCGCAGGATGGGAGGATGGCGTGTTCCCATCGCAACGCGCAATGGACGAAGGCGGGCTAGCGAGCGTCGAGGAGGAGCGTCGGCTAGCCTATGTCGCCATTACCCGCGCCCGCGAAAAATGCACGATTACCCACGCGGCCAACCGCCGGATTTACGGCCAATGGACCAGCAGTATCCCCAGCCGCTTCATCCTAGACCTGCCCGCCGAACATATCGAAAATGAGCAAACTATGACCGGCGGCGCAAGCATGTGGCGCGCCAACTGGTCCGAACGGGAGGACCCGTTCGCGCATCTGGCGGCGGCCAACCAAGGCCGCAGCAACGCGCGCGGGCCGGGCTGGCAAAGGGCAGCAACGTCGGGCGGATTTAACGCTGCGCCGTCGCGCGTGGCGGAGGCGGACAAGCCAGCGGTTGGATTTGGTGCAAAAGGCCGCAGCGACTTGGCCGTCGGCATGCGCGTGTTTCACGAAAAATTCGGCTATGGCGTGATTGAGGATATCGAAGGCAATAAGCTGGAGATCGAGTTTGAAACGGCGGGGCGAAAGCGGGTGATGGATAGTTTCGTGGGGGTGGGGTGATTGACTTTTCCGTAGAGTTGGTCCAACTATATGGTCCAAATTGGAGTTTTTGAAATGCAGCTATCTGTATCCGAAGCAAAAGCGCGCCTTACCGAACTTGTCCGGCGGGCAGAGGCAGGGGATGAGGTCATTCTTACGCGGCGCGGGCAACCTACGGTGCGGCTCGTGCCGGTAGTAACAGATGCAGTTCGCGCAAAGCGGCGTAAAGCGCTTAATGAATTTCACGGCATTTTGAAGGGTAAGCCAGGTTGGGAAGGCGTCACCGCAGCAAATGTCGCGGATTTTCTGTATGACGAAAATGGCTTACCTGCGTAAGTCGCGCCGATGATAGTCATCGATGGTTCGGCGCTGTTTGCGGTTTTACTCGGCGAGTCCGAATCCTCACGTTGCCGCGCAGCAATCGAGGCGGCAGACGAACTTTATATGTCGGCGGGATCACTTACAGAATGCCTAATCGTAGCTGCGGGTAAAGATGTTTACGACGAGATGCAAAATTTCATCGCTGCGCTTGACCTGACGATTATGCCCGTCAGCGAGCTTCGCGCTTATATGGGGGCGGAAGCCTATCGTATTTGGGGCAAGGGCTTTCACAAAGCCTCCCTCAATCTAGGTGACAGTTTTGCCTATGCGTTGGCCAAGGAACTTGATTGCCCGCTGTTGTTTGTGGGCAATGATTTTGCGCGGACGGATATTGCGGCGGCTTAGCCTTCTTGGAAACAATCTTGAGATCGAGTTTGAAACTGCGGGACGGAAGCGCGTGATGGATAGTTTTGTTGGAGCTGGGTGAATAGGGGCGGGTCCGAAGATCATCATATTGAATGAACTCAAACCTGCGTTGCCGTTCCGGCCACCACATAGAGCGTCACCAACATTCCCACGATCAACCCGCCTGCCCGGTGGCTGTTGGTTCTTTCCCAAGTGAAGATACCTATCACCGCAATTGCAGCGAGGACGGGGACGAATTGGAGCGCGATCACTGTGCTGAGCGGGTCGAATGCGGTGATCAGCGAGCCGGTGGCAAAGAACAGCCCGTAGATCAGGCCCAGCAGCAGAATGAAACCGCTAGTCAGCGTCAGCACAGCCGCAAAGATACGTTTCACGGCGCCATCCCCGCGCACCGTCATTGCCGCCGTCAGCATGCGCAGCGTCACCAGAAAGGCCAGCGTCAGCGGCACGACATAAATGGCGGCGATGCTGAGATGGTGGAAGCTGGGCAGCTTTACCGCGACCACCCAGAAACGAATGTCGGTCTGGAAAACGCGGTCGATCAGCACCAGCGCGGCATAGCCGATTGCGACGGTGGCGATGGCGATCAGCAAGGCAGGTATCCAATCCGACTGTGGCGTTTTTTCAGCAATACCCCTGAAGCGTGCGATCAACAGGCTGACCGCAGCGCCCGCCAGCGCCCACAGCGTGATCTGCGTTGTTACCGCCTGCGGCAAAAAGACAGATGGCGTCAGCAAAAGATAGGCAAAAATAAAGGTCGGGAAAAATAACAACGCAGGCAGCGCAGTGTTGAGCGCAAAGGCACGCCACCATTTGCCGTCCCGCGCTTTGACAGCCGGAACGGCGACCGATTGCAGGGATGCAAAGAAAGGTAAGCGGATGAGCGCGTCAAACGCGCCGAGCAGGATCATCACAAAGCCGATCAGGCCCAGCCCGGTACCAAATTCTTTCCAATGCCAAATCTGGTCGCTGGCCGGTCGCGGCGTTCCGCCTTTCAGCGTCTTGGCGAACCAGTCGGTCGCGTGGCCGATGGATGCGGGCGAGATATGGTTGCCGGGATGCGTCGTCGCGGGCTGATAAAGCACGCGCGCGGTACCATCGTCGATCTGGCCATATATCCTGCCTTCAACCACCGGATCTTTGCTGCCGAACATCATCTGCAATTTGGTGCTGCTATTCACGCCCATAGCACGGTCAACACCCCACATAATCTGGGAAAATTCGTCATATTTGGCGAACACCAGCGCCATGTTGCGCGGCCAGCCGGGCGTGCCATCCTTGGCAAAGGGCTTTCCGGTTGAGCTGCCTTCGAGCACCATCGATGTGTAGCCATCGGGCATCGCGGCGGCGGCGGCAAGGATCGTCCAGCCGCCCATGCTATGTCCCTCTAGCCCGATCTGGCTGGTGTCTACCATCGGCAGCGAACGGAGATAGGCCAGTGCATCCGGCCCGCCAAACCCGTCCGCAAGGGCGGGGCCGTCGCTATAGCCATGGCCGCGCTGGTCAATCGACAGCACAACATAGCCGCGCCGCGCGAATTCAATGGCGAATCCATCCTGCGTCTCGCGGGAATTGATATAGCCGTGAACAGCAAGGATGCCGGGGGCTTTGGCGGCGGCGGTGGCTTCCTTTGGTATATAGAGCAACGCGCTCATCTGCGTGCCCTTGGCCCCCGCAAAGCGGATGTCTTTGACCGTCACGCCGTCCGATGTACGGATCATCTGCGCCAGAAACGCGCCTGCCAATAACAGTGCCAAGCCAGCGATCGCCAACCACCATTTCGGCTTTGCTGTCATTTTCTGGCGCATTTTGTCCCTCCCCCTTTTTCTATCCCGGCTTAACCTATCGAAAAGCGGGAAAGAAACAATGCAGCAATGCCAACTGGTTGTTATTCACTCCCCCAAAATATGCCCCGGCATGGCCTCATCCCACCCTGCCCGCGCAGCTTGAATCAAGACCTTCAACGTCTCGCCCTGCCGCACCCATGCGGCCTCCGCGTCCGCATTCCATGTCTTCCCCGCCAATTCGCCCAGCACTTCAATCGTCAAATCAATCCAGCTTTCATATTCCTCCCACGGCAACCGGCCATAGCTGCGGTGAGTGAAGGCGAGTTCGTCAACCAGCGGCCCGACCCAACGCTCCTCGCCCTTCGCCAGCCCCAGCATCATTTCCAGCGTCTCGTCAGTCATCCGGCGGCTGGAGGCGTCAGCGTTGATAAAGGTGGCGCGTCGTTCTGGCCATGCTGCGAACCAGCGGGCGAAGAGCGGGTGGCGCAGTTCCACGCCGCTATCGGCGAGCGCAATCAGTGTGGTCTCCATCAGGCCGGCGTTGGTAGGCACTTCAATCATTCCCCCGCGTATATTGCGCAGCCTGCCAAGGTCAACGCCGCCGTCCACCACGCCAAAACAACCTGTGGAACCCTACCCCATTCCGCGCGTTACCCTATCTCCCCCCTCTTCCAAGGATAATTCCCATGGCATATGCAGAAACCCGTGACGGCACGAAAATCTATTACAAGGATTGGGGTACTGGCGATCCGGTAATTTTGATCCACGGCTGGCCCTTGTCCGCCGATAGCTGGGACCCGATCACCGATGCGCTCGCGCACGGCGGCCACCGGGTTATTGCTTATGACCGGCGCGGGTTTGGGCGGTCGGATCAACCGTGGACTGGCTATGATTATGACACATTCGCTGACGACCTTGCCGATATAATGGAGGCCACGGGCGCGACCGAAAACGTGGCGCTGATCGGTTTTTCGATGGGTGGCGGCGAAGTTGCGCGGTATATGTCGCGATATCAGGGCAAAGGCGTTGAGCGCGTGGCTTTGCTGTCTTCGGTCGTCCCTTACCTGTTGCAAGCCGATGACAATCCCGAGGGCGTGCCGCAAGCGACGTTTGACCAGATGACGCAGGATATGCTTGCGGACCGGCCAGCGTTTATGCGCGGGTTTTTGAAGACGTTTTTTGGCGTAGGTTTTTTCAACAGCACTGTAAGCGACGATGTGCTGCATATGTCCTGGAACACCACGATGCAGTCGGGTCTGCACCCAACGCTGAAAGCAGCAAAGGCGTTTTCATCAACCGATTTCCGCAGCGATATGGCTTCAATAACTGTACCGACGCTGATTATCCACGGCACCGATGACAAGACTGTGCCGATCGGTCCGACCGCGCGCGCAGCAGAAGCGATGATTTCGGGTGCGCGATTGGTTGAATATGACGGATCGCCGCATGGGATATTCGAGACGGACCGCGAACGACTAATCCGTGATTTGATGGCTTTTTTGAACGGCGAACTCGTGGCCGCTGATGCGCCCGATCAGGGTTTTCTACCTATTATGCCATTGGGTGCGATCTAAAATTTTTGGGAATGGGCGCTCCTTTGAAAAGGGGGGCGCCATTCCCACAACGCACGAGTCGTATTCTCAACTGAATTAGTTATGTTAATGCTGCTGTGCAGCGGACGCCCTTTCAAATGTAAATTATTTGACAAGCGCCCTTCAGCCTTAACGCGGCCACGATCCGCCAGATATTGCACTGCATGATTTACATAAGGTTTGAACATAACGGGCAAACGCCGTCCCGCGCCAACAAAACCGCATTGCGGGCGCACGATGATATGACATCACCTTGGATACGCTCTTCAACAGGGGGCGTTTTTTTGAGGAGAGCGAAATGCGTACATTATCATGGATGATTGCCCTGCCTTTGCTTGCGACCGTAGCAGGGTGCAGCGCTGAGAACGGAGCGCGCGAAGAAGCCGCACCCGGAGCTGAGGCTGCGGATGCGAGCATGGCCAAAGTCGCAGCAAACGAGGCGACAGAGGATGCCAGCAGTGGCGCAGTTTTCACCAAACCAGCTGCCGTCTCGCCCAGCGTCGCGCCGGGGGTGGCATTTCAATATCAGTATAATTTCCGCATGCCGGGCGACAAGATTGAGGCGGTGCAGGATGAACATGCCGCTGCGTGCGAAACGCTCGGCCTGTCGCGCTGCCAGATTACCGGGCTGAATTTTCAGCAAGGCGAGGCTGGCTATCCCGAGGGGCGCATGGAGTTTTTGCTCGACCCAAGCATCGCCCGCAAATTCGGCCGCGACGCGATTGCCAGCGTGGAAAAAGCCGAGGGCATCGTCGCCAACAGCAATGTGTCGGGCGACAATGTCGGTTCCGAAATCGCATCGTCGCAGGTGCGAAGCGCGGGGATAGAAGCGGAGGTCAAACGCATCGAGGCGCGGCTTGCTGGCAAAGGCCTCGCCAATGATGAACGCACCGAATTACGCCGCCGTGCCGAGGAACTGCGTGATATGCTGGGCGGCGAAAAAGAGGCGCGGCGCGGCGGGGAGAAACGACTGGCCACGACGCCGGTGGTGTTCGATTACAGCGGCAATATGGGAATCGGCGGCGCAGGCGCGTTTTCTGACGCGTGGTCCGCATCGAGCAGCAGCATGGCGACAATGTTCGCGTTCTTGCTGATGTTTGCCGGCGTCATCTTGCCGTGGTTGCTGCCGGTGGGGCTGTTCATTCTGCTGGTCAAAAGCCCGATTGGCGCTGGCCTGCGCCGGTGGTGGAACCGGAATAGCCCGTTGGAGGATGCGGCGGTGAAATAGGCATCAGTCCGATACATAATTTCGTCACCCCCGCGTAGGCGGGGGTCCATCACCAGCTGTGTAAGTTTCAACGGCGGGAGATGGATTCCTGCCTGCGCGGAAATGACGAAGTTTAGGACGGATGTGCAGGAGCTTCAGCCGCTCAAAATACTGCCTTCGCCTCGGCTTCCTTCAGCATCGCCTGCCGTACCATCGGGATTGGTGGTCCGCCGTATGACAGGAACTCGTCGTGGAACGCTTTCCATTTCTTAGGGTCGCCTTTTGTCCAATCATCGCGCAGCTTGCGGATCATAAGCTTGCCCATTGTGTAGTTGAGATAGCCGGGATCATAGGTCCCGCGCGCCGCCTGTTGCTTGCTATTGCCCGCATCCTGATAGCATTCGGTTTTGAAAAACTCTTCCGACTGCGCCACCGTCATCCCGCGCGCGTGCAGGCCGATGGCGGAGAGATAGCGGCAGTTACGCAGCAGCGCGTTCGATAGCTGGCCAATCTTCATTTCGGCGGCTTCGACAGGAGATGCCGTGGCGTCGCCCAGCCCGGCATCCATCATCATTTCTTCGCTATAATGCGCCCAGCCCTCCGCAAAAGCATAGCCAACGAACAATTTGCCAAAGATCGATTTGGAGCGATTGGCATGGAGGAAATTCAGGAAATGCCCCGGCCAAACTTCATGCACCGATGTGCCCAGCAGATCGTATTTTCCCGGCACAAACCCATCCTGCGTCGCTTTGTCCCATGTCGGATCCGGCGGGGAGATATAATAGACCGACGGTAGACCTTTTTCATACGGTCCGGGGATGTCGATATAGGCGCTGTTTTGCCGGTTATAGGGCGGCGATTCCTCAACCTTGGCTTCTTCGGTGCCGGGAATCGAGACGATATCCTTGTCGATCAGGAATTTTTTCAGTGGGGGCAATTGACGGCGTGCTTCTGCAACGGGGCCATCGCTGGCCTTGTTCATGCCCATTTTGGTCATGCAGTCCTGCATCGTGGCATCGGGCGCATAGACGCCGCACGCTTTGGCCAGCGCGTCCTGATTAGCTTTCAAATCAGCACGGCCAATGGCTTCAAGTTCGTCCAGTGAGGCATTTACGCCTTCTGACTTCAACACCATCTTGGCAAATTTTTCCGCGCCCAGCGCATAGCCATCGACAGTGCCGGGCTGCGATCCGACAAAGGCTGACAAGTCTTTCATCGCAGCGGAGGCCTTAGCGGCAGCCTCATCAAACTGCTTTTGCAGCTCGGCGTCCTTGACCTCGGCAAAAGCTTTTTTCGCATCGCCGGTGTAATAATCAGCAAAGCCGCCAAAGCCGGCTGTGCCCAATTTAACGAACGTCGCAGGCAAAGGCAGTTTCAAATTCGCTTTGATCTGTTCCGCTGCTTTGGGGACATTATCGGCATAGGCGATGAACGCTTTCATCCGCGTAGTCGCATCGGCATAGGGTCGCGCTATGTAAACATTGGGGTCGAGTGCGCCGAGATAGGCCGACGGGTTTTTCTCCAAATTGCCGGTTTCCTCCAACGCGAACAGCTCACCCTCCATCACATGGACGAGGTAATCGCGTTCAAATTTTTGCGCGTCGGTGAATTTGTCCGCGTCCAGCGCTTTCGCATCAGCGATTGCCTTTTTGCGATACTCTATTCCCGCTTTGATGCCTTCGGGCGACCAATCGGGAAGTTGTCCGTCAAATTCATGCTTACCCTGATAGACGGCAAAGGTCGGGTTGACTTTGAAATAGCCGGTCAGAAAATTTTCGACAAAACCGCCCCATTCGCTGCCGTCATTTTTGGCCACCGCCGCGACGTCACCATCAGCTTTCTTGCAAGCACCGGTCAACGCCAACACGGCCAGCGAAACGGCCAAGGCCGCGTGTTTCAATCTCATGTTTTCTCTCCTTAGGGACTTGAAATTACCGCGATGCTGCACCCGTTCTGTGCGCAGTGCCAGTGGCAATCGACAAGCGACCTGCAGCGCGGATAAAGCCGGACTTCGCCAACAGCCAACAACAGCAGCATTGCCACGCTAAATTTATGCCGATAGGCAAAACTCGTGACCGCATCCGCACCGCATCCCTTTAGCATTCCAGATTTTCGTCGCTATTGGTTGGCGCGCTTTTTGGCGGTGATCGCAACGATGTCGATGGTCGTGGTGATCGCGTGGCAAGTGTACGACATTGCGCGCACCGATTATGGCATGTCGCCAAAAGAAGCGGCGTTTCAACTTGGATTACTGGGGCTGTTCCAGTTTATACCGTTGGCTTTGCTAACCCCTGTGGCGGGTTGGGCAGCGGACCGGTTTGAACGGCGGCGGGTCGCGATTTGTGCCAATATGATTGATGCTGGCGCGGCGCTGACATTGGGGCTGCTGACCTATTATGATGCGCTGAGCCTACCGTTGTTGTTCATACTGGCGGCGATGCATGGCACCGCGCGCGTTTTTGTTGGGCCGTCGATGGGGGCGATTGCGCCAAACATCGTCCCGCCAGAATCGCTGCCCCGCGCCATCGCGCTAAGTTCGATCGCTTGGCAAAGCGCGTCGGTGGTTGGCCCCGCTATCGGTGGCCTGATGTATGCGCAAAATGCGGCGAGTTCCTACTGGATGACGGTCGCCTTATTGGTCGCGTCAAGCCTGACGATAGCGATGGTTCGTCCCGTCTATCCGCCTCCAATGGATGCGGACAAGCACCCGATCCGATTGATGATCGAGGGATTGAAGTACACTTTTTCCGAACGCTTTTTGCTGGGAGCCATCACGCTGGATTTGTTCGCTGTGTTGCTTGCCGGGGCGACCGCTTTGCTGCCGGTTTACGCGCGCGATATCTTGCATGTTGGGCCGGATGGTTTGGGTCAGCTGCGTGCTGCGCCTGCATTCGGTGCTGCTATTGTGGCGATATATCTCGCGTTCCGACCGCTCAAATATAATGTTGGCGTCAAGATGCTGTGGGCGGTTGTCGTTTTTGGCGTCGCAACCATCGGCTTTGGCTTTTCGCACATCATTGGCGATAGTGTTTTCGGGAATGCAAAGATTGAAATGCTCGACATGGCAGCATCGATGGCGGTCGCATTATCGATGCTCGCTGTATTGGGCGCAGCAGACATGCTCTCGGTCTACGTCCGTGGCTCTCTGGTGCAATTGAACACGCCGGACGCAATGCGCGGCCGGGTCAGCTCGGTTTCCGGCCTTGCCATTTCGGCATCCAACGAACTGGGCGAGTTGCAATCAGGCTTTGCCGCTGCGGTGCTCGGCCCCGTCGGCGCAGTTGTATTTGGCGGTGTGGGAGCAATAATGATAACAGGCATCTGGGCAAAACTGTTTCCAGAGCTTAAAAACGCAAAAACGTTCGAACCACAATTTCGCCAAGAACCATCAGTTACGTCAGTAAAGGAAGCCATGACATGAAGGCCAATTCCATCCTCGAGACCATCGGCAACACCGCACATATCCGGCTGAACCGGATGTTTGGAGGTGCCGAAGTCTGGATCAAGTCTGAGCGGTCAAATCCCGGGGGGTCGATTAAGGATCGGATTGGCCTTGCGATGATTGAGGCGGCGGAAAAGGACGGTAGCCTGAAGCCCGGCGGGACGATTATTGAGCCGACCAGCGGCAATACCGGAGTCGGGCTTGCGATGGTCGCTGCGGTAAAGGGCTACAAGCTGGTCCTTGTGATGCCGGAAAGCATGTCGATTGAGCGCCGCCGTTTGATGCTGGCATACGGCGCAAGCTTTGATCTGACTCCGCGAGAAAAGGGCATGAAGGGCGCGATTGAGCGCGCGATTGAACTGGTCGAAAAAACCCCAAATTCATGGATGCCGCAGCAGTTTGAAAATCCTGCAAATGTCGATGTACATATCCAAACCACTGGTCCCGAAATTTTGGCGGATTTCAAAGATACGCCGATTGATGCGATCATCACTGGCGTTGGCACGGGAGGACACATTACCGGTTGTGCAGAGTTTTTGAAAAAGGCTTGGCCCAACCTAAAAGTCTATGCGGTCGAACCGACGCTTTCACCCGTTATCAGCGGCGGTCAGCCCGGGCCCCATCCGATCCAAGGTATTGGTGCAGGTTTCATACCGGCGAACCTGCATACGCAGGTAATCGACGGCGTTGTTCAGGTTGATCCTGAGGATGCCAAGGAAATGGCGCGGCGTGCAGCGCGTGAAGAAGGTATGCTCGTCGGGATTTCGTCCGGCGCGACGCTGGCGGCAATTGCGCAAAAACTGAAAGAACTACCCGCTGGCAGCCGCGTTTTGGGCTTCAATTACGATACCGGCGAACGCTATTTGTCTGTACCTGATTTCTTGCCGACCGAGTAAAAAGACCGCCGGGGCAGGACATTTTTGCCCCGGCGTGTCCTTGCGCCCCCGGTCCAATTCAGACCATTACCGATTTTCTGGCTGCGCCGATTTTTCAACAGGTGGTGGTGGCGATGCCTTTTCTTCATCTGGTTTGCCGTCGCCGTTGTTGTCGAGCAGGTCCGGCTTGCCATCGTCATTGACATCCCATGCATCGGGCACGCCATTGGCATCGCGGTCCCAAGCATCGGCTTTGCCATCTTTGTTGGTATCAATCGTGGGTGGTGGCGGCGCTTTTTCATTCACCATCGGTTTAGCCATTTTTTGGGTAACGACTTCGGTTTTTACTTCTGGCTCTGCCGCCTGCACGATGCCTGCGGCAAACGGGATAACGAATAAAAGGGCCAAGGAATTGGCGACCCGGTTTTTAGGCTTTGACATTGGATGCTCCTAAACAGCTATCCCCCTGTCGAGAAGGAACATCGCAAATGCCCGAATTGAAGATACCGTTTTGCGGCGATAAGAGTGTGGGCAAGGGCTAACGGCTCATCGCATTCACACGAACGCGTGCATGCCACCGCCTATCGCGCGCGCCGCCGATTAAGCCGCACGGCCATACGCCGACGTCCTTCTTTCCAGCGTTTTCGAAGACCACGCTCTGCGAACGACTCCAGAAATCCGTTCGCGTGTTCGGGATCGAGCAATTCGTTTTCAGCGATGAGCTTTTCAAACGGCCCCGGCTTTTCCAGATCAAGCAATTCCAGCGTTTTGCCATCGCCGCGAAAAGCCTCGATGGTATCGATCAGCGAATTTTTGGACTGGAACACCGCTTCCACCTGCCCTGCCTCAACGCCCAAATGTTCAGCCAGCAATCGTGTTCGCACCGCTGCAATCGCGGCAACCGCGTGTTCATTTCCGAGAACGCCTGTATCCAAAACGACGTCGCACTCGCTGTCCAACCCCAACGAACGATTGTTGAGATTGGCCGATCCAATCCGCAATATCCGGTCATCAACGATCATCAGCTTGGCGTGAACATAAATGTCTGACCCACCCGTTGTGACCGGCACATAGATGCGGAACCGGTTGTTTTTGTCGACTGTGCCAATCGCGCGAGCAAGTTGCACCCGCGCGGCATCCATTGCTTTTTGCTCCAGCCAGCCATCGGCAGTGCGCGGCATGATGACCGCGATTTCGGGAGGGTTATCCTCACCCATCCGCATCGCAATCGCTGCGGCAATTTTGCCTGAGGTTAGATATTGGTTCTCGATGTAAATGAATTTTTCGGCAGCAGCGATCATGTCGAGGAACAGACACTCTATCTCGCGAACCTCTTCAACGTCGCCATAAGGCGCACGTGTACGGGCGATAGCGAGTTGGACATTCTCGAATGTCACGGTGACGTCTTGCGGCCAATCGATAGCTAGATCTTTAACCGGCGGCAGGTTTTCACCACCCGCAACATGCCAGCGATCTCTTGCCAATTCGCCCAGCGCGCCTGCCACTGGCCCGTCCATTACCATCGTTATGTCGTGCCACGGTGCATAAGGTTTGCCGTTCGGCGTCAAGCGACTGGGATCGTTGTCGAGATGTTCGGACGTGTCCCAACGTCCACTCGCCAAATCAATACCGCCGCACACAGCAATGGCATCATCAACCACCACAATTTTTTGATGGTGGCTGCACCCCACTGGATGCGCACCGTCGAATTTGAAATCAATCGCGCGCGATGCTTCCCAACGGATCAACGTCCACAGACTTTTGGGGATGAGAAACTGCTTCAACGCGCCAAAACGCCATTTAAGGATCGCTATCCGTCGTTTGGGATCACGCTTTGCCAGCCGCAAAAAAAAGCGCGAGAGCCGGACGCGCTCGGCACGATTTCCTGGCTCGAGGCTAATCCGGCTGTCGAAATCCCAACCGACAAAAATCAGCAGATTGCGCGCGCTTTCGCACAGTTCGCGGACGAAGTGAAAATAGTCAGCAGCATCAACAACGACTGCAACCCGGTTGGCATGCTCCATCCGCCAGCAATTGCGTCCAACCTGAACAACAGGCAGGCGTTTGGCAGGGAGCACATTGTCCATATCAGGCTGTTGCAAACATCTCCGGCGTCAATGCCATCATGGCCTCGCTGCCCGCTTCTATCTTACGACGCAATGCGCCGCAATCGGGCAGATAGCGCTCGGCAAAATAGCGCGCGGTGACCAGCTTAGCCTCGTAAAACGCGGTGTCAGTCGTATCGCCATCCAGCGCGATCTGCGCTGCGGCACCCATGCGCAGCCATTGCAGGCCAATCGCCACGATGCCCATGATATGCATATAATGATGCGCACCTGCGCCAACATTATTGGGGTTGGCCATGCCGTTTTGCATGAACCACATCGTTGCGGCTTTTAGCTCGCCTGCGGCTTTGCCCAACCGGTCCGCGAAATCTGCCATCACGCCATCCTTGGCGGCTGCACATTCATCGTCGATCAGTTTGAAGAACAGCTGCACCGCGCGCCCGCCATTTTGTGCCAGTTTGCGGCCAACAAGATCCATGGCCTGCACGCCGTTTGCGCCTTCATAGATCATCGTGATCCGGGCATCGCGGACATATTGCTCCATGCCCCATTCGCCCACATAACCATGGCCGCCAAATACTTGCTGCGCATTGGTGGCAACGTCATAGCCTTTGTCGGTGCCATAGCCTTTGATAACCGGCGTCAGCAGCGACAGGATGTCGTCTGCCGCAACGCGCATTTCCTCGGTCGGTGCGCTGTGGATCATATCGGCAAGCAAAGCACCGCGCAGGCACAACGCACGCATTCCTTCGGTAAACGCCTTTGCATCCATTAACATGCGGCGGATATCAGGGTGCACGAACAGCGTGTCCGCTTTGTCGTCAATATCCTGCGGACCGGTTAAAGCACGGCCCTGCCTGCGATCATGCGCGTATTGCACAGCGTTTTGATAGGCGACTTCGGCAACGCCAAGTCCTTGTTGGCCAACACCCAGCCGTGCGATGTTCATCATGATGAACATGGCAGCGAGGCCCTTGTTCTCGTCGCCGACCAGATAGCCAGTCGCTTCGTCATAGTTCATCACACAGGTGGAATTACCGTGGATGCCCATTTTATGTTCAAGCGAACCACAACCAAGCGTGTTGCGCGCGCCAAGCGATCCGTCTTCGTTCACGAGAAATTTCGGCACGATAAACAGCGAAATACCCTTTACGCTGTCCGGTGCGCCCGGTGTTTTCGCTAGCACCAGATGAATGATGTTTTCCGCCAGATCATGCTCGCCCGACGAGATAAAAATCTTTGTCCCGCTGATCGCATAGCTGCCGTCAGCATTCGGCACGGCCTTGGTGCGGATCAGCCCTAGATCGGTTCCGCAATGCGGCTCGGTCAGGTTCATAGTGCCCGTCCATTTGCCGCTGATCATATTCGGCGCGTAAATGGCTTTCAGTTTCTCGCTACCCTTTACAAGGATAGCAGAAACGGCACCATGAGTCAGTCCCGGGTACATGGCAAACGCCATGTTAGAACTTGCCATATATTCCTCAAACGCCATCGACATGACATGCGGCATGCCTTGGCCACCGAATTCGATAGGGCCTGACAATGTGCCCCAGCCCGCTTCGCAATACGCCTTATACGCTTCCTTAAATCCGTCAGGCGTAGTCACCGAACCGTCGGCGTGCCGTGTGCAGCCTTGCTTGTCTCCAACGCTGTTTAGCGGGAACAATTCGTTTTCGACAAACTTTGCCCCTTCGGTCAAGATTGCCTCGACCATATCAGCGCTCGCATTTTCAAATCCGGGCAGGTTGGCGTGTTTTTCTATCCCCAAAACTTCGTTGAGAATAAAAAGCGTGTCACGCACAGGGGCTTTATATTGCGGCATGTAGTCTTCCTCTTAAAGTTTGGGCCAATCAGGCCGCTTTGGCTTCCGCCGCTTCGACATTTTCGACCATAGAGACAAATTCGGTCAATTCAGTGATTGAGCTATCCAAATCCTGCCGTTGTTTTTTTAACAAGCCGATCCGGTCGCGGCATTTTTCGATTGTTACGCGGCGCTGGATGTTGCGACCGTCGTTCAGATCATAAAGGTCGATCATCTCGCGGATCTCGGCAAGGCTGAACCCAACGCGTTTTGCGCGCAATATCCAGGCAAGGCGTGCACGATCACGCATCGAATAAATGCGTGATAGCCCTTGGCGCTCCGGCGCGATCAGCCCTTGGTCTTCATAAAAGCGCAAAGCGCGCGCGGTGACATCAAATTCGGAGGACAGATCAGAGATGCTATACGTCTCCCGACCCAGTGCATCAGGCGTATCGATGGTCGCATCCGCACGTTTGGTTTCCCGATTTTCTGAATCCATAACCCAGCACTCCCTCACAGGTTGCGCTGTAGTTACTTTACGTTAGCGTAAACGTCAATCGCCAATTCCGTTACGGCATGGAACCCGCGCGATGCAGGGTATAACTAAACGACCGGCTTTTCAGGAACGGTCGTCTCAATCGCAGGGTCCGTAACTTCCGGTTCCACAACCGGCGCCGGAATGACAACAGGTTCAGGCTTTGGCGCTGGTGTCGACAAATCGGCCAAAACGATTACCGGCTGCTCCATCTTAGTCACGCCATACAGTGCTTTTGCAAATGGCAGGGGCAGTCGCAGGCACCCATGCGAGGCAGCATAGCCCGGGATGTGCCCCGCATGCAACGCGATGCCATCCCATGTCAGCCGCTGCATATAGGGCATCGGCGCGTTGCTATAGATATTCGATTTATGATCGATATTTTTCTGTAATATTTTGAACGAACCAGTCGGCGTTGCATGCCCCTTTTTGCCGGTCGACATAGTGGAGAACGCCACCAACGTGCTGCCGTCGAATACGTAAATTCGCTGAATATCAAGCACCGCAACAATACGCAGATCCTTTGCGTCATTCGCGCGTTTTTCCCACACAAATTGGCCGGGTTTCAACCCGTCCGAAAATGCTTTCTTTTTGGGTGTGGGCGCTGGCGGCTTTGCGGGCGCAGGGACGGGCACAGGCACGGGTTCAACGACGACAGGCGGCGACGCTACCTGCGCAGGCTGTGTGACAGTCGTTGCAGGCTCAGCCTGCGCCAGAGCGAGACTCGGCGCAATCACCAACAAGGCAAAGGCTGCCAAAAAGCCGGTCTTGAGGCGCATATTGAAACTCCCTGTCATTTTTGTCGCTGAAGCGTGCCGTACATACGACCAAGCGTTTCGTCGATCAATCTCAATTTGCCTCAACTGGTCGCATTGCATAGCCCGTCTGCCAATGCTTGTAAGAATTACGCTCAATCGCGGGAATTTTACGTCAGGGCGCAGACAGCGACCTTCTTTGTTAATCCGCTGTGGCGTAGCTAGTTCATTATGAACGGACAGTGTCGCAGGCAATTCCTTCGCAACGCCTTTACCGCTTCTGCTGTTTTAGCAGCAGGCGCGTTGCCAATTGTGCGCGCGATAGCTGCGCCTGCGTTACCCGCCAGCCTCCCAAATGACGTTATGCAGCGCGGCGTTGAAGCATTCCGCACGCACAGCGCCTTGATTACAAAGCGACGCATGATGGCAATCGCCGATTTTTCGGTCGCGTCTGCAACACCGCGCTTTCACCTGTTGAACATGGAGGACGGTGCGAACGAAACGTTGCTTGTCGCCCATGGCAAGGGATCTGACCCCGACCACAGCGGTTGGGTGCAGAATTTTTCCAATATCCCCGGATCACTGGCGACATCATCCGGTGCATATCTGGTTGGTGAAAGCTATATTGGCAAATATGGCCTGTCGCGGCGTTTGGTCGGGCTAGAGCCAGACAACGACCAAGCCGAAGCGCGCGCGATTGTTATCCACCCCGCATGGTATGTCAGCCAAGCAATTGCGACGGAACAAGGCAAGCTTGGCCGCAGCCAGGGGTGTTTTGCGTTTTCGGAAAGCGATATTGCGCAGGTGTTGTGGCAACTGCCGACCGGATCGTTGATCTACGCTGGCAAAGCCTAACGCCTTCACTGTTTGGTGAAGACCCCGCAAATAACCCGCTTGCCGCTATTCCCGCTTGGGTCGGTTGTGTAATCATCCGGCTTTTCGTGAATTACAAGCGCGACGCCATCCGCGTCGAATAGTCCCGTCAGACCTTCAAATTGGACACCGTTCAGATTGACTTCGATCGCGGCAGCACCGCCGGAATTTACGACGAGGTTGCGAATATCTCCCGCATGCGTGCCCATCGGATTATCAAATCCGTGTTGCTTTTGCGCTGGATTCCAATGCGGGCCTGCGGTTGTGAAATCGGGGCTGTCACATTTACCAACTGCATGCAAATGAATGCCGTACGTTCCCGGTGCAAAGCCGGTTGCAGCTACGCTTAGCCTCAACCCATCACTTCGATCAGACAGTGTCGCCACCCCTGCGCCGCTGCCGTCGCTGCGTTTGAGTTCAGCAAGCGCCACATTGTTCACGGCAACGGGTTCTGGCGTCTGAACCGGCGCACACGCAGCTATGGACAATACCGAAATCGAAAAAACTATGATCCGCATTTTTGTTTTCTCCGTTTATCGTCATACAATCGATGATTGTCGTCAGCGCAGCAAGTACGGTAATGAACCTATCCCGTCACCCAATGTTCCGTCGGCACGCCTTGCGCAAAAAGTAACGCTGTCAGATCGCTATGCCGGACGGAAAAATTCGCCGCTTGTGATAGTGCGGGGCGCGGGTGGTAGCCGACGCCTAGCCCCTGCCCGTCGACTACCGCGGCAATCATTGGAATGTCGTTGGCACCATCACCGACCGCCAAAGCTTGTTGAGCAGTTAGACTTTGCGAAGCGACCGCCGCTTCAAGAAACGCACGCTTTGCTGCTGCATCGACGATTGCGCCGGTAAGGCGCCCAGTCAGCCTGCCGTCTGCAATCTCCAATACATTGGCATGAACCTCGGTCAGCCCGATCTGCGCGGCAACTGGATCAGTAAAACTGGTAAACCCGCCCGACACTAACATCGTATGTGCGCCCCAAGCCGCCATTGTGCGGACCAGCTGAACCGCCCCCGGCATCGGGCGGACACGTTCGCGCAAGCACTCTGCAATCACGCTTTCATCCAGGCCTGCAAGCAACGCAACACGCGCCGTCAGCGCCTCGGCAAAATCCAGTTCGCCCGCCATTGCACGCTCGGTGATCGCCGCGATTTCAGGCTTAATCCCGGCGTAATCGGCAAGTTCGTCAATGCATTCGACAGTGATCATCGTCGAATCCATGTCGGACACCAGCAGCATCTTGCGGCGATGCTCGCCCGATTGCACTACGATGTCGAAGTGTGCCTCCATCGGTTGCAAAGCCACGCGCGCGTCAGCAATTCCACCCGAAAAACCGATATCAGCCGCTAAGCCTGGTTCAATCCAGACGATTTCTGCAGGATCAAAGCCAGCGCCGCTCAAACGATCACAGGCTTCGGAAATTGCTCCGCTTTCCAGGGCGTGTGCTGCTATCAGCGTCGCGATGCTCATATCGAATCCTATTACGGCAAAACCGGTCGCGCTTATTGCTGGTCCAACCGCCAGCGGCAAGACCGCATTGGCGCTGGCGTTGGCGGCACAGCATAAGGTGACGATCATTAATGCCGACAGCGCGCAGGTCTATGCCAATTTGCCGATCCTTAGCGCACAACCCAGCGCCGCTGAACTCGCCAGCGCACCGCACCGGTTGTTCGGTTATCTCGACGGGAGCGAGGCGTGTTCAGCAGCGCGATGGGCGAAAGATGCGCTTTCGGAAATTGAGCTGGCTTGGGCGGAAAATCGTGTCCCTGTGCTGGTCGGCGGAACCGGATTGTATTTGCGAACGTTGCTCGACGGTATTTCGCCGATACCCGAAATCGATCCCGAAATTCGCGGCGCTGTTCGCGCGTTAAAAACTGCAGAGGCGCGGCAAGCGTTGGAAAACGAAGATCCGGCTAGTGTTAAAGCGCTGGCACCGAACGACGAGAACCGCATCAAACGCGCACTCGAGGTAATTCGTACCACGGGCAAGAGCATCATCGCTTGGCGCGAAATTCGTGAGGGCGGGATTGGCGATACCATTGACCTACGCCCATTGCTGCTGCTTCCGCCCCGCGACTGGTTGTATAACCGCTGCAACCAGCGATTTGCGAACATGGTCGAAGCGGGCGCAATTGAGGAGGTGGCTAACCTAAGAAAAGCCAACCTCCCCGCCGATGCTCCAGTGTTGCGCGCAATCGGCGTACCCGAATTGTCCGCCTTGCAAGACGGCACACTAAGCAGCGCAGAAGCCATCGAGCTTGGTCAGATAGCAACGCGGCAATACGCAAAGCGCCAATATACTTGGTTTCGCAACCAGTCGCCCGCCGATTGGCCACGCTGGGTAGAGCCATATAATGACTCTGAATTTACTGAAATTGAAAGATTATTACAATTTTAGCTGTTGACATGCCATTTTATGTTGCTTAACAGCCCGCTCTTGCTTGCCGTGTTGCGTTGCAGCAATAGGCGCGCGTGGCATTATTAAAGGACAAATAAAGTGGCCGAAAAATCCGGCGCGGATATCTTAATCGAGGGATTGATTGCACAAGGCGTGGACACCGTTTTCGGCTATCCCGGCGGTGCAGTTTTGCCGATTTACGATGCGTTGTTTCAGCATCCCAAAATCCGCCACGTATTGGTGCGGCACGAGGCTGGCGCTGCGCACGCGGCTGAGGGCTACGCGCGTTCGACCGGCAAACCCGGCGTTGTTCTGGTCACCTCCGGCCCCGGCGCGACCAATGCGGTTACTGGTATAGCTGACGCCTTTATGGATTCAATTCCCTTAGTCGTCATCACAGGCCAAGTTGCGACGAATTTGATTGGCTCTGATGCTTTCCAAGAAGCCGACACCGTCGGCATTACGCGCCACTGCACAAAGCACAATTATCTGGTGAAGGACCCTTCGGAACTCGGCGCGGTCATCGCCGAGGCGTTCCACATCGCCACGAAAGGCCGACCCGGTCCGGTCGTGATCGACGTCCCAAAAAATGTCCAGGTCGCAACGGCCGATTATGATCGCCATTCCGGCAATGCTGCGAAACGCTATACGCCGGCGGGAGACGCTGACTTTGCGCTGATTACGCAAGTTGTTGAATTGCTTGCCAAAGCAAAATCGCCTATCCTGTACACCGGCGGCGGTATCATCAATTCGGGGCTAGACGCCAGCGCAGCCCTGCGCGAGCTCGCCGCGATTACCGGCGCACCAGTTACATCGACCCTTATGGGCCTTGGCGCATTCCCTGCATCTGATCCGGCTTGGCTCGGCATGCTTGGTATGCACGGCACCTATGAAGCCAATTTGGCGATGAACCAGTGCGATGTGATGCTGTGCCTTGGCGCGCGCTTTGATGACCGCGTGACCGGCCGCCTCGATGCGTTCTCACCAAACAGCATCAAAGTGCACGTCGATATCGACCGCAGCTCGATCAACAAAACCATTCGCGTTGACCTACCAATCGTTGCCGATGTTGGCAAAGCGATCCGCCAGATTATCACTGTGTGGAACAGCCGCAAACTGCAGCCGCAAAACCTCGACGAATGGTGGGCACGGATCAGGGGCTGGCGCTCTGTTGATTCGCTCAGCTATCCCGGCAGCACAGCCGAGATCATGCCGCAATACGCGATTGAACGGCTGTATGAGCTGACTAAGCACCGCAGCCCGATTATCACAACCGAGGTTGGGCAGCACCAGATGTGGGCGGCGCAACATTTCCATTTTGATCTGCCACACAAATGGCTGACCAGTGGCGGCCTTGGCACCATGGGTTACGGCCTGCCCGCAGCCATCGGCGCGCAAATGGGTGAGCCTGATGCGCTGGTCATCGACATCGCCGGTGAAGCGTCAATCCAGATGAACATTCAGGAGATGGGCACAGCATCGCAATACCGCCTGCCGGTCAAAGTGTTCATCATCAACAATGAATGGATGGGCATGGTGCGCCAATGGCAGCAACTGACCTATGAAAGCCGCTATTCCAACAGCTATTCCGACAGCCTGCCCGATTTTGTTGCGCTCGCCGAAGCGTATGGCTGGAAAGGCATTCGCTGTTCTGACCCGGCAAAGCTTGACGACGCGATTGCCGAAATGATCGCCTATGACGGCCCAGTGATGTTCGACTGCCGCGTATCAAAAGAGGCAAACTGCTTCCCCATGATCCCATCGGGCGCTGCGCATACAGAGATGATCCTGAGTTCTGACGAAGTGCCGACAACGATGGACGATGCGGCAAAGGCTTTGGTGTAATCTGATGCATATCGAAAAAGAAATCGCTGAACGGCATGTGCTGACGCTGACCGTTGATAACGAAGCGGGCACGCTGGCGCGTATCGCGGGGATGTTTACGGCGCGCGGCTATAATATCGACAGCTTGACTGTGGCCGATATTACCGAAGACCATAGCGTCAGCCGGATCACTATCGTCACTAAGGGTCCGCCTGCGATGATCGACCAGATTATCGCGCAATGCGAACGCCTGATCCCAGTGCATAAAGTCACTGACCTGACCGATGCCGGACCGCATGTCGAACGCGAACTTGCATTGGTAAAAGTCGCTGGCGCTGGAGACAAGCGCGTTGAGGCAATGCGGCTGGCGGACATTTATCGCGCACGCGTAATCGACGCAACGGTATCCAGCTTCATTTTCGAAATTACCGGCGGGCCGGACAAGATCGATACATTCATTGCGTTGATGCGCGAACTGGGGCTGGTTGAGGTTGGCCGCACCGGGATCGTCGGGCTGATGCGCGGCAGTAATGCGAGTTAGGATTAGAACACAAACACTGCGTCATGCTGAACTTGTTTCAGCATGACAAACCATCACTCGTTATCCTGAAACATGTTCAGGATGACGAATTTTTTGAGGGAAAGCGATTATTATGAAAGTGTATTACGACGCCGATTGTGACCTTGGTCTGATCAAAGACAAAAAGGTCGCCATCGTTGGGTACGGCAGCCAAGGCCATGCGCATGCGCAGAACCTGCGTGATTCTGGCGTAAAGGATGTCGCCATTGCTCTGCGCGCTGGTTCCGCCACTGCCGCCAAGGCGCAAGGTGCTGGCTTTACAGTTATGGCCAATGTTGATGCCGCCGCTTGGGCCGATATCGTCATGATCCTTGCGCCAGACGAGCATCAAGCCGCGATCTATGCCGATGACTATCATGCCAATATGAAGCCCGGCGCGGCGCTTGCGTTTGCGCATGGCCTTAACGTGCATTTCGGCCTGATTGAACCGCGCGCTGACCTTGACGTCATCATGATCGCACCAAAAGGCCCCGGCCACACCGTGCGCAGCGAATATCAAAAAGGCGGCGGCGTTCCTTGCCTTATCGCTGTGCATCAGGACAAAAGTGGCAACGCGCATGACGTTGGTCTCGCCTATGCCAGCGCCGTTGGCGGTGGCCGCAGCGGCATCATCGAAACAAACTTCCGTGAAGAATGCGAAACTGATCTGTTCGGCGAACAGGCTGTGCTCTGCGGCGGCGTTACTCACTTGATCCAAGCTGGTTTTGAGACGCTCGTGGAGGCGGGCTATGCCCCTGAAATGGCGTATTTTGAATGCTTGCACGAAACTAAGCTGATTGTCGATTTGCTCTATGAAGGCGGCATCGCCAACATGCGTTACTCGATTTCGAACACAGCGGAATATGGCGACATCAAAACCGGACCGCGCATCATTACAGCGGAAACCAAAGCCGAAATGAAGCGCGTTTTGGCTGACATTCAGTCGGGCCGCTTCGTCAAGGATTTCGTTCTTGATAACCGCGCAGGTCAACCTGAACTGAAAGCCAGCCGCAAAGCTGCTGCTGCGCACCAGATTGAGCAGGTCGGTTCAGAACTGCGTGCGATGATGCCATGGATCGCAAAGAACGCTTTGGTAGATAAAGCCAAGAACTAATCCATCCGGCGCATGTCGCTTGACATATCGGGGGGCGGGGGCAGTTTGTCGCTGCCCCTTTTTATTGGCCCCCTTTTTATTGGCCCCCTTTTTTGTTGGCCCCTTTTTGCTGGAGTTCTCTATGCGCCAAATTTACTTTGCCCTTCCTTTGCTTTTCGCCGCGCCTCTGCTGGCGGAAGAAACTGCTGCACCGGCTTTGCCGGGCGTTGCTGATTCCACCCGCGTTGCTGCTGGCGCCTATGCGGTTGATGCTAATCACACGCAGGTCAACTGGCAGGTCAATCATTTCGGCTTCAACGATTATTTCGGCCTGTTCGGCGATGTCACCGGCACCCTGGATATTGATCCTGCAAATCTTGGCTCGGCGAAGGTTGATGTGACCATTCCGATTGCGTCAGTTGCCACATCGAGCGCAGGGCTGACTAAGCATTTACAAACACCCGATTTCTTTGATGTCACGCAATTTGCCACAGCGCGATTTGTTTCCACCAGCGTTGCGGTCGATGGCCAGCGCGCAATCATCAAAGGCGATCTGACAATGCTCGGCGTCACGAAGCCAGTCGAACTTGAAAGCCGTTTTGAGGGTGCAGGTGCCAATCCGATGAGCAAGAAAGCCACGGTCGGCTTTCATGCCAGCACCACGATCAAACGCAGCGAATGGGGCATGACCAAATACGTCCCGATGATCAGCGACGAAGTGAAACTACGGATTTCCATCGCGTTTGAGAAAAACGGCTAGCGGTAGGCGAAGTCTCCCGCTGCCGCTTCCCGCAGCATTACCAACCTTTGTAGTAATTCGCATCAAGCGAGGCTTTCGCTGCGCGATATTCGGCCTCAAGCTGATCAACAAATTCGCCAACGCTAAGGACTTCTTTGACGGCACCAATCCCCTGCCCCGAACCCCAAATGTCTTTCCACGCTTTCGCCTCGGTATTGCCACCAGACCCAAAGTTCATCGTCGAAATATCACCCTTTGCCAAATTGTCTGGGTCCATTCCCGCGGCGCGAATTGACGGTGCGAGATAGTTGCCGTGGACGCCAGTGAACAGGTCGGAATAGACGATATCCGATGCTTTGCCGTCGACGATACCTTGTTTGTAACCCTGCACCGCGTTGGCTTCTTTCGTGGCGATAAACGCGCTGCCCATATAGCCAAGGTCCGCGCCCATGGCCTGCGCGCCAAGGATTGACGCACCATGGCCGATGGAGCCTGACAATGCGACCGGCCCATCGAACCATTCGCGGATCTCGCGTATCATTGCGAAAGGCGAGGTAACACCAGCATGTCCGCCTGCGCCAGCAGCGACAGGAATCAACCCATCTGCACCCTTTTCAATCGCTTTGCGGGCAAAGCGGTCGTTGATAACATCATGCAGCGTAATCCCGCCCCAACTGTGGACTGCAGTGTTCAACTCCTCACGTGCGCCAAGCGAAGTAATGACGAGCGGCACTTGCCACTTGCCGCACATCGCGACGTCTTCTTCCAATCGGTTGTTCGATTTGTGCACGATCTGGTTGACCGCATAGGGTGCAGCCGGACGATCCGGATTATCGCGGTTATGCGCCGCCAGTTCTTCGGTAATCTGGTGCAGCCATTCGTCGAGCTGGCTGATTGGCCGCGCATTCAGCGATGGGAAGCTGCCCACCACCCCCGCCTTGCACTGCGCAATCACCAATTCCGGCCCCGACACAAGAAACAAAGGCGAGCCGATAAGTGGCAGGCGGAGAGTATCGAAAATTGCGGGAAGTGCCATGAGTCAACGAATCCTGTTTAATTGAGCAATTAAAAGCTGTTCTGCCGTGCGTAATTGATGCTGTCAAACGTCAGAAAACGCGGTAGCCAAGCCGTAGCGTCAGCCAGCGCAGTTTGGAAAGTCACACTACGGACTCACCTTAAACGATTGCTCCGCGCGGCCAAATTGGGAAAGCTTACCCTGAAACACATGAGCGGACGCACATTGTGGGGTGGAGTAAAAAAGCGAAGATACTGAAGTCCCTCCCAAATTGAAAATCCAGAAGCAAAATACCGGAGATGTTTGCGTGTAGGACAGTGCTTTTTTGCATCATCCAAGGACTGACCCTATTGGGATAGTCCTTGATTATGCGCTGTTTGCTGCGCTTAAAATTGCCCGCACGCTAGCCGTAGCAACGTCTTGGCTGATACCAACGCCGAAGAGGACGGGGCCATCTCCCACGCGGCACTCGACATAGGCAGCAGCCCGCGCGTCGGTGCCGTGGCCAATGGCGTGTTCGCTATAGTCGATGATGTCGAGCGAGCCGCCGAGCGCGGGTTCGAGCGCGTTGGCGAGACTGGAGATTAGGCCATTACCCCGACCGCTGACGCTTTGCTCCACCCCATCGATGCGGATTTTTCCGGCAAAAATGCGTTCGTCGAGTTGCTTGGGGCTTTGGCTTTCTTGGAAGTCGATCAGGCGGAACCGGCCTTCGCCTTTCAGGTGATAGCGCGTTTCAAATGCGTCCCAAATATCGCCGCTCATCAATTCGCGGCCGGTGGTGTCGGAAAGTTCCTGCACCGTGGAGGAGAAATTGGCTTGCATGCGCTTGGGTAGCTTCAAGCCGTAATCCTGCTCCAGCACCCAAGCAACGCCGCCTTTGCCGCTTTGCGAATTGACTCGAATGACCGCCTCGTAACTGCGCCCCAGATCAGCGGGATCGATGGGCAGATACGGCACTTCCCAGATTTCGTCATTGCGCATGGCTTGATGCGCGAACCCCTTTTTAATCGCGTCCTGATGTGAGCCGGAAAAGGCCGTGAACACCAACTCACCGGCATAAGGGTGACGCGGATGGACGGGTAGCTGATTGCAATATTCAACTGTCTGAATCACCTCGTCGATGTCGGAAAAATCAAGGCCCGGGCTCAACCCGTGCGTGTACATGTTGAGTGCAACAGTCACGAGATCGACATTCCCGGTGCGCTCGCCATTGCCGAACAGGCAACCCTCAACGCGATCCGCACCAGCCAACAGCCCCAGTTCGGTCGCAGCAATCCCTGTGCCGCGATCATTATGCGTATGCAGGCTGATAACCACTGCCTCGCGGTTCGGGATGTTCCGCCCGAAATACTCGATCTGGTCAGCATAGATGTTGGGCATCGCCGCCTCGACCGTTGCGGGCAGATTAAAGATGATCGGCTTTTCAGTGGTCGGCTGCAAAACCTCCATCACTGCGGCACATACCTCGACGCTGAAATCCAGTTCGGCGGTCGAAAAAGTTTCGGGCGAGTATTCAAAATGCCAATCTGTCTGTGGATATTTTGCCGCTTGTTCTGCCAAGATTTGCGCGCCTTCGATGGCGATGGCTTTGACGCCGGGCTTGTCAAGCTGAAACACAATGTTCCGCCACGCAGGCGAGACAGCGTTATACAGATGGACGATGGCGCGCGGCGCTCCGGCCATCGATTCAAATGTTTTTTCGATCAAATCACGGCGCGCCTGTGTCAGGCTTTGGATCATCACATCGTCGGGAATGCGCCCGCTATCGACCAGCGAACGGATGAAATCGAAATCGGTTGCGCCAGAGGACGGGAAACCAACTTCGATTTCTTTCAAGCCAACTTTGAGTAACAAATCAAAAAAGCGGTTCTTTTTCTCCGCCCCCATCGGATCAATCAGCGCCTGATTGCCATCGCGCAGGTCGGTGGAAAGCCAGCGCGGGGCTTTATCTATCGTCCGGTTCGGCCATTGCCTGTCTGGCAAGTTGACCTGAGGAAACACGCGGTATTTTCGAGAAGGGTCGTTCAGCATAATCGTTGCTCGCTGCAATTTTGGAACAGACCGCCGAGTCTGCTAAGTGTCAAAGTCGGTGGCAAAACCCTTAGGGCGGGCGCTCGGCCCATAGCCAAGCAACGTCGCGCGCCTAAGGGCGCGTAAGTCGTGGGAGCAACAGTGATGCGAAACGCTGTTTCATGATCTCGTCGCTTTTTCACACATTGTTGCGCTGGTAAAGCAGAAATGATGATATTCAGTGTTCGTGCCTGATCCGGTACGCTGGTGTGTTCGACGATAGTGATATCAGTTGTTGTTTTGCTGCAGCAGGAAAAACAGCGGGGCTGTCAACAACGGGGCGACTTGCAGCGCATCCTTAAACATCCGGCGTGCCTTAGAATCGCCGACCACCACAACATCGTTAGCGAACACTTCGGGATCTTGATAATTGCCGCGCCGGATCGCTTCCAGATTATACACAGCGGCAAAATCTTGCCCCTTCACTGTCCGGAATAGAACGACGTCGTCAAGCTTGGCAAATTCCGAGGCACCCTTGGCAGTAGCGACAGCCCGCATCAACGTCATTTTTCCTATCACCGGGTACAGGCCGGGCTCACGCACCTGGCCATCGACGGTAATCACTTGGCTGACAGTTTCCTTAAGGTTTACAGTGACTTGTGGGTCGCGGATATAACGCGCACTAAGGCGGCTTTCGATTTCCGCCTCAATCTCCGCAGGCGTGCGTCCTGCGGCCTCGACGATCCCTGCTAACGGGAAAGATATACGACCACTGGCGTCGGTTTGAACTTCTCTCGCGCTTAATTCTTCAATTCCGAAAACATCGATCGTTAGTTTATCAAATGGCCCAATCAGATAGGGCCGTGTTTCCGACAACATGTCATCGCGATCTGGCGTAGGAAGAGCAGTTCCGGAAATGACTTCAATACCCTGACCACCACCGAGCGCGCGTGACCCCGCGCAACCAGACAAAGTCGCAATTGCTACCAAAAGCACAGTCAGCTTTTTCATGTCAAAATCCCTAATTAAAGCTGCCAGTCTGCTAGACCAACCCGTACGCCTGTTCTAGCCGCTTTTTGTCAAATCGTAACCCGATGTGCACAAATCCGCCTTAACCGCTGCTGTCAAAGAACAACGCTCGTAAATTTCTTGCGTCCGGCTTGCTGCATTTTAAGTTTCAACTTAAAGCGCCGGGCGGAAATATCGCCGGACATGGGGACTAAGATATGAAAATTGCGATGATCGGCTCTGGTTATGTCGGCCTGGTGTCAGGCGCTTGTTTTGCAGATTTTGGTCATGACGTCGTTTGCATCGATAAAGACGCGACTAAGATCGAGCGCCTGAACGCTAACGTAATGCCAATTTATGAGCCTGGATTGGCAGCGTTGGTCAAGTCCAATGTCGATGCAGGCCGGTTGCGGTTTTCCACCGACCTGATGGCTTCAGTTGATGGATGCCAAGCGGTGTTCATTGCCGTCGGAACACCATCGCGGCGCGGCGATGGCCATGCTGACCTTAGCTATGTTTATGCAGCCGCCGAAGAACTTGCGCACGCAATCGCGCCCGGAACCGTTGTCGTGACAAAATCGACTGTGCCTGTAGGCACCGGCGATAAAGTGCAGCGGATCATCGCTGAAACCAAACCCGATCTGCATTTCGAAGTGGTGTCTAACCCGGAATTCTTGCGCGAAGGTGCCGCGATTGGCGACTTTAAGCGCCCCGACCGCATTGTTGTTGGCACTGAAATCGAATGGGCAAAGGATGCGATGCGCGCCGTCTATCGTCCGCTGTTCCTCAATGAATCCCCTATCCTGTTTACCAGCCGCCGTTCGTCCGAGCTGATCAAATATGCCGCGAATGCGTTTCTTGCGACCAAGATCACGTTCATCAACGAAATGGCCGACTTGTGTGAGAAGCTGGGTGCCAATGTGCAGGACGTGTCACGCGGCATCGGCCTTGATAACCGCATCGGCGGCAAATTCCTGCACGCTGGCCCCGGCTATGGCGGCAGCTGCTTTCCCAAAGACACGCTAGCGTTGCTGAAAACCGCGCAAGATAACGATACGCCGGTGCGTATCGTCGAGGCGGTGGTTCAGGCCAACGACCTTCGCAAACGCGCGATGGGGCGCAAAATCGTAAATGCGCTGGGCGGTGACGCGCGCGGTAAAAAGGTCGCGCTCTTGGGACTGACGTTCAAGCCAAACACTGACGACATGCGCGATGCGCCGTCGATTGCCATCGTGCAAACACTGATCGATGCAGGCGCAGTGATTTTCGCGCATGATCCCGAAGGTATGGAAGAAGCGGCGAAACTGCTGCCCGATGTCCACATGACTAGCAGTGCCTATGAAGCAGCCGACGGAGCCGATGCGGTGGCGATCATCACCGAATGGGATGCGTACCGCGCGCTTGATCTGGCAAAGTTGAAAGCCACGATGAAAGGCGACGTCATGGTCGACCTGCGCAATATCTACCGCCCCGAAGAAGGGGCAAAAGCAGGGTTTGACTATTACAGCGTCGGGCGGTGAAGCGGCGTTGCGTTCCCGGCGCTAATTAACCTGCCGGTCATAGCCTTCCCAATATGGCGCGCGCAGATCTTTGCGCAGGATCTTGCCAGACGCATTGCGGGGGAGCGCCGCGATGACATCAATTGAACGCGGAACTTTGAAACCGGCGATCCGCTCTTTCGCCCAGGCAATAACATGGTCAGGATCGACGGTTGCGCCGGGCTTTGGCACGCATACAGCCTTCACCGCCTCCCCCCATTTCGCATCGGGGATACCAATAACCGCGACTTCCAACACATCGGGATGACCGTAAATCGCGCTTTCAACTTCAGCGGGATAAACGTTTTCGCCACCCGAAATAATCATGTCTTTGACACGGTCGTGAATGAACAGGTAGCCGTCGGGATCGAGATACCCAGCATCGCCGGTTTTAACCCAGCCGCCATCGGTCATGGTATTCACCGTGGCCTCGGGCAAGTTCCAATAGCCGATCATGTTATTCGACGACCGCGTCCATACCTCACCCACTTCGCCGAGCAGCGCATCACCGCCGACCGCATCGACAATCCGCAGCTCTACGCCGGGCAAGGGCTTGCCAGCGCTGCGCATACGCTGATTGCCTGCGGAATCGTGATCCTCTGGCGGCAGGATGCAGATTGTCCCCGTCGTCTCGGTCATGCCGTACACTTGCATAAATTCGCATTTGAACATTTGAATACATTGTCTTAGCAATTCCAATGGGATAGGGGCTGCACCGTACAAAATATATTTAAGGCGGCTAAAATCTACAGAGGAACAGCGTGGGTGTTGTAACAAGATGTGGAGCGCCGCTGGCACAATGAACAGCCGCGTGACGCCGCCCTGCTCCACCGCATCAAAAAATCCGTCTGGCGTGAATTCAGAAAGAATTAAGCCGGGCAAGCCCGATCCGATGGCCATGATGCCAAGCCCCGTTCCGCCAATATGCGCACAAGGCATAGCGATCAGAACAACTTCGTCAGCGTCCCATTTTGTATAAGCGAGGTCAGCATCATCCGAATTTCTGCGCAAACCGAACAGGTTACGATTGGACAGCACTGCGCCTTTGGGGTTGCCGGTGGTTCCCGACGTATAGAGTTGCAACACAGCTTCGTCCGGGCCCGCCGGTTCGAATTTGCCGCGTTGTGCCGCCGCAATCCCGGCGCGAGCCTTATCCGCCGAAATTACGTTTTCAACATGGTCCAGCTCAGGCGGCAATGTTTTGCCAATCGCATCAAAGCCCGGCCCGGTAAACAGCAAACGTGCCTTAGTGTCGTTGACGATAAACGCCCATTCAGCAGGCGCCAGCCGCCAGCCCACAGGCACCATTACAACGCCCAATCGCGCCGCGCCGTAGAAAAGCGTGAAATACAGATCGCTATTTTTGCCGATCCACGCGATCCGATCACCTTTCTTCAGCCCCGCGTTTTGCAGAAAACCGACGACTTTCGCTGTTGCCAGTTCAAGCTCAGCATAATTAAGCGACCGATCATCTTGGCGTAGCGCAGGCAAGTCTGGCCTGTCGTCCGCCCAGTGCGTGATGAAATCATCGAATGTCAGCAGGTCAGCGATAGCGCGCATAAATCTTCTCTCCTAGGCCATCCGACATTGCTCGCAGACGATCCCAAGTCCTATGTTGACACAAAGAATGCGGCTGTCAAATCGCCGAGAGTTTTTAATGGCCCTATTCAGCAGCGATCGGCAACTCCGGCTCTGTCCAGACCAGTTTCGGCTTACGTGCTGCAAGTGTTTCATCAAGGCGGCGGCGGGGCGCGAAGTGCGGTGCGGTTTTTAGCGCAGGATCACCTTGCTTTGCGCGGTTGGCAACGGAACGCAGAGCACCTATGAACTGGTCAAGCGCTGCTTTGCTCTCAGTTTCTGTCGGCTCAATCAGCATCGCGCCGTGGACGACCAGCGGGAAATACACCGTCATCGGGTGAAAGCCCTCGTCGATTAGGCCCTTGGCGATATCCAGCGTCGAAAAGCCCTCTGCTAATCCGTTGTCGGTGAACAAAGCCTCGTGCATGCACGGACCCGACGCAGCAAATGGTGCCTCCAGCGTGTCTTCAAGCGAACGAAGGATGTAATTGGCGTTTAGCACCGCATCCTCAGCAACCTGTTTCAGGCCATCTGCGCCGTGGCTCATGATATAAGACAACGCACGCGTGAACATGCCCATCTGCCCGTGGAACGCTGTCATACGGCCAAATGTGCCGGGTTGCTCAGTTGCTGCGGTTTCCTCTTCGATCAGTTTGAAGCCGCCATTGGCATCGTGCACAACATTAGGGATTGGCGCGAAAGGCGCGAGTGCCTGTGACAACACAACTGGTCCAGAGCCAGGGCCACCACCGCCATGCGGAGTTGAAAAGGTTTTGTGCAGATTGATATGCATCGCATCGACGCCCAAGTCGCCGGGGCGCACCTTGCCGACAATCGCGTTAAAGTTTGCACCGTCGCAATAGACATAGCCGCCCGCCGCATGCACCGCATCAGAAATGATCTTAAGATCAGGCTCAAACAGTCCGCAAGTATTGGGATTTGTGATCATTACCGCGGCAACATCTGGGCCTAAACGCGCTTTCAAAGCCTCCACATCGACACGACCTTCGGGTGTTGCCGGGATGTCCTCGACGGAGAACCCTGCAAAAGCCGCGGTCGCAGGATTAGTGCCATGGGCGCTTTCGGGCACCAAAACGACTTTGCGATCTTCACCGCGTGCTTCAAGGGCCGCCTTGATGCACAGCATCCCGCACAACTCGCCATGCGCGCCAGCCTTAGGGGCCATTGCAACGCTGTGCATTCCGGTCAGCGTGATTAGCCACACAGCAAGTTCGTTGATAACCTGCAACGCTCCCTGCACCGTTTCTTGCGGTTGCAGCGGGTGCACGTCAGCAAAACCCTTCATCCGGGCAACTTTTTCGTTAAGGCGCGGGTTGTGCTTCATTGTGCACGATCCGAGAGGGAAAAAGCCGAGGTCTATGCCGTAGTTCTGGCGGCTGAGCCGCGTATAATGGCGCACCGTTTGTGGTTCCGATAGACCGGGCAAGCCGATGCCGCGATTGCGTTCTAGGCCGCCAAGGCGGGATAGCACGGCGGGCGCAGCATCCAGATCAACGCCGGTTGTTTGGCTATCGCCAATTTCAAAAATCAACGCTTCTTCGAGTATTAACGCCCGATTTCCGGTGAAGGTGGATGGCGTAATGACGTCATTTTCCACGATTTCGGGGCGCCAGCCACTTGCGTTTACTGTGCTCATCACAAGACCTCCTGCAGCAAAGCCGCCAATGTTTCGATATCCTCGTCGCTCACCACTTCAGTAACCGCGACAAGTAAGCCGTTCTCAAGCGCGGTCACGCCCGGATACAACCGCCCAAGCGATACGCCGCCAAGCACTTGTCTTTCCGCCAGCCTGCGCACGACATCACGCGCGTTGCCGGGCAGTGTCAGCGTGAATTCGTTGAAAAAGCTGTCGTTGACCAATGACACGCCGGGTATCTGCGTCAGCCGCTCCGCTGCCTGCACCGCTTTGGCATGGTTCAACGCTGCCAGGTCGCGCAGGCCGCGTTCGCCGAGCAAGCTCATGTGGACACTGAAAGCTAGCGCACAAAGTCCTGAATTTGTGCAGATATTACTCGTCGCCTTCTCGCGGCGGATATGCTGTTCGCGGGTGGAGAGCGTCAGAACAAAACCGCGTTTCCCTTCCGCATCCACCGTCTCTCCGCACAACCGGCCAGGCATCTGGCGAACGAATTTCTCTTTGCACGCAAACAGACCGACATAAGGCCCGCCAAATTGCAGGCCAACGCCGATTGATTGGCCCTCACCCACTACAATATCGGCACCCATTTCGCCCGGTGACTTAATCGCGCCGAGAGCAACCGGTTCAGTCACGACCGCAATCAGCAAAGCACCCGCCGCATGACAACGCTCCGCCAACACACTCATGTCGCCGATCCGCCCCAGAATGTCTGGATATTGCACCACGACACAACTGGTTTCCGCATCAATGCTTTCGGCAAGCTCCGCAAACCCAATGTCTGCATCCAATATCGGCAGCTTCGTATCCAGCACATCGCCGGTAAAATGCGCCATTGTCTTAGCCACATTGACGTAATGCGGATGCAGTCCTGACGACAAAACCGCTTTCTTACGCTTCGTAATCCGCCCCGCCATGCCAATCGCTTCCCAGCAAGCGGTCGAGCCGTCATACATTGAAGCATTGGCGACATCGCAGCCCAGCAAGCGTGCAACCTGCGTCTGAAACTCAAACAGCATCTGCAACGTACCCTGCGCGATTTCTGGCTGATACGGCGTGTAAGCTGTCAAAAACTCGCCGCGCTGGATAAGGTGATCGACGCTTGCGGGCACATGATGCTTATACGCGCCTGCGCCGAGGAAAAACGGATGGTCCCCCGCTGCCATATTCTTGTGCGCCATCGACGCAAAATGCCGCTCCACCGCCATCTCGCTGGCGTGCATCGGCAGGCCAGCAATCGGGCCACTTAACCGCGCCTCTATTGGCACATCGATGAACAGATCATCGACAGTATTTGCGCCCACTGTGGCAAGCATCACCTGCCGGTCGGACTGAGTTAGGGGTAAGTAACGCATGCAATCTGCCTCTTTTATAGTGCCACCATGGCGCAAGCCCCGTGTGACGTCGGTTTAGAAATTAAAGCGAGTCGACAAACGCTTTGTAAGCGGACGCATCCATCAGCCCCTCGAGTTCTGACAGATCATCCAGCTCAATCTTAAAAAACCAGCCAGCACCCTCTGGGTCGCTATTCACTAGCGCAGGATCGTCGGCCAAGGCGTCATTGCCTTCGCTGACCGTGCCGGACACCGGCGCATAGACGTCAGAAGCCGCCTTCACCGATTCAACAACCGCTGCATCGCCGCCTTTTGACAATGTCGCGCCAACCGCTGGCACTTCGGCAAAGACGATATCGCCCAGCTGGCTTTGCGCATAATCGGTGATGCCTACAGTTGCAGTGTTGCCTTCGACGTCGATCCATTCATGTTCGTCTGTGAAATAGCGGCTCATTGGTTTTTCCCTCCGTTTTTGGTTGCCGCAATTTCCGAGGAAATCGCCCGGCGGTGATAATTGTGCGGAATAAATGGCATTGCAGCGACAGTTAGCGGCACGCGCTTACCGCGCACTTCGGCCTCTAAAGCGGTTCCAGCGGCAATGTGCGCCACAGCGACATAACCCATTGCAATCGGCGCACCGACGCTGGGGGCAAAGCCGCCTGACGTCACAACGCCAACCTGTGTGTCGCCCGCAAAAACGAATGCACCTTCGCGGACAGGCACTTTGCCCTCGACCGAAAAGCCCACCAACTTACGCGCTGGGCCATCCGCAAGCGCCTTTAAGATCCGATCGCTGCCATGAAATCCGCCCTCCGCACGGCGGCGTTTGGAAATGGCAAAGCTGGCGTTGCCCTCCACCGGATCAACGGTTGGGTTCATATCATGCGCGTACAAAGGCAGCCCCGCCTCCAGACGCAGCGAGTCCCGCGCGCCAAGACCGATAGGCTTCACCTCGGGCTGCGCACACAATGCGTCGGCAAGTTCCGTCACATGCTCCGCCGCAACCGATATCTCGACACCATCTTCGCCAGTATAGCCCGAACGGCTGATCCAAAGCGGAACTTCGCCCCATAAGAAGATGTCCGCCTCCATAAAGAACAGCTGATCGACACCGGGAATGATGCGAGAGATCGCCTCAACCGCTTTTGGTCCTTGTAAGGCCAATAACGCGCGGTCTTCCAAATGGTTGATGTCGGCGCTGGCGGGGAGATGATTGCGCAAAAATTCGATATCCTGATGCTTCACCGCGCCGTTCACCACGACATACAGCCCGGTCGGTGTCGCGGTAATCATCAGGTCATCAAGAATGCCACCATCCGCTGCCAACAGCAGCGAGTACCGCATCCGCCCCTCTTTAAGCGCTGTGATATCGCCGGGAACAATCGCCTCCAACGCCTCGGCGATATTGTCACCAGACAGGATCAGCTGCCCCATATGCGACACATCAAACAGACCGGCATTTTCGCGAGTCCACAGATGCTCGGCCATGATGCCTTCATATTGGATCGGCATCGCATAGCCCGCGAACGCCACCATCCGCGCAGCTTTGGCCAGGTGCCAATCGCCCAATGGTAATTCGAGGATGTCGCTGTTATCGCTCATCAAATTCTCCCCACACAGGTTCAGCCAGCGATTGCACGCTGCCTGCCCCCTCTGTCACGGATACCTGAGAGCTTTACCCCTTCGGCGGCCCATTTAAGGGCTCTTTCCAGAGTGTCGCAAAAGCCAAAGCGGTCCTTTTGCCTGAGAGATTCCGGGGCGGTTGCTCCTTCGGCGGTCCGCCACAGCTCCCGAAGGGGCGTAGGCGGGCGCTCTCCCACTTCGTCAGCGACTGTGTCCGCATTGGCTTTGCCGTTCGTCAGAGTCAACCAGAGAGCGCGCTGATCGAGTCATTTTCGTGGATAAAGCGGCCATAGCCGCCACCTAGTGCCAGCGTGACGATGGCACGCGCAACGCGGTCCGACGGGGTGGATCGGTATTTCGACAATGGGCCGAGCATGAGCAGATCAGATAAAGGGCTAATCAACGACGCCAAGGATTCGCCGAGGCGGCTGTCTTTGCGCCTCCCGCCAGTCAACAATCCGGGTCGTAATATGTCGAGCCGGCTGAAATCGAGCGCTCGCAAAGCTGCCTCCACTTCCCCTTTCGTATTCAGATAAAAGTTCGGGCTACCCGCCACAGCGCCCACCGAGGAAACGCAGATAAACTGCTGCGCCCCGGCTGTTCGCGCGGCGGTGGCGAAGGCCAGTATCAGATCGTGGTCCACAGCGCGAAACGCCGCCTTTGATCCAGCAACCTTCATCGTCGTGCCAAGTGTGCAAATGGCGATTTCGGGTTTCAATTCCCGGACAATTTTCGGCCAATTTTCGGTCGGTGCGACGTGATGTTTGATGCCCAATGGCGGCGTGACCGCAGAGTTGCGGCACAGCATGTGGGTTTCAGAAACGTCCAGCCCCGCCAATTCAGCCACAACTTGTTTACCGACAAGGCCTGTTCCCCCGGCAATGACAATACGTCCCTTCATGGCAGCTTCCCGAATATATCCAGATGGCTGGTGGTTGCGAAGCGGTCTGTCATTCCAGCGAGAAAATCGGCGATATGGCGGCTCCGCTTTGGTTCATCCGAAGGCATAGTTGCGCGCCATTCCTCGGGCAACAGCGCGGCATCATTTGAATAGGCCGCAAACAGTTCGGCGATAATCACCCTCGCCTGCTCTGCTGCCTCAATTTGCTCTGGATGATGATACAGATTGGCGTACATAAAGGCCTTCAGCTGTCTTTCACGCACCGCCAGCGCGTCGGAAAAGCCACCGATGGTTTGCCCGGCGTTGCGAACATCATCAACGGTCTCGACGCCTAGCTCCGCGATCCGCGACCGTGTGGTTTCGATCACATCATTGACCATAGCCCCGATCTGCTCGCGCACCAGTTCGCGCAGCAATGTTTCATGCCTTGCACCGGGATAGCGATCAAAAATGCTGCGCCAGCGGGCGTTGATAAAGGGCAGTTCGCGCAGTTGGTCTAGCGTCAGCAATCCGGCCCGGATCCCGTCATCGATATCGTGGTTGTCATACGCGATATCATCGGCAATCGCCGCAATCTGCGCCTCCAGCGAAGCATATTGCCGCAATTCCAACGGAAACGCCCCATCAACCTGTGCCAAGGCCCAATGCGGATTTTGGACAGGGCCGTTGTGTTTGGCCAACCCCTCCATCAGTTCCCAGCTGAGGTTCAGTCCCGGCCATAATGGATAGGGGCTTTCAAGTTTCGACAGCGTGCGCAATGTCTGCGCGTTGTGATCGAACCCGCCAAACGGGGCCATCGCCTCTGAAAGCGCATCCTCGCCTGCATGCCCAAACGGCGGATGCCCGATATCATGCGCAAGGCACAACGCTTCGGTCAGATCTTCGTCCAGCCCCAAAGCGCGGGCGATGGTTCGGCCAATTTGCGCAACCTCCAGGCTGTGCGTCAGGCGGACGCGAAAATGGTCGCCGTCGGGAGAAATGAAAACCTGTGTTTTGTGGCGCAACCGGCGAAAAGCGATCGAATGGATGATCCTGTCGCGGTCACGCTGAAAAATGTTGCGCGGCCCCCGGCTTTCACTCGTCGGCTCGGCATATTGTCGCCCCCGGCTGCTAACAGGATCACAGGCATAAATGGCACGCGGCGTCATGACCACAGCCTTTGCACGGACAGCACAATTTTCGCCAGCGGCTATTTGCCTTTCAGCTTTTCGACCACAGCATTTTTATCGCTTTGCCACACAAAGCCATCGCCCCCAGATTTCCGGAAATCGGCTTCCCACTTTTTCGCCGATTTCTGGTCAGTGAATGGACCGACCAGCAAGCGCCGGGTTTTGCCCCAAGGTGACGTCCAACCATTTTGTTTTGCAAATAGTGCAGGAGTTTTCTTCACCAACCGGCGATAGTCAAAACCGAGCCCGGCGGCATCTGCACCGGTTGCAATTTGTACATAAATACGGGGGGCGGTTGCGGCTGGTTTTGCGACTTTTGCGGCGGCTTCGGCTTTTGCCGCTACCGTTTCACCTTTGGGCGCTGGCGCAGTCGCTTTAATCTTTTTCAGATCGACTGGCGCCACCGATGGGCGCTTTTCGTCTTCGGGAACCTCGATTGACTCGACCAACGCGCCTAGGTCAAAGCTCTTTACGGCTACTGCAACAACCGGCTTGGGTTCGACAGCTTCCGGTATGGCTATCGGCGCAGCTTCAACCGCGACAATGTCGGTCTGCGACGCCGCAGCGATACTCTTATTTGGATCCACACTTTCAAAGCCAGGGCCGATAGGTCCCTTTTGAGCAGCCTTGGTGTCAAACGTTATCGTTGTGTCAGCCATGGCAGTTGGAAGCTCAGCGGCGGCTGAAGCTGTGGTAACAACCGGTTTATCAACAATAATTTCAACTGGGCTATATTTGACCGCTGGCAGCTCGGAAACCTTAGTAACCACAGCAGGACCAATAGCTGGAAGCTCATCAGCCTCAATATTCTTTTGTGCTATCGCTGGAAGTTCAGCTGTCTCAATCTTTGGCCGCGCAAGCGCCGGAAGCGCGATGCGAACGGGCGGCCGCGCGGCTTCTGGGGGTGGTAATTGGTTGCCGGCAACGGACGTTACCTTCGCCCGCGATGCAGCATCAACGGCCTGTTGCGCCGAGTTTGTCGTAAAGTCGGGATTGGCATTTTTGGGCCTTTTGGCTTTGCCCTTGGCCGCCTTATCCGCATTCATCGCCACCGTTTTCGTACCCAGCGGTTCGCCGGCGGGTATCAGCCGTGAATCTCCACCACTGGGTGCGGGCTTTGCTCCAGTGGCAACTGCAAGCGTCCGCACCGCATCGCTATCTTCACCTATTTCGGAACCTATGGGAAAATGTCCAAAGTGCATTGCGGCCGCCTGTTGCGCCGTTGTCAGCCTAGCCATGTTACGGAAATAGCCGTCCATCCGCCGCGCCTCACGTTCGGGCAGGAAACCGGCGGCAATTTTGCCCGCTTCTTTCGCATCGCCGCGCGCCGCAAGCATTAAAGCACGCGCGCGCCACGCTTCGGGGTTTTCGCGTTGCAACATCGGAACCAGCTTGCGGTCAGCCTCATCCTTACGACCCGCAAGCGACAGCGAGATCGCGTGGCGCAGCGTTACTTCGTCGCTGTCACCATAGGATGCCGCCAGAATATAGTCCCGCTCGGCCCGTTCAAAATTCCCCAAAAGGTCAAACGCCAAACCGCGATCAAGAGCAAAGCTGCGTTCGCTAGCTCCGAGCCGCAACGCCTCATCGAACAGACTAAGCGCCTCAAACGGATTTTCGCGGCGAACTTGTGCGATGCCAAGCCCGGCCTTGATCCGCGCATCTGCAGGCTGGATCGCGGTTGCTTTGGTAAAGAAATTAAAAGCCGCGTCGTAATCGCCGAGTTTGATTGCGGCATAGCCCGCGTCAGTCAAAGCAAAGCTGTCTGTGGGCCGTTGCGCAATCCGCCGCACTGCATCGCGGAGTTCCGCAGCTCCGGCCGGCTCTTGCTTTGCAACGGCAGGTTTTGGCAAGCCAGTATCGAGCGCATCCAACGGAGCCTCATCCGCGTCCTGCATCGCAAACGCATTGCCGGGATTGGCCAGGAACGCGGCCAGGCCGATATGTAACAATGTTACCTTCATATTGCCCTTAATGGTGTCGCCCCCGCCAATAAGCAAACAAAGCACAAAAACTGTCGGTCAAGCGTTTCTCGCGCCCGACCAACAGCGTGTGTTTACCAAAGCCAGCGTCAAACCGGCTCAGTTATTGCTTTGACGATCCAAAAAGCGCGGGATGTTAAGGCCCGGCGACGACGCATCGTCATCCCCATCCTCTTCCTCACTACGCGAAAGTCCGCGCGACAAGTTGGTCATGCGTTCAAACAGCGTCCCGCCTGTGGTCGAAATACGCGGTGCCGGAGCGGAAGGCTCAGTCGGCATATCGGACGTGTCTTCGTAGGAGTGCGGCGTAATTCCAGCGCTTTCTACCGACGTTTCTTCCTCGACATGCGCTTCGCTCAATTCAAGCAAATCATCATTGTCTGCATCCGCCTCTTCAGCCTCTGCTTCGCCTAGTACCAAAGCATCATCAGTGTCTTGTGCTGCTGCATAGCCGTTTGGTTCATACACTGTGATCGCCGCTTCAGCTTCAGGTTCCGCCTCTGCCAGCGCCTCTGGCGTAAAAACCTGAGCGGGACGCGACACTTGGTCAAACGCAAATGACCGCGCAGGCTGCGCCGATGACGACGAATCCTGATCGATACCAGTGGCAACCACTGACACACGGATTTTGCCGTTCAGATTATCGTTAAACGCTGAACCCCAGATGATGTTGGCATCGGGATCGACCAGCTCGCGGATGTGGTTTGCGGCTTCGTCCACTTCCATCAGGCGCATATCTTCGCCGCCAGTGATCGAAATGATAACGCCCTTTGCGCCCTTCATCGACACGCCGTCGAGCAACGGGTTGGCAATCGCGCGTTCAGCCGCTTCAAGTGCACGGCCGTCGCCCTCTGCTTCGCCGGTGCCCATCATCGCTTTGCCCATTTCGTGCATCACGGAACGCACATCGGCAAAGTCGAGGTTGATAAGGCCCGGCATGACCATCAGGTCAGTGATCCCACGCACACCCTGTTGCAGCACTTCGTCCGCCAGCAAGAACGCTTCTTTGAAAGTCGTGTTCGGGTTAGCAACCAAGAACAGGTTCTGGTTCGGAATAACAATCAGGGTATCGACATGCTCTTGCAGCTCAGCAATACCCGCTTCGCAAGACCGCATCCGGCGCTGGCCTTCGAACATGAACGGCTTAGTCACAACGCCAACGGTCAGGATGTTCATTTCGCGTGCAGCGCGTGCGATAACCGGCGCAGCCCCCGTACCGGTGCCTCCGCCCATGCCCGCCGCGATGAAGCACATATGCGCGCCGCTCAACGCTTGCTTGACCAGATCCAGCGTTTCTTCAGCAGCAGCACGGCCAACTTCGGGCCGCGAACCAGCGCCAAGGCCTTGCGTGATATCAGGGCCCAACTGAATACGAAATTCGGCGGGCGAAGAATTCAATGCCTGTGCATCTGTATTGGCGACGATAAAGTCAACGCCCTCAACACGCGCATTGATCATATTGGCAATTGCGTTTCCGCCTGCACCGCCAACACCAATCACAGCGATCTTTGGCTTTAGTTCATCAACAACCGGTGGTCCTATATTGATGCTCATGGTTAATTTGCTCCCTCGCCAGATGGTGGCTCAATAATTTACTGATACACCTTTTGCATATTTTTATCCACAAAACGACCAAAAGTTACCCACAGGCTAGGCGCATTACATGCGATTACGCGCGATCAAAAATTTTCGCGGATAACCTGCAATATGCGCGCAATGACGCCGGGTTTCGCCCCTGTATGTCCAGCGTCATCGATGCCCGAACCAAGCCGAAGATCGACAGGGTTAGACTGTGCATAAAGCACGAGTCCCGCCAGAGTCGAAAAGGCTGGGCCGCTATGCGCCTCTGGCAATCCGACCAGCCCCGTCGGTCGCCCAACGCGCACGGTGCGGCCAAGCGCGCTTTGCATGTGATCGGCAAGGCCCTTTAGCTCTGCACCGCCGCCGGTCAGAACGACATGGTGTTTGCCGGGCGCGGAGAAGCCCAACGCCTTAAGCGCTTTGCCGATGTCCGCAACGATAGGGTCAACGCGCTGGCAAATCACCGCGTTCAACTGCGCGCGCGTGATTTTCGGGCGCTCTTGCCCGCTGCTATCTTCGGGGTCAGTGATGTCTAATACATCCTGATGATCGCGCGGGTTGGATTGTGCCGAACCGTCGCGACATTTCAACCGTTCAGCCTCTGCGCGTCGCAAACCAAATGTCGCTGCGATTTCGTCGGTAATGTCTGCGGAACCTTGCGTTAGCGTTTTCAGTCCAACCAGCATGCCGCCGACAAACACCGAGACATTAGTAACTGCCGCGCCCATTTCCACCAAAGCAACGCCCAATTCACGTTCTTCAACCGTTAAACAAGCGAGCCCGGCAGCCAGCGGCGCAGCAACCACAGCCTCAACCCCCAGATGCGCCGCACGCGCGGTCATATCCAGATTGCGCACCGGCGCAGGTTCGGCGAGAACGACATGGATATCGACACCCAGCCGGTCCGCATACAGCCCCAAGGGACTGGACACTCCGCCCACACCGTCGATGGAATACAATGTCGGGCTGATATGCAGCGGAGTTTTGCCGCGCGGATCAACATTGGCGCGACCTGCGTTCAACAGATCGTCAATATCAACCTGCTCGATGCGGTCGCCGCCCAGATCAATCTCTGCGGGGGCCAGCTGACTATCCAGCCCACCTGCGGAAATCCCCAGCCACACCTTTTCAATGTTAGTCCCAGCGATGCGCTCAGCCTGTTCGACCGCCTGCCGCGCCGACAATTCGGCAAGCTGAATGTCGGCAACGCAACCGCGCGTCACGCCCTTGCTCTCGCGCTGACCGCTGCCCAGCACAATCAGCGTGCCATCATCACCGACACCCGCGATCAACGCCGATACTTTTGACGAACCGATATCGAGGGCCGAAATGATCTTTTCAAACTTGGCAACCATCACGCGGCATTTTCGGCTTTGGTCGGTTTTTTCGGCGCAGCTTCAGATTTCAATTCGACCGGTTTTGCCTTTGGCGCTTCACGCATATACATGCGGTCAGGATCACGCAGATCGAAATGGATGATGTTGCGCTCCAGCAATCGGTGGATACCGTCCATCCGCGTGAAGTTCACCAACGCTTGTGCCGCCAGCTCGTCCCCCTCTGGCAAGGCCAGCGTCTCACCGGTACGGAAACGCAAATCCCAACGGCGATCGCCCACCCAGCTTGCGCCTGCGACCTGCGATTTCAGCGATTGCGCTTTGTCGAGTAATTCGCGCAATGCGACCAATTGCTTGTCGGCATTCGCGCCCGTCACCAGCGGCATCAATCCAATCTGGCCCTCGGTAATATTGTCGAGCACTTCGCCTTCATCGTCCAAAAGCTGATAGCGCCCCTCGTTTTGCCACACCGCGACGGGCTTACGCTCGATGATTTCAACATACAGCTTGGTCGGTAATTGCCGCGAAATACGGACATCTTTGATCCAGCCATATTCGCTCAAATCTTTGCGGATCGCGTCAATATCAACCAGCAAGATCGGCCCTTTTGCGCGTTCCAAGATGATGTCATAAACTTTCATCTGATCGACGCGGCGCGTGCCAACAATTTCGATATCTTCGACTTTGAACCCAGCCTTGGCGGTCAACTCGCCATATTGACGGTAGGCCGATTGCGGTACGCCAAACCAATTGGCGACCAGCAACGCCGCGATCAGCAGCACACCCAAAATGGCATAAGTCAAAAACCGCTGCACCTCGGCTTGCGTAAACGGTAGC
>JAYVGQ010000006.1:0-9629 GCA_043771985.1 Sphingomonadales bacterium
GACTATTGCCGCAACGCGATCCGGCTTTCGGCGATCCAGCGGCAGCGGGTGATTTACGTCATGACGCATGATAGCATCGGTCTTGGCGAAGACGGTCCAACGCACCAGCCGGTTGAGCATGTCATGTCGTTACGGATGATCCCCAATCTGGACGTGTATCGCCCATGTGACGTCATCGAAACCGCCGAATGCTGGGCCTTGGCACTGGAAAGCGAAGATACGCCGTCGTTATTGGCGTTATCCCGACAAAATCTGCCCCAGTTGCGTACAGACATTAGCGAGAATTGGTCGGCAAAGGGCGCTTATCGCCTTCGCGCCGCCAATGCCGCACGCCGCGTTGTGTTGATGGCAACGGGTTCAGAAGTTGAATTGGCAGTCACGGTCGCCGACCGCCTCGAAAGCCAAGGCATCGGCGCTGACGTTGTCTCTATGCCTTGCTGGGAACGATTTGAGGCGCAAGACGACATGTATCGTGCTGACGTGATCCCGGACGGCCCGTTGCATGTCTCCATCGAAGCAGGTGTCACGTTAGGCTGGGAACGCTATACAGCGGGCGGTATTCGCATCGGCATTGATGGCTTCGGAGCATCAGCCCCTGCCGACCAACTTTATGACTATTTCGGATTTTCGGTCGAAACCATACTGAACAAAATTCAAACCAAATTAGATAATTAAGCGGAGTTTTTGATATGGCTACTAAAGTTGCAATCAACGGTTTTGGACGTATAGGCCGCAACATCGCGCGCGCCATTATTGAGCGCCCCGATTGCGGGCTTGAGCTTGTGTCGATCAACGACCTAGCTGATGCCAAATCGAATGCATTGCTGTTTAAGCGCGATAGCGTCCATGGCGCGTTTTCCGGCTCGGTCGACGTTGACGGCAACGACCTGATTATCAACGGAAAGCGTATCCACGTCACCGCAGAACGCGACCCCGCCAACTTGCCGCACGCAGCTTATGGTATTGACATCGCGCTGGAATGCACCGGTTTCTTCGCCACCCGCGAAGGCGGTCAAAAGCATCTCGATGCGGGTGCGAAACGCGTCTTGATCTCGGCGCCGGGTAAAAACGTTGATCTGACCGTCGTGTTTGGCGTCAATCATGAGAAACTGACGTCAGAGCACAAGATCGTGTCGAACGCGTCATGCACCACAAACTGCTTGGCACCATTTGCTAAGGTGCTGAATGACGCCATCGGCATCGAACGCGGCCTGATGACAACGATCCACGCCTATACCAACGACCAAAAAATTCTCGACCAAATTCACGAAGATCCGCGCCGCTCGCGGGCTGCGGCGATGTCGATGATTCCGACGACAACGGGTGCTGCGCGTGCGGTTGCCGAGGTTTTACCTGAGCTAAAGGGCAAGCTAGACGGTTCCGCAATCCGCGTTCCAACGCCGAATGTCTCAGTCGTCGATCTGACATTCCAGCCATTGCGTGATACGACGAAGGAAGAGGTAAACGCTTTGCTAAAAGCCGCCGCAGAAGGCCCATTGAAAGGCGTTCTTGCCTATTCCGACGAGCCGCTCGTTTCCATCGATTACAATCACGACGCGCACAGTTCGACCATCGACAGCCTGGAAACATCGGTAATCGACGGCAAACTTGTCCGCGTGTTGAGCTGGTATGACAATGAATGGGGCTTTTCGAACCGCATGGTTGATACTGCCGGCGTCATGGGTGGATTGTTGTAAGAAGGGCTGGCGTCATGGCATTCCGTACACTCGACGATCTGGGCGACGTCAAAGGCAAGCGTGCATTGGTGCGCGTGGACCTGAACGTTCCGATGGCTGAGGCGCGGGTTACTGACTTGACCCGCATCCACGCACTGTCACCCACTGTATTGGAATTGTCAGCTAAGGGCGCAAAAGTTTTGTTAATGGCGCATTTCGGACGCCCAAATGGCGCTAAGCACAGCGAAATGTCAGTGTCGATGACTCTCGACGCTTTGCAAGAAGTGCTGGACCGGGAAGTGATGTTTGTGCCGGAGCTTTTTGGCGAAGTCGTCGCGCAATCCGTCGCGATGATGGCCGATGGCGACATTGCGTTGCTGGAAAACAGCCGGTTTTGGCCGGGTGAGGAAACGAATGACGCCGAAATGGCAGCCGCAGTTGCCGCGAACGGTGATCTTTATGTCAACGATGCCTTTTCAGCTGCGCATCGCGCGCATGTGACGACCGAGGGGCTTGCGCATCTATTGCCATGCTATGCTGGTCGGTCGATGGAGGCGGAGCTGAAAGCACTGGAGGCGGCGCTGGGCGCGCCACAGCATCCGGTGGCTGCGGTTGTTGGCGGCGCAAAGGTATCGTCAAAACTGGACGTGCTGAACCATCTTGTCACAAAGGTCGATCATCTGATTATCGGTGGCGGCATGGCGAACACGTTTCTTGCGGCGCGCGGAGTCAACGTTGGCAAATCGCTTTGCGAACATGATCTGGCCGATACAGCCAACGCCATTCTTGACGCTGCTGATGCTGCTGGCTGCACCGTGCATTTGCCTTATGACGTCGTGGTGGCGAAAGAATTTCGCGCCAACCCGCCGGTTCGCACCGTGAATGTCCATGAAGTGGCGGCGGACGAGATGATCCTGGACGTTGGTCCTGCTGCGGTTGAAGCGCTTGCCGATGTGTTAAAAAACTGCCGCACGTTGGTGTGGAACGGGCCTATGGGCGCGTTTGAACTGGAGCCATTTGATGCAGCGACAGTGGCGCTCGCCCGCACCGCCGCCGCGCTTACTAAAGAAGGTTCGCTGGTGTCGGTGGCAGGCGGTGGCGATACGGTTGCTGCGCTGGCGCATGCTGGCGTCACACAAGACTTTACCTTCATCTCCACCGCCGGTGGCGCATTCCTTGAATGGATGGAGGGTAAAGATTTGCCCGGCGTAAAGGCATTGCAAACTTCGTAAACATCTTTGGTTGATGCTCTTGCGGCTGGTGAAAGCCGCCGCTAAGTGCCCGCAAAGACATACGTATGCATAACTACAGGAGCCCCCATGAACATCGCTGACATGACCGCCAAAATTGCCGCTGGACAGGGCTTTATCGCTGCATTGGACCAAAGCGGTGGATCGACGCCAAAGGCGCTGGCCGGATATGGCGTGTCCGACGATGCATGGGGCAATGATGACGAAATGTTCGGCCTTATCCACGATATGCGCAGCCGGATTATCCGGTCGAGCGCGTTTAATGGTGACAAAGTCATCGGCGCAATCCTGTTTGAGCGCACGATGGATGGGCAGGTTGACGAAAAGCCGACGCCAACCGCACTGATCGAAAAGGGTGTCGTGCCATTCATTAAGATCGACAAGGGCCTAGAAGACGATGGCTTTGGGGGATTTCGTGGCGTTCAGTTGATGAAGCCGATGCCGGAATTGGACGCATTGCTGGCAAAGTCAAAGGCGCTGGGCGTGTTTGGCACCAAGGAACGCTCGGTTATCAACCTTGCCAACCGTGATGGCATTGCCGTTATCGTTCAGCAACAGATTGAAATCGGGCTGCAAGTCCTAGCGGGCGGCCTCGTCCCGATGCTGGAACCCGAAATCAACATCAAAAGCCCAGAGCGCGCCGAGGCGGACGCGATCTTGCTTGATGAGATGACCAAGGCGCTCGACGCGATGCCGGGAACCGACAAGGTGATGTTGAAGCTGAGCCTGCCGGTGAAGTGCGGCCATTTCGATAGCCTAGTCAATCACCCCCGCGTGCTGCGTGTGGTCGCCTTGTCAGGCGGTTTCAAACGCCCAGAGGCGTGCGTTGAACTCGCTAAGAACACTGGCATAATCGCGAGTTTTAGCCGGGCTTTGTTGGAAGATCTGCGTCACCAGATGACCGACGCCGAATTTGACGCGTCATTGGGTGCAGCGATTGCGGATATTCACGCAGCGTCGATTGCCTGAACCTATATCCCGCCCATAAAGCGGAAATTGAACCGGTAATCTGCGGGCTTCAATTCCCGCCCCTCGCCAGCAATTCGGGATGGCGAGACGTCGATCAGTTCAATACTGCCATCCGCCAGCGGCATCGGCTTGCCCAGTTCCAGCTCGATGGTGCGATCATCACCCGGGCGAACCCATGTTGCTTCGATCTTCACAGTGCCGGCCCAGATGCAGCGGGCATTCATGGGGCAGCGGCTGTCTTCGATGACTTTGACTGGGCGGATGATTGGCCCATCGACATAGGCGCTTTGGCCCAATGGTACGTTGTCGCCATTGGGCAACGGGGTTTCTGTCGCTGCGGTTGTCACGCATGCGGACAGCGAGAGCAAAGCGGTTAGAGCGAAGTTTCTTTTTACCATGACACAACCCTAACGCGTTGCGCCTTGCGGTGTGATGAACTGTGTCTATTAGCCAGCGGATGAGAACACCTGCTTGCCAACTCTACTTGATCTCACCGCTCGAAGTAGGCGGAGATTTTCCTGCGCGTTTGGAGGAAGCTTTGTCCGCTGGCCCAGTCGCCGCATTTCAATTCCGCGTGAAGGATATCGATCAACACGCAGCGTTCGCCTTGGCGGAGCCGTTGCAAGCGATCTGCGCCGCGCATGACGTGGCGTTCATCGTCAATGACAGCATCAGCCTGGCTAAGCGCCTGAACGCCGATGGTGTTCATCTGGGGCAGGGCGACGGCAATCCGGGCGAGGCGCGGGAGGAACTGGGTAAGCAAGCGCAGATCGGCGTCACGTGTCACAACAGCCGCCACCTTGCGATGGAGGCTGCAGAGGCGGGGGCGGATTACGTCGCATTCGGTGCGTTTTTTCCTACAACCACGAAGGAAGCCAAGCACATTGCCGAACTCGACACTGTGGAAAAATGGTCGATGGTCACCGAAATCCCGTGCGTCGCCATCGGCGGCATAACGCCTGAAAACGCAAGGCCAGTGATCGAGGCTGGCGCAGATTTTATCGCGGTATCAAGCGGTGTGTGGAACCATCCCGATGGCCCAGCCGCTGCCGTCAAAGCGTTCAACGCATTGCTTGCCTTAATCGGCCCGCGCGGTTAAAGGCCGCCGCCACTGGCGCATATACTGCGTCCTGCTCTTTCCATCTGTTAAGCGAGTTATCTCATGAAAATCAACGCGGTTGAAATCAAGCCGGGCAATATCCTTGAATATGAAGGCGGGCTGTGGCGTGTTGTTAAAACCGCGCATACGCAACCCGGAAAGGGCGGCGCGTATATGCAGGTTGAGCTTAAAAACCTTCGGGATGGCCGCAAAAACAACATTCGTTTCCGTTCAGCGGAAAGCGTGGAAAAGGTGCGTCTTGATCAGAAAGACTTTCAGTTTTTGTATGCCGAGGGCGACAATCTGGTGTTCATGGATACGGAAAACTACGACCAGGTGACATTGCCTAGCGACCTGATCGGTGACGCAGTCGCGTTCCTTCAAGATGGTATGATGGTAACGCTGGAAATGTATGACGATGAAGCGCTTTCCGTCGCGTTGCCCGATACAATCGAGGCAGTCATCGTTGAGGCTGATGGCGTGGTTAAGGGGCAGACAGCGTCGTCTAGCTATAAACCCGCGATCCTCGATAATGGTGTTCGCGTTATGGTGCCTCCGTTTATTTCGGCGGGCACGCGCATCGTTGTTGACGTTTATTCACGGGAATATGTCCGGAAGGCTGACTAATGCCAGCTCTGTCGGGATTAATGTCGGTCATGGAAAAAGCTGCGCGTAAAGCGGGCAGCAAACTGCGCCGTGACTTTAGCGAAATTGAACAGCTGCAAGTCTCGATGAAGGGACCAGCGGACTTTGTCAGCAAAGCCGATCAAAAGGCCGAGGACACGATTTTCCGCGAGCTGGAGCATGCCCGGCCCGATTGGGGCTTTCTGATGGAGGAAAGCGGCGAGATTGCAGGGGCCGAGGGTAAGCCGCGGTTTATCGTCGATCCATTGGATGGCACCAGTAATTTCCTGCACGGCATCCCGCATTTTGCGATTTCGATCGCGGTGCAAGATCCAAAGCCAGACGGTTCGGGCTGGGGCGAGCTCTATATGGGCCTTGTCTATAATCCGATAACTGACGAAAGTTTCTGGGCGGAGCGCGGCAAAGGCGCATTTCTGGGCCACAAACGCATTCATGTGTCGGCGCGGCGCAAGCTGAGCGAGTCGCTGATCGCCACCGGCACACCGTATAAAGGCCATGGCGATTTTGCCGAATGGGGCAAAATCTATGGCGCCATCGGTCCCCAGGTTGCGGGTATCCGGCGTTTTGGTGCAGCAAGCCTTGATCTCGCATGGCTCGCCGCTGGGCGTTATGATGGGTTCTGGGAGAGCGGGCTTTCGGCGTGGGACACGGCGGCGGGATGCCTGATCGTGCGTGAGGCGGGCGGTTTCGTCACCGATTATCGCGGACGTTCGCCATCGATCGCCGATACGCAGGTTCTCGCGGCAAATGACCAGTTGCACACCAAGTTACATAAGCTGCTGGTCGGGGCGCTGAACCCCGCTGCTTAGCATCGTTTTTAAGAACGATTTGCAATAAGGAACTCTACGGCAAACCGCCCGTAACGACGCCTTTTGGCTTGCCTCTCCACGCGGCTAAGCCTAGGGCGCGAGGATATGACAACAAGCCGGATTCCAAGCGCGTGACTGACCTCTCGCAATATCTCCCGATCCTGATTTTCCTTTTCATTGCATTGGGATTATCCAGCCTGTTCGTGTTCTTGCCGATGGGTGTCGCCCGGTTGACCGGAACGCACCAGCCGACCGAGGCAAAGCTGACCGAATATGAATGCGGCTTTCCGGCTTTTGAAGATTCGCGTAGCCAGTTTGACGTGCGGTTTTATCTGGTCGCGATCCTGTTTATTATTTTCGATTTGGAAGCCGCGTTCCTGTTTCCCTGGGCGGTCAGCCTTGGCGAAACCGGTTGGGTGGGCTGGGGCACCATGATGCTGTTCCTGTTCGAACTCGTCATCGGCTTTATCTATGCGTGGAAAGTGGGAGCACTCGAATGGGAGTAATCACAGCACCTCCGGCCGCTGGCTCTTTGCCGAACGTGGATTTTTTCAAGGACTTGTCGAGCGAAATTGACGACAAGGGCTTCTTAGTCACCTCGACCGAGGATCTGTTCAACTGGGCGCGCACTGGCAGCCTTTGGTGGATGACATTCGGTTTGGCGTGTTGTGCCGTTGAGATGATTCACGTCAACATGCCGCGTTACGATATGGAGCGTTTCGGCGCCGCCCCGCGCGCATCGCCGCGCCAATCCGATGTGATGATCGTTGCAGGCACGTTGTGCAACAAAATGGCCCCTGCGCTGCGCAAAGTGTACGACCAGATGTCTGAACCGAAATACGTGATTTCGATGGGCAGCTGCGCCAATGGCGGTGGCTATTATCATTACAGCTATAGCGTTGTGCGCGGTTGCGACCGGATTGTGCCCGTGGATATCTACATCCCCGGCTGCCCGCCAACTGCGGAGGCGTTGCTCTATGGTATCATGCAGCTGCAACGCAAAATCCGCCGTGTCGGGACGATTGAACGGTGATTAGTGCTGCGCCCATCGTCACCACGCCAAAAGGCACCGTTGCTGCGCTGACCAAAGCGCTCGGTAAAGACGTATTGCATATCGAAGAGGCAAACTTCGAAATCGCGGTGCATGTCAAAACAGACAAGCTTGTCGGCGTGATGATGCAGCTGCGCGATACCTGTGATTATCAGCAATTGATGGAAATTGCCGGCGTTGACTGGCCGGATCGTGAGCCGCGTTTTGAGGTGGTTTACTGCCTTTTGAGCCTAACCAAAAACCATCGCATCCGCGTGCATGTGACGACCAACGAAGACGTTCCGGTGCCATCGGTAACGGGCATCTGGCCGGTTGCGGGCTGGCTGGAGCGCGAAGTGTTTGACATGTACGGCGTTCTGTTTGACGGCAACACCGATCTGCGCCGTATCTTGACCGATTATGGTTTTCAGGGACATCCGCAGCGTAAGGATTTTCCGCTGTCCGGCTATGTAGAGTTGCGCTATTCCGAAGAAGAAAAGCGCGTGAAGTATGAGCCGGTGCAACTCGCGCAGGATTTCCGCACATTCGATTTCCTCTCGCCTTGGGAAGGCGCGGACTATCCGCTACCGGGCGACGAAAAGGTCATCCAATCGGGACTGCCTCCGCGCGGCACACCGCCACAGGTTAATGACCCCAAAACGACGGACAAGCCCTCGCAAACCGGTGCAGGTGCTGCGGCGAACGAGGCGGCCAAAAAGCGCACTGTGCGCAAGCCAAAAGCGGAGAAGCCGCAATGAGTAGAAACGCTGCCACTCGTCGCCCTGAACTTGTTTCAGGGTCCATCTATCAGCCTAAGCCGACGGTTTGTTCGGCGCGATGGATGCTGAAACAAGTTCAGCATGACGAAGTTTTGAATGAAGGGGTTATCCTATGAGCCTCCAGCTAGATTCCGCCGTAACCACCGGCGACGAAGTCATCCAGAACTACACGATCAATTTCGGCCCCCAACATCCGGCAGCACATGGCGTTTTGCGTTTGGTGATGGAGCTGGATGGCGAAATTATCGAGCGGCTCGATCCGCATGTCGGCCTGCTGCATCGCGGCACTGAAAAGCTGATCGAGCATAAAACCTATCTGCAGGCGCTGCCGTATTTCGACCGGCTCGATTATTGCAGCCCGCTGGCGATGGAGCACTCATACGTGCTCGCCATCGAAAAGCTGCTCAACCTCGAAGTGCCAATCCGCGGGCAGTATCTGCGGGTGCTGTTTGCCGAGCTGACCCGCATCTGCAACCACATGCTCAACTTGGGCAGCCACGTGCTGGACGTCGGGGCGATGACGCCGAGTTTGTGGCTGTTCGAAGTGCGTGAGGATTGCCTCAACTTTTTCGAACGGGCGAGCGGCGCACGGATGCACGCCGCCTGGTTCCGTCCCGGCGGGGTCCATCAGGATGTGCCCGAAAAGCTGCTGGTCGATATCGGCGAATGGCTCGACAACCGCCTGCCGACGCTGTTCGAAGACGCGATGAGCCTGGTGGTCGACAACCGCATCTTCAAGCAGCGCAATGTCGATATCGCGATTGTGAGCAAGGACGATGCGGTGCGCTGGGGCTTTTCCGGCCCGATGATCCGGGGCAGCGGGATCGCCTGGGATCTGCGCAAGAGCCAGCCCTATGATGTCTATGCGAAGATGGACTTCGAAATCCCGGTGGGAACGCGCGGCGATTGCTATGACCGGTTCATGGTCCGCGTCGAAGAAGTGCGCCAATCGGCCAGGATCATGAAGCAGTGCCTCGCCGAAATGCCCCAAGGCCCGATTGCCTCGGATGATCGCAAAATCGTCCCGCCCAAACGCGCCGAGATGAAGCAATCGATGGAAGCGCTGATCCATCACTTCAAGCTCTACACCGAAGGCTTCCATGTGCCCGCCGGCGAAGTCTATGTTGCCACCGAAAGCCCTAAGGGCGAATTCGGGGTCTATCTGGTCAGCGACGGCAGCAACAAGCCCTACCGCTGCAAGATCCGCCCGACCGCGTTCAGCCATTTGCAGGCGATGGATTTCATGAGCAAGGGCCACATGCTGCCCGACGTCACCGCGATTATCGGCGCGATCGATGTGGTGTTCGGGGAGTGTGATCGGTGAGACTGAGCAGCTACGTCCTGCTGGCTGGCGCCTTTGTGCTGGCCACGT
>JAYVGQ010000007.1:0-14046 GCA_043771985.1 Sphingomonadales bacterium
GGCTGGCACGGACACGCGACCCTTCGCGTCGACCGCGTTCAAAGCACTGCCCTGAAACAGATGCTCTAGCGCCACATCCCACTCCTGCGGCGCGCAAGCTTCCCCTATTCACGAAACGTGCGACATCGTCGCCCGCTTCGCGTCCGTCACTGTGAAGGTGAGGATCGCCCCGTGCCAATCCTGTTGGTAACCCAAGGATGCGCGGGATACAATGGAATTTCATGCCATTTCGTGGGATTTAATGCCCAACGCACCGTAGCTCTGGGGAAATCGCGTTGGAAAGGCAAATTTATTCTGTGTTTGTTCTTCTATATTCTGGTTGGATAAGCCTGTGGATAAGGCTGTTGGCGCCGAATCGGTCACGACTCACTTGGCGCGCAAAACCCGGCGCATCGCATACTGGCTCAATGCTTGTTGCTGCTCGCTGCGTTGGCGGCGGAGGATTCTCCCGGCGCCGCGCCAATTTCCGCCAACGGCTCATTGGGCTCGGCCGGGGTCGCGTTGGCGATCGCCTGATTGATGGCGGCGTTGGTCGGCACATCGCCCCAATTGGTGATTGCCGCGCCGATCAGCACCAGCAGGAACACAAACGCCAGCCCGCTCAGCCCGATCCGCACCCGCTGGATGCGTTCCTTGCCCGCGGTCTGCTGATCAGCCTTCGGGGTGGCATTTGCGTCGGTTTCGATCACCATTGGCCGAACCTATGCCCCGCTTCGGCGCAATGCAATTCCTCCGCTTGACGCGCCGCGCGCAACATAAGAAGACGACCGCATGACCAAGACCCTCACCATCGCTCTGCTTGCCGCCGCTGCGTTAGCCGGTTGCAACAAAACCGCCACCACCGCCAATGACGTCGCCAACGCCGACGCCAATGCTGCGGCCAATGTCACCAATATCGCGGCCACCATGCCACCGGCGATCGTCGCGAGCAAAACCTATCGCTGCAAAGACAATAGCGTCGCGTACATCGATTGGCTCGCCGGCGACCTGACTGCCGACGTCCGCTCGGAACAGGCCGGCACCCCGACCCGCCTGACCGCCGCCACCGCCGGCGCCGCATTGAAGGCCGATGGCTACTCGCTGATCGGCCTGCCGACCGCCAAGGTTATCACCCTCACCCGTCCGGGCAAGGGCGAGCAGGCCTGCAAGGCGTAGCCTTACCACTATCGACAGACTCGAAGGGGTCGGCGGCTTGGCGTCGCCGGCCCCTTTGCTTTGGCGCCCGATTGACAGCGGTGAAGCATAACGCTTTCCTACCGCGCAGGGGGATTTCTTCATGCAGCTCAATCGCCGTCAACTCGTCCAGTCGCTCGCCGTAGCACCGCTCGCGGCAACCCCCGTCAGGCTATTCGCCGCCGCAACGCCCAACGCCCCGCCGCAGCTCCGCCCCGCCATCGCCGCGATCGCCGCTTATGCTGAAGTGCACCGCCGCACGATGGGCGTCCCCGGCATGACCATTGGCCTGACCGCCCCCGGCCTGCCCAGCTACCCGCTCCACCTCGGTTTCACCGACTTCAGCCGCTCCCGCCGGGTCAGCGCCGACACATTGTTCCAGGTCGGGTCAATCAGCAAATTGATGACCGCGACGATGGTCCACCAACTCGCCGCCGAGGGGAAGCTGTCGCTCGATGGCGATGTCCGCTCGATGCTCCCTGGCGCCGCCTGGCCCGACGGTCCCAAGATCAGCCTCCAGCAATTGCTCGACCATGTCAGCGGCCTGCCCGGCGACGCGCCTCTGTTCCCCGCCGACGGCAAATTGTGGCTCGCCTACCAGCCCGGCGTGCACTGGCTCTATTCGAACACCGGCTACGCGCTGCTCGGGCTGATCGTCGAGCGTGCCGAACGCGCCCCGCTCGCCAATGTCCTCCACCGCCGCTTGTTCGCGCCGCTCGGCATGGCGCGCACCCGCGGCTCGATCCTGTCCGCCGACCGCGCGCTTTTTGCGCAAGGCTATGAACCCGCCCGGCGCGAAGACGTCTATCTCACCGGCGACCCGCTTTCCCCCGCCTCCTGGACCGACGTCACCGAAGGCGCGGGATCGGTCGCCTCGACCGCCGATGACATGGCGCGATTGTTGCGCTCGATCCTTGGCGCGGCCACCGGCAAGGGCGGTCTCGGCCTCGATCCCGCCAACGCCGCCGCCTTCACCAGCCACGACGTCGCCACCGTCGGCGGCCCATCGCACGGCATCATCGGCGCGATGCGCTACGGCAATGGCCTGATGCACGTCGCCGACGCCGCCAAGCGCCCGTACTTCCATCACACCGGCGGCATGCCCAGCTTCACCTCTTCGTTCCACCTCGACGCCGCCAGCGGGGTTGGCGCGTTCGCCTCGGTGCCGTTGGGCTATCCCGCCAATTACCGCCCGCGCCTGCTGACGATGTTCGCCGTGCAGGCGCTGACCGCCGCCGCCGCGGGCACCAAACTGCCCGATCCGCCGTCGCTGGCGACCCCCCGGGTCAAGGGCGCGGACTATGTCGGCACCTACACCGGCCCCGCCGGATCGCTGACCTTCGCCGACCCGCCCGCCGGGCTATCGGTCACGCGCAATGGCCAGACTGTTCCAATGATCCAGGAGGACGGCGATCTCTACGCCGCCCGCTTGCCCACGCTCGCCGCATGGCCGATCGAGTTCTTCCGCAAGGACAAGCAGGTCGTCGCGATCAATCACGGCCCCAATACCTATGTCCGCAGCGGCGCGAGCTACCCCGTCCCCGCCTCCGACCCGGCGCTCGCCCTGCTCGCCGGGCGGTTCCAGAATGATTCGGCGTGGAACATCATCGTCACTGTCGCCGAGCGCGGCGGCAAATTGTGGCTCGGCGGCAATGAGGAACTGACCCTGACCGGCAATCTGCAATATCGCACCGGTGAGGCGTGGTCGTCGCCGCGCATCCGCTTTGCCGATTTGATCGACGGCCGCCCGCAGACGTTGATCATCGACGGCAGCCGCCTCGAACGACGCGACATCTAGGCGTGGCGCCGCGGCTAGGCTTGGCGCTCTTGGGGCGCTAGGAGCGCGCCATGCCCGACACCATCACGCCCCAGATCGTCGCCGACCACGGTTTCTCGCCGCCCGAATATGACCGCGTGCTCCACGCGCTGGGGCGCACCCCCAACATGGTCGAGCTCGGCATCTTCTCGGTCATGTGGTCCGAGCATTGCAGCTATAAATCGTCGCGCTTTCACTTGAAGAAGCTCCCCACCACCGCCCCGTGGGTGATCTGCGGCCCGGGCGAAAATGCCGGCGTCATCGACATTGGCGAGGGCCCGAACGGCACCAAATTGGCCGCGATCTTCAAGATGGAGAGCCACAACCACCCGAGCTACATCGAGCCCTACCAGGGCGCCGCGACCGGGGTCGGCGGCATCCTCCGCGACGTCTTCACCATGGGCGCGCGCCCGATCGCCAACCTCAACGCCCTTCGCTTCGGCCGCCCCGACCATCCCAAGATGCGCCACCTGATCGCTGGCGTGGTCAGCGGAATCGGCGGCTATGGCAATTGCGTCGGCGTCCCGACCGTCGGCGGCGAAGTCAATTTCGATCCCGCTTACGACGGCAATATCCTGGTCAACGCAATGACCGTGGGGATCGCCGACCAGTCGAAAATCTTCTATTCCGCCGCCACCGGGATCGGCAATCCGATCGTCTACGTCGGCTCCAAGACCGGCCGCGACGGGATCCACGGCGCGACCATGGCCTCGGCCGACTTCGACGAGCATAGCGACGACAAGCGCCCCACCGTCCAAGTCGGCGATCCGTTCACCGAGAAATTGCTGATCGAAGCCTGCCTCGAACTGATGGCGACCGACGCGATCGTCGCGATCCAGGACATGGGCGCCGCGGGCCTGACCTCCTCCAGCGTCGAAATGGCGAGCAAGGGCGGCGCGGGCATCCGCCTCGACATGAACCAAGTCCCGTGCCGCGAAACCGGCATGACCCCCTACGAAATGATGCTGTCCGAATCGCAGGAACGCATGCTGATCGTCCTCAAGCCCGGCCGCGAGGCCGAGGCCGAGGCGATCTTCCATAAATGGGAACTCGACTTCGCGGTCATCGGCGAAGTGACCGATACCGGCCACATGGTGCTCGAGCATAATGGCGAGGTCGTGTGCGACATCCCCCTCGGCCCGCTCGCCGACGACGCCCCGCTCTACGAACGCCCCTATCTCAGCCAGGACGAGTATAAAGCCTGGGCCAAGGTCGCGCCATTGGGCGATATCCCCGAATCGACCGACATCGCCGCCGACCTCCTCAAGCTCATGGCCAGCCCCAACATCGCCAGCCGCCGCTGGATCTGGGAGCAATATGACAGCCAGGTCGGCGCCGACACGGTCCAGACCGGCGGCGACGCCGCACTGGTCCGTGTCCACGGCACCAAGAAAGCGCTGGCGATGACCACCGACTGCACCCCGCGTTATTGCTACGCCGACCCCTATGAAGGCGGCAAGCAGGCGGTCGCCGAAACTTATCGCAACATCTGCGCGGTCGGGGCAAAGCCGCTGGCGATCACCAACTGCCTCAATTTCGCGAACCCGCAGCGCCCCGAAATCATGGCGCAGATTGTTGGTTGTTTAGAAGGCATGGGCGACGCCTGCCGCGCGCTAGATTACCCAATCGTGTCGGGCAACGTCTCGCTATACAACGAAAGCAAAGCCACCGGCGGCGGCAGCGCGATACTGCCCACACCCGCGATTGGTGGCGTCGGTGTGCTCGAAGATGTCAGCAAGATGGCGACGATTGGGTTTAAGGCGGAGGGGGACACGATACTTCTGATAGGCGGCGATGAAGCAGGGTCCCCAGCCGCGCCGCATCTTGGTCAATCAATTTGGCTAAGGGAAATTCTGGGCAAACAAGATGGTGATGCTCCTGTGGTCGATCTCGACCTCGAAAGAGATACAGGCAAGTTAATTCGCGACCTTATAATTAGCGGAATTGTCAATTCGGTTCATGATGTTTCTGATGGCGGGCTTCTAGTCGCCGTTGCTGAAATGGCGCTAGCTGGGAAAATCGGTGCCACAATTGAAATTTACGGTCCTGACAAAGCATTTGAGACCCGAAGCATGTTTTCGGAGAATCAGGGATATTATCTCGCTGCCGTCTCAGCGAATATAATGGCGGACGTCGAAGAGCGCTGCCTTGAAGCCGGAATTGAATGCGTTCAGATTGGGAGCGTTGGCGGCAGTGCTGTCGACATCGTCGAAGTGAACGGTGGCAAAACTGATGTAGTCGTCAGCTCTGTCCCCCTCACCGACCTCCGCGCGGCGCATGAAAGCTTCTTCAAAAACTGGATGGAAGGTTGACCTAGCGGCGGCTGGCTATTCAATACACCGTTAGTGCTGAGCCTGTCGAAGTACGTCCAGAGGTTTCAGCTGCCGTGTTTGACCGAGAAGCGTGCTTCGACAGGCTCAGCACTAACGGTAAACAAGAAATCGATCCTTTAAGCCGCGACCGGCGCCAGCAAATCATAGGGATCAACACCCGCGTTGCGCATTTCCTCATGCGCCCGCCGGTACATCACAGGCTCGCTGATCCCCATCCTTTTGCGCGCATCGGCCAAAGGTTCGCGGAGCAAAGCGACGATATCTTCATGCACGATGTTCTTGGTCGCTTTGCCAATCCGCTGTCCTTCACGGACCGCAGACATAATCGCTGCTTTCGGCGCAACGCGGCGTTTGAGTTCAAAGCCACCAGCATAAGCAATAAAGCCGACACCCAGATTGCGGCTTTGCGCATATGTAAACGCCAGCACGCATTGTTCGCCCAGCGCATCGCGGCCATAGCCGGTCAGGATGTGATGCAAATCATGCGTGTCGCGCAACCGGTCGCCATAACGGTCAATGCCATCGTTGAAACGCTTTCCGCTGGTTTCGAACCGCGCATATTCGGCTTCGAGTCCAGCGGCTGATAAGCCTTCACGCTGCATAAAATCAACATAGGCACGACCGACTGTACCAGCGGGCAATTTTTCCAGCGTATCGTGATCGTCAAGCACATCTATCAACCGCTGTTGGGTGCCCAAAATCTGCTGGCCCTTGTCACTGAACCAGAATTTCTTGGCGACCTCCCGAAACTTTTTGCCGCGCAGTGCCGCGATGATGTGGAACACCTGCTCGGTATCCTCTTTGTCGGCGATCAGCTTGCGGAAATGATGCCATGCTTTCAACGGTCGGAATTCGCCGTTCGGGCGCTCGGGGTGGTGAAAGGGGATGCTGTTGTCGGCGATATTGAGGGTCGTCATGGGAGATGCCTTTTATCGATGAATGCGCAATAGCGTTCCTTACCTACATTAATGTTAATAACAATCTGATCGTGTCGGAGCAACAGTTTTTTTTGATGGGCTTTTTAGCCACGAATGCAGGCTAGACCGTTCCGCCGCTTCGCTGTAGCAATCCCGTAATACAGGGGGGAGTATATGGCAGAAACCAGCGACCAAACACGCGTTATCAGCCTGGATGCGCTGCGCGGCTTTGCCGTCATGGGTATCCTTGCTATGAACATCATCGGCTTTGCGATGCCCGAATGGGCCTATGTTTCGCCAGCAGCTTATGGTGGTGAGACGTTTGCTGACCGGATCAGCTGGTATTTCTCGTTCGTTTTTATCGATGGTAAAATGCGCGGGCTGTTCTCGTTGCTATTCGGTGCCAGTATGTTGCTGGTTATCGAAGGTGCAGAAGCTAAACAGAAAAGCGCGGCGCAGACGCACTATGCACGCATGGTCTGGCTTGCGCTCTTTGGTCTCGCGCATTATTTTTTATTATGGTTTGGCGACATTTTGTTCTCATACGCAATCATCGGCGGCCTCGCCTTTTTGATGCATCATTGGCAGCCTAGGCGCCTGATTAAATGGGCGTTGATCGTGTATGGAGTGGGTGTGCTGTGGTGGGGCGCGCAATTTGGCGGATTGCAATTTTTGCAATGGGCGTCCGCGCAACCGGGCGCTGACCCAGATATTGTGCGCAGTTTTCGCGAAGTGATGGCGAATGGCGATTTTGATCCCAACATTGCGACGCAGCTGGCGCTGCATCAAGGCGGCTGGAGTGGCATTTTTGCTGATAAAACTGCGGATTTGTACAAACCGTTGTCGGCGCCGTTACAGACGATAACAGAAACTTTGCCTCTCATGATGCTTGGCATGGCCATGAAGAAGAACGGCTTTTTAGCCGGCAACTGGGAGCGCCCCGCATATCACCGCTGGATTAACCGTCTGCTTCCCGCTGGGTTGTTGGCATCTGCGTTGCTCGGAGCAATTGCCTGGGCTGGTGACTTTAACCCGATCTACATGCTAGCCAATTTTTTTGCGTGGAGTGCAATTCCCCGGTTGATGGTCACTATCGGTTATGCCGCGTTGCTAATTCTGTGGATACGCAATCTATCCGGCAGCGCCTTTCTCGACCGCGTCGTGGCAACCGGACGCGCGGCGTTTACCAATTATCTTGGCACCAGCGTCATTATGACCACAATCTTTTACGGCTATGGTTTCGGCTTATTCGGGCATGTTAGCCGTCCAGCCTTGTGGCTGTTTGTGCTGGGCGCTTGGGCCGTCATGCTGTTATGGTCAAAGCCTTGGCTGGCGCGGTTCCAATACGGCCCGCTGGAATGGCTATGGCGCAGCCTGGCGCGGATGGAGTTGCAACCAATGCGGCGGCGTTAAACCTCGCGCGAGCCAAGCACCGCAGACATTGGCAGCGGCCCGTAGATATGCGGGAACCACGCGTTGCCGCGTGACGCTTCCCATTTTACCGTTGTCCCAAGCGCGACCAAATCCACCTCGGCGATAACCAGCCCGCTTTGCCCGGCGAAATGCTTGTCGAGCGTTCCTTGCAGCTGACCGGCGGCGGACAAATGGATATAGCCGTCGGCAAGATCCACCGGTGCGCCGCGGAATACGCCACAGCTGCGAAACTGCGCCCATTGGTCTGCGGTAAAGATTTTGTATGCCGTGACGGGATATCCCAAACTCACGTAATCCCGATACCCGGCGCGGGCAATTTTTTGCGGTCCATCAGCTTGAATTCGATCGGCGTCGATTTGGTCACCAGCTTTACTTCGCCGACCTTAAAATCCACGGCGATCTTGACCGACCCGCCACCAATTTCGGTCAGATGCGCGTCCATGATAGTCACCTCGAGTGCATCAAATTCAGCCTTGATTGCAATCGTCATGCCGATTGATGGGCTTGAAATCCCGGCTGCAGATAGCGCCAGTTCGGGGCTATAGGTTAGCTCTTGTTTGAAACTGCCCAGCTTTACAAATTCGGGCTTTCCTGGCGCGTGCTTGGTCTGATCCTTATACGCATTGAACACCGGCGAATTCGCCCAGCCCTGCGCAAATGCCGCCAGCAAGTCCTTTGCCTTCAGCTGCTCAGAAATCGCATTGGCAATTTTTGCCCCGCCCAGCGCCGACAGCGCCTTGGCCCATTTCGCATTGCCCTTGTCTCCCGTTGCCTCCAACTGGGCGCGCGCGGCCACGGCAGCCTCGTCAAAGCTTTCGGGTGGAATCATTTGTGCGATGTCAATTTCAAGGCGGTCGTTCATGCGGGATAATTCCTAGGCGAGTATGCGCAAATTGTCTGGGGATGAGGCTGAAAATCCGGGGATGACAACATCAAACGTCACGTCTGGTTTCGACAAAGACGGGTTGCTGACCATGTGCGAAATGCCATCGGCGATGCTGCAATCCATCGCGATTTTCGGCGTAAGCAAAAGTTTCGCCGCGGTCCCGGCGGCGCCGAGCGCGGCAACGACGGCGGCTATGACCCAATAGAGATTGTAGTCCGGCCTTGGCGGTTCCACCGGCGTCATCGTTGCGGCAGTGGCGACTGGCGCAGCGGGTGCAACGATCTCGGCGATGGGCACGGGTTCGGGCGAGGGAAATTCCGCCGCTTCCTCTGGTTCAAACATCGGTTCAGCAACCACCGCTGCAGCGACAATAGGCGCAGCGATTTTGCGTGCTACAGGCTTGCGAACCACAGGCTGCGGCTTTGGCCGAGCAACCGCAGTTGTTTTCCGCGGCGTCGTGGTGCGCGGCAATTCTTGCATCACGGGGGGATTGCGGACGTAGATTATCTCTTGCGCGGGTTGCTCGACAGGCGCCGTTGCCACGGGTGCTGGCTGCACGACGGGCTTTTTCTTTTTCTTAAAAAGCCCGCCAATGGCTTTTGCTGCATCGCCGACGTCGACTTGAACGCCCACACCGCCACCACCGCTGCTGCCGGTTCCGCTGCTTCGTGGCTGAGGCGCTTGGCACGCCGGATTGGTTGGTGAGCACTGCGCCTGCGCCGCGCCACTTTGCATACCAAACGCGGCGAGCAACAATGCCGCTGCAAAAGCTTTGCCTATCTGTTTCATATCCCCGCCCCAAAGCGCCCCAGCACCCTTAGTCGTATTAAACAGCCAATAGCTTCAATGGGCAAGGCAATTTTACGGGATACAGGTTAAGCGGGCTTCGTTGCCGCAGCGTTTGCCCCAGACTTTGACTTGGCTTTATGCGCCGCGATGTCAGCATCGATGTTGTCGATCCGCATCCGTTCGGGCGAATCCTTGGGAAGTCCTTTTAGCCGCGCAGACGCCCAAAGACTGCGGCGTTCAGATTCGAGTGATTTGAGATAAAGATCAGCCATAGGGGAACCATAGCGGGGTTGCGAAGCGGGCGATAGGGGGCGGGGATGCGCTAAAGCAAAAACCAGCCACCGGCACTTGCGCCAGCAATGGATTGAAAGATCGCGATGCCATGCAGGTTGCTACAAAAGGGCTGCTTACGGGTTTTGTGGCGGAATATGGCGCGTCCGGCATAGGCGCCAAGCGTGCCTCCAAAAAATGACCAGTGCAGTAACGAAGACTCGGAAATGCGCCACGATCCCTCTTCGGCGCGGATTTTGTCGAGGCCGAACAGCATGAAAGTCCACACATTCACAATCGCAATCGCAGCGATGATATTGGGCGCTGTCATATAAGGGTGAAGTAGCTGCACAGGTTTCGCTTTGTTGATGATTTCAGCGCGGCGGCGCTTAAAAATGGGGTTCGCAGGCGACACCGTCGCCGTCGCGGTCGAGATGTGAGGCATAGCCGGGCTGACCGGCGTAAAGCGGTGCCTTTCCAGCAGCACGGACGTCTGAACAATACCGATAGTGGACCGACGGGTAAGACGCTGCTGCCTCGGCCGGTCGTTCGCTCGATTTCTGGGGCAGATTATAGACGCCTAAAGCGGTCAATACGACCAACGGAGCAGCGGTTTTCAGGAAGGAGTCGCGGGCCATGGCGAGGGTATGGCGCGGCGGTGGTTAAGGGGAGGTTGAGGGGAGCAAAACGGGGACATGGTATTCCGTGTCCCCGGCTTTGCCGAAGTGCGCGACGAGGCGCTTAAATTGACAAAGCTTACGCTTAATCGGGGGGTAAAGTGTCCACTTTGACAATTTAACCTGCGCCATCAAGACAGCGAAATGAGCGGTTAGCAGACCCTGTTAGCTCATAGGGCGGTTGACGATGTGCGTGCAAAGGCTGGCAGGAAAAATCCTACATTGCAAGGAATGCGGTGCTGCTGTTTTGGGAGGCACCCAATTGTTGGCGTGATGGGTTTTGAGGGTTGTTTCACCGCGGGCGGTTTAGGCGGCGGGATTTAGAGCGTAATTCGTTTCACGCGAAGGGCGCAAAGATTTTTAAGAGGTTTGCGGACGGGCGGGACGCTTGCGTTTTAAGATGCCCTCTTAAAAATCTTCGCGGTCTTTGCGTGAAACGGATTTGGTCCGGTGAGGGAATTTGGGGGTTATTGCACCTGTCGCGGTAATTTCCGACTTAATCATTAGCTGGTGACCGAGGAACGAGTTGTAGTCTGGGCCGCTCGGTTGGCCGGTCGTCGAGCAAGTTTATATCTATGCCAGTAAGTTCAGCGACGTAGCTACCGTCCAAGCCCAAGCTACCCAAAAGCTCGTGGAGAGCAGCTTGGTCGTCCTCCGCCAATATCTCAATCGCTGATCGGAGGTTTTCCGGCCGTTCTACCTCAATCGTTTTATCGTGTGGCTCATTGCCATGCCATTTCCGGTAGCTATAATACTTCCAAAGATTGCGTTCGTTGCCTTCTGAAACAAGGTGGAGCGACCCAAGTCGCTTAATCATGGCACCAACAGATACACCCCACTTAGGTTTGATAGCCGCAAGGTGATCCAACGAACAATCTCCAATTGTAGAGGCGAATGAAGACGCAGGCAGCAAAAAAGCTCCTGCGAAAAGCATTGCTTGTTCCTCAATGAGGTTGAGATCGGCCTTAATAGCGTCAGTTGATAAATGTCGGTGAAGTATTACATGGCCCAGCTCATGTGCCGCGTCGAATCTGCGACGGACACCGCCCTGCTTATCTTTAGCAAGGAGAATAACTGGTACATTGGAACACCATGCTGAAACCCCATCAAGCTTCACTGAATCAAGGAAGGTTTCGGCTACCACTATCCCGGCATTTTCGATGATCAATACCATATCAGAGATAGGATCGTCACCTAAACCCCAGTATTCTCGAAGTTCGGTCGCAATGGATTCAATTTTTTCCGGCGAAAGCAAGCGATAATCCCCCACATCAATCGCTGGTATGTCGCAAGATGGAAATTCGACATGCTTGTTGAGTTGGTCAAACAACTCATGCGAGAACAGTAATTTAGCTGCCGCTTTTTCTCTAGCAATCGACAGCTCTGATCTCATTGACCTATAGAATGGCGGTGACATGTGGTCGGATGCCAAAGGTTTAAAAAACCAACTGGGCTTGACCTTGAGAAACGATGCAAGGTTTTCGACTACCGACCTATCCGGGGCATGATCGTAACCTTCGCTTTCCCACTTTGACAATGCAGCCGGGCCATACCCTAACTCTTCAGCCAAATCTTTCTGCTTAAGGCCGCATGCCTGCCGAGCAATCGCTAGTCGAGCGGGTACGAACCCGCCCGAAAGGGCCGACAACATAGAGCGTCGCATAGATTAACCCTTCTTGTCGTCAGGCTTTTTGCGAAGGCGAACAGTTTTACGTTCGACGGTTCGCTTTGCCGGACGCCGTTCGAGTTCAAGCTTGTCGCGTAATGCACTTATGACTTGTTCGAACGAACGAACGTAATATGGCTTGCTAAGATCCTCCGATGGCACCCAGAATCCAAGGAACGCAGGTTCGTCGGGCTGTGCCGGTGAGTACTGAGCTACTATTAAAGCACCCAAAGACCCTTTTGGAATAACAACATCTTTTCGATCCCAGCTGTCAAATAAGCCGGCTTCGGGATTTGCGACGGCATTTCGTTTACAGAGTTCAGCAATATATTGCGAGGTAGTTCTAAGAGCTTTGGCTGCTCCACGAAAGCGCGTGTCGACAATACCAATCGTCATCGAAAAAGCACCAGATTTGACCAGTGGGAAACACCAGGTCGCAGGGTCTGTCCAGCGGCTTTCGAATTCTAATCCAGAATCGCAAGCCGCAGTGGCCAGTGCTTCATGCAAATAATGTCGGCGCGTCGTGCCGCGAACTTGCTTAGCACTTGGCGAGCTTGATTCTTTCAACATGCTCGATGCTCTAGGAAAAGCGAGCGTAAGCCGCTCTTCCGCAAGCGTGAAAAATTTCAATAGCTTGTCGGCGCTCTCGTTAGCGATCAATTCTTCTAGCGGGTCAACGAATCTAGTCGGCATAGCAAACTCCAATGATTTTATGTGCATATCTTTCTTTTTTGGAAAGATCAACACATAAAATCACTCCGCCGCAACCCCAGCCTGTTCAAACATATCCACGCCGTCATTTTCCGCCGCTGGCTCGATGCCGATAATCTTTTTCTTTTTGCGGTCAAAGCTGTCCCATACTTCGCCCCAATTGCCGCGCGTTGATGCTTTGGAATATTCCGTCGCGCGGGTTTCAAAGAAGTTGGCGTGTTCCACACCGTTCAGCAATGGCGCAAGCCATGGCAGCGGGTGGTCCTCGACCATGTAAATCGCGGGCAGGCCCAGCTGGCCCAGACGCCAATCGGCGATGTAGCGGATATAGCGTTTGATTTCCTTGGCGGTCATGCCGGGCACAGGGCCCATTTCGAACGCCAGATCGATAAAGCTATCCTCCAGCCGCACGACTTTTTGGCAGCAATCGATGATGTCTTCTTTGACCGCTTTGGTCAGGCAATCGCGTTCGGCGCAGAATGCGTGGAACAGTTTTGTGATGCCTTCGCAGTGCAGGCTTTCGTCGCGGATCGACCAGGTGACGATCTGCCCCATGCCCTTCATCTTGTTAAAGCGCGGGAAGTTCATCAGCATTGCAAAGCTGGCGAACAGTTGCAGCCCTTCGGTAAAGCCGCCGAACATCGCCAGCGTACGTGCAATATCTTCGTCGCTATTGACGCCGAACTGGTGGATATAATCGACCTTTGCGACCATTTCCTCATATTCAAGGAACGCGCTATATTCGGACTCTGGCATCCCAATCGTGTCGAGCAAATGGCTGTACGCGGCGATGTGCACCGTCTCCATATTGGAGAAGCTGGTGAGCATCATCTTGATTTCGGTCGGTTTGAACACGCGGCCATAATGTTCGTGGTAGCAATTCTGTACCTCGATATCGGCTTGCGTGAAGAAGCGGAAGATTTGCGTCAACAGATTGCGTTCATGCTCCGAAATCTTTTGCGCCCAATCGCGGCAATCCTCACCCAAAGGCACTTCTTCGGGCAACCAATGGATCTGCTGCTGCCGTTTCCAGAAATCATAGGCCCATGGATATTCAAAGGGCTTGTAGCTGTTACGGGCTTCTAAAAGGGGCATCTGCTTCTTCCTTGCGTTCAAACTTTGTCGTTACTCCCGTGGTCGGGAGGGTGGGGAGACTGTCCCCGATTTGCTGCTATTTTGCTTTAGGCTTTGTTGCCCGCGGTTTCACTACAGCCTTTGGTATAGGATCGGCTTTTGGCTTTGCCGCTGGCTTTGGTTTTGCGGGCTTTTTTGCGGCGGTTGGCTTGGCGGCTGGACCCTTTGGAGCGACAGCTTTTGCAGCAATCGCTTTCAAGGCAACCGGCTTGGCCGCAACCGCTTTGGGGGCGGCTTTGG
>JAYVGQ010000008.1:0-23196 GCA_043771985.1 Sphingomonadales bacterium
AGGCAGGTGACGACTGCATCGCCCACCTTGACCGTGCGAACCTCGCTGCCGACCGCCTCGACAATCCCGGCCGCCTCATGCCCCGGCACCGCCGGAAGCGGGTGGGGATAGGCCCCATCGATGAAATGCAGGTCCGAATGACACAATCCGCAGGCCGCAGTGCGGATCAGCACCTCGTGCGCCTGCGGTTTAGAGATTGAGAGTGTCTCAATCTCAAGCGGTTGGCCGGGCTGGATTAAAACCGCTGCTTTCATCAACGCGACACCGCCATATCGCCTGACGAAATCTCGCCAGCACTGTTCGATCCATGCTTGCCGAATTCGATGCGGGCAATCGCGCGGGCGTGGACTTCATCGGGGCCGTCGGCAAGCCGCAATGTGCGCTGATGCGCATAAGCCGACGCCAGACCAAAGTCGTTGGAAACGCCGCCGCCGCCATGCGCCTGAATGGCATCGTCGATAATTTTGAGCGCCATATTCGGCGCCTGCACCTTAATCATCGCGATTTCACCAGCGGCGATTTTGTTACCGACAGTGTCCATCATATGCGCCGCCTTTAGGCACAGCAGACGCGTCATTTCGATGTCGATGCGGGCGCGCGCGATGCGTTCTTCCCACACGCTGTGCTCCGCAATGCGTTTGCCAAAGGCGGTGCGGGTCAACAACCGCTTGCACATTTTCTCCAGCGCTTCTTCAGCAACACCAATGGTGCGCATGCAGTGATGGATGCGGCCAGGTCCAAGGCGGCCTTGCGCAATCTCAAACCCGCGCCCTTCGCCCAGCAAGACGTTTTCGGCTGGCACGCGAACGTCTTTCAGTTCAACTTCCATATGACCGTGCGGCGCATCGTCATAGCCAAAGACCGGCAAATGACGCAGCACTTTGACGCCCGGGGTATTTAGCGGCACAAGGATCTGTGATTGCTGCGCGTGACGCTTTGCCTCTGTATCGGTCTTGCCCATCACGATTGCGATTTTGCAGCGCGGATCACCCACGCCTGATGACCACCATTTCACGCCGTTGATCACATAATCGTCGCCATCACGCACCATACGCGTCTGGATATTGGTCGCATCGGACGAAGCAACCGCAGGCTCTGTCATCAAAAATGCTGACCGGACCTCGCCGTTCATCAACGGCACCATCCAGCGCTGTTTTTGTTCCGCCGTACCGTACCGCATGAACACTTCCATGTTGCCAGTATCGGGCGCTGAGCAGTTAAACACCTCCGATGCCCAGCCGATGCGGCCCATTTCCTCGGCACACAATGCATATTCCAGATTGGTCAGGCCGGGGCCGTCAAAGGCAACGCTGTCGTCGACATGCACGTGCCCGGCATTGGGCGGCATGAACAGATTCCAGATGCCCGCAGCTTTGGCCTTGGCTTTCATCTCCTCAACGATGGGGATGACTTTCCAGCGCTCGCCCTCATGTTCTTGCCGCATAAATTCCGCGTGATTGGGGCGAACATTCTGCTCGATAAAATCGCGCACGCGGTCGCGCCAGTAGCTTTGCCGTTCGGTGAGGGTGAAATCCATGTGAGTCGTCCTTTTTTAATCGTCCGGTTAATATGTCATCTTTGCGCTGAACTGTTCAGCGCTTCAATTGCTTTTTTCGCTCATCGCAAGCTGGCGCAATCTTTCGTCGTGATCGTCGCGACCAATGGGGAAACGGCGGAACACTGTCGCTGCCGCTATCGCCAACACGACTATCGCGGCTGCATAGAACATCATCATGTTTTCGATGACTGCCGGGGCAACATCGGCTGGAACGGCCTTTGCGGGCAAGCCTGACCAATGCACCGCCAGACCCGAAAACAAGATGCCGATGCCGACGCCGCATTTTTGCACAAAGAACCAGCCGGCCGAAAACACGCCTTCGGCGCGCTTTCCGGTTTTCACCTCGGATGCCTCGACAAGGTCAGCGACCATTGATTGCGCCGCGATCATCGCCATCACGCTGGTGCAGTTTGAAACAAACGAAAAGGCAAAGATCAGGCCGGTTGATAGGTTGGTTCCTGTTTCAGGCCAAATGCCTGCGAGCTTCAAAACAAACGGCGTGGTCCAAAAACACATGCCGATTAGGCCGCCACCAATGACCACACCGCGCTTGCCAAATCTTGCGACCAACGGCGTGACGAGCAAAAACGAAGCGACCACGCTGCACATCAAAAGCAGCGGATAAAGCGCAAAAGCACCGGCCGCGAATTTCCAGACGAAGATATACAGGTAGTTGGAAATCGAAAATGTAATGCCTTGGCTGACATAGGCAAAGCCAGCACCAAGCAGCAAGATCACCGCCGCCGGATGGCTAAGCGCTTCATAAATCTCGCCGAATGCGCCGCCTTTGTGTTTGGCGACGTTTCGCTCTTTGGGATAATGCGCCACGCGTTTGTGCTGACCAAACGCGGCCAGCAACACACTGACAACCATCAACACCGCGCCGCACAGCCCGTAATTCCAATAGCCATCGGGGTTCAACTGACCAATCGGATACTCCGCACTGGGAACCAGAAACACATCATAGGCAAGGAAGAGCAGCAACAGCCCGCCTGCCCAGCCGAAGAGATAGCGAAAACGCATGATCGCCGTACGTTCGTCATAATCGGCGGTCAGTTCTGGCACCAATGCCGCGTTAGGCACCTCAACCGCCGATACCAAAATGCGCACGAAAAACGCGGTGATTAGCAGGTAAAAGAACACGCCGTCGCCCATGCCTTGCGGATTGACCCACAACAGCATCCAGGCGAGGCCCAGCGGGATCGCGCACACATACATCCATGGAAGTCGCCGCCCCCAGCGTGTGTGCGTGCGATCGCTATAATATCCGATCAAAGGATCTGCGAATGCATCGGCGATCATCGCTATGGTCAGCGCGAGCGAGACCAGCCGCGCATCCAGCCCGATGACTTGATTATAGAACAGCAGCAAAAAGGTCGAAAAGCCGTTGTCTTTGACGCCATACGCAATCGAGCCCAGCCCGTGGAAAATCTTTATCCGGGTCGGAAGCTTTGCCGCAACGGTCATCAAACAGCGGCCTTGAAGACGGAGGATATCGCTTCAACGAATCTCATTTTGCGCTCCTCTGCATCGACTCTCTCAACCCCATCCTGTGCGCATAAAAAGCGTCGGTCAACGGGCGCAAAAATGCCGTTACGGAAACAAGGCCTAATAAGTTGACGCTTGCGTAAAGCGCGCAAAACGACATAGTGAACAGCAAGATTTTGAGGAGATTCCCGATGAGCGAGCATGACGCATTCCGCACTGAAATCCGGAGCTGGATCGAAACCAATTGCCCCGCCGAAATGCGTAAGCCCCAACGCGGCGACGAAGATGTTTGCTGGGGCGGCCGAAATTTTGTCTTTCAATCCGATGCGCAGAAATTGTGGCTGGATCGCTGTGCCGAGGCAGGCCTGACAGTTCCCGATTGGTCGAAAGACTATGGCGGCGCTGGATTATCGGCGGCAGAAACCAAAATTTTTCGTCAAGAAATGGCGCGTGCAAAGGCGCGCAGCCCGTTGAACAGCTTTGGCATTTGGATGCTAGGGCCAGCCTTGTTGAAATTCGGCAACGAAGAGCAAAAACGGCATTATCTGCCCCAGATTGCACGCGGCGAAATCCGCTGGTGCCAAGGCTATTCCGAACCCGGTTCGGGCAGCGACCTTGTATCGATGCAAACCTATGGCGCAGATATGGGCGACCACTGGGTCGTTAACGGCCAGAAAATCTGGACCAGCTATGCCGACAAAGCCGACTGGATTTTCTGCCTCGTCCGCACCGACAAGACCAACAAATATCAGGGCATATCGTTCCTGTTGTTCGACATGACAACACCCGGCGTTTCGACCAAGCCAATCAAGCTGATCTCTGGCAACTCGCCATTTTGCGAAACCTTCTTTGACGATGTTGTTGTGCCAAAGCATCAGATCGTCGGCGAATTGAACCGCGGATGGGATGTCGCCAAGTATTTGCTCGGCCATGAACGCGAAATGATATCGGGCATGGGCGGCGACGGCGGCGTGACCTCGATTGGTGCAGCGATGAAAGAAGTGCTGGCGGATGAGCCGGTGTTGCGCGCGCAAATGGCGTTGTTCGATGTCGATAACTTGACATTCCGCGCGCACGGCGAACGCTTTATGGATGAATGGAAAACCGGTCGCGCGCATCCGGCCTATTCGAACCTGATGAAATATGTCGGCACTGAATTGAACAAACGCCGGCACGAGTTGGTGATGGCGACCGGCGGATCGTCCGCGCTGGAATGGGATAGCGAAGCATCGGGCGGCGGATCAAAAGCCCGCAACTGGCTGCGCACGAAAGCAAACAGCATTGAGGGCGGTACCAGCGAAGTGATGCTGAATGTGGTGTCGAAACGGATATTGGAGATGCCGGGGGGTTAAATGCCCTCTCCCCTTCAGGGGAGAGGGTTGGGAGAGGGGGACTCTTTCACAAAAGTAATTTGGGCCGGTTCGAGACTCCCCCTCTCCCCGGCCCTCTCCCCTGAAGGGGAGAGGGAGAAGATATATGGCGATGACATTAAACGACGACCAAAACATGCTGCGCGATAGTGCGCGGGACTTTATGGTCAGCGAAGCGCCAGTCGCGCATCTGCGCAAATATCGCGACATGGAGTGTAAAGACGGGTTTGCGCATGGATTGTGGAAGCAGTTCGGCGAAATGGGCTTTACCGGGATACTAATTCCCGAGGATCAAGGCGGGCTGGGTCTTGGCCATATCGAAGCTGGAATTGTTCTGGAGGAAATCGGCCGGAACCTGTCGCCATCGCCGTTCCTTAGCACCTCGGTCGCGGCCGTCGAGGCGTTGAAGCTGGCGGACAAAGCGGTGCGGGACCGCTGGTTCCCCGGCATTATATCTGGCGAAACCGTTATCGGCCTTGCGATTGATGAAGGCCCAAAGCACCGCCCCGAGAGGACCGCATGTGTGGCCGAACGCAGCGGTAACGGTTTTAAGCTGAGCGGGCATAAGCAATTCGTTGTCCAAGGCGCATCATCTGACATGTTGATCGTTGTGGCCCGCACCGCTGGCAGTGCTGGCGAGCAAGACGGCCTGACGGTCTTTGCGGTTGAAACCGACGCTGATGGACTGTCCACCGAAGCTGCGCGGCTGGTCGATTCCAGCATGGGTGCGCATGTCAAATTTGACAGCGTCGAAGTGAACGCCGATGCTGTGATCGGCGATGTTGATGGCGGCTGGTCAGTCTTGTCGAAAATGCTGAACGCCGGACGCGTTGGTGCTGCCGCCGAAATGGTTGGTGTTGGCACAGGCGCGATGGATATCACCTTTGACTATTTGAAAACGCGCAAGCAGTTTGACCGCGTCATCGGCGAGTTTCAGGCGCTTCAGCACCGCGCCGCACATCTCTATGGCGAAATGGAAGGCGCGCGTTCGATTGTGCTCAAGGCGCAGTCGATGCTGGACGAAGGCCATGATAAAGCAGACCTTTATGTGGCTGCTGCCAAAGCCAAGGCGGGCATCGCGTGTAACCTGTCGGTCCGCGAAAGTGTGCAGATGCATGGCGGCATCGGCATGACCGACGAATATGACATCGGCCTGTATATGAAACGCGACCGCGCCCTCGCCGAATTTATGGGCGACGTAAATTATCACGCAGACCGCGTGGCAACGATGAACGGATATTAGAACGAAAAGCCCTCTCCCCTTAAGGGGAGAGGGTTGGGAGAGGGGGACTCTTTCACAACAACTATAGGGCCGGTTTTGGAGACTCCCCCTCTCCCCGGCCCTCTCCCCTTAAGGGGACAGGGAGATTATTATGGATCTAAATTCACTTTTTAACTTGAATGGTAAAGTTGCGGTCATCACTGGCGGTTCGCGCGGGATTGGCAAAATGATCGTCGAGGGCTATCTCGCCGCTGGAGCAGAACGCATCTATATCAGCGCGCGCAAAATCGATCAGATAGAGGCAACCGTTGCCGAATTTGGCGACAAGGTTATCGGTATCCCGTGCGACCTTTCTACCGTCGAAGGTTGCACCAGCCTTGCTGCACAAATCGCAGAGCGTGAAGAAAAGATCGACATTCTGGTCAACAATGCAGGCGCTGCATGGGGTGCGGAATTTGGCACAGTGACGGATGCACAATGGGACCGCGTGTTCGATTTGAACGTCAAAGGCTTGTTCTTCCTGACGCAAGCGATGCATCCGCAGTTAAAGGCGGCGGCCACATTTGATCGCCCCGGCAAAGTCATCAACATCGCCTCAATCGACGGCCTGAAAGTCAACCCATGGCCAACCTTTGCCTATCAGGCATCGAAAGCCGCTGTGATCCATCTGACACGTAAAATGGCGGCGGAGTTGATCAGCGATAATATCCAAGTCACCTGCATAGCGCCGGGAGCATTCCAATCCGACATGAACAAATCGGCGCGCGACCATGCCGAGGCTGTTGGCAAAGGCATCCCCTTCCCGCGCATCGGCACGCCAGAGGACATGGCAGGGCTCGCGATCTTCCTAGCCAGCCGCGCGGGTGATTACATCGTTGGCGAAACCGTCGCGTGTGACGGTGGTATCGTCCACGGGTCATTGCCGGGGAATAGCATCCAGCCGTGAAGGCGCTAATCTGCACTGAATTGGCGCCGGATCTTGCTGGCGTCAGTCTGGCCGATGTCGATCTGCCGTCTGTTGGCCCGCAGGATGTGCTGGTCAAAAACCGCGCGGCGTGCGTCAACTTCCCCGACCTGCTGATGACTGACGGGAAGTATCAGCACCGGCCGGATTTGCCTTTCGTCATCGGCATGGAAAGTGCCGGGGATGTGGTTGAGGTTGGTGCAGAGGTCGATAACGTCGCAGTCGGCGACCGAGTCATCGTTGGCGGTAAATCTGGTGCGTTTGCCGAATATCGCGCTGCGCCAGCCTTTATGGTCCGCCCTATCCCTGCGGGTCTCGATTATGCCCAGGCCGCTGCGCACACCGCTGGACTGCTGACCGCTTATGTCGCGCTCGTCCGGTTGGGGCAGATGCAGACTGGTGAGACGGTGCTAGTCCACGGCGCGGCAGGCGGTGTTGGCTTAGCCGCTGTTTCGCTGGCGCAGAATAACGGCGTCCGCGTGATCGCGACCTCGGCGAGCGAGGCAAAACGGCAATGGCTTCGCGATAACTGCGGCATAGAGCATGTCCTCGACACCGGCGAAAACCTGCGCGACAAAGTCAACGCCATAACCGGGCCCAAAGGCGTCGATCTGTGCTTTGACCCCGTTGGCGGCGACCTGTTTGACCAATCGGTGCGCTGCATGGGATTTGGCGGGCGCTATCTGGTGATCGGCTTTACCAGCGGACGCATCCCTGACATCAGCGTCAACTATCCATTGATCAAAGGGTTCTCAGTAATCGGCGTGCGCGCTGGCGAATATGGGCGGCGCTTTCCAGAGCTTGGCCGCGCGAATATCGTCGCCATCGATGCATTGGCAGCAGCGGGGCTAACACCCCATATCGGCGCACGGTTCGATTTGTCAGATGGCGCGGAAGGCTTGCGCAGCTTGCTGTCCCGCACCGCAATAGGCCGCATTGCAATACTGACAGGATAGCCTAGTTGCACTCCTTGCAACTACTTCCGTTTTTTTCGCAATTGCACAAAAATCGATACATCGGCAATTGAGCGTTAACGGCAGCGGCACAGTCGCTCCGATATTTGATGGCGCGGGCCTCTCTCCTCCTCTCCCCCCGCCCGCCCGTCATAACGAACGGCCTCCATGCACCACGCGTGGAGGCCGTCTCCGTTTGATTTCGAGTTGTTCTCTCTTTTATCCACCGCGAACCGTGCTACCTGTGGATAAGTCACACATTCGTCATTGTCCGACTCAGCGTTTGATGAGACTTTGTGCTTGTCAGACAGTGACGCAGCCACGAAAAAGCAGACCTTCGGGAAAGCGATGGAACGGCAGCAAAGCCGTCAGATACCGGACCGGAATGGATTGGACGCGCAAGCGAAAAAAACAGGAAGCAACGGTTGCTGCAGGAAAACTGAAATCATGTGCGGATCAAAGCCTCACCGCTAAGATCAACGCCGGGTGACAAACCAACAGCAGTTTGGTGACCCAAGAGTCTTTCGGGACGATTGGTAATCCGAACGCCGGAAACCGGAAAGAATTGCTCTTGAGCAAAGGACTTCCAAAGATCAGGCGTAGTGGGCGCTGGTAGCAATACCAGCGCCCATTTATTTTGCTTGGCATGCAGGGCGGTTTCCCATTGATGCCAACTTACACTCCTAACCAATTATTCACCGCCTTTGTGCTATCGGACAGCTATGGTTGTCAGAAAGACATTTGGTAAATTGGGTAACCGGGCAATGGCGCGTATCGCAACGGGCCTGACTGCAACGCTTGTGTTGCCGGAACGCTCGGCCACCTGCCATCTTGAAAACATTTCTCGCAAAGGTTGCCGCCTAAACCTGATCGATTTGCCCCGCCTTGGCGCAACAGTGCTGGTGCGCGTTGATCGTGTTGATGCGCTTGGCACTGTAACCTGGGTCCGTGCGCCGCGTTGTGGCATTACCTTTGCCAGCCCGGTTTCCATCGACGCGATTGAACGGATCCGCTGGTCCGTGGAACATGCGCAAGACCATGAAAAAGGGAAAATTTCGGCGGCGGGCGCGGTCTGGCGTTAATCCCGATGGCGTGACGTGGATCACGCTAAACCTGACATTCATTCTGCATAACGGGCGAGCGACCCGGCTGTTGCAGAGTTTTCTATCTGCAACGGCTTCCTGATAATCGGGGGCAGCCAAGCGAATAAACACGCGACCTGCTGTCCCCGACTTTTTCAGCGCCTTGGACGTTCGTTCAAAGACCGAATCATCCGCATAATCACCGCAAATTGGTCAATCGTCTGACCAAGTGGTTGCCGTCAGGGTTTGGCTGATATTGCCGCGCCTTTAACGCTGCCGCCGCTGGTTATAACGGCGCGAGAATTGGTCGCTAAACCCCCGCCTTTAACAACCAATCGTGGAAAATCCGCACAGCCCGCTGTTTCAACGCACGCGGGCGGCAAACGAACCAGTAGCTATAGGGGCTTTCCACCTCAGTATCGAACAGCCGCGTTAGCCGGTCATCCTTAGCATCGCTAATATGGCTGCCATGCATAATCGCAACGCCCAGGCCGTTGGCGGCCGCTTCCAGCATCAATGGGCCGCTATCGATATGGTCGATGGCTTGTGGTTTCAGCTTTGGCTGGCCAATCGCATTGCGCCACGCATCAAAGATCAATGGCATGTCGCTGTGCACCAACACGGTATGATTTTTCAGGTCTGCCGGGGTTTTGATCGTCTGTTCATCGACCATTTTTTGCGAGGCAATCGCATACACGGTGTTGCGGTCCAGCCGCACGCTATACAGTTTTGGATCGACTGAATCGGCGATGATGATTGCGGCATCGACCACATCACCCAACAGGTTTTCGGCATGGCCCGATGTGTCGACATCGATGTGTAACTTTGGGAACAGTTTGCGCAATTCGGGAAGACGCGGGATCAGACGCTGTGTGCCAAACAATGGCAGCACACCCAGCCGCAGCCGGTATTCACCACCCTCGCCCGCCAATTCCTCAACGATTTCGCTAAGCGATTCCAAAACCGGCTCGACAGCTTTCATCAGAATATTGCCATCAACGTTCAGATACATGGCTTGCGATTTGCGATCGAACAGCGGCTTGCCCATAAAATCCTCAAGCGCTTTGATCCGGCGGCTGAGTGCTGGGGGCGACAGCGACAATTCGCTAGCTGCGGCTTTGGCGGAACCCAGCTTTGCTGTACGCACAAAGGCTTCTAATGAACGGAGGGGCGGTAATCGACGCATCGGCTAATCTATCCTATTTTTGATGCAATGCAGCATGTTTGTTGAGTGTGGTTCCACCCGGTGCGAATTTAGGTTTCGCTTGGTTTTTTAGTAAAAGCCAATTCCGGTTTTTGCAACCTCAATTGTTTTCTTCGCAATTGCACAATAATTGGTAGAGGCCCAGTTAGAGTCTGCCTTTACAGGCATCCTCTCCTAAAACTTTTTAAGGGTCGGCGTTCGCGCTGACCCCTTTTTTTTGGCCCCTTTTTGCCTGGGTGGTTGCCGCTCTGTCTGCGCACCCCTATCTTGTCGAGGCGACTTGGCCGAAAAGGAAAGACCATAATGGCGAAAGCAAAGGCACAGCGACTGCAAGTCGCCAATGCAAAGGCAGAGGATTCAGGCCGCGGTTTTGCGCGCCTTTCCCGGACCACACTTGCAACATTGGGCCTGCAACAAGGCGACGTCATAGAGATTATCGGCAAACGCTCCACCGTGGCCCGCGCAGTCGACCCCTATCCAGAGGATGACGGGCTGGACGTGATCCGGCTCGATGGCCTTCAACGTGCCAATGCCGGTGTCGGCGCAGGCGATCAGGTCGAGTTGCGCAAAGTCGATTCGCAGCCTGCAAAGAAGGTTGTTTTCGCACCTGCACAAAAAGAAATCCGCCTCGACGGTCCAGGCGATGCGTTGAAACGCAATTTCATTGGCCGCGCCTTAGTGACTGGCGATGTTGTTGCAACGCATGGCCAACAGCGCGTTGCCCCCGATAATCTGCCTCCGCAACTGCGCCAGATGCTGGCCGCACCTGCATTTTCGCTGACCGAAATCCGGCTGACCGTAGTGGCAACGACGCCGAAAGGCTTTGTCCATATCGATCAGGATACCGAAGTTGAGCTGCGGCCCGAATATGCCGAGGCAGGCGATGTGCGCCGCGCCGATGTGACGTATGACGATGTCGGCGGCATGGGCGACACTATCCGCCAGTTGCGCGAAATGGTTGAGCTTCCCCTGCGCTATCCCGAATTGTTCACGCGTCTGGGCGTTGATCCGCCGCGCGGCGTTTTGCTGCACGGCCCGCCAGGAACAGGCAAGACCCGCCTTGCGCGCGCGGTTGCGAATGAAAGCGAAGCGGCGTTCTTCGTTATCAACGGCCCCGAAATCATGGGGTCGGCCTATGGCGAGTCGGAAAAGAAGCTGCGCGAGATATTTGAAAAGGCGACCAAAGCTGCGCCATCGATTCTGTTTATCGACGAAATAGATTCCATCGCCCCTGCCCGCGACAAGGTGCATGGCGAAGCCGAAAAGCGGCTGGTTGCGCAGTTACTGACCCTTATGGATGGGCTTGAGCCGCGCACCAATTTGGTAGTCATCGCCGCAACCAACCGACCAGATGCGATCGACGAAGCGCTGCGCCGTCCGGGCCGTTTTGACCGCGAAATCATCATCGGCGTGCCTGATGAAAGCGGGCGGCGCGAGATATTGGCGATCCACACGCGCGGCATGCCGCTAGATAGCAAAGTGTCGTTGCGCGAACTGGCGCGGACAACGCACGGCTTTGTTGGCGCGGATTTGAACGCATTGACGCGGGAGGCGGCGATTGAAGCTGTCCGCCGGATTATGCCCAAAATTGACCTGTCGAGCGGCACTATTCCGGCGAACGTTCTCGAAAACCTGAAAGTCACGCGCGATGATTTTCTGGAGGCATTGAAGCGCGTTAATCCGTCGGCAATGCGCGAAGTGATGGTACAGGTTCCCGATGTCCGCTGGGAAGATGTTGGCGGGCTTGATGAGGCGCAGGCGAAGCTGAAAGAGGGCATCGAACTGCCGCTAAAAAATCCCGATGCATTCCGCCGTCTGGGCATCCGGCCAGCAAAGGGCTTTCTGCTGTATGGCCCACCTGGAACCGGCAAGACATTGCTGGCAAAAGCTGTTGCGCGCGAAAGTGAAGCCAATTTTATCTCGATTAAATCATCCGATTTGCTGTCGAAATGGTATGGCGAAAGCGAGCAGCAAATCGCACGGCTTTTTGCGCGCGCGCGCCAAGTTGCACCGACGATTATTTTTATCGATGAAATCGATAGCCTTGCCCCGGCACGCGGACGTGGCGGCGGTGAGCCGCAAGCGACTGAGCGCGTGGTCAACACGTTGCTCGCCGAAATGGACGGGTTAGAGGAAATGCAGTCAGTGATCGTCATCGGCGCGACTAACCGTCCGACCTTGATGGACCCCGCGTTGCTCCGCCCCGGGCGGTTTGATGAATTGGTCTATGTGACTGTGCCTGACGAAAAAGGCAGGCGGCGGATATTGGGCATTCACACATCGAAAATGCCGTTGGCCAAGGATGTCGATCTTGACGATTTCGCCGCGCGCACTGAGCGCTATTCGGGGGCGGATCTTGAGGATCTGGTCCGCCGTGCGGGCTTGTTTGCGTTACGCGATGACGGTGCGGATGCCAAACAGGTTCGCAAGAGCCACTTTGAAAAGGCACTAGAGGCCAGCCGCGCAACGGTGACGCCAGAGATGGAAACCGAATATCAGGCGATGGAGAAAAAGTTGAAACAGGCAGCGTTGGTTCCATCAGGCATGGGCTTTATTTCGCCGGGAATGGTGAAGGCGACGCGCGAATCCAAACATGGAGAATAGGGGGCTTAGCTTAAGCTGCGATCCACCGTGTCGCCCATACCAATGGCTTTCACCAGCATCATGCCTTCGATAGTGACCAGCAACCGCGCTGCATCTTTTGTGCGGGTCGTTGCGTCTGGACTGGCCAATTGCGCCTCACCCCATGCCAGAAAGCCGCTGCCAATCTGCATCGCAATCGGCTGATATAGGGGATCGCTGCGCCCTGCGCGGCTCGCCAGTTCCAGCCAGACGCACATATAGGGCCAGAACTGGTCATCGAGCACCACCGCCGACAGATGCGTGATTAACTCGCCGAGCGGCAGCGGTTCGGGGGCTGTGCGCGCGCTAAGCAACGTCACCATCCGCTCGGCAATTTGCTGCAAAGTCGCTGCGATAATCTCGGTCTTGTCGCTGAAATAATACAGCAGCATCCGATCACTTGTCCCCGCCGCTTTGGCAAGCGGGCGCAGGCTAGCTGCGACCAGCCCGTGCGCCAGAACATGATCTGCCAGCCGCTCGACAATCATGGCACGCCGCGCATCGGTTTTGTTAGTGGTTTTTTCAATCGGCATCGTCGCGCCGCTCTAACCCATTTTTCTTGTTGTAGCGAACGCTACGTTATTGTAGCATACGCTACACAATGATTCGATGAAAGGAGTGAAATATGCGCAAAGTTTGGCAAAATTGGTTTTCCGCCTGGGCAGTTTTCGTAGCGCTTTTCGGAGTGGTTTTGGCAGGCGGCGCCTTCGCCGCAACCGATGGTTTAACCGCCGCCCTGTTCAACCTTTTCGGCAATCCACTGCCGACCGACATTGATACGCACCACCGCTTTGCCATCGGATTGATGGGAGCCGTCACTATGGGCTGGGGCCTGACTTATTTCGGCGCATTCAAAGCTTTATATGCGCTGGATAAAGCAACCGCTGCGCCAATATGGCGTTATCTATTGGGCATTTCGCTCGTCTGGCACGGTGTTGATTCAGGAATCTCGATTGCTACAGGATTTTGGATGAACGCGGTTTCCAACACCATCATCATGGTTCTATTCCTGGTTCCACTCGTCAAATCTGGAGCAATGCGCGGCTAAGCGTTCAACCCCAATCCATCCAAAAATGGCGAGGAAAACATACGGCGTTCCGCCGCGTCAGGTAAAATCAACCGCCTCGTGGCGTTCCATCGGTCCACGGCCCCGCCAAAGTTCGCGCGTACGCGGGCTTTGGTCAGGTGGTTGGTCTTTCCCCAGTGCATCGTATACGGCATACGCGCCTCGTCAAAGCGCTGTGCAACCAGCTTGATCAGTTTATGCGTCGCATCGGTATCAACCCCGTCGATGTCAAAAACGCAGCTGGGATCAAAGCGGGTGAACGACAACATTCCGGGCGATTTCTGCACATAGCGGCAGGTGAAAACGACCGGCGCGCTTTTGTGTGACGCGAACGCGACGCGCGCAATACCAAGCGCGCGGGTGACTTGCGCGATGGGAATTGCAAAGCCGCAGCTAGCAATGCCTTCGCGTGCGCTGGTGAAGGTATATTGCTCCCCCGGACTAGTATATTCATCAGGCGTATCGGCGCGCACGCGGAGCTCGATCGACATCAATGTGCTAACAATCAAGTCGCGGATGCCGGGTATCGTTCTGATCGCTGTTGATATCATCCGCGGCACATCGGTACCCGGTTCGCTGCCGGTCACTTGCTTATAATCGGGCACGTAATTTGGCGGGCAGACCTCTTCATAGCGCACTGTCGCATAGACCATGTCGGGGCGATGCGGGTCGATGATTGTTTGAAAGAAGTACGGACGCCGTGTTGCATCAGGAATGCCCGAACCCGCAAAGTTCAGTGTATTCATCGCGGTCGCAATCTGGCCAACGGGAATATGCGACATCGAACTGTTTAGCAAATAGCGGTCCGTGGTTTTTAAAAGTATCGCATGGACGATACCTAGCGCGCCAAGACTGACAATCGCAGCCTCAAACTTGGCATCATCACGTACCAACGTCGCGCCGAGTTTTGCCGCGAACGCGGAATTTAGCGTCGGCGCGCTGGCGCGTTCAATCCATAGGTTTTGTGTTGCAGTCAAAAGCTGAATGCCCGCGACCTGGCTTTCAATCCCACCGACATCAATCGCCGATCCGTGGATTCCAGTGCCAAGCGACCCGCCGATAGTCTGGCCATTACTCGCCCCCGACGTGCGCAGCGCGCGCCGCCATGTCGGCACTTCAAGCTCTTGGTTGATTTGCGCGATGCTGGCTCCAGTTTGGGCGAGGATCAATGTCGTGTGATCAACGCCGGAGTCTCGTTCCATAAACTCTGGTTTGATCGTGAAGCGCCAGTCGATATTCTGCGTCTCCAATATCCAGCCCCCCGCCACCACAGGGATGTCGGAAAACGACCAGCGCGAACCGCAAGCCCGCAAGCGCACACCGGCCATCAATGCGTTCTGTATAATCGCTTGGATGCGCGCAGCGGTTGCCCTCATGCCCACCCATGTGCCGGAACCGCTGGGATGCTCGTTAAAGATAGTCAGTCGCTTGGCAACCGTTGCCCGGACATTTTCGTGGTGGTTGACCCACGCGAAATTGATATCTTCTTGCACATTGGGATCATTCGGCATTGCGTTGCTCCCCGATTATTCGCCGCCATCGCTTATCGTCGTCGGCACTTTGCCGCAGACATATTCAATCGTCGTTGGCATATAGAAACCAAGCGTCAGCACGCTGACCAAAGCTTGCCCAACATTCTGCTTCACGCGCACTTCATCGATGATGTTTGATTTGCATGTCGCCACAGTTCGTTTTTGCGAAGCGCCCCAGCCCATAGCGGCACTTTGCACCTGCGTCGGCGGCGTGCCGGGATTAGGCTTTTGTACGACAAGCCGGTGCTCGGCACATCCAGCCAACGTTAAAACACAGGCGATTAAAATCAACGATCGCATAACAAACTCCCCCGACACCGCCGCGCGGTGCATTTGAAACGTCAGGAATAGCTTTTTGTTTTGGTTGCGGCCTGTGATGAATGTCACACCTAATGCCCACAGCGGCAAGAAAAAACGAGTGCGGTCAGTATCTAAAAATCGACCAGCTCGTAATGCTTTGGCGGCGCAATCCCCTCCATGCGTTCTGACAACAAAGGCCTGAAACTAGGTCGACTTTTGAATTTGGAATACCAGCCCTTCGTCTGTTCGTGCCCCGTCCAATCGATTCCGCCAAGATAGTCGGCAACCGAAACCTGCGCCGCCGCCGCCATATCGGCCATGCTCATCGTGCCGCCCGCCATCCACGCGCGGTGATCGATCAGATAGTCGATATAATCCAGATGCCCGTTCGCCAGTCGCATTGCCTCGCGCAATACCGAACTATCGGGTGGCTGACGATGCACGACCCGCTTGCGCATCCGTTCGTGCAGCAAAGGTGCAGTGACATCGCCGTAAAATTGCTGATCAAACCAGGCGACCAGCCGACGTATTTCGGCACGATAGGCTGAAGACCCGCTGATTAAAGGAACCTTGTCGCTGACTTCCTCGATATACTCGCTGATCGCAACTGAGTCGGAAATGTTCAGCCCGCGCGCCTCATCCTGCATTACCGGCGTGCGCGCAGCGGGGTTGATATGCAAAAATTCGTCACGATGATCCCACGGATTTTCCCGCTTCAAACCATATGCGATACCCTTTTCGCCCAGTTGCAGGCGGACCTTGCGCGAAAACGGACAGAGCGGAAATTGAAGAAGTTGCCACATATTCGTCCTGTTAAGGACGAAATACTGTAAAGGAAAGGGACTGTCGCTGACTTATCCAACAGAATTCAGTGGATGGTCCCTATGCTGCTTTCCAGCGACAACATAATCACAAGCCGTTCAATCTGCCGCCACCGGCAGTATTGCAGATGATTACCCAGGTTGCGGCTTGCCTCTGCCCGTTCCGACGCTTCCATACCTGCTTCACGACCGAAATGCACAATCAGCTTTTGTGCTTCGGAGACGTCTTTCGGTTCGATATAGAGGGACAGCTGCATGAAACGCCTTTTATAGGGCCAAATAGGGCGCAGGCGAGGCCCGGTCGTGTGGCCTCCCCTGCATGCTCGGGATTAGCAGCGCGGAATGGACGAACCCTGACGGCACTTGGTTACCCATATGTTAGGGACGATATTTGTTACGCTTACCCTCTTGCACGCGTGCCAATATGCGTGAAAAGAACGGATCATGACTGAGCAAAGCAAACTCCCATCTCCCCGTCACCCCAGCAAAGGTATGGCAGGCGGATTTTTCATTTTCGTCGGGCTGATTATCGGCTCGATTATCGGCATTATCTATGACCAGCCATCTATCGGCATGGTGAGCGGAATGGCCTCTGGCGGGATCATCGCTACAGTCATCTGGCTACTCGACCGGCGCAAGCGCTAAGGAGAAATATCATGTGGCGTCATATCCGTAATATCGCGATCCTGTTAGTTATCGCTGTCATTGGTTTTGGCATTTATGCCACGCGGCCCGATGTCGCGCAGGTTCCGATTGAGAAGCTGACTGGCCGAACGCCCGAAATTGGTGAGCCGCGTGAACAATGGATTCCGACCATCAAGGTTGCGGAGGTTGATCGCTGGAAAGCGGGCGAGGCGCCAAAGGTTGCAGCCGGTCTGGTCGTTGAACGCTTTGCCGAGGGCCTCGATCATCCGCGCAGCATGTACACGCTGCCCAATGGCGATGTCTTGGTCGCAGAATCCAATTCTCCGCCAAAAAACCCCAAAGGCATCGAAGGCCGCGTCGCAAAATGGTTGATGGCCAAAGCGGGCGCAGGCGGGCCATCTGCCAACCGGATCAGCCTGCTGCGCGATGCCGATGGTGACGGCAAAGCAGAGGTTAAAACCGCTTTGCTTGAAGGATTAAATTCGCCGTTCGGCATGGCCCTGGTTGGCGAGACTTTATACGTTGCAAACACCGATGCTGTGCTGGCATTCCCCTATAAAACCGGCGATACAAAAATTACTGCAAAGGGCGAGAAAATCTTTGCGCTTAATGCACTCGCCCCGAACAACCATTGGACGCGCAACATCATCGCCAGCCCTGATGGTAAAAAGCTTTACATCGCTGTTGGATCAAACAGCAACATCGCTGAGGGCGGGTTGGAAAAAGAGGTCGGTCGCGCGCAAATTATCCAGCTCGATCTGGAAACCGGCAAAGGCAAAAACCATACCAGCGGCCTGCGCAATCCCGTCGGCCTTGCATGGGCACCCGATGGCGAGTTGTGGACCGTTGTTAATGAACGCGACATGCTGGGGTCGGACCTTGTCCCTGACTATTTGACGCGCGCGTCGTTTGCCGCCGATTATGGCTGGCCGCATCATTATTGGCGCTACACCGATTATCGCGTCAAACCCGGAAAGCCAGAAAAGCGCCAATATGAACGCCGCCCCGATTATGCTCTTGGCCCCCATGGCGCGCCGTTGGGCCTTGCCTTTGCCGACAACGCAAAGCTTGGTGGTGCGTTTGGCAGCGGAGCCTTTATCGCGCGGCATGGATCGTGGAACCGTTCCCCGGTGCACGGCTATGACGTAATCTTCGTCGCCTTTGACAAGGGCATGCCCGTCGGACAGCCGCTGAATGTATTGACCGAATTTTTGGACAAGGACGAAAAGGCGCAGGGTCGCCCATCAATGTTAGCGGTCGATAAAACCGGCGCGTTGCTGGTGTCTGACGATGTCGGCAACATCATTTGGCGGGTCACAGCAAAGGGTTAAGAGCGTTGCTGCGTTAGGGGATGGCGCTGATGATGTTGGCGGCAGCGAACGAAGTTTTTCGGATTCCCCCTAAGTGTCAAAGTCCCCATCGCGCCAATCCAATATCGGCCAACTCCTCTCCTTTGCCAGCCGCTCCAGCGGCGGATGCGGGTTGGTGGCAAAGGGTTCGTCGGCAAAGCTGAGCAATGGCGCGTCAGAAATATGATCTGAATAAGCGCGGATATGACATTGATCCCGTTGTAATTTTTGTTCCGACATCCAAGCCTGCACCCGCGCTAGCTTCGCCGTATCATAGCAATTATGCCCGTCAATCCGCGCCAGCACATAGCCGCTGTCGTTGGTCGCAAGCTCAGTTGCGATGACATGGTCAAAGCCAAGCCGCACAGCGATAGCATCGACATAAAGCCGGTAAGACGCGGTTGCGATTACATGCACATAGCCCGCCGCTTTCTCCTCCGCGATCCGGTGGCGCACCTCGGCATAGACATTTTTACCGAGCACCAGATCAGCGTGACGTTCCAGATGGCGGGCAAACTTCTCACGCGGAACTTTGCCGCCAATCAGCAGCTCTTGCGCAAACTGTTTCAACCGTTTGCGGTCCCAGATTTTGGACGCGTAAAGCAACACCCCAAATGGTAACACAGGCACCAGCAACAGCCGCCACGGTGATTTATACCACGCCATATGGATCAAAAACCCATTATAGGTCGCCCGCCGCGTAACGGTTTTGTCCATGTCGTAAATGGCGATCAGCTTCACGCCGTATCGCTCATAAACGGCGCAGCAATTTCGGGGCGCACCCGCACCAGCCGACCCGTCGCCTTATCCAGCATCGCCCAAGTCGTGTTGGCGCGGACAAGAACTTTGCCGTCCTCATTCACAAAATCCACCCGCCGATCAAACTGCGCGCCCTTGGGCTCTGCCTCGATCCACGTCCGCCCCGTGACGTTTTCACCGGGGCCAACATTGCCGCGATAATCAATTTCGTGCCGCGTCACCACCCAGATATAGGCCGCAACATGTGCGGGGTCCGCCACCGCCGCCCAATGCGCAGTCGCCATATCCTGTATCCACCGCACCCACACAGCATTGTTCACATGACCAAGCTCGTCGATGTCGGCGGCGGTTGGCGTGAAGATTTGGGTGAACGGCATTGAAAAGCTATCGGCATTGCTTCAAGTTTGGTCAACTAGCTTTGCACAGCCCCGTAAATGAGAAATAGAAATGAGCGTCGTCAGCAATTTTAATCTTCGTTTACCCATATCGCTGAAACGCGAACTGGAAAAAGTGGCACTGGAAGACGGCACGAGCCTGAACCAGTTGATTGTCACAGCGGTCGCCGAAAAACTGTCAGCCTTACGTACCACCGAATTTTTCGAGGAACGGCGCAAGCGGGCGGATTTAGGGGCTGCGATGGGGGTGATGAATCGTGCGGGACGGGGAGAAGCGCCGAGGGACGGAGATGAGATTTGACTAAAACTGAAGATAAGCAGTTCTCGAAGGACGCTGCACCACTCCATCAAGCAATTGGGAGCGCGCTAGCGATGTGGTCTCAAGTTGAACTTGGATTAGTGCTGGCATTTCGTTCTATCGCGAAGATTGAGAGTTATGCTGTGGCCGAAGCCATAATGTCAGCGACACAGAGTTTTCGAGGTAAAATGAAGATGATAGACACGATCATTGTCGTTGAACCGCTACCCGATAAAACGCTGACAGTGTGGAAAGACCTAAAAAAGCGCCTGGAAAAATGTACCAGTGAGCGAAACGGGCTGGCTCACTTTTCTATTGTTCATCATACAAGGCATCAGCCGACCGACGGATACGCACTGGCTCCGTTGTTCAGTCCCGCAATTTCGGCGGCGCGCGGGGAGCCGCTGTTACTGACGACGACAGAAATTGCAGAAATTGAGAATCGCTTTCTTCAACTCGGGGGCGATCTGCAGTCGTTTGAGAGACCAAGAGTTCCGAGCACTTGACTCCGTAACTCCTCACTCCTCCATCCCTAACTGCCACAGGATAAACGCCGCTTCCTCCGCATTCTCTCGTAGCCTATCAAACCGCCCAGACTTGCCGCCATGCCCTGCGCCCATGTTGGTTTTCATCAGCAGCACATTGTCGTCAGTTTTCATGGCGCGCAGCTTGGCGACCATTTTGGCTGGCTCCCAATACGTCACGCGTGGGTCGTTTAGGCCGGCGGTCCACAGCATCGGTGGATAGGCTTTAACCTCGACATTATCATACGGGCTATAGCTGCGCAGATAATCGAACGCGGCTTTATCCGTGATCGGGTTGCCCCATTCGGGCCATTCGCCGGGGGTCAGCGGAAGCGTTTCGTCCAGCATCGTGTTCAGAACATCGACAAAGGCGACATGCGCCACAACGGGGCCGAAAATCTCTGGCGCTTGGTTGACGACAGCGCCCATCAATTCACCCCCCGCGCTGCCGCCGCTAGCGGTCAGCTTGCCATTCGAGGTGTAGCCCATGTCGATCAGCGCGCGGCCCGCATCAACAAAGTCGTTGAACGTATTGGTCCGCTTAGTCAGCTTTCCGTCCAGATACCATTGATAGCCCAGATCGTCGCCGCCGCGGATATGCGCGATGGCATAGGCGAAACCGCGATCAACCATCGACAGCCGGTTAGTCGAAAACCCCGGTGGGGTCGCATAGCCGTAAGCGCCATAGGCGTACAAATGTAGCGGCTGGCTGCCGTCTTTTTTGAAGCCTTTTTTGGAGACAATCGACACTGGAACTTTGGTGCCATCGCGCGCCGTTATCATCACCCGTTCGGTCTGATATTGGCTAGCGTCATAGCCGCTGGGGATTTCTTGGACCTTTAGCGTTTCGAAGGCTTTGCTGGCGACGGTATAATCAAAAACGGTATCGGGTGTGACCATCGATTCGTAATCGAGGCGAAGCTTATCGACCGCATATTCCGGGTTATCGCCAAGCCCCGCGACATACGCAGATTCGCGGAATTTGATCGGTGCGGCCGTATTCGGCGTCGCGTAATTGCGCACCTCAACCTGATCGAGGCCATCGATGCGGCCTTCGGTGACGAAGAAATCCTTGAACAACGAAACGCTGGTCAAATAATGCCGGTCGGAACCCGCGATCAATGTTGTCCAGTCGCTGGGAGCCTTCAAACTCGCCGTCGCGACGCGGAAATTGACGTGATCGTCGTTGGTCAAAATATACAGCACGCCGTCGCGGATATCGACGCTGTATTGCCGCCCGACTTTGCGCGGCGCGACAATGATCGGTTCGGCGGTAGGATTGTCCGCAGGCACAAGCCGCACTTCGCTGGTCACATTATCGCCGGTCGCAATGATGATCCAATCTTCTTGAACGGTCACGCCCACGCCCACGCCAAAGCCGATGTCAGCTTCTTTATACAGCAGCTTCGCCGCCGCTGGATCATCGCCTAGCCGGTGATAATAAGCATTGTCGGTACGCCAGTTTTCATTGGCGAGGCCGTAAACAAGGCCTTTGCTGTCGTTCGTCCAAACGATGTTCGACAACGTTCCGGGGATGATGTCAGTCAGTTCAGCGCCTGTGCTCAAATCGCGGATATGCAGCTCAAACCGTTCGCTGCCGTTGTCGTCATAGGCATAGGCCAGCAGCTTGCCGTCCGGACTAATCTCAGCACCGCCCAAACGGAAATACTCTTTGCCATCGGCCAACATGTTTTCATCAAGCACCAGCTGATCCCCGCCGCCCGCAACAGCTTTGCGGTAATGCTTGCGGTATTGCCCACCTGTTTCAAACGTCGACCAATAGATATAGTCGCCATCCTTTTGCGGGACCGACGAATCGTCCTCCTTCACGCGCCCCTTCATCTCTTGAAAAATCGTCTCGGTCAGCGCCGCCTGCGGCCCCATTTGCGCCTCGAAATACGCATTCTCTGCTTTCACATGATCGAGAATATCGATGTCGTCGATCACCGGATAGCTTTGGTCGCGCAGCCAATGGTAATCATCACTGATTGTTTCGCCGTGGTAAGTGGCTGTATGCGGACGCTTTTCGGCGACGGGTGGCTGGACAGTCGTATCGGTCATATCGGCTTTCTGTGATGTCGGTTCGGCAATGGCAAAGGCGGGCGCAGCGCAAATTGTTATGGCAATTGCGGTGCTGAAATACAGGAACGGTTTCATGGGGGGAATTCCTCTCTATATAGGGATCGTATCTAGAAACAGGAATTGCACATGTCCACCTATGAAGCCCGCCTGACTGCTCTACGTGAGCAATTGAAAGCTGACCGTTTGGACGGCTTTGTCGTCCCGATTTGCGATGAGCATATGAGCGAATATGTCGGCGAATATGCGCAGCGTCTGGGCTGGCTAACGGGCTTTGGCGGGTCGGCAGGGTCGGCAGTTGTGCTTTCCGAGGAAGCCGCGATTTTCACCGATGGGCGCTATACGTTGCAAGTGCGTGAACAGGTGGATGGCAAGCATTGGCAATATGTCGGCGTCCCTGAAACCAGTATATCCGAATGGCTAAAGACGCACACCGTTGAGGGCGGACGTATTGGGTATGACCCGTGGGTGCACACAAAAGGCTGGGTCGAAAGCGCAACCAAGGCGCTTGCAGCCAAGGGCGCGGAACTCGTCGCGGTGTCGCGCAATCCCATCGACGAAGTTTGGGACGATCAGCCCGCGAAAAGCGATGCGCGGTTGGTGGTGCATGCCGATCAATATGCCGGACAAAACAGTGCCGACAAACGTGGGCAAATTGCCGAGTATTTGAGCGCGAACAATTTGGACAGCGTTGTTGTAGCAGCGCTTGATTCAGTCGCGTGGCTGCTCAATGTGCGCGGTGCGGATGTGTCGCACACTCCGGTAGCTCTCAGCTTTGTGCTCGCGCATGCCGATGGCACAGCGGACTTGTTTGTCGCGCCCGAAAAGATTGATGACGCCGTCCGCGCGCATCTGGGCAACGCTGTCCGCATCCGCGAGCCGCATGAATTTGTACCGCAGTTAAAGGCGATGGCGGGCAAGCGGATTGCGGTTGACCCTGACCGATCCGTGGCGGCAATCTTTGC
>JAYVGQ010000009.1:0-4084 GCA_043771985.1 Sphingomonadales bacterium
GGATAGGGGCGAACCAAGTGGAGCCGAACGATCGAACATAAGATATGGGCTGTCGAATTCATCTTGAGTTGACAATACACCGCCCGAAATACGCGGCCGCGCATATGGGCTGCGCCAGTCAATTGATACAGTCCGGGCATTTCTGGGGCCGCTAATCGCCATCGCAGCAATGGCCGCATTCGCAAACAACACGCGCGCGGTGTTTTGGCTGGCGGTGATCCCGGCAGCTATTGCCGTGCTGCTAGTGCTGGTGGGGGTCGAACATGCGAAGGCTCTACCGGGCGGACCGAACGCGCGCGTTCCTGTTCGCATGGCCGATCTGCGGCTGCTTCCGCGTGTGTTTCTGGCTCCTCGTCACCACTGGTGCGGTATTCACCCTCGCAAGGTTTAGCGAGGCGTTCCTGATCCTCAAGGCCAATGCTGAAGGCTTGCCGCTCACGCTGACGCCGCTCGTGCTGGTCGCGATGAACGCGGTTTAAATGCTCGCGGCATATCCGCTGGGCGGTCTGTCGGATCGGGTGAGCGCAAAGTCCATGCTTATTGGAGGCCTTATAGTCCTCATCGGCGCTGCTTGCGCAGGTATGGCCCTGGTGGGACTGCTGCTCTCGTCGGAAGCAAGACTATAGCGCATGTTCCTGACGGCGCTGTGACCGTCGCTAAGGGAGTAACCTAATCAGGCAAACGACCGAATTGACTTTTGACGCGCCCAAGTTCAATTTAGGTTTATGATGAAAACGCTGTTTGGCCATTTTCTGTTGCTTGGGGCCATATTCGGCCTCTTGTGGCAGGGTGTGGCCTATGCGGCTCCACCTTGCGCGGAAATGCAGCACGATCAGATTGCCGCGTCATCGGCTATGGCTGGCATGGCTGATTGCATGGATGCGGACAAACAATCTCGCGATCACACGCCGCCCTGCAAGGACATAAAGGCTGGCTGCTTCGCGATGGTCGGCTGCTCCTCACTGGTAGGACTTGGTGCGCTGCCGGTTGCTGTCGAGGCTCCGAAGAATATCGCTTTGTCATATTCATGGAGCAAAAGTCCGCTTCTAATTGGGCGAAACGAAGCTCCGATACCCGATCCTCCCTCAATCCTTCGCTGAACCAACTGGCGTCCGGCGGCTTTGATGTTGCCGTGCGCACCAAATTGATTCAACCAAGGATATTTAACATGAAAATTCTACTGACAGTTGCTGCAACGCTCGCCGCCTTCACCTCCGTTTCGATTGCTGCAGCAAGCCAACCATCTGGCGGCCATTATGAATGGCAAAATCGTCCGCAGCCCGGCCCCAATAAGACCAATCTGCCCTCGCGCGTTCGTGTCTGGGTCAAGGATGCAACTGATATGGCGAGTGATGATTGCGCAATGATGCGCAACAAATCCACATCGGCGGATTGCATGGCAATGCCGGGCAACGGCGAACGCCGCTCCAAAGGCTAAGACGGATGTCCCCGGTCGACGCGAGTGCGCTGGTCGGGGTCAGTCCTATTGCAGTCCATTTTGGGAGGACATCTGCATGAAATACGCAATCACCTTATCGGCGCTCCTGCTGCTACCAGTTTCGCTCGCTGCCGAGCCACTGACCTTTGAAGCAGCGTTGCAGCGGGCAGAGGCCGATGCGCCGAGCCTGAAAGGACGCGCTGCCGGAGTGCAGGCGGCACAGTCAGCAGCGATTGCGGCTGACCGGTTGCCCGATCCGACACTGGACATCGGTATTCGCGATTTTCCGGTAACGGGGCCAGACGCGGGAACGCTCAACCGCGACAATTTCACGATGACGACGATTGGCGTCAGCCAACAGTTCGTCAATCCCGCGAAACGCCGCGCCCGCGCGGCACGAGCTGGCGCAGAAATCGGCATTGCCGAGGCCGGGGCAGCGGTCGAGGCGCGCAGCGTGCGGCTCGAAACCGCGCTTGCCTGGGTCGATGTCTATTACGGCGAACGCAAGCTCAACCAGCTCAAAATGCTTAATAGCAGCCTAAGCGATCTGCAATCAACGGTATCAGCGAGGCTGACCTCAGGGAGCGCACGGCCTTCGCAAGCTCTCGAACCGGATCAATTGCGTGCGCAGATCGGCGACCGTCGCATCGCGCTGGTAGCAGAGATTGCAAAAGCAAAGGCGAGGCTGGCGCGATTTACCGGCGACCCTGATCCGTCAGTCATAAGCGCCCCGCCAGATCTCATGATCAATCGAGGCGCATTACTCGCAAGCGTCAGAGATCTGCCAAGCCTGCGCGCGCTTGATGCACAGACCGTTGCGATGGATGCTGAAACCCGGCTTGCGCGTGCCGACAAGACACCCGACTGGAAAGTCAGCGCGTCTTACGGTCGCCGCGAACCCAATTACGGCGATCTCGTGTCAGTGGGCGTGTCGATTGACCTGCCGCTGTTCGGACGCAAGCGCCAAGACCCTAAGATTGTGGCGCGAGTAAACGAAGCCGAACGCGCGCGGTTCGAGCGGTTAGCTGGTGAGCGTGAAATTGTCGCAGCCCTGGAAGGTGATTTGGCCGAACACGCCATGCACCATGCCCGGCTTGAAAATGCGCGCGACAATCTGGTGCCGCTCGCAAGGCGGCGAGCGAAACTCGATTTTGATAGTTACGGCGCTGGCACAGTCGATCTTGGCGCGGCGTTGCTTGCAACACTCAGCGTTGCTGAAGCCGAGGTCGATTTGCTCAACCGCGAAGCCGAAGTCGCCCGCGACGCGTTGCGTATCATCATTACATATGCAGGAGAGCAGCTATGAGCGTTGTAACACATAATGCCGCCCGCTGGCGTGCCGGAATATTGGCCGCCACGCTGATCGCTGGCGGCGGCGGATATTATCTCGGACAGCGCGGCAACGACGCCGCCCCGGCGACGACAACCGCTGATGGCCGCAAAGTCCTGTATTATTACGACCCCATGTTTCCGCAGCAAAAGTTCGACAAGCCAGGAAAATCGCCATTTATGGATATGCAACTTGAGCCTAAATATGCCGATGGCGGCGGGGGAGCATCCGGCGCTGCGGCAGGGGTCAGCATCGACCCCTCTGCCATGCAAAATCTCGGTATTCGCGTAGTTGCAGCGCAAATGGGGAGCCTTGCCGCGACGCTCAACGTGACGGGCAGTGTCGATTTCAACCAGCGCGATGTCGCTATCATCCAAGCGCGTTCGGGCGGCTTTGTCTCCCGCGTCTATGCCCGCGCTCCGGGGGACGTTGTGCGCGCAGGTGCGCCGATTGCCGATGTGCAATTGCCCGAATGGGGTGGCGCGCAGACCGAGTTTTTGAGCGTCAAACGTCTGGGAAGACCAGACCTGACCGCCGCTGCGCGCCAAAGGTTGCGGTTGATGGGAATGTCGGACGGTCAGATTTACGGCGTTGAACGAAGCGGACGCACCAATGGCAATATCACCATTACGTCGCCGATTTCGGGCGTCATCCAGACGCTAGATGCGCGTGCTGGCGTGACATTGAGCCGAGGCCAGACATTAGCGCAAGTGACGGGGCTTGGCACAATATGGCTCAATGCCGCTGTTCCTGAGGCCCAAGCTGGCGCGGTGCGGATCGGGCAAAGTGCCAGCGCGACGCTCACGGCCTTTCCGGGCGAGACATTCGGCGGACGGATCATTGCCATCCTGCCAACTGCACAGGCCGACAGCCGAACACTCACCGTACGTATTGAACTCACCAATCGCGGGGGCAGGTTGCGCCCCGGTATGTTTGCACAGGTTGCGCTCGGCGGCGATGCACGTCCCGCACTGCTCGTCCCAAGCGAAGCGGTTATCCGCACCGGAACACGAACAATTGTGATGCTCTCAACCGGTGATGGCCGCTACCATCCCGCAGAAATCCGTACCGGCCGAGAAGGTGGCGGACAGACAGAGATATTGGAAGGCTTAGCGGTCGGCGAGAAAGTCGTTGCCTCGGGCCAATTCTTGCTCGATTCTGAAGCCAGCCTGACAGGTATCGCGGTTCGCCCACTTGACGGTGGCCGATGATCGAAGCCATCATCCGTTGGTCGGTAAAGGCGCGCGGGCTGGTCGTCGTCGCAGCACTTGTCCTGACCGTCATCGGCATCGGCGCGGTGCGGACAACGCCGGTCG
>JAYVGQ010000010.1:0-3020 GCA_043771985.1 Sphingomonadales bacterium
GGCTTGCTTTGCGCGGTTGCGCGCTCACTTGAAGACGCCGTTGGCGATCATGGCCACGCGGTTCGGCTTGGCGGTGATGAATTTGCGGTTGTTGTGCCAAAGGCGGGAAGCGACGCAGAACTTGCTGATCTTGGCAAGCGAATCATTGCGCAGCTCAGCGCGGCACGGATTGTCGATGACACTTCGGTAGCGGTGGGGGCAACGGTTGGCATTGCGGTGGGGCCCGATAATGGTCAGGATATCAAGACACTGACACGTAGCGCTGATCTGGCGCTTTATCACGGTAAGGGCAACGGGCGCGGCTGCTGCATACGATATCAACCCGCGATGCAATCCGAGGTTGATGAGCGGCGCTTAATCGAAAATGATCTGCGCGATGCGCTTGAAAAAGGTCAGATTTCGGTCGCCTATCAATCCATCGTAAGTGCACTTGATCAGGCCATTGTCGGTCATGAAGCGTTGCTGCGTTGGGAGCATCCAACGCGCGGCTTTATTTCGCCAGCGATCTTCGTGCCCATTGCCGAAGAGGCCGGCCTTATCAATCAAATTGGTGATTGGGTACTTCGTTCGGCTTGCGCCGAGGCGGCAAACTGGCCTGAACATATCCAATTGTCAGTCAACCTCTCAAGTTTTCAAGTTGAAGGTGACGGGCTATTGGCAAGCGTTGTCCATGCCCTTGCCGCAAGCGGGCTAAACGCGAATCGGCTTGAGCTGGAAGTCACAGAGAGCGTGTTCTTGCGACAAGGCAGTAACGGCGATGAAGCGCTTGAGCGGCTCCGCTCAATTGGCGTGAGTCTGGCGCTTGATGATTTTGGCACTGGCTATTCCTCGCTTGGCTATTTGCGTCGCGCAGCGTTCTCAACGATCAAGGTTGATCGGTCATTCGTCAAATCGGCTGCTAAGGGTTCACTCGATAGCATCGCGATCATCAAGGCGATTGTTTCACTTGCCAAAGACCTGGGTATGAAAACCACTGCCGAGGGCGTGGAAACGCCTGAAGAAATGGCGAAAATGCGCGATCTTGGTTGTGCGCAAATGCAGGGCTATCTGTTCTCAAAGCCAACTGCATCGCCGTCACTTGAAGGGATCACAGTCCTCCAAAATGCTGCTTGAAGCTTAAATAGAGATAGGTACCACCTTCGCTATCGCTTGGAAGTTTTCGGAGAAATCGTCTCCTAGACAATGTCTTTGCCCGAAAACTGGTGGAGCCTAGCGGGTTCGAACCGCTGACCTCTTCGCTGCCAGCGAAGCGCTCTACCAACTGAGCTAAGGCCCCAATGAGCGACGCCTTTAGGCAGGCGCCGCCCCTAAATCAATATATCAAACGTCGGTCTGGGTTTCGCCAGTATCAACACCCAAATCGTCATCACCGCCGATATCGACCTCATCATCAGGGGAGATTTCGGCATCTTCGTCAACTTCAAGTTCAGCCAGATCATCACCCAAATCCGAATCGGCGGCGTTGGGATCAACCTTCTTGACCTCTTCAAACGGCATTGGCTGTTTGGATTTCAGAATCGGTTCGGGAACCCAGTTATTGCCGCATGAAATGCAGACAACGGGTTCATCCTTAGTCAAATCGTAAAAGCGCACGCCGCATTTCGGACAACTGCGCTTGGTGCCCCATTCAGGCTTCACCATGAGTTTCAAAACCTTTTAATTAATGACATCTGGCAGGGATCGCCCGCCAATCGCGGTGCGCCTTGCCATAGCATAGCGCCGCTGTCAAAAGCGCTCGTGATATGACCAGCCCTGCAACATTTTTGAGAAGCCCGCCGCTCACAGGGATGATCACCGTTCCAGGCGATAAATCAATCTCGCACCGCGCGCTGATGCTCTCGGCACTCGCGATTGGGCAAAGCCGGATAGAGGGATTGCTTGAGGGGCATGATGTGCTGGCAACCGCCGCTGCAATGCGCGCGATGGGTGCTGACATCGTCCGCGATGACCTAGGTGTTTGGCATGTCCACGGCGTTGGCGTAGGCGGGCTGATGCAGCCGCAGACAGCACTTGATATGGGCAATAGCGGCACATCGACGCGGTTGCTCATGGGCGTGATTGCATCACATCCGATTACCGCGACCTTTATTGGCGATGCCTCGCTGTCGAAACGACCGATGCGCCGCGTGATTGATCCCCTCTCGCTCATGGGGGCGGATGTGAGCGCGACATCGGGTGACCGCCTGCCACTGATGTTGCGCGGGGCATGCCCGGCGGTGCCGATCACCTACCGCCTGCCGATTGCCTCAGCTCAGGTGAAGAGTGCAATTCTGCTGGCGGGCCTCAATATAGCGGGCATTACCCGTGTGATTGAGCCAGTGCCAACGCGTGATCATAGTGAACGGATGCTCGCCGGATTTGGTGCCGAGCTGACCGTTGAGACTGATAGCGCAGGCGTGCGGACGATAGCGATTCGCGGCGAAGCTGAACTCAAACCGCAACATATCATCGTGCCGGGCGACCCATCCTCAGCCGCCTTCTTCGCGGTTGCTGCGCTGATCGTGCCGGGGTCGCGCGTAACGATTGCCAATGTTGGTTTGAACGCAACGCGCGCAGGCATATTTAAGGTGCTTGAGGCGATGGGCGCAAACATCAGCTACGGCCAGCAGCGCGTAGTCGGTGGCGAGCCTGTGGCTGACCTGACCGTCACCTGCTCGGCACTCACGGGCATCGAAACTGACCCGGCGATTGTTCCAAGCATGGTCGATGAATTTCCGATCCTCTTCATTGCCGCCGCAATGGCCAGAGGGCGCAGCGTCTTTCGCGGGCTTGAAGAACTGCGCGTCAAGGAGTCAGACCGGATCGCGGTGATGGCCAAAGGCTTGCGCGCGATTGGGGTAGGTGTTGAAGAGTTACCTGATGGCCTGATCATCGAAGGCCGCGATGGAACTCCATTTGTTGGCGGCGCAACCATCGCTGCTGAGCTTGACCACCGCATTGCGATGAGCTTTGCCGTGGCGGGTTTGGTGTCAGAGCGCGGCGTGATTATTGACGACATGGCACCGGTCGCGACAAGCTTT
>JAYVGQ010000011.1:0-16688 GCA_043771985.1 Sphingomonadales bacterium
GGTCTATGCCAAGTCTGCGCCCGACGAAGGTTCACGCGGCATCACCGCGTTCCTCATCGAAAAGGAAATGGAAGGTTTTTCCATCGGCCAGAAAATCGATAAAATGGGCATGCGCGGATCGCCCACGGCAGAGCTGGTATTCAACGATTGCTTCGTCAGCGAGGAACAGATCATCGGCCCGCTGCACGGCGGCGTTGGCGTGTTGATGAGTGGTCTTGATTACGAACGCGTGGTGCTGGCGGGATTGCAGCTGGGTATCATGCAAGCCTGTCTCGATGTCGTCCTGCCCTTTGTCCGCGAGCGTAAACAGTTCGGCAAAGCCATCGGTTCGTTCCAGTTGATGCAGGGCAAAATCGCCGACATGTATGTCGCGCTGAACTCGGCGCGCGCGTATACTTATGCTGTGGCGCGGGCGTGCGATGCGGGCCAGACAACGCGGTTCGATGCGGCGGGCGTGATTCTGCTGGCCTCGGAAAACGCCGTCAAAGTCGCTGGCGAAGCTATTCAAGCGCTGGGCGGGGCTGGCTACACCAAGGACTGGCCCGTCGAACGCCTGTTCCGCGACGCAAAGCTGCTCGACATTGGCGCCGGCACCAACGAAATCCGCCGGATGCTGATCGGGCGGGAATTGATCGGGGCTGCATGACTCGCCCTGTTCTTGGCGTCATCGCGTGCAACCGCATTGTCGGCACAGAGGCGGCGCAAGCGGTGATGGAGCGCTATATCCGCGCGGCGATGACCTATGCCGATGTCGCGGCGTTGATAGTGCCCTCGCTGCCCGATCTAATGACCGCTGCAGAGGTTGCTCCGCGATTGGATGGCATCTTGCTGACGGGCAGCCCATCGAATGTTGCGACTGCCCGATATGGTGAGACGCAAGGTGACGGCCCGTTTGATGAAGCCCGCGACGAAATTGCTTTGTCGATGGTGGACCGCATGATCGAAGCGCAGAAACCTGTGTTCGGCATTTGCCGGGGGTTTCAGGAAATTAATGTCGCGCTTGGCGGAACACTGCGCCGCGATACAAGCGCGAGCGACGATTTGATCCGCCACCATGCACCTGATAACGCGTCGTTCGACGCGATGTTTGACCACCGTCATCCCGTTGAGTTGGTTGAGGGCGGCTTACTGGCACATGCGTATGTGAAGAGCTCGCTCAAGGTCAACTCGGTGCATTATCAGGGGATCGGCACACTTGCCGACGGCCTGACGGTTGAGGCGCGTGCGCCCGATGGCTTGATCGAGGCCTATAGTGCCCGCCCCAACGGCGCGCCGTTGCTTGCGGTGCAATGGCACCCAGAATGGAACACCGAAAACGACCCCGATGCGCAAACCTATTTTCACCTGCTCGGAAAAGCGTTAAGGGGAGAATTATGAACCGGTGCATCACCCGTTATGACCGCTATCAAGCGCGCATAGGCTTTTCGCCTTAAACCCTTTTGATTTCACGCAGAGGACGCAAAGAAACGCTGAGTTTCTGTAGCGCCATATATTCTGCGTCCTCTGCGCTATCTGCGTGAACCAATCAAAAGGACCATATTATGCCCCGCAATTACGACATCGCCGAACTCCGCCGCCTCGATATCGCTCACCACCTTCCAGCCCAAGCCGACTGGCAAGAGATCGAAGACCTTGGCGGCAGCCGCATCATCACCCATGCCGATGGCTGCTACATCCACGACGGCGACGGCAACCGTATTCTTGATGGCATGGCGGGGCTTTGGTGCGTCAATGTCGGCTATGGCCGCGACGAACTGGCCGAGGTGGCTAAGGAGCAAATGATCGAGCTGCCTTATTACAACAGCTTTTTCAAAACCGCTAACCCACCTGCGGTGATGCTTGCCGACAAGATCGCCAGCCTGACGGGTGGCCGCCTGCCGCATGTGTTTTTCAACAGCAGCGGTTCGGAAGCAAATGACACCATTCTGCGCCTCGTCCGCCATTACTGGCAGGTGAAGGGCGAGCATAGTCGCACCGTCTTTATTAGCCGCCACAATGCCTATCACGGCTCGACCGTCGCCGGCGTTTCGATGGGCGGGATGAAGGGCATGCACGGTCAAGGCTTCCCTGCCCCCGGCGTATTGCCAATGGCCGGAATCGAACATGTCCGCCAGCCCTATATGTACAACGAAGGCCGCGACATGAGCGCGGACGATTTCGGCAATGCTTGCGCGCAAGCCATTGAAGACAAAATCATCGAAGTTGGCCCCGAAAATGTTGCTGCGTTCATCGGTGAACCGATCCAGGGCGCTGGCGGTGTTATCATTCCGCCAGCCAATTACTGGCCACAAGTCGAGGCGATCTGCCGCAAATATGGCATCCTATTGGTTTGCGACGAAGTCATCTGCGGCTTTGGTCGCACTGGCAATATGTGGGGCCATGAGACGGTTGGCGTGCAGCCAGACATCATCGCGATGGCGAAGGGATTATCGTCAGGATATCTGCCAATCTCCGCCGTTGCGGTCAGCGCCGATATTGTGAAGGTCATGAAAACCGGCGGTGATTTTGTCCACGGCTATACCTATTCGGGGCATCCGGTGGCTTCGGCGGTCGCCCTGCGCAACATCGAAATTATCGAACGCGAAGGACTGGTTGAGAGGGTCCGCAGCGAAACCGGGCCGTATCTGGCCAAGGCACTCGCTGTATTAAGCGAACATCCGCTCGTTGGCGAAGCCCGCTCGGTCGGGCTGATTGGCGCAGTCGAAATCGTCGCTAACAAAGCCACCGGCGCACGCTTTGGCGGCAAAGAAGGCACAGCGGGCCCGATGGTCCGCGATGCCTGCATCCGTAACGGCCTGATGGTGCGAGGCATCCGCGACAGCATCGTTATGTGCCCACCGCTGATTATCAGCACCACGCAGATCGACGACCTGATCGGCATCATCCGTAAATCGCTGGATGAAGTCGAGCCTAAGCTGCGGGCTATAGGTTGATTTCAGACACTGTGAGCCGGCTGTTTTGTGCCGGCTCACTCGCCTGTAACTGTGTGCTATCATAGGGAACGCTCGGAAAATAGAGGCTGGTGAGTGCAGTCATACCGCCATCGGCAAACATCTCGATTGAACCGTTGTCGATATAGAGGCTGAAATCAGTTCCCTGCCCCATATCAATTCGTGGCGCGGTTGCCCGGATCGGGAATTCAGGACTGAATTTGTTTGATCCGGCGTCGCGGCGGTCAATGTAATACTGCTGCTGTACTGCATCGAAACCAATGTTCAGCCGCTCGCCTAGATCGTTGCTGAGGGTCAGTTCGAACGATGGCTGGTTTTCCGCTTTTAGGCTGAGTTTCAATACGCCAAACGCCTGACGCCATGCGGCGGACATATTCGAATGCCAATCACCTTTGAGCAACGGTTGGCCATCAAAAACTGGCGGCACGCTTTGCGACAGCACCGCTTTTCCGCACGCCATCACCAGCCCCAATTCACGTGGCAAAGTCATCGCGCTGCGCCACGGTGCGGTGGGAACGGACTGCGCATAGGCCCAGTTGCTCATCCAGCCGATTAGCAGCACTTGGTCGCCAGTGTTGTGAAAGGTGACACCGGCGTAATTGTCGGGACCATAATCGAGCCAGCGGATGTCGTCGTGTTCTGGCACGAAATTACGTCCATCGAAATCGCCAACAATATAACGCGTGCCAGAGCCGCCGTTGGGCGCATCCGTCACCACGCTGACGATCAAAACCCAGCGTTTGCGACCTTCCAAATCCAACGCCACAAGGTCAGGGCATTCCAGCACATTGCCGGCGGCAATCTCAAAGCGACTCAGTTCGCTTTCCAGCACCCATGTTTTCAAATCCGGCGAGGAATAAAACACTATGCGATCGCCAGCGGCAAGGCTCATTACCCAGCGTCCACTCTCCGCGTGCCAGAACACTTTTGGATCGCGAAAATTCTTTATGCCGGGATTTGGCAGCACCGGATTGCCCGTATATTTTGTCCAACTAACGCCGTCGTCCAAACTAAACGCAATGCTTTGATATTGGTGGACGTTGCCGCCCATTTTTTCAGTAATCGGATGGTGATGCGTAAAAATTGCCACCCATGGCGCTTTCCCATCGCAGCCAAAGCCAGACGTATTGTCGGTGTCGATAACGATACTACCCGAAAAGATCATGCCCAGCGCATCGGGATAAAGCGCAATCGGCTGCTCCTCCCAATGCACCAAATCACGGCTGGTTGCATGGCCCCAATGCATCGGTCCCCAGGTCAGCCCATCTGGATGATATTGGAAAAACAGATGATAGAGGCCACCTGTAAAAACCAATCCATTGGGATCGTTCATCCAGTTCCGCTGCGGGCTGAAGTGAAATGCAGGGCGGTATTGCGGTGTATCGTCAGGCATAGTCTGCCCGACAGTGTGAAGCGACGGCATAATGGGAACCAACGATATCCATAAAGCAGAACGTGAACGGCCTCAGCGCAATAGTCAAATTGCAATCGTTTGCAAAGACCAAAATATCACGCCGTCATTCCCGCGAAGGCGGGAACCCATCACCGGCGCTTGATGTATCTATCCGCCTTGAGTTGTGCGGGTAACGCGGGTGGTGGATTCCCGCCTTCGCGGGAATGGCGAAGTGGAACTTTGAGCCCTCGGGAGGATTAAAATGTCAAAACAGGTTACGGCTTGATGAGGTATTTTTCGCCCGTCCGTTTGGCATTATAGGCTTGCAAGGTTGCTGGATCGACCGCCTCGGCAAGCGATATCCGGTGGCTGTAATGGCTTTTGAACGTGGTCGTCAGTTCTGCTGCAACCCGCGCGCGCATGCGGCCAACAACGTCCGCCCCGGCCTTTGCCATAAACGGCGTCAGCAACCAGCCGCCCAGGCCCCAAGTCAGTCCAAAGCTGCGGTTTAGAACCGTCGGGCCAACATCAAGCGCGCCATAAATGTAAACCTGTTTCATCTGGTCGGAACCATAACGACTATAGGCTGTCATCCGCTTCACAGCAGCCGCTTCCATCGCCGCTAATATCTGTCCGGAAATCTTGCCTCCGCCGATTGGGTCAAAGCCAAGAAACGCTTCGGTCTCATAAATCGCCTGCACCAAATCTTCGGTGAAATTCTCTGCGGTCGAATCGAGCACAATCTCTGCGCCAATGCTTTTCAGCAAATCGACTTGAGCCGGGCTGCGCACGATGTTGACTAATGGAATGCCGTCAGCTTTGCAGATTTTCACCAGCATCTGTCCCAGATTAGACGCAGCGGCAGCGTGGACGATGCCTTTATAGCCCTCCATCTTCATCGTTTCGGTAAAACCGAGCGAGGTCAGTGGGTTGACGAAACACGACGCACCATCCTCTGGCTCGGTCCCTTCAGGCAACGGCATGCACGCCATCGCGGCAAGGCACCGATATTCAGCATAGATTTCGCCGCCGATCAGCGCCACGGTTTTGCCAAGCAACGCCTGTGCCGCATCCGATGCCCCTGCTGCGACGACTATACCGCTGCCTTCATTGCCAATTGGCATCGCCTGCCCGACGCGCGATGCCATAAAGCGCATGCCAGCATCCGACACATCCATCGCCACACCCGGTTGGCCACCACGGTCGATGCTCCGCACGCTGGCGACATCGGCGGCGCCGACCATCAGGCCAAGATCCGACGGATTGATTGGGGTCGCCAGCACCCTTACTAGAACCTCGTGATCCTTTGGCTGCGGCATGGGCAAAGCCGCCAAATACATTTCCAAAACCCCGCCAGCTTTCACTTCAGTCAACATCGTCAGGTTCGTTGCGGGTAAATCGGTCATCTTGGCTCTCCGGATGCGTTCCCATCAACAGGGAATCGGTTTTCGTTTGCAACGGAGTATCGGCAAGCGTCCGGAAAGGAAAGCTTTAGCCTGTCTTTATTGCCAATGCCGTCGCCATCAACGTCACCATGATGGCAAAGACGCTGATCCCAGTCCACGGCATAAAGCCAACCTGTTCAATGCGTGTGCGGTGATGGCGGCGGCGGTCAGCAAATATGCTGATCGCTGACAGAATTGCTGCTGCGACCGCGATTACCGTCCAGATATGAAATACCCAAAGCGCTGTCAGATAATCCTGCATGGCCAGCAAATGGTCTATGAATACAGCCAGCGCAAGGCTTGCACGTTGTTTTCACACGCCTATGGAATGCGGTGATGCCGTATCCCGCCGAACAACCTGTCGCAGCGACGGCCATTGCACCCGAACCGCGGCCAATGCTTGGCATCGTTTTGCGCATCGGGGCTGTAATTGTTATTGGCGTCATGTTTTTGTTGGTGAAGATCGCGGGAAATCGTGGCGTTCACATTGCCGAAAGCCTGTTCTGGCGGCAATTGGCGGGGCTTCCGGTGGCAGTCGCTTGGCTGTGGTGGACGAATGACCTTGGTTCAATCAGGACAAAGCGGCCCGGCGCACACGCCCTTCGAATGACGCTGGGCCTGTGTGGCATGGGACTGAACTTTACCGCAATGGTGCTGCTGCCGATGGCCGAGGCGACCACCTTTGGTTTTGCCGCGCAGATATTCGCAACCGTATTGGCGGCGGTGATGTTGGCAGAGCCGACCGGCAAATTCCGTTGGGCAGCCGTTGGTTTAGGTTTCATCGGCATTTTGATTGCAATGCGCCCCGGAAATTCCATCCTCAATGGAACCGGCGTAATTGTTGCGTTGTCTGGCGCGGTATTGACGGGCTGTATTTCAATTCAGTTGCGGCGCATGACACGCACAGAAACACCGGGCGCAATCGTGTTCTGGTTCAGCCTGACCTCGATTGTGCCGCTTGGCATAGCGCAAATTTTTATCGCTCGGCCACATGATGCAGAAACATGGGCGGTCATTGGCGGGCTGGCATTGGCAGGGGCAATCGGGCAGATACTCCTCACCGCATCTCTGCGCTATGCATCGGTCGCAACGATCATGACGATTGATTATGGATCATTGCTGTGGACTGCGGCCCTTGGTTTTATCGTTTTTGCCGACGTCCCGAGCATCTCGGTTCTGCAGGGGGCACCGCTGATAATCGGTGCCGGGCTAATCATTGCATGGCGCGAACAGCATCTGGCGCGGCAGCGTGCGCTTATGGCGCAGAAATCGCTCGCCGATTAAGGTGAACGGGGATTTGGGCTCGCACAGCGTCGACCCGTGGCAAATCCAATTCGACAAAAGCCAACCCCTCGCCTTCGCCCATATCCAGCAGAACTTCGCCCCACGGATCGACAACCAGCGAATGACCGTAAGTTGCTCTGCCATCCTCGTGCAGACCCGATTGCGCCGCGGCAACGACGAAGCAAGCCGATTCTATTGCCCGCGCGCGCAGCAGAACATTCCAATGCGCTTGACCCGTAGGGACAGTAAAGGCAGCGGGAATTGCGAAAATCTGTGCTCCGGCCTGTGCCAAGCGACTGTATAGATCAGGAAAGCGCAGGTCGTAACAAATAGTCAGACCCATTTTGCCTAACGGTGTCTCAACCACGACAGGTTCGTCACCGCCGCGATAGGCAGACGATTCGCGCCAGCTTTCGCCGGTCGCCAGATCAACGTCGAACAGATGTATTTTGTCGTAACGCGCCCGGATATTGCCCTCAGCATCGATCACAATTGTTCGGTTTCCGTAACGTCCACTACCATCTTCATGCAAAACCGGAATGGAACCGAGGTGCAACCAGATGTTCTCCTTCGCCGCGACTGCGCACAGTTGCTGCAATCCGGCGCTATCCTCCTCCGCAACGATTGATTGCGCCGCGCGATTACGATCACGATCGAGTAGGAAAGACATCTCTGGTGCGAAATACATCGAAGCGTGATCGGCGGCAGCGGCACGAACAGCATTTGTAATTTGTTGTATATTTATAGAGTCTTGAACTCCGCTACACATTTGATGAACTGCAATTTTCATGTGTGTTACCCATCCAAATGCATAGATCGACCATCCGATGATATGACTTTGTAAATGCAGCCATACGCAACGAGAACGGCAGTGATTGCCACTTTGTCTCGTCTGCGACGGACGGCAAGTAGATTATTTTGCTCGATAGATATCGGCAGGCCATTTCAGGTCGTCGTGACTGGGACGTCACTTCGCCGCAACTTATGAAATAGGAACGACAATTTGGTGCGTTCGGCGAATCCGTGCTTGCGTTTTGCGCCCTCTTGTGCCAATTGGCTGGTTGTGTGTTTGAAACCACATAGAAAAAAGGAGCTATAAAATGCGTTTCGGTAAAGTTTCGCTCGCTGCAATCGCAGCTGCGTCGCTCATCAGCGTCCCGGTTGTTGCTACTGCCGCAACCGCTTCGAAGACTGTTTCGGCAGCAAAATCGAAGCGTGCTGGTGCAGCATCGAAGGAAGAAAGCAAGCTTGGCGGCGGTAGCGGCGTTATCGTCGGTGTCCTTGCTGCAGCAGCTATCATCGCTGGTATCGTTATTGCTGCAGGCAATGACAGCGACGGCCCAACCAGCCCATAAAGCTTGGTAGGACAATTTAGAGAAAAAGGCGGCTGTTAGTCGCCTTTTTTTTGCCGTGAATCTGCGCGTGACGATAGTTACGACAATCTTAACCCGATGTTTCGAGATTGCATATTAGGCGACGCTTATGACACACAGCCATATTGTACTTGTGACCGGCGGCGCCGGATATATCGGCAGCCACGCGGTGTTAGCTTTGAAAGATGCCGGCCATTTCCCTGTGGTCGTTGACAATCTGACGACTGGCTTTCGCTGGGCCATTCCAGATGACGTGCCCTTTTATCTGGGCGACATTGGCGATGACGCTTTGGTCGCCAAAATCATCGCTGACCATCGGATAGAGGCAATCATGCACTTTGCGGGTTCGATCATCGTCCCCGAATCGGTTGAGAACCCCCTAAAATACTACCGGAATAATACCGCCAACAGCCGCAGCCTTATCGAATCGGCGATCACTGGCAGCGTGAAGCATTTTATCTTCTCCTCTACCGCCGCAACTTACGGCATTCCCGATGTTAGCCCTGTCCGTGAAGATACGCCGACTCTGCCAATCAATCCCTATGGCCTGTCAAAGTTGATGACCGAATATATGTTGCGCGATGTCGCAGCGGCGCACGATTTCAATTATTGCGCATTGCGCTATTTCAACGTGGCAGGGGCCGATCCGCAAGGGCGCACGGGCCAATCCACCGCCGGCGCAACGCACCTTATCAAAGTGGGCGTCGAAACGGCGCTTGGCAAACGCAGCCATGTCAGCGTTTTTGGCACCGATTTCGATACTGAAGACGGCACGGGCGTGCGCGATTATATTCACGTCACCGACCTAGCGACGGCGCATGTGATCGCGCTGGAAAACCTATTTGCAGACTCTGCGCGCAGCCATACGTTGAATTGTGGGTACGGCCACGGCTATTCGGTCCTTCAAGTCCTCGATGCCGTTGACCGCGTCACAAATTTGCAAATCGAGCGACAGTTTGCCGGTCGTCGCGCAGGTGATCCAGACAGTCTTATTTCTGACAACAGCGCGATAAAAGCCCGTTTTGGCTGGAAACCGCAATATGACGACCTCGACGTTATCGTCAGCCACGCTCTACAATGGGAACGGAAATTGGGCGAGCGTCCCTAGCCGTCTTGCACTCCCTGTTGTTGCCCCCCATATCTGGCGGATGGATAACAGTTCACACAATAACCCGACGACTTGGTACGGCACAACTATACTTTCGGTTCGCAAAAACGGCAAAGTTGTGATTGTCGGCGACGGTCAGGTTTCAATGGGCCAAACCGTTATGAAGCCCAACGCGAAAAAAGTACGCCAGTTGCATGATGGCAGCGTCATTGGAGGTTTTGCTGGTGCAACCGCTGACGCCTTCACACTGTTTGAACGGCTGGAGAAAAAGCTTGAGGCGCATCGCGGGCAATTGATGCGGGCGGCGGTGGAGCTAGCCAAAGACTGGCGCACAGACAAGTACCTGCGCAATCTGGAAGCATTGATGATCGTTGCGGACAAGGACATCACGTTGATCCTGACCGGCAATGGCGATGTTCTGGAACCCAATGACGGGATCGCAGCGATCGGCTCTGGCGGCAACTATGCGCTGTCCGCCGCGCGTGCGCTGATGGAATATGAAGCGGACGCCGAAAAACTCGCGCGCCACGCGATGAAGATTGCCGCCGAAATCTGCGTCTACACCAATGATCAACTGACCGTCGAGGTCATGGACAGCGTTAGCTGATCCGGAAAGCCACATTATGTCTCAAAACCTAACTCCCAAAGCCATTGTCGCGGCGCTGGATGAACACATCATTGGACAAGCCGACGCTAAACGCGCGGTGGCCGTGGCTTTGCGCAACCGCTGGCGCCGTCAGCGGCTTGATGCTGATCTGCGCGATGAAGTGACGCCAAAAAACATCCTGATGATAGGCCCCACCGGCTGCGGCAAAACCGAGATTAGCCGCCGTCTGGCAAAGCTGGCCGACGCGCCATTTATCAAAATCGAGGCAACCAAGTTTACCGAGGTCGGCTATGTTGGGCGCGATGTTGAACAAATCGCCCGCGATCTGGTCGAAGAGGCTGTCCGGCTGGAAAAAGACCGTCGCCGCGAACTGGTGCGTGAGGCCGCCGAGGCAGCGGCAATGGAGCGCATCCTAAAGCCACTCGCCGGTGACACCGCCAGTGAAGCAACACGCGAAGCGTTCCGCCAGCGCATAATTGATCGACATATGGATGATGTCGAGATCGAAATCGAAGTCGCAGACACGCCTTCAATGCCAATGGGATTATCCGACCTTGGCCCAGGCATGGGCGGCGGCGCGATGATCAATATCTCCGAAATGATGGGCAAAGCATTTGGTCAGGGAAAGACCAAAAAGCGCAAGATGAAAGTGCCAGAGGCATGGACCAAGCTGGTTGACGAGGAAGTTGAGCGCCGTCTTGACCAAGACGATGTCGCCCGCACCGCGATTGCCGATGCAGAGGCCAACGGCATTGTGTTTCTGGATGAGATCGACAAAATCGCGGTTTCCGACACCCGAGGCGGCGGATCGATCAGCCGTGAGGGCGTACAGCGCGATTTGTTGCCATTGATCGAAGGCACTACCGTCTCGACCAAATACGGGCCGATGAAAACCGATCATGTGCTTTTCATCGCCAGCGGTGCGTTCCACATTTCTAAACCGAGCGATATGCTCCCGGAATTGCAGGGCCGCCTGCCGATCCGCGTCGAACTGCGTGCGCTGACTCAAGAAGACTTTGTCCGCATCCTTTCGCAAACCAAAGCCAATCTGCCGCAACAATATGCAGCGTTGCTAGCGACCGAAGAAGTGACTTTGGACTTTACCGACGACGCGATTGAAGCGTTGGCCAAAATCGCGGCGGACGTGAACGATACCGTCGAAAATATCGGCGCGCGGCGTTTGCAAACGGTGATGGAGAAGCTGTTGGAAGATATCAGCTACGACGCCGAAGACCAAAAAGGTCAAACGTTCAAAATCGATGCAGCTTATGTCATCAGGCAATTGGAGGGCATTGCCAAGGATACTGACCTGTCGAAATACGTTCTTTGAGGTTCGCAACACCCATCGTCACCCCCGCGAAGGCGGGGGGCCAACACCGGTCTGGAAATTTCAAGAACGGGTGATGGATTCCCGCCTTCGCGGGAATGACGAAATAGGGTATTTGAAAACCAGGATGGACAATTGGAGAACGGTCATGTCGTTACAAGGCGGCTGCCAATGCGGCGCAGTTCGGTATGAGGTAAATGGAACGCCGCAGCATGTGGCTCTGTGCCATTGCAGCGATTGCCGTAAATCCGCTGGTGCGCCAATGGTGGCTTGGGCTGCCTTTGCAGAGGATGAATTCGCGCTGTTGCAAGGCGACCTGACAACGTTCAATTCATCCGGGACGGCGATGCGCAGTTTTTGTCCAAAATGCGGAACCGGAATTGCCTATCGCAACGACGAATACCTGCCAGGAATTATCGATATCCAGTCAGCTACTCTCGACGATCCCGATACCCTGCCCGCTGGCGCGCATGTTCAGGTTGCCGAACGCATTGGCTGGATGACCGAGGCGCACAGCCTGCCCGAGTTTCAGCGTTTTCCGGGGATGTGATTAGCTCTCAGGCTCAATCAACAACTTCCAGGCCTTATCATCCCGGAAATACTTGCGTGCTAATTCCTGCACTCGCGCAGCTGTAATTCCCGCATAGTCGCTGTACAACCGGCTTAACGCGGTAAAGCGCTGCGGGGTGTAAGTCGCGCCTTCTAGCTGGTTCATCCAAAGCTGATTTCCGCTCATCACCCGGTCGATATATTGCTTCAACGGCTCCACTGCACGTTGCAGCTCATCGGAACTCACCGGATTAGTTTTCAAGTCTGCCGCTACCTCAGCCGCAAAGGCATAAAAGCGCCCAACGTCCTTTGGCTGGACTTGGCTATAGGCCATCAAATACCCGCCGGACCTAAACTCATCTGGCCAGAAATTCTGCATGTCTGGACTGTAACTCGCCGCCTGTTCCGACCGGAATTTTTCGAACAAACGGTCGCGGAAGATTGCTGCTAATACCTCCAACTCACGCCCCTCGCTGATACCTTCCAAGCCACCCCCTGTGGGCCAAGCGACAATCGCTGACGTTTGATCTTTCGGGCCTTTGTGCATCAGACGGACGGGCTCCGCCGACGCTGTTGGGAATTTCGTGGTATCCGCTCCCGGCGGAACTGGCGCTGCACTGCGCTTTTTCATCGCGCCAAAGCTTTTGCTTAACGCAGCGACAGCGGCATCGCGTTTGAAATCACCGAACATCAAAATTTCGACCGGGCCGCTCGCTAATAATGGTTCCCAGAACGTGCGGAAGTTTTTGGGTGTCAGCGTCTTCACTTCATCGGGAGTTGGCACTTTCCAACGGCCATCCTTGGACGTCGCCAGATACTGCAAATCGCGCTGCATCATAGCGGCGGCGGACATCTCAAAACTGTCATAGTCTGCGGCAGCAATCGCTTTGGCGCGCTCAACCGGCGCTGGCTGCCAACCGGGTTTCTGCATCTTTGTCGCGATCAACGTCAATTGATCCGCCAAATCCTCTGGCCGCGTTACTGCTGTCCATTCGAACGCGTCATTATCGACGCTAAAGCTTAGCTCCAGACGCCTGCCGTTCATGAGTTGGTCGAGCTGATTGCGGTCGAGCTTTCCAACACCGTTTTCGCCCAGCACCATCGATCCAGACCACAACAGCCCGCCTTTATCTGGTGCGACGGCCTGGTACCCTCGACCAAAGCGCACCAAAACACGCACTTGCCCTGCTTCGGCTGCATTGGGCCAAAGCAGCGCGCGGGTGCCGTTGGATAACTCAAGGCTCTCGATACCAAACCGTTCATGAATGCGGCTAGAAACGACTTTCCCCGGGCTCCCCAACTTTGGCAATGTGTCAAAGCTAAGCGAGTCTGCCGCCAGCCGAACATTTTTCGCGACAGTCACCGACTCAGTTAGCGCCTTTGACAGGCGTGCATCGGCATTCTCGAATGGAAACGGAGCGGCGATCATTATTCGTTCGGCATCGGCAGCAAAGATGCGCTTAGTAGCAGCGAACAATTCTTGTGGGCGAAATAGTGGCTGTGTCGCTGTAAAGATTTCAGAAACTGTTTTTGGGTGAGCAACTGTTTCCCTGATGTCGACAGCTCCGACAATGTTGTCAACTTGGGTCGAGGCACTGTCAAAAGGGTAGTTTTCCAGACGTGTGTTTATAACCCTGCGCACTTCGTTGATTTCGCGGTCAATGTCCCCTTGGGTTGGCGGGGTAGCCAAGGCATCAGCGATAATAGCGCGAACGTCGATGACCGCTTGTTCCCAGTTATTACCGAATGGCTTGACATCAACCGACGTTACATCGGCCGAGCGAGAGATCTTGTCAGTTGATACCTCAGCCACACTGAATGTCGTACTTGTCTTCGCCTTATACTCCAGCCGACGATTTATGATCGCTATCGCTAGACCCTCAATCATAATGTTCTGATTATATCTAATAGAATCATCGACTTGATTCCACGGCCTGATGTAATTCAGCGAAGCAATCGGCGGTAGAGACGGTTCAAACATAGAAGCAGCGATTTTACCCGTCAAAGTGGGCTTACCAAAATCGGGCTGCGGCGTTGGCGCACCGGTCGCCTTCCAATCGGCAAAATGTTTTTTAACAAGCGCCTCTAGCGCCGCTGGCTCGGCATCGCCCGCGATCACTACCACCGCATTTTCGGGCCGATACCAACGCTTGTGAAACGCACCGACTTTATCCGCGCTTGCCGCAAGGACCGTTTCGGGCGTGCCAATGGTGGAGCGTTTGGCAAGGCGTTGCCCCTGAAACAAATGTTCGCGGAAACGGTTGCCGAATTCCAGCTGCGCACCGCTATTCTCGCGCAATTCCGCCAGCACTATCGCGCGTTCGGCGTCCAGCGCCGTATCCGAAATCGCAGGGGCACGCATCATACCGACGATAATCTTCATCGATTCTTCCAGCTTTGCCGGGTCGGATGCGGGCAGATCAAGCTTATACGTCGTTTGCGTCGGCGTCGTCTGCGCGTTGCTGTCGCTGCCAAAACTCACCCCCAGCCGCTGCCAAATCCGTTTGGATTCACCGTCGGGGACAAATTCGGACCCGCGAAACGCCAGATGCTCCAGCAAATGCGCAAAGCCTTGCTCGTCGTCTTCCTCATGCAGCGCGCCTGCGTCGATACGCACGCGGATCGAGACTTGCCCCGATGGCACCTGATTGTTCTTCACGGCATAGCGCAGGCCATTTTCAAGTTTGCCGAACGTCCAGCTGGTATCAACAGGAACGTCGCTGCCTTCATATAGCCAAGGCACTTCGGCGGTGGTTTGCGCCTCCACTGGGACAGTAACTGGCACCGCCTGCGCCCATACAGCCGGGGACAAAAGCAGACTGGATGCCAGCAGAGCGATTTTGATGTGGGACAGTGCTTTCATTGCGGCTTTCACTGCTGCCTTTCGCCTTGCTGGCGGATGAACGGCGGGCAGTTAAATTCCGCCGTCCGCCACATCGCGGCCAGTTGCTTCAAGTCCCGCCTTCAACGCCGCGACGCATGTTGCCAACATATGCGCGTCCGTAGACCGCACGACAAAATTGGCCCCGACCCGCCCCTCGCGGAAAAACGGATAACTGCCGATCTGGCACCCTTCATGCGCTTTTTCGGTATCGCCGAGCAGTTTTGCAATCTCGCTTTCCGCCACCCAGCAGCCCAGCTGATGCGACAGCAACGGCGCGCCGCCCTCCAGCGTGCCGGTCAGCGCGTCGAGCATCCCCGCCGTAATATGCGGCACGCCCGCCATGATGAAGATATTCTCGACCTTTATCCCCGGCGCGCCCGACATTTTGTTGGCGATCAAATCCGCGCCCTCTGGCACGCGCGCCATACGCAACCGGCCTTCGTTCACCCCGCCGCGCGTTTCGTAATATCGTTCCAAAATTTCCTTTGCCACCGGATGCAACACCACCGGCACAGCCAGCGCCGCCGCAATCGCATCCACCGTAATGTCATCATGCGTTGGCCCAATACCGCCGGTGGTGAACAGATAGTCATTGCGCGCACGCAGTGCGTTCACGGCCTCGACAATCGCATCCTCGACATCCGCCACCACACGCACCTCGCGCAAGCGGATGCCTTGCACGTTTAGCCACAAGGCAATCTGGGCGATATTCTTATCCTGCGTTCGGCCAGACAGGATTTCATCGCCGATGATAACAAGGGCTGCGGTGTAGATGCGGGTGTTGGTCATGGCATGGGCTTAGCGGTAAAGTGCCGTCTGGCAAAGCGTGTATAAGTTCCCTATATCTAAACCATGAACCAATATGCAGTCGTTACCGCCGATGAGGCTTTTCAATCCCGCGATGGGGTTATCAAATTGCACGGGGCCGATGGCTTTGCGGGCATGCGCGCTGCAGGGCGGCTGGCGGCGGAGATATTGGACGAGCTGACCAAGCATGTCGTCCCCGGCGTCACCACTGGTGAAATCGACGACATCGTCCGCGAAATGACGCTGCGCGGCGGCGCGGTTCCGGCGACTTTGGGCTATCGCGGCTACACGCACAGCTGCTGCACCAGCATCAACCATGTCATCTGCCACGGGATCCCATCAGACAAGAAATTGAAGGACGGCGACATCGTCAACGTCGATGTCACGCCGATGCTCGATGGTTGGCACGGCGACACCAGCCGCATGTTCCTTGTCGGCGATGTGCCGGTAAAGGCGCGGCGTTTGGTCGATGTAACCTATGAATGCCTGATGCTGGGCATCGAGGCGGCAAAGCCCGGTAACCGCATCGGCGACATTGGCCACGCCATCCAAACGCATGCCGAGGGCCACCGTTACGGCGTAGTCCGCGAATTTTGTGGGCATGGTCTGGGTCGTCTGTTCCACGACGCGCCGGAAATCGTCCATGCAGGACGGCCCGGCACCGGGCCTTTGTTGAAGCCCGGCATGATTTTCACAATCGAGCCAATGATCAACATCGGCAAGCCGCATGGCAAAGTATTGGAAGACGGCTGGACGGCGGTAACGCGGGATCGTTCGCTATCGGCGCAGTTTGAACACTCGATCGGGATCACCGAGAATGGGTGCGAGATATTTACGGCGAGCCCCAAGGGGTTTGATAAACCGCCTTATTGATCGTTCCCCTCTCCTTTGGGAGAGGGTTGCGCAGACTTGGCAGCTTGCTGCCTAGTCTTAGCTGGGTGAGGGGTTCCGCCCTTCCGA
>JAYVGQ010000012.1:0-2995 GCA_043771985.1 Sphingomonadales bacterium
ACGCAGAAGCTGACGCAGCAACCGCCGCGGCTACCGCAGAGCCTTTGCCGATGCCGCCTTCGATCACAGCATCGAACACCTATCGGTGCGCCGACGGAACGATCTTGAATGTCGATTTCCTCGGCAAAAACGAATCCGCCGATATTCGCGTTGGTGAAAAAACCGCACCTGCTGTTCGCGTAAACGCGCCGAAAGCAGAGGCCGGGGCGACTGAAGCACCCGCTGGTCCAATGAAGTCCGAAGATGGCAAAACATCGCTTTCCGGTAGCGGTGCCCAGATCAATGTGAAACTCGCCGATAAAGGCGCGCAAAGCTGTAAGGGCAACTAAGCTTTTCCATCGCAATTTCGATGAAAGGGGCTGGCCGGACGGCTGGCCCTTTTTTTATTGTGATTGCGGGCGATGGGTTTAGGCTCCACCGACCGGGGGAGACCAACTATGTTTATCGGCCATTTTGCACCTGCGCTGATCGCGGCAACGCACAAGGACGCGCCGCGATTGCCGGTTTTGTTTGTCGCTGCGCAATTGGTGGACTGGGCCTTTTTTGGCCTGTTGATGACAGGCGCCGAAAAGATGCGGTTCAGGGAAGGGACTTCGGTGATGAACCCGATGGACCTCTACCTCATGCCCTATACGCATAGTTTGGTTGGCGCGCTCGTTTGGGGCACCGGATTTGGGCTGCTTGTTTGGCTGGTTACAAAAAATCGGATGGCGGCGACTTTGACCGCAGCTGTCGTATTGTCACACTGGTTTCTTGACTGGCTGGTGCATGTGCCTGACCTCACACTGGCCGGGCAATCGCCAAAGCTTGGTCTTGGTCTGTGGAATTACCCCGCCATCGAAATGCCGCTGGAACTCGCTTTGATATTCGGGTCGCTCTGGTTTTACACGCGCAAAACTGGGGCCAAGGGTGCGGCGCTCTGGACCATCGCGATCCTGTTTGCCGCGTTGCAGTTATTCAGCTGGTTTGGGCCCATCGAACAGGTCGTGACAAAGGGAACCAGCTTGCTGGCCTTCACGGCATTTGGCGTGGCGACGCTCGCTGCGTGGTGGCTTGAACGATCGGGGCTAGCGGGAAAGCGCGCAGGCAGCTAAAGCGCCGCGCATGACCGACACCGCAACCCAAATCACCCCGCAAATCGTCGCCGATCACGGCCTTTCTCCCGAGGAATATCAGCGCGTTCTCGACGCGATGGGTCGCGCGCCGAACATGACCGAGCTGGGGATATTTTCGGTGATGTGGTCGGAACATTGTTCGTATAAGTCGAGCCGCATCCATTTGAAAAAGCTACCAACCACCGCGCCTTGGGTCATTTGCGGTCCCGGCGAAAATGCCGGTGTTATCGACATCGGCGAAGGCCCGAATGGCACGAAATTGGCAGCGATTTTCAAAATGGAATCGCATAACCATCCAAGCTATATCGAGCCGTATCAGGGTGCGGCGACCGGCGTTGGCGGCATCCTGCGCGATGTGTTTACGATGGGCGCACGGCCGGTGGCGAACCTGAATGCGCTGCGTTTTGGGCGGCCGGATCATCCCAAAATGAAGCATCTGGTGCAGGGCGTGGTTGCAGGCATCGGCGGTTACGGCAACTGCGTCGGCGTGCCGACCGTGGGAGGCGAAACCAATTTTCATCCGGCCTATGACGGCAATATCCTCGTCAACGCAATGACCGTGGGCATCGCCGATCAAGACAAGATTTTTTATTCCGCCGCGACCGGCGTGGGCAACTCCATCGTTTATGTCGGGTCGAAAACTGGCCGCGACGGCATCCACGGCGCGACCATGGCGTCGGCGGATTTCGGCGACGATATCGACGAAAAACGACCGACGGTTCAGGTCGGCGATCCGTTTACCGAAAAGCTGCTGATCGAGGCGTGCCTTGAACTGATGGCGTCGGATGCGATTGTCGCGATTCAGGATATGGGCGCGGCTGGCCTCACCAGCTCCAGCGTCGAAATGGCGACCAATGGCAAGGCTGGGATCATCCTCAACATGGACATGGTGCCGTGCCGCGAGGAAGGCATGACGCCCTATGAAATGATGCTGAGCGAGTCTCAGGAACGCATGTTGATGGTGTTGAAACCAGGGCGTGAGGAGTTTGCCAAAGCGATCTTTGACAAATGGGAACTCGATTTCGCGGTGATCGGCGAAGTGACCGATACGGGGCATATGGTGCTGACCTTCAAGGGCGAAGTCGTGTGCGACATTCCGCTTGGACCGCTTGCCGAAGACGCGCCTTTGTATGACCGGCCAGCGGCGTCGAAGGAGGAGTATAAGGCGTGGGCCAATGTCGCGCCTTTGGGCAATATTCCCGAAAGCACCGACATCGGCGCGGATCTGCTCAAACTGATGGCCTGTCCCGACCTCGCGTCACGCGCATGGATCTGGCAGCAATATGACAGTCAGGTTGGCGGCGACACCGCTCAGCTTTCGGGCGGAGATGCGGCCGTGGTGCGCATCCACGGCACCAACCGCGCGCTGGCGATGAGCACCGACTGCACCCCGCGTTATTGCTATGCCGACCCCTATGAAGGCGGCAAGCAGGCGGTCGCCGAAACCTATCGCAACATCTGCGCGGTCGGAGCCAAACCGCTGGCGATCACCAATTGCCTCAACTTCGCCAACCCGCAGCGTCCCGAAATCATGGCGCAGATTGTCGGCTGCCTCGAAGGCATGGCCGACGCCTGCCGCGCGCTCGATTACCCGATCGTGTCGGGCAATGTGAGCCTCTACAATGAAAGCAAGGCCACCGGCGGGGGGAGCGCGATTTTGCCGACACCCGCAATCGGCGGTGTCGGCGTGCTCGAAGATGTAAGCAAGATGGCCACGATTGCGTTTAAGGCGCAGGGTCAGGAGGTCTTTGTTATCGGTGGGACCAAAGGTCATTTGGGCCAGACGCTCTGGCTCCGTGAATGTCATGGCCTAGAAGCTGGCGACGCGCCGCCGGTAGATTTAGAGGCTGAGCGTCAGGCCGGTGAATTTGTTCGTCAAC
>JAYVGQ010000013.1:0-2524 GCA_043771985.1 Sphingomonadales bacterium
TGTACCGTCGATCACGCGCTTTTTAATGCCTTGGATAATTCCGGCTAAGCGAAAGAAATTATAGGCAAAATACCAGTTGAGATCGGGGATACCGTCGCGCCCTGTGACTTTGCAATAATGCGCAACGACTTCGTCAAGCTCGGGAATGCCCAAAGCCGCTCGGTCCACATCCATCACGCCTGACCGTCCGCCATTTTCAGTAACCCACGCCATCGCGACATAGGAAAAGTCAGCGAGCGGGTCGCCCAGAGTGGACAATTCCCAATCGAGAACGGCCAAACACTTGGTGCTGTCGCGTTCAAAAATAGCGTTGTCGATGCGGTAATCGCCGTGGACGACGCTGACCCGTGTTTGCTCTGGCAAAGTCGCGGGCAGCCATTCGATCAGCCGCTCCATATCAGGCATCGTCTCGGTTTCTGACAGCCGGTATTGCTTGGTCCAGCGATCAACTTGCCGTGCGAAATAATTGCCGGGCTTGCCATAGTCAGACAGGCCCGCCGCCTCGACATCAGTGTTGTGCAGCTGTGCCAACACGTCGATCATCTCGAAATAGACGGCGCGGCGGTCGGCAGGGTTGCTATCGGGCATCGCGCCGTTCCAGATCGTGCGGCCATCGACCATGCCCATGACATAGAACCAGCTGCCGACGATGCTGTCGTCGGTGCAAACGCCATATTGGCGGGCGACCGGAAAGCCGGTGGTGAACAAGCCCGCCTGCACCTTGTATTCGCGGTCCACTGCGTGCGCAGAGGGCAGCAGTTGGCCAAAGGGTTTGCGCCGCAGCACATAATTGCCCGACGCTGCCTCTATCTTATACGTCGGGTTCGACTGTCCGCCTTTGAACTTGGTCAGATGCAGCGGGCCTTTGAAACCCTCAACATTCGCCTGCATCCATTCGGTCAGCTTGCCCTCATCCAGCCTGTCTGCACCCTCTGGCTCGACTGTGCCGACAAAGGCTTCATCGGCGTTGACAACGTTCGTCACTGATCGAAAACAATGACGCTACGCGCGCTATCGCCTTTCTTCATTTTCTCGAAGCCATCGTTTATCGCCTCCAGCGGAATCCGCTCGGCAATGATGCTGTCGAGATCGAGCAACCCGCGCATGTAGAAATCGACCAGACGCGGAATGTCGACAGGGAAGCGGTTGCCGCCCATGATCGCGCCTTGCAGCTTCTTGCCCGACAGCAGGTCCATCGCGCTAAGGCCGACACTATGTTGCAACGGCATCATGCCAAGGATTGTGGCTGTTCCGCCGCGTTTCAGCGACTTGACTGCCAACTCACCTGAAGCAGGACGCCCGACAGCTTCAATCGCATGATCGACGCCGCCTTTGGTCAAGGCCAGCACTTGCGCCGCCGCATCATCGGCAAGCGCATCGACAACATCGGTCGCGCCCAGCTTTAACGCCAGCGCACGCTTTTCGGGGATAGGGTCGCAGGCGATAATCCGGCCTGCGCCTGCAATCTTTGCCGCGTTAATCGTCGCCAGCCCCACGCCGCCACAACCGATGACAGCAACCGTTTCGCCCGGCACCACTTTGCACGCGTTAAAGATTGTGCCCGCGCCAGTCGTCACCGCACAGCCAATGACCGAGGCGCGATCGAGCGGCATGTCTGGGTCAATCCGCACGCACGCATGTTCGTGGATCAACATCATTTCGGCATAGGCCGACAGATTCAGCATCTGCGCCACCGGCGATCCATCGGGCCGCGAAATACGCGTCTCCTCCCCCGATTTGCGCCGCGTGTCGCCGCCAAGGCACAACGACATCCGGCCAGTTACACAAAACTCGCAATGCCCGCAAAATGCCGACAAGCACGTAACGACCGCATCGCCAACCTTCACTGTCCGCACTTCGCTGCCAACCGCCTCGACGATACCCGCCGCTTCATGCCCCGGCACCGCTGGCAGAGCATGCGGATAGGTGCCTTCGATAAAGTGCAAGTCACTATGGCACAGCCCGCAGGCCGCAGTGCGGATCAACACCTCGTGCGGTCCCGGCTTTGCGATATTGACCTGTTCGATTACCAGCGGTTTGCCCGGTTCGATTAAGACGGCTGCTTTCAACGTGAGGGCCTCTCGCCATGCTTGCCAAGCTCGATGCGGGCAATGGCGCGCGCGTGGACTTCGTCGGGGCCATCTGCCAGACGCAGCGTACGTTGATGCGCATAGGCGGATGCCAGTCCGAAATCGTCGGATACGCCACCGCCGCCGTGGGCCTGAATCGCATCGTCGATGATTTTCAGTGCCATGTTCGGGGCCTGCACCTTGATCATCGCGATTTCGGCAGAAGCGCCCTTGTTGCCGACCTTGTCCATCATATCGGCGGCTTTAAGGCAAAGTAGCCGCGTCATTTCGATGTCGATGCGTGCGCGGGCAATGCGTTCTTCCCACAGGCTGTGTTCGGCAATCGTCTTGCCGAACGCAACGCGGGTTTGCAGGCGCTTGCACATTTTTTCCAGCGCTTCTTCGGCGGTGCCGATGGTGCGCATGCAGTGGTGGATACGGCCTGGTCCAAGGCG
>JAYVGQ010000014.1:0-39666 GCA_043771985.1 Sphingomonadales bacterium
CATGCGGGTCAAAGGAAAATCTATGTTTAATACGAAAACTGTATCAATCGAGTTGGGCGGACAAACCCTGACACTCGAAACGGGCAAGGTTGCCCGTCAAGCTGACGGCGCTGTTATGGCTTCGCTTGGCGAAACTGTTGTCTTGTGCGCCGTAACGGCCGCCAAAAAAGTGAAAGAGGGTCAAGATTTCTTCCCGCTCACAGTCAACTATCAAGAAAAATACTCCGCAGCCGGCCGTATCCCCGGTGGCTTTTTTAAGCGGGAACGCGGCGCGACGGAAAAGGAAACACTGGTTTCCCGCCTGATCGACCGTCCGATGCGCCCGTTGTTTCCAGAAGGTTTCTATAACGAAATCAACTGTATCGCGCACGTCATGTCCTATGATGGCCAGAACGAGCCTGACATACTGGCGTTGGTTGCGGCCTCGGCTGCAATGACCATTTCGGGCGTTCCCTTCATGGGCCCAATCGGCGCGGCACGCGTTGGTTATATCGATGGCGAGTATATTCTGAACCCGACCGACGAACAGGTTGCCGCTGGCGACCTCGATCTTGTCGTTGCTGCAACCTATGACGCGGTTATGATGGTTGAATCCGAAGCAAACGAGCTTTCGGAAGAAATCATGCTCGGCGCAGTCTTGTTCGCGCATGATGCCTGTAAAGACATCGTCAAAGCCATCGTAAAGTTGGCTGAACAAGCGGCAAAAGACCCATGGGTTATGGCTGAACAAGCTGATCTGTCGGCTGCAAAGGACAAGCTGAAAAAGCTCGTCGGCAAAGATATAGCCGCAGCGTATAAGCTAACCGACAAATCCGCTCGCAGCAACGCGCTCAACGAAGCTCGCGCAACCGCTAAGGCAGCATTTGCCGACGCCAGCCCGCAGGACCAGATGGCCGCCAATAAGCTGATGAAGAAGTTGGAAGCTGAAATCGTCCGTGGTGCCATTTTGAAAGACGGCAGCCGCATCGATGGTCGTTCGACTACGCAGATCCGCCCCATCGTTGCAGAAACGCACTTTTTGCCGCGCACACATGGCAGCTGCCTTTTTACGCGTGGTGAAACCCAAACTATCGCAACTTGCACCTTGGGCACCAAGGACGCTGAACAGATGATCGACGGCCTCAATGGTCTTTCGTATCAGAACTTCATGCTGCACTATAACTTCCCACCGTACAGCGTTGGTGAAGTTGGCCGTTTTGGTGCACCGGGCCGCCGCGAAGTGGGCCATGGCAAGCTTGCATGGCGCGCACTGAAAGCTGTATTGCCGACCAAGGATGAGTTTCCATACACCATCCGCCTGACCAGCGACATCACCGAGTCCAACGGCTCGTCGTCGATGGCGTCAGTTTGCGGTGGATCGCTTGCGATGATGGATGCCGGTGTGCCGTTGAAGCGCGCCGTATCGGGCATCGCGATGGGCTTGATCCTTGAAGGCAAAGACTATGCAATCCTGTCCGACATATTGGGTGATGAAGATCATCTGGGTGACATGGATTTCAAGGTAGCTGGAACCTCCGAAGGCATCACCACGATGCAGATGGACATCAAAATTGCCGGGATTACCCGCGACATTTTTGAAGCAGCCTTGAACCAAGCCAAAGAAGGCCGTGCGCATATCCGTGGTGAAATGGCCAAGGCGCTTGATACCGCCCGCACCGAACTGTCCGACTTTGCGCCGCGCATCGAAACGATGCAGATTGATAAGGCAAAGATCCGCGACATCATCGGCACCGGCGGCAAAGTGATCCGCGAAATCGTTGCCACCACCGGCGCAAAGGTCGATATCGACGACGAAGGTCTGATCAAGATTTCGTCAAGCGATGTTGCCCAGATCGAAGCGGCGCGCAAATGGATTTCGGGCATCGTCGAAGAAGCCGAAGTTGGCAAAGTCTATGACGGTAAAGTCGTCAACATCGTTGATTTCGGTGCGTTTGTGAACTTCATGGGTGGCAAGGACGGCCTCGTCCACGTCAGCGAAATGAAGAATGAACGCGTTGAAAAACCAACCGATGTCGTCAGCGAAGGCATGGACGTTAAGGTCAAGGTCCTCGAAATCGACCCACGCGGTAAGGTCCGCCTGTCGATGCGTCTGGTCGATCAAGAAACCGGCGCAGAAATCGAAGACACACGTCCTCCCCGTGAGGAACGCCCCAGAGGCGAAGGACGTGGCGATCGTCCAAGCGGTGGCGGTGATCGTGGAGATCGGGGCTCACGTCGTGAAGGCGGCGGCGGTGATCGTAGCCGTGGCCCACGCCGTGATGGCGGCGGTGGCGGCGGTCGCGATCGCGGCCCACGCCGTGAAAGCAGCGAAGGGGGCGAGGGCGGAAACCCTAACCACGTTCCTGATTTCTTAAAGGACTAATACCGGCTTTTTAAGTCGATAACGAATAGGAAAAGGGCTGCTTCGGCGGCCCTTTTTGTTGGCGCAAATCGACTTGTTAAGGCGCATGAGAGCGATTTCGCGCGCTTGGCGCTGTGTGCCTAAACCGGTTCATCGGCCATACATTGAGCGCCCTACAAAGATTTGCCCTGATAGCCCTTGGCCTTGGCGCTATGAATGACTAAGGAACTTGCATGAACAGGACTTTGATCTCAGCGCTGGCGCTTGGCGTTTCAGCAACTTTGCTTTCGGGCTGTGCCATGCTTGGTGGCGGTCGTGGCGGTGGCGGTTCTGATACCAAATACGTCGCGCGCGATGTGAACACGCTGTATAATGCAGCGAAAGAGCGGCTTGATGCCAACAACTACGAAGTTGCCGCCGCGTTGTTTGACGAAGTCGAACGCCAGCATCCCTATTCGCCATGGGCACGCCGGGCGCAGCTGATGAGCTCGTTCAGCTATTACATGGGACAGAAATACAACGAATCGATTAACTCGGCAAAGCGGTTTTTGTCGATCCATCCGGGTAACAAAGACGCGCCATACGCTTATTACCTGATTGCGCTTTGCTATTATGAGCAAATCAGTGATGTCACCCGCGACCAAAAGATTACCGAGCAAGCCTTGGCTTCGCTGGGCGAGGTACAGCGCCGCTATCCTAACAGCCGCTATGCCGCCGACGCGGGCCTGAAAATCGATTTGGTCAATGACCATCTGGCGGGCAAGGAAATGGAAATCGGTCGTTTTTATCAGCGCCGTTCTTTGTGGCTCGCTTCATCTTTGCGCTTCCGCGAAGTTGTAGCGAAATATGAAACGACAACGCACGCGCCAGAGGCTTTGTACCGGCTGACCGAAACCTATCTGGCGATGGGCTTGCCGGCAGAGGCAAAGAAATCCGCCGCGGTTCTGGGCGCCAACTATGCCGGCAGCAAATGGTATGAGCGCGCTTTCGAACTGATGCAAAAGCACGCACCGGCGGCGTGAGCCGCAGGGGAGCGATGCTGCGATGCTGCTGACCGGTCGTAAATGCTAACAGCGTTGGCAATCCGCGATGTGGTGCTGATCGAGGCATTGGACCTTGAGTTCGAGCATGGCCTTGGTGTGCTGACCGGTGAAACCGGCGCGGGCAAATCGATTTTGCTCGATGCGCTGGGGCTGGCGCTGGGGGCGCGGGCCGATAGCGCGCTGGTGCGTGCGGGGGCTGAACGGGCACAAGTGACCGCAAGCTTTGATACGCCGCATGCCGTATCGGTGATGCTGTCCGATAATGACATCGATGTTGAGGCGGGGGAGCCGTTGCTTGTGCGCCGATCGGTCAAGCGCGACGGCGGCAGCAAAGCCTATATCAACGACCAACCCTGTTCCGCCGCATTGCTGCGCGATATTGGTACGCAGCTGGTGGAAATCCACGGCCAGCATGATGATCGCGGTTTGTTGAACCCGCGCGGCCATCGCAATTTGCTCGACATATTTGGGCGAAGTGATGTGGCGGGCGTGAGCGCCCATTTTTCCGCCTGGCAAGAGGCAAAGGCGCGGTTGGATGTGGCGCGGGAAAGTATCGAAAACGCCATGCGCGATCAGGAATGGTTGGAACATGCCGTCGCCGAACTGTTGGCGTTCAGGCCGCAAGAGGGCGAGGAAGAACAGCTGGCTGGCGAACGCTCTGATATGCAAAAGGGCGAACGGATTGCCGAGGATTTGAAGACGGTGCTGGTCAGTTTTGATGGCCCGAAATCGGGGCTGGCGCTGATCCGCTCTGCCGCGCGAAAGCTGGACCGGCTAGCCGATGCGCATCCGCTACTGGCCGACGCGTTGACCTCGCTTGACCGCGCGGTGATTGAGGCGAGTGAGGCGGAGGATAAACTGAACGCTGCCGCGCGTGCGATTGAATTTGAACCCGCACGGTTGGATGAAATCGAAGTGCGCTTGTTCGAATTGCGCGCACTCGCCCGCAAGCATAATGTTGCGCCCGATGCTATCCTATCGTTACAGGCAAACCTGACCGCGCGGCTTGAGTCGATACAAGCGGGCGGCGAGGGGCTGGCCAAGCTTGAGGCCGAAGTAAAGGCAAAGGCGGCAGCGTATCAAGAGCGCGCGTTGGCCTTGTCCAACAGCCGCACGGCCGCCGCCGCAAAGCTCGACACCGCCGTGAAGGCTGAGCTGACGCCGTTGAAACTGGATGCGGCGCAATTTCAAACTGCGGTCGAACAGCTGCCTGAAGACCGCTGGTCGGCCAGCGGGATGGATCGTGTCGAATTCCTAATCTCGACGAACCCGGGCGCGCCGTTCGCGCCACTGACGAAAATTGCGAGCGGCGGCGAACTGTCGCGCTTCATCCTCGCCCTAAAGGTCGCGCTTGCCGAAGAAGGCGGCGCTGCAACGATCATTTTTGACGAAATCGACCGCGGTGTCGGCGGTGCAGTGGCCAGCGCCATCGGCGAACGCCTGTCGCGCCTTGCCAGCGGCGGAAAGCAATTGCTGGCGGTAACGCACAGCCCACAAGTCGCCGCCAAGGGCGCTGCGCATTATTTCATCGCCAAATCGTCCGAGGGAACTGTCACTCGCACCGGCGTAACGCGCCTGACTGCTGAGGGTCGCCGCCAAGAAATCGCGCGGATGCTATCGGGTGCTGAGGTAACCGACGAAGCGCGGGCACAGGCCGAACGGTTGATGGAGGATGTGTGATTGAGCACGAAAATCTGACCGAAGCAGATGCTGCCAATGAACTGATGCGTCTCGCCAAGCAGATTGCGCATCATAACCGCCGTTACCATGCCGAGGATGCGCCGGAGATTTCGGATGCGGAGTATGACGCGCTTGTCCGGCGTAATAATGAATTGGAAGCCGGATTTCCGCATTTGGTGCGCGCGGATAGTCCGAATGCATCGGTCGGCGCTGCAGTGGAAAGCTCGGCTTTGTCCAAAGTCGCCCATGCCAAGCGCATGATGAGCCTGGATAATGCGTTTAGCGACGTGGATGTTGAGGATTTCGTTGCGCGCGTGCGGCGGTTTTTGAATTTGCCTGAAGGGATGCCGGTTGCTTTGACGGCAGAGGATAAAATTGACGGGCTGTCCTGTTCGCTGCGCTATGAAAATGGCGTGTTGGTGCAGGCGGCGACGCGTGGCGATGGCGCGGTGGGTGAGGATGTGACTGCCAATGTGCGGACTATTGGGGATATTCCTCAAAAGTTGACGGGCGAGGTTCCCGAAATCTTCGAAATTCGCGGCGAAATCTATATGGCGAAGGGTGATTTTGAGGCGCTGAATACGCGGTTGCTTGCCGAGGCGGATGATTCCGAAAAAGCCCGCCAATTTGCCAATCCGCGGAACGCAGCGGCAGGGTCTTTGCGGCAAAAGGATGCCAGCGTCACTGCATCGCGGCGCTTGCGTTTTCTGGCGCATGGTTGGGGCGAGGTGAGTGCGTTGCCTGCTGACAGCCAAAATGGTGTCATGAAAACGATTGAGGCTTGGGGTGTGCCGGTGTCGCCTTTGTTGATCCCCGCCGATGGTGCAGCCGATGTGCTGAAACATTATCGCAGTATAGAAACGCAACGGGCGGATTTGCCTTACGATATCGACGGCGTTGTCTACAAAGTCGACCGGCTCGATTGGCAAGAGCGGTTGGGCCTTGTGACAAAGTTTCCCCGCTGGGCGATCGCGCATAAATTTCCCGCAGAGCAGGCAGAAACGACGCTGGAGGCCATCGACATTCAGGTCGGCCGCACCGGCAAGTTGACACCCGTTGGCCGATTGAAGCCAGTGACGGTGGGCGGTGTTGTTGTCTCTAACGTGACGCTGCATAACCGCGACGAAATTGCGCGTCTGGCTGTGCGTCCCGGCGATCGTGTGAAGGTGCAGCGGGCAGGGGACGTGATCCCGCAGATTGTGGAAAATTTGAGCCGTGATGAAGAGCGCGCGGCTTATTTTTTCCCCGATCATTGCCCCGAATGCGGTTCCGAAGCAGTCGCTGAAGAAGGCGAAGTCGATGTCCGGTGCACCGGCGGATTGGTCTGCCCTGCACAGCGTGTTGAACGGTTGCGCCATTTCGTTTCGCGGGTCGCGCTGGATATTGAAGGGCTCGGCGAAAAGACGATAAATGAATTTTTCGAATTGGGCTGGTTGGAAAGCCCAGCAGATATTTTTCGCCTGAGATCAAAGCGTTCAAAGATAGTGCAGCGCGAGGGCTGGCAGGATAAGTCTGTGGATAACCTGTTGGCAGCGATTGAAGCGAAGCGCGCACCGGATTCTGCCCGGTTGCTATTTGGGCTTGGAATTCGTCACGTTGGCGCAGTGACGGCGCGCGATTTGATGAAGAATTTCACCACGCTGCCGCGCCTGCGCGACGTTGCAACGTCGGATGACGGCGAGGCTGAACTCACGCAAATCGACGGTGTCGGGCCTGTGGTGGCAAAGGCATTGCGCGAGTTTTTCCACGAGCCACATAATGCCGCAGTTTGGGATGATTTATTGAGTGCGGTGACGCCGCCTGATTATATTGTTGAGGTGCGCGCATCATCGGTTTCGGGTAAAACAGTTGTCTTCACCGGCGCGCTGGAAACGATGAGCCGCGATGAGGCCAAATCTCAGGCAGAGGCTTTGGGGGCGAAATCTGCGGGCTCGGTCTCGGCAAAGACCGATTTGGTTGTTGCCGGGCCGGGGGCAGGGTCAAAGCTGAAAAAAGCGACTGAGTTGGGCATAGAGGTTATCGACGAAGCGGCTTGGGCCGCGATTGTGGCGGGGGCGCGCTAAAACCAGCGCATCACCCCGCCCGGCATCGGCGTCCATACGCCAACTTTGATGCCCGCTTTGCGCAACACATGCGCGGTCCATTCATTGCAGGTATTCACTGCCGAATAGCGCCCAACGCTGTCGTAAAACAGATTGTCTGGACCATAAGCCGGATAGGCTGTGCTGCGTCCATCGGTCAGCCTAAAACTTGCGCGCACCTCCTCGAATATCGCCCGGTACTGCGCGTCGCTCACCCGAAATTTTTTGCGGATAGCACTCGGTCGCGGGTTGGTGAGATGATAGATATGCAATGAAGTATCGTCTGACCCGATGATCGCAGATCCAATATCACCGCTGCGCACTTGGCCCCAAGTCTGTGCGTTGCGATAGACTGCGCCGTGGCCCCAGCCGATCATAAAGTGCGTGCCATAGAGGCCAGGATTGGCCAAATGTTCAGAACGGATGACGTCGGATAAGTCCCCTCCCGCTGCCGCCATCGGCAAGATCAGACTGACATGCACGCCGTTAGTTTCGACAAAAATGGGGATGCCTTCGTCCGGTTCCCGCCAGTCTGAATTGGCTGGAAACAAACTACCCACCAATGCCGCTGCGAAATAGCATCCGATCAGCAGCATCGGCCAGCTAAGCAAAGCTCGAATAGCACTCGACAGGCTGTTGATGCGAAACAGTTTCAAGTGTAACCAATTCCCTATGGCCGATTTTAAGCATGTCTATGACACCCCGCCCAGCGGCGCAAACGCGGATTGGACGATCCCGCAGAATTGGGACGCGTTTCGCGGTGATGAACATGCGATGTGGGACCATTTGTTTGCGCGGCAATCGGCGATGCTGCCGGGGCGCGCGGCAGACGCGTTCATGCGTGGAATTGATGTCCTAAAGCTGGAAAAGCCTGGCATTCCTGATTATGCGGAACTCAACGCGCGGTTGATGGCGGCGACGGGGTGGCAGGTTGTGGCGGTTCCGGGGCTGGTTCCTGACGCGGTGTTCTTCGATCATCTTGCCAACCGCCGTTTTCCCGCGGGTAATTTTATCCGTACGCCCGACCAGATCGATTATCTGCAAGAACCCGATTTATTTCACGATGTTTTCGGTCATGTGCCGATGCTTGCTGATCCCGTATTCGCCGATTATATGGTGGCGTACGGCAAAGGTGGACAGCGCAGTCTTGGTTTTGGCGCACTGCATAAACTGGCGCGGCTTTATTGGTATACGGTGGAATTCGGGCTGATACAGGAGCCATCGGGGCTGCGCATTTATGGCGCGGGGATCGTGTCCAGCTATGGCGAAAGCATCTTTGCGCTGGATGATCCCAGCCCCAATCGCATCGGATTTGACCTGATGCGTTTAATGCGGACCGAATACCGGATTGATGATTTTCAGCAGAATTATTTCGTCATCCCGTCATTGGAGCATTTGCGCCGCGTGACCGTGGAGACTGATTTCGCGCCGGTCTATGCAGAACTGCTGCAGCTGCCCGATATTCCGATTGCGGATATTTTGCCGGAAGACGACGTTATCACCCACGGCACTCAGGCATACGCGAACGCAAAGCCACAATAAAAAACCCCTCCCGATGAAGGGAGGGGTAAGTTTATGCCGGCGGCGACAGGGGGTCGGATAAAACCGCCGGCTTGGTAAAGCGAATTACGGAAGCAACACAGAGTCAATCACATGGACGACGCCGTTTGACTGCATGACATCAGCGGTGGTGACAGCGGACTGGCCGCCCTTACCATCCGTGATCACGATGCTGTTGCCCGACAAACGGGCAGTGATTTTTGCGCCTGCAACAGTGGTCAGCGTAGCTTTGCCGCCGCCAGCCTTAATCGCGGCCATCACGTCCATGGCGGTCAGCTTGCCTGCGACAACATGGTACGTGAGGATTGTGGTCAGTAACGCCTTGTTTTCGGGTTTTAATACTGTGCCAACGGTACCTTCGGGCAGTTTTTCAAACGCCGTGTTGGTGGGTGCGAACACGGTGAACGGTCCGGGGCTGGCGAGGGTGTCGACTAGGCCTGCCGCCTTCACCGCTGCGACCAATGTCGTCAGATTTGGTGCTTCAGAGGCGTTTTCAACGATGGTCTTTGTGGCGATCATTGGCGCGCCGCCGACGGTCGGGTTCGACATTTTGTGATGATTGGCTGCAACCATAACGGGGGCCGCAACGACAAGTGCGCTTGCAAGGATAAGCGAACGAGAAAAGCGTGAGTGCATTGGAGCAATCCTTTTTTGAATAACGACACGCCATTATGTGCGTGCTATTTTCAAAAACGGATGTCGGCTCGGAAAAGATGCATCGTGATGCAAATTTATTTTTGCCGCTAGATGATTGTCATTTTCCCGCTAGCGATGATGGCGCCACTTGGATTGCCGCCTGGCCCGCCAAGCTCTGGCTCTGGTGTAATCGCCAGCGTTCCCCCTGCGGCCATAAATTGCCGCATTTCAGGCGTGACGGCGACAATCGTCGGCTTGCCAGCTGCCATCATCCCCAAAGAACGCGGCTTTCCATCGGCGGGAACAATCCACAGTTCGGGGTAAAGCTTGCCGGTATTAAGCGATACTGGAGTGATCAACAGTTCGCCGCTTTGCAGATCATAGCGCGCGGTGATCGCGGTGTTGCCAGTTTCACTACCAAGAGCGGCAACTAACGGGGGAGGGGTTACAACTGTCGGCACAACGGGCGGGTTCGCAACAAGGAAGCCGAGGTAGGCGGCAACTGCCATGCTGGCTGCGGTAAGGCCCTGCCACAAACGCAGCTTGCCCTGATCGACATCTTGCCCGGTCGCGCGGGGTAATGCGCTGGCAATGCCTGTCCATATTTGGGCGGGTGCTGCGATATCGGCATCGACCGCCATAGCTGCGAGCCGTTCGCGCCAGGCGTCAACTTCTGCTGCAAATGCAACATCGGTCGCGGCCCGCGCCTGTGCCGCCGCGTGCTCTGCTGCATCTAACAGGCCAAGGACATATTCGCCGGCTAATGCGATGTCGTTTTCGCTTATCATCGTCATGCCTCCCCCTCCATACAGGCGCGCAGCTTTATCAGCGCGCGGCGGATACGGCTTTTAACAGTCGCAAGCGGCGCAGCCTCGGCATCCGCCAATTGCAAATAGGTTGCGCCACCCAAAAAGGCAGACCGGATGAAATGCGCGTCGCGCCCATCAAGATCCTGAATGCAGCCATGCAGCTGATCGTCGTCGCTGGCGGCAAATAGCATCGCGTCGGCGCGCGGTGCAGTATCGGCAATTTCATACGCATCATCAATCGGCGTAAATGTCGCTTTGCCAGACGCACGCAGCCGGTCGATGGCGCGGTTACGCGTCACCGCGACAAGCCAGCTGATGGGGCTGGCACGTCCGGGCTGGAAACTCGCGGCGCGGTTCCAAATGGTTAGATATGCATCTTGCAAAGCTTCCTCGGCTTCATGGCGTTCGGGAAAGATACGTAGGCACACGCCAAAAAGCTTCGCGCTCGTTGCGCGATACAGCGATTCGAACGCCGAACGGTCGCCTTGCCCGGTGCGCAATAGCGCCTCGGTAAGCCGCGCCCGCCGCGCGTCATCAAAACTTACGGTATTGTCGTCAGATGCCATTAGATGTTGATATGTAACATCGTGCGGCGCTTCGCAAGCGTTACCATGTGCCAAAATCACCCGGCGGCTGGCTGGTCCTCCCGCTGGCGCGAAGCGGGCGTTGCCAGCTGTAGCTGCGGCGCTTTACCAGCCACAAACACGGCCAGTCGCCGCTGTTGATGCGTTTATGCAAACGAAAGCCCGTGCGGCGATATTTGGCCAGCACAGCGTCTGCTTGTGTGTTGAGCAGACCGGCGAGGATCAACGATCCGCCCTCTTGTGTGATCGCGGCAAAAGACGCGGCGAGTTCGATCAGTGGCCCCGCTAGAATGTTGGCGATGACAAGATCATATGGTGCGCGCGATTGCAGCATTTCATGGTCAGTGCCTTGCGCAACGCATAATGCGGCACGGCCAGTCGACTGTCCCAAAGGCACCATGTTGATGTCGGCATTATAGGCTGTGACGTCGATGCTTACGGGATCGATATCCGACGCAGTGACGTGTGCACTTGGCCACAAGCTACGCGCGGCAAACGCCAACAGTCCGGTGCCTGTGCCGATATCGGCGATATGATCAAACCGCACGCCGGACGTTTTCATCCGGTCGAGCATTGCCAAACAACCGCTGGTGGTTTCATGTCCGCCTGTGCCGAATGCCTGACTGGCCTCGATTTGAAACACTGTGGCACCTTGCGGAACATGTCCTTTATTGTCGCTGGTGTGGACATAGAACCGACCAGCGGTGACGGGCTGTAGCCCTTGCTGGCTCATCACCAGCCAGTCTTGGTCAGGGAGCAGCTCTAGCGCGGGTTTCGCCTTTGCCGCGCTGGGCAACCTAGCTTGCAGCGCCGACAATACGCCCTTGTCAGGCTCTTGCGCAAAATACGCCTTCACGCGCCATTTGGCATCGTTAAACGCCTCAACTTCTTCGGCAACAATCGTCGGCATCGGGTCTAGCAATGCGACCCATTCGTCATCCTCGTGCAGCGCCTCCGCTTCTTGGCGAGAACAGGGTAGAGTCAATAACCAGTTCACTCCGCCGCCTCTTTGGCAAGGCGAGTGTCGAGGCGAAGTTTTGCAGCGGTGACATATTGCTTGCACCGGCTTTGGTCGATTAGCGGCTTTTCACCGGCCAACCGTTCAAAGAATTCGCTTTGAAATGGATGCGGGCTAATCATGATATCGCAATCTTTGATAGCCTCGATCCGCGCCATCGACCCGCGCAAAGTCGCGACATAATCAGGGTGATCGCTGAACCGATAGGCATCGGCCGAAACGGCGTTTAGGCTGTCGGCATAGACAATCTGGCGACAGTTGCCGCCGTCACACGCTCTCCAAGTATAGCTTGTGCCGCCGGGTGTGTGGCCAGGTGTGGCAATAACGGTAATCGTCTGATTACCGATGCGCAGCGTCTCTCCATCGTTGATAATAAGGTCCGCTTTTAGACCGGGAAAAGCGGGGTGAGTGCCATGCTGCGGATCATCAGCCAGCGGCAGTCCCGTTTCCATGCCCAACCTTGCTGCCTCGCGGACAGCAAACTTTGCGCCAGTTATCTGTTTTAACTTGGCAAGCCCGCCCGCGTGATCGAGATGTTCATGCGTGCCGAGGATATAGCGGACTTTTTTAGGATCGAACCCCAGCTTGCGGATATTCTCGGCGATGCCCTTTGCCGCTTTGTCTGTCGCACCGTCAATCAAGAAATGGCCTTTTGGTGTAGTGATAAGCAACGACGTTATCCCGCAGGTGCCAACCATATAGACGTTGGCAAATACATGGGCTGGCGGGGCAGCGTCGCTCCACCCATCGCGTTCGCCGCAGGCAGCTTTGATCGTCGGGAATGATTTTTCCGCAACCCTAGGTGCTGTTCCCACAGGCGCACAAGCTGTCAGCGCAATGCCAGACAGCAACAACCATTTACCGAACATAGCTTGCTCCATTCACATCCAACACTGCGCCCGTCATTGATGGTGGCGCATCGAAGACGCAAAATGCCGCCATTACCGCAACCTCCTCTGGCATCGCTACACGGCCCAGCGGAATATCGGCCAGCAACTTGTCGCCGCCGCGGCTTTGCAAATAATCCTCGGCCATGCCGGTCATGGTGAAGCCGGGACAGATGGCAAAGGCATAAACCGCATCCTTGGCATAAGCCCGCGCGATGGTTTTGGTCATTGCGACCATCCCGCCCTTTGATGCGGCATAATGCCAATGCGCCGGGCTATCGCCGCGATGCGCGGCGCGGCTGGCGATGTTCAGGATGCGTCCGCCGTTCCCCCCGTCTCTGGGCTCTTGCATATGCAAAACTGCATGGCGGCAAAACTGGGCAGCGGCGGTCAGATTGATTGCCATTGTGCGTTCCCAGTGATCCAGCCACTCGACTTCGCCGGTATCAAGGGGATTGGCCTCAAACACGCCTGCGTTATTGACCAACGCATCGATGCGGCCGTCAAGCTTTTCAAGCGCAGTGCGCCAAAGTTCAGAGGGAACTGTCGGATCAGCCAGATCGCCGTCGGCGCTGTTAAGGCCCACGACACGCGCACCGCGATGGGTGAGCCTGTCTTCGATCGCTTTGCCGATGCCCCGGCTGGCGCCGGTCAGCAAAATATGAAGGGGTTTGTCAGTCATGCCCGGCGCTTAGACCCAAGCAAGCAGATTCGACAAGCGCCTCAACGCATCAGGTTGCTGACAAACCGCCCGGCATTGGCCTGAAGCGCCGAAATTTTTGTCTCCACGTCAGCAAAGCCCTGTTCCAACAAACTGATTTCGGACACGACGTTCTCGGTGTCGGTGCGGATTGCGGAAATTGTGTTCGACATCAAATCGGCGGCCAGCGCAGTTTCATCGACAGATGCGGTAATCATCGTCACCGTCTGCGCTTGTTCCTCCATCGCGCGGCGGATGCGTTCGGCGCTGTGATGCACGTCTTGCACAGTCGCGCGGATCGAGACGTTGGATTCAACCGATGCTTTGGTGGCTGATTGGATCGCGGCGATTTTTTCGGCAATTTCGTCAGTGGCTTTTGCGGTCTGGTTGGCAAGGCTTTTGACTTCCTGTGCAACGACTGCAAAGCCGCGCCCCGCATCACCGGCGCGCGCGGCTTCGATAGTTGCGTTCAACGCGAGCAGGTTAGTTTGCCCGGCAATATCGCGGATAAGGCCGAGGATGGATTCAATCGATTTGGATTGGTCAGACAAAGTATCGGTCGCCTCCACTGCTTCTTGCGCGCGATCAGTCGCACGGTTGGCGACTTCGGCCGCCAGTTCTACTTCGCTTCGGGTGTCTTCAATCGCACGGATCAGGCCTGCTGCTGTTTGTGCCGCCTCGCGCATCGCAACGGCGGATTGTTCAGACGCCGTCGCCACTTCGGATGCTTTGCTTAACATACCTTGCGCAACTGCGCTGCTGCCAGCGGCTTGTTGGCGCAGGATGTTGGCTTGATCGGATATATCGACTGCGGTCGCTGCGATATCATTGTCGAATTGCGCTGAAAAATCGATCTGCTTTTCCAAAGTTTGGTTAGTTTGATAGGCGGTGTAGCAAGCCGCCATCATCGCCAAGTCAGCGTTGGAAAACTCTACAATCGCTTTTGAAAGACGCATGTAATCATCGGAACTGCGATCAATTTTTGCGCCCAGGACGCGGTGGTATTCCAGGCTGACATGCGCAGCACCAGCCAACACATCAGTAAGGATGATGCCGCGTTTGCAGGCATCAATCACTTGCGCCTGCAAACCGTTGCGCCATTCCATTCCCGTTGAATCGCTTAGGCGACCGCGGATAAATACAGCTGTTCGGGCGACCATTGCGGAGCGGACAGTTGGATTTTCGAGTTCGTCGAACTTACGCATCCCGGCCCAATAGCTCCAATAGGCAGAGGCAATATCGGGAATGCCATCGTCTATATATCCGAGCAATTCTGCACAATCCGCAGCCATTTTACCGTCGAAGTCAAATTTTTCGACTACATATTGAATGGCTGTGGCCAGCGATTTTTCGACGTCTGACATGCGTAACTCCGTGTTCCGCCCACATTGGGCAGCTATCTTGCACGGGTTACACTAAGTCACATTGGTTAACGCCGCGTTATCTATCGCATAGGGAAATGCAATCGCGTGCCCCTTGCGTAGGGCGGTCAAAGCATTAAAGAGCGACGCAATTAACAGCATCAGATAACAGCAGCAGGGAGCCAACTTTTATGGCGAAAAATCCAAACCGGCCATTATCGCCGCATCTTGGCGTGTATAAATGGGGACCGCATATGGCGATCTCGATTTTTCACCGTGCCACTGCTTTTGTGCTGGCAACGGCTGGGATGCTGACATTGCTGTGGTGGATTTATTCCATCGCCACCGGGCCAGAGGCTTATGCGAGTTTCCAATCATATGTCGTCAGTGCGGGACCAGAAGCGACAGCGTGGCAGATTGCGGTAAACTGGTTTTTCCGATTGGTTGCACTGGGCGTCACGTGGAGCTTTTTTCAGCACGCCTTTTCCGGCATTCGCCATTTGTTGATGGATCTGGGCGCGGGATATGAACTGACTACCAACAAAACATGGTCTTTGCTGGTTTTCATCGCCGCGCTATCTGCAACAGGGATAACCGCGCTGCTGGTTGCTTCGCGCTTTTTAGGGAATTGAACGATGGGTAACGGAACCGGTATCGGACGCGTTCGCGGGCTTGGCTCGGCAAAGCATGGCAGCAAGCACTGGATTGACCAGCGGCTGACCGCAATCGGCAATTTGTTGCTAACCAGCTGGTTGGTGCTGTCCGTTTTGGTACTTCCCAATTTCGAACATGAAACTGTGGCCGCGTGGCTGGCGCAGCCATCGGTTGCTGTGCCGATGATCCTGATGCTGGTTAGCATTTTGTGGCACGTCCGTCTGGGGCTTCAAGTTTTGATTGAAGATTATGTCCACGAAGACGGCAACAAATTTGCGGTCCTTACCATTTTGAATTTTTATGTCATTGGCGCCGCCGCATTCGGCATTTTCATGGTCGCCAAACATGCCTTTACCGGAGCTCCCGTCTGATGCCCAATACTGACACATCTGCTTACAAGATTATCGATCATACCTTCGACGTTGTTGTTGTGGGTGCCGGTGGTTCAGGTTTGCGCGCGACCATGGGTGCTGCCGAGGCTGGGCTGAAAACAGCGTGCATCACCAAGGTTTTCCCAACGCGTTCGCATACTGTTGCGGCACAAGGCGGCATCGCGGCATCGTTACAAAACAACTCGCCTGACCATTGGACGTGGCACATGTACGACACCGTAAAGGGGTCGGACTGGCTGGGCGATCAAGACGCAATTGAATATATGGTGCGTGAAGCGCCCGCCGCTGTCTACGAATTGGAACATGCAGGCGTGCCGTTTTCGCGGAACGACGATGGTACCATCTACCAGCGCCCCTTTGGTGGCCATATGCAGAATATGGGCGAAGGCCCGCCGGTGCAGCGCACCTGTGCTGCGGCTGACCGTACTGGCCATGCGATGCTTCACGCATTGTATCAACAGAGCCTGAAGTACGACGCCGATTTCTTTATCGAGTATTTCGCCCTCGACCTGATTATGGAAGATGGCGAGTGCCGGGGCGTGATTGCATTGTGCATGGAGGATGGCAGCATCCACCGTTTCAAATCGCACTCGGTGGTGCTGGCAACGGGCGGCTATGGCCGTGCTTATTATAGCGCGACGTCGGCGCATACTTGCACCGGTGATGGCGGCGGCATGGTGTTGCGTGCGGGTTTGCCGTTGCAAGACCTTGAATTTGTCCAATTCCACCCGACCGGCATTTACGGCGCGGGCGTGCTGATTACCGAAGGTGCACGCGGCGAGGGTGGTTATCTGACCAACAGCGAAGGCGAGCGGTTCATGGAACGCTATGCGCCATCGGCCAAAGATCTGGCATCGCGGGACGTCGTGTCGCGCTCAATGGCGCTGGAAATGCGCGAAGGTCGCGGCGTTGGCCCGGGCAAAGACCATATATACCTGCATCTCGACCATATCGATCCCAAGGTGCTGGCGGAACGCTTGCCGGGGATTACCGAAAGCGGAAAGATTTTTGCAGGCGTTGACCTGACGCGGCAACCTTTGCCGGTGTGCCCGACGGTGCATTACAACATGGGCGGAATTCCGTGCAATTATCACGGCCAAGTCGTGACCAAAGTCGGCGATGATCCCGAAGTGGTGGTGCAGGGGCTGTATTCCGTCGGCGAAGCAGCGTGTGTTTCGGTGCATGGCGCGAACCGTCTGGGGTCCAACTCGCTGATCGATTTGGTGGTGTTTGGCCGGGCGACGGGTCTTCATTTGAAAGAAACGCTGAAACCCAATGCGCCGCATAAGCCGCTGCCTGCGGACTCAGCCAATCTGGCGCTCGCGCGGCTTGACCATTTCCGCAATGCCAAGGGCGGTTCGCCGACCGCGCAAGTGCGTTTGGAAATGCAGCAGACGATGCAAAAACACGCCGCCGTCTTCCGCGACAACGCGCTCCTCTCCGAAGGTTGCGCGATCATGCAAAAGGTCAACGCGCGGATGCAGGACATATCGATTTCGGATCGTAGTTTGATCTGGAACACCGATCTGATCGAAACGTTGGAGCTCGACAATCTGATGAGCCAAGCCGTCTGCACCATCGAAAGTGCCGCCAACCGCAAGGAAAGCCGCGGCGCGCACGCCCACGAAGACTTCCCCAACCGTGACGATGGCGAATGGATGAAGCACACCGTAAGCTGGTTCGAAGGCTGGGGCGGCAAAGGCGGCGCAGTCAAAATCGACTACCGCCCGGTGCACGAGTATACGCTGACTGATGAGGTGGAGTATATTAAGCCGAAGGCGCGGGTTTATTGAGGCGACGTATTGATGTGCAAGCTGGATTGGTCAATTGGTTGTCAATTATGGAAGTCCGCCAAAAGCAGCAATTAGGGACTGTGGAGACACGTAACCCGTAAACGGATGCCCAGCCAGCAACGGCGAAAGCATATGGATTAGAGATATGAGAGCAAGAGGGCTATTGTATCCCGCGCCCGCTCTCCTTCTCTAGGCCTATTTTACATTCGTTGGACGTTGTGGTTTCGCATTCACCGATATGTGTAAAACTCGGGATATTACTACCGCCGCCACCGCAACATCCCCCGATCCAACTCCGAAATCGACCTAACCCCCATCAGCTTCATATCGCGCTCGATCTCATCGTGTAGCTTGCCGACCACCCGCTCGACGCCAGCTTCCCCCGCCGCCGCAAGCGCATAGAGATACAGCCGCCCGCCCGAACATGCGGTCGCACCCGCCGCAAGTGCTTTCAACACATGCGTTCCGCGCCGGATGCCGCCGTCGCAGATGATGTCGATTTGCCCGCCCACCGCATCGGCAATCTCGGCGATTTGGTCGAACGGGCTGCGCGATCCATCCAGTTGCCGCCCGCCATGGTTTGATACCATGATCGCGGTGGCACCAATATCGACAGCTCGTTTTGCGTCCGCGACGGACATCACGCCTTTCAGGCAAAACTGCCCGCCCCAATCGGCGCGCACAGCCTCGGCCATTTTCCAGTCCATCGACTGGTCGAGCATGGTGTTGAAATAATCGGCGACTGAGACGGCAACATTGGTGCCTTGGCCAACATGTGTGTCAAGATTGGGCAAAGCGAATTTCTCGCGAAACAGGTAGTTGGCGACCCACGCCGGATGCGTCGCATAGCTAAGCACCGATGACGGCGTAAAGCGCGGCGGCGAGGTGAAGCCGCTACGCTGGCATCGTTCGCGGTTGCCCGACACAATCGTATCGACGGTCAATGTAATCGCGTCAAAATTGGCCGCTTTGCACCGTTCAACCATAGACCGATTCAGGCCTTTATCTTTGTGGATATACAGCTGAAACATTTTTGGCGTTTTGATCGCGGCGCCGATTTCTTCGATGCTGACAGTAGCGAGACTGGAAATACCGAACCAGGTGTTAAACCGCTCCGCCACCGCCGCGACTGCGCGTTCGCCCTGCCAATGGAACAGCCGCTGCAACGCGGTGGGCGATAGCATCAACGGCATACCGATTTTCTGCCTCATGACGGTGGTGGACATATCGATATCTTGCACTCCGGCGAGCACATTGGGGACGAGGTCACAGTCGTCAAAAGCTGTGGTGTTCCGTCGTTTGGTGACTTCATCGTCACCCGCGCCATCAATATAATGGAATATCGGTGAGGGCAGGCGCTTTTGCGCCAACCGCCGGAAATCCTCGATGTTGTGGCAATCGGTGAGTTTCATTCGCTGGATTTAGAAAATCCCGCGGAAGAAATTGCACTGCGCTGCATCGCCGGTCTTTAACCCCTGTTGCAACGCCGCCATCCGCTGTTCGCTGCTGCCATGCGTGAACATGCTTTCCACAGGTGCGCGGCCAGATTGCTTCATCAGCTTATCATCGCCAATGGAATTGGCGGCACGCATGCCTTCTTCGACGTCGCCTGCCTCCATACGCTGCGAATTCTTCGCCGCCCAGACACCGGCATAGCAGTCAGCCTGCAGTTCCATGCGCACTTGCAACTGGTTGCCATCGGTTTCGCTGACGCGACCTTGGCGATCTCGGACTTTGTCGGCGATGCCGGTGATATTCTGGATATGGTGGCCCATTTCATGCGCGACGACATAGGCATAGGCGAAATCGCCGCCGCCGCTCATCTGCTTCATCTGGTCAAAGAATGCCGTGTCGAGGTAGATACCCTGATCGGCGGGGCAATAAAATGGTCCCATCGCCGATTGTGCAGCGCCGCAACCCGATTGTCCGCCACCTTGAAAGAATTCAAGCTTTGCGGGTTGATAGCGCGCACCGGCATCGGCAAAGATTTGCGACCATGTTGCCTCTGTCGATGTGAAGACTTTGCAGGCAAACAGTTCTGCCTCGGTATCACAAGCCTGTGTCCCACCGCTTTGTGTTTGTTCGCCCGGTGCAGACGATGGCCCCGCCAAAAACGACATGCCGCCGCCAAAGATAAAAAACGCCGCAATCCCAAGTATCGCAATCGTCCCGCAACCGATTTTGCGTCCAAGCAATAAAGGCAGCAAACCAATCAGCAGCGATCCCATGCCGCCACCGCCGCCGCCCAGGTTAAACCCGCCACCGCCACCGGAACCTTGGTCGTTGATATTGCCGGTCGGATCAATGTCGTCGAGGCGCATGGCGATTCTCCTTAGCCGCGTGATGATGAAGCATTGCGGTTTTGCCCGAAAAGCGCAAGGAGGAAGGCATCCCTGTTTACTCCCGGTAAAGGACTGCTTCCCCATGTTTCTTAAAGGCAAAACTGCTTTAATCACAGGTTCCACCAGCGGCATTGGCCTCGGCTATGCACGGGCTTTGGCTGCCGAAGGCGCCAATGTGATGATAAACGGTTTTGGCGATCAGGCGGAAATTGATGGCTATGTCGAAGATTTGATCCGCACCAGCAACGCAGGTGCGCTGCACAGCGGAGCGGATATGAGCAAGCCCGGCGAAATCCGCGATATGGTTGCCGACTGTATCGCCAAGCTGGGTGCGCCTGATATCCTTATCAATAATGCCGGGATCCAGCACGTATCGCCGGTCGATGATTTTCCCGATGATAAATGGGATGCGATCCTCGCGATCATCTTGTCGTCCGCCTTTCACACGACCAAAGCGGCATTGCCCGCGATGAAGGCGAAAGGCTGGGGGCGCATTATCAACACAGGATCGATGCACAGCCTTGTCGCATCGCCGTATAAAAGCGCGTATAATGCAGCCAAGCACGGGATTGCCGGGCTGACCAAAACGATTGCACTGGAAGTGGCGCGTGATGGCATCACCGTCAACTGCATCTGCCCCGGCTATGTCTGGACGCCGTTGGTGGAAAACCAGATTCCCGATACTATGAAGACACGCGGGCTAACGCGTGATCAGGTTATCAACGATGTGCTGTTGGCGGGACAGCCGCAAAAACAATTTGTGCAAATTGAACAGCTGGCGTCGCTTGCGCTGTATCTTTGCGGCGATGCTGCTGGTGCGATTACCGGCGCAAACTTGTCGATGGATGGCGGTTGGACTGCGCAATAGCCATTGGCTGGACCATCACACAATCGACTAGTCCACTAACTGTGCATTGAAAAATCGAATGGCTAAATATGTTGGGTTGGATATTACACAAATGTCACGAGGCGTCTCTATGTCGGCTCGGCTAAGATTTTCTACAGGAGAGTTCCCATGAATGATCAAACCCCAATTGATACAGGCGCAAGCTGCCCGTTCAATAAAGACGCGTCGCGCTCGCTGCTCGGTCGCACGAACAAGGATTGGTGGCCAGAGGCGCTGCCGGTCGACATTTTGCATCAGGGCGGCGTTTCGCCAGACCCGATGGGTGCCGATTTCGATTATGCTAAGGCATTTAACGAACTCGATTACGCTGCGCTAAAGGCAGATTTGACCGCGTTAATGACCGACAGCAAGCCTTGGTGGCCAGCTGATTACGGTAACTATGGGCCGTTCTTCATTCGCATGACATGGCACGCCGCCGGTACCTACCGCACAGCTGATGGTCGCGGTGGCGGCAACAGCGGGCAACAGCGTTTTGCGCCGCTCAACAGCTGGCCCGATAACGGCAATCTTGATAAAGCGCGCCGCCTTTTGTGGCCGATTAAGCAGAAATACGGAAAAAACATCAGCTGGGCTGATCTGTTCATCCTGACCGGCAATGTCGCTATCGAATCAATGGGCGGACCCGTGTTCGGTTTCGGCGGCGGTCGTGCCGATGTGTTTGAACCAGAACGCGATACCTATTGGGGTGCAGAGGATCTGTGGGTCGATCAGGGCGTTGAAACGCGTATTCAGCCAGATCGCGCGATGGAGCTGGAAAGTCCGCTTGCGGCAATTCAAATGGGTTTGATCTATGTGAACCCAGAAGGACCTGGCGGTAATGCCGATCCCTTGCTGTCGGCACGTGACATGCGCGAAACTTTTGCGCGGATGGCGATGAATGATGAAGAAACTGTGGCGTTGACCGCAGGCGGCCACGCCTTTGGTAAAGCGCACGGCGCAGCGCCATCGGACACATTCGGTCATAGCCCTGAATCAGAGGCATTGCATCAGCATGGCTTTGGCTGGCTTACCGACGCTGACGAAATCACCAAAGGTAACATCACAACCTCTGGCATCGAAGGCGCGTGGACGCCAAATCCGACGCAATGGGGCGGCGATTATTTTCGGCTGCTGTTCAAATATGATTTCGAACTGGTGCATAGTCCGGCGGGTGCGCAGCAATGGCAGCCGATCAATCCGGACATAGAGGATATGGCACCCGACGCGCGCGATCCTTCGAAAAAGGTTCCAACGATGATGACCACAGCGGACATGGCGTTGAAGATGGACCCGGCCTATCGGGTGATTTCCGAACGTTTCCGTGATGATCAGGCTGCGCTGGATGATGCGTTCTCGCGCGCTTGGTTTAAGCTTTTGCATCGCGATATGGGGCCAAAGGTGCGCTACCAAGGGCCAGAAGTTCCTGCCGAAGATTTGATTTGGCAGGACCCGATCCCAAGCGGAACAGTCTCGTCAGATGCAGATAATGCTGCGTTTAAGACAGCGATCTTGGCCAGCGGATTGTCGGTAAGCCAGCTGGTAAAAACGGCATGGGCATCGGCATCGACTTACCGCAAGTCGGATCATCGCGGCGGCGCCAATGGTGCGCGTATTCGTTTGGCGCCGCAAAAAGATTGGACGGTGAACGAGCCTGACAATCTGGATGCAACGCTGGCACGGATTGACGCATTGCGCGGCAATTTGTCGATGGCGGATGCGATTGTGCTCGCGGGCAGCGCTGCTGTTGAAAAAGCTGCAAAAGATGCAGGTTTTGACATCGAAGTGCCATTTATCGGCGGTCGCGGTGACGCAACACAGGAATGGACCGATATTGAAAGCTTTGAATATCTTGAGCCAAAGGTCGATGGGTTCCGGAATTATGCGGCAAAGAAATATACCGTCAAGACTGAGGAATTGCTGCTTGATCGTGCGCAGTTGCTGAACCTTTCGGCACCGGAAATGACGGTATTGTTGGGCGGACTGCGCGTGCTGGGGGCGAACTATAACAATCGCCCGCATGGCGTGCTGACCAACCGCGTCGGCCTTTTGACGAACGATTTCTTCGTCAACCTGCTCGATATGGAAACATTCTGGACCGCCGTCGATGGCAGCGATGACGAAGAGTTCGTCGCCTATGAAAGAAACACCCGCCAAGAAAAATGGCGCGCCACACGGGCTGATATGGTTTTTGGTTCAAACGCACAATTGCGAGCAACGGCTGAAATCTATGCCGAAACTGGCAACGAACTGAAATTCGTCCAAGATTTTGTTAACGCGTGGATCAAGGTTATGAACGCCGATCGCTTCGACATCAACTAATTGCGGCTGAAATAGAGAAATGGAAACCCCGGTTTGTTTTATAACAAGCCGGGGTTTTTTTATGCGCCATGAATTGATTACGTGGGCGACTTAAGTCGGTGGCTGTAGCCCTGTCGATAACGGCGCCGGTCGGTCGGCCATCGGTTGTTGCCCATAGACGCCGGGATTGCTTTGGGTTTGCCCCACGCCGTTATTAGTCTGATCCCGCGTCGGTTGAATTTGCTCTTGCGTCAGCTGCTGATTGCGCTGCCCTGGAGGCGTAGGGTCAACCATTGGCTTTCCAAAATTTGCTATATCAGAGTCATCGACGACAAAACCGCCCGACGCGTTTCCGCCTTGCGCGGGAGGTGGCAATGGCGGCGGAGGAACAGCCGGGGGAGGTGCACCTTGAACGGAATTTGCCTGACCAACCTCTGTTTTTTTGGACGCAAGCGGGTCAGAGTTCGGCACAATCAAAACGATCAATCCCACCAAGCCTAAACTTCCCACAATCATTTTCTGGATATTGTCCATTTTACCGTTCCGCTGTCAGCGTTGTCTTCACTCTGGTTCTTGCATAGCGAATTTTCAGTTAATAATTCGTTGGCGAGGCGCTTGGCGCCTTCTAGATTAAGAAAAATGCCGCCGGTATTGCTACCGGCGGCACGAGGCGGTTTTTCCTCCCCAGGAAAACGGATATTAGCGCGCCATTGCGCTTCCAAGGCGGCGGTACAGCCGCGCAAATTCCTTGCCATCTTCACTGTCGGCAACGGTTGGCAGATAATGTTCCAACGCCTTGCGCAACATGTCGAAATCTTCGCTGGAAAGAACGGCGCGGGATCGGGATGGCCCGGTCATGGCGATATTGCCTTCAACGCTCTTTGGCTTATGCCGCTTGGCTGAATTGGTTCATCGTATTGTCCGCGCCACCTGCTTTCAGTGCGGCTTCGCCCGCGAAATACTCTTTATGCTCGTCACCGATGTCAGAACCCGACATGTTTTGGTGTTTTACGCACGCTATGCCTTGGCGGATTTCCTTGCGTTGGACGCCAGCAACATAACCGAGCATACCCATCTCGCCGAAATAATCCTTCGCCAGATTGTCGGTGCTAAGCGCCGCGGTGTGATAGGTTGGCAGCGTTATTAGATGGTGGAAAATTCCGGCCCGCTTAGCTGAATCCCGCTGGAAATTTTGGATCTGCTTGTCGGCTTCGATACCCAGATCGGTTTCGTCATAAGACGCACTCATCAGGTTTGGACGATCATAAGCCGAGATATCTTTGCCGTCACCGGCCCAGGCATCGAACACTTGCTGACGGAAATTCAGCGTCCAGTTAAAGCTTGGCGAGTTGTTATACGCAAGCTTGGCATTGGGAACGACTTTGCGGATACGATCAACCATACCAGCAATTTGTTCGATATGTGGCTTCTCGGTTTCAATCCAGATCAGGTCTGCCCCGTTCTGCAGCGAAGTTATGCAATCGAGCACGCAGCGGTCTTCGCCAGTACCAGCGCGGAACTGGAACAAATTTGACGGCAAACGCTTTGGACGCAGCAGCTTGCCGTTACGGTTCAAGATAACATCACCGTTTTGCGCTGTGCTGGGGTCGATTTCTTCGCAATCAAGAAAACTGTTGTACAAATCACCTAGATCGCCCGCTTCCTTGGACACGGCAATTTGCTTGGTCAGGCCAGCGCCGAGTGAGTCGGTGCGCGCAACGATAATGCCGTCGGGAACGCCGAGCTCGAGGAAAGCATAACGGCAGGCGCGAATTTTTTGCAAAAAGTCTTCATGTGGAACGGTGACTTTGCCGTCTTGGTGGCCGCATTGCTTTTCATCAGAGACTTGGTTTTCGATTTGGAGCGCGCACGCGCCTGCTTCGATCATCTTTTTCGCTAGCAAATACGTAGCTTCTGCGTTGCCAAAGCCTGCGTCGATGTCAGCGATGATAGGAACGACGTGCGTTTCGTAATTTTCTATTTTACCCGTTATTTCGGTTTCTGCCGCTGTATTGCCAGCTTCGCGCGCTTTATCGAGGTCGCGGAACAGAATGTTCAGTTCGCGCGCATCGGCTTGACGCAAGAACGTGTAAAGTTCCTCAATCAACGCCGGAACGCTGGTCTTTTCGTGCATCGATTGATCGGGCAGGGGGCCGAATTCGCTGCGTAAAGCGGCGATCATCCAGCCGGAGAGATACAAATACCTCCCTTTGGTGGTGCCGAAATGCTTCTTAACCGAAATCATCTTTTGCTGTGCGATAAAGCCGTGCCAGCAGCCAAGCGACTGCGTGTATTGCGCGGGATCGGCGTCATAAGCCGCCATGTCGTTGCGCATGATGGCGGCGGTGTAGCGGGCGATGTCGAGGCCGGTTTGAAAGCGGTTTTGCAAACGCATACGGGCAACTGCTTCCGGGCTGATGGAGTCCCAAGTTCCGTTATGTGCGCCGATCAGCTGGCTAGCGGTTGAGATTTCGGTTTGATAGGGCATGCTGACAAATCCTTACTGGGGAGAGTTGATATGACCGCAATTTGACGAAAGTTGCGCATGTACACCAGTCAATTTTGTCATAAATGTTGTGTGTGCGTTGCAATATCTGGCAAAACTGTTGTCATGTTGTAATGATTGTGACATTAACCTGCGGATGGCAGATCAAAAACTTTTCGCCGGAGCAGCGGTCCGCCGCATCCGCCGCGCCAATGGCTTAACCCAAACCGCAATGGCAGAGGCGCTGGCAGTATCCGCAAGCTATCTGAACCTGATCGAGCGCAACCAACGCCCGATGACCGCCGCGATTTTGCTGCGCCTTGCAAAGCAGTTCGATTTTGACGCGCGCTCACTGACTGGCGCAACCCCCGGCGGCGGCGTTGAGGCGCTCAAGCGCCGCTTGTCTGACCCGCTGTTCGCTGACCTCAACCTAGACCGGCTGCAATTGGAAGACTGGATCGCCGCCGCCCCCGATGCTGCCGAAGCATTCGCTCGCGCGTTTGACCGGCTGTCCGGCGGCGGCGGGCCAGCCGTGCAAGAGGCCGATGCCATCGCCGCTGTCCGCACCGAAATCGAACGTTGGCGCAACCATTTTGCCGATCTGGATGCGCAAGCCGAAGCGCTCGCCGACGAACTGCGCCTCGCCAGCGCCGATCTATATGGTGCGATTGCCGAGCGGCTGCGCGTCAAACACCAGATCAGCATCCGCATCTTGCCCGTCGATGTGTTGACCGACAAACTCAAACGGCTCGATCTGCACGCCCGCCAGTTGCAACTGTCGGAATTGCTAGACCCCGCCAGCCGAACGTTCGCCGCCGCCAGTGAGCTTGCCAATCTGGAACTGCGCAGCGAAATCGACGCGCTGATCAAAGGTGCAGGTTTTGTCGAGCGCGCCAGCGAGCGGTTCTATCGCCGCCATTTGATAAGCTATTTCGCCGCCGCGATCATGATGCCATACGCCCGTTTCCTGCGCGCTTGCGAAGGCACCGGCTATGATATCGAGCTGCTGCAACGCCGCTTTGGCGCAGGCTTTGAACAGGTCGCACACCGGCTGACGACGATGCAACGTATAGGCGCGCGCGGCCTGCCGTTTTTTATGCTGCGCATCGACCGCGCCGGGCAAAGCAGCAAACGCTATGCCGGGGCCAGCGGATCGCCCTTGGTCGAAAGCGACGCGCGTTGCCCATTGTGGCGCATCCACGCTGCGTTTGATCGCCCGGGATCCGTGGTCAAAAACCTGGTTGAACTGGAGAGCGCCTCGGCAGACAGCGGCCAAGCCACCAGATGGTTTACCATCGCCCGCACCGTCCAACCCCAAGCCCGCCCCGAAGGCGCAATCCGCGCAGAGTTCGTCGTGGGGTTAGGACTAGACGCCAGCCTAGCTGCGCCCCTTGCCGCCGCGCGCGGGATAGACCTAGCCACTGGCCCCGCAACACCTATAGGCCTTGGCTGCCGCGCCTGCACTCGCCCCGATTGCCCGCAACGCAGCGCTCCGCCAGCAGGGAGAGTGCTGGTGTTTAATGAACGAGAGCGAGGATTGACGCCGTTTGTGTGGGCGGTGGGGGATTAGGTCCGGATTTTAGGCAAGCCAGCCTGCATCGCCCAGCGACTTATAATACGAGCGGCTTACCGGGGCGTCTATCGCGTGGTCCAGTTTCAAAGTCGCGCGTCCATCACTCTTCACAACGCTCCGAACAGCATTTTTTGCCACCCACCAACTGCGGTGCGTTTGAGCTCCGATATTTTCAGGCAGTTCTGCCATGGCATCGGACAAGCGCATAAGGATCAGCGTGGATTGGCCACCCGTCAAATGTACGCGAAGGTAATGATCTTCAGCTTGCAGCGCGATGACCGGAACGCTGCGTAACGGCAAAGGCAGGCGCTCGGCAAAGCGGTTCATTTCTTGACGCGTCGGCGGCTCTGTAACTCGGACGGTGCTGCGAGCGCTTTGCGGCGCAGTATCTTTGTGGCCGTTGATTGCATGACCAAGCGCGGTGATTGCAATGCTTATCAAAGCTGTGACGCCGAAGTTATAGCCGAACCGGGCTACGCTACTTGCTTGCGTTCCAAAAAACATTGCGCCTGTTCCCATAACGATCAACGTCAGTGGCAAAGCGATCAGTGTGCCGATCAACGCGACCTCCGCCCACGGCCGATTGCGCAATCGTCCCCAGCGTTCAACAAGCTCTGTAACGCCAAGGCCAAGTGTGGCGCCAGACAGCATCAGTATCTGCCAATAGACTAGACGCTGTAGCAGCCCGATTTCGTCGGTCTGTAACGGCGCGATGATTGCCATCACCACACCGATACCAATGGCGAGCAGATAGCTTCGTTTATGGCGGACGCCAAAACCTGCCGCCATTGGCGTGTCTTCAGCCGCCGTTGGCGTATCTTCAGCCGCCATTGGCGATGCGTGAAAGGCATTTTCGGTCATTTCACGAAAGTTTTCACGCCGTTTGCGTATGGTGATTTGTCGAGGTGCGCCGTTGCTGTCATCTGATGTTTATCCCTAGCAAATACCCAATAAGGAGCAAGTGACATGAACCAATTCAAATCAATCTTCACCGCCATCGCCATCGCCATGATCGGCGTGACTTTCTCGGCAGCTGCTGTGGCGCAAGATGATTACGCGACGTTGACGTTGAACTTTACCGGCATTGCCGAACAAGAAGGCTCTGTCATGGGCGTGTTGGTCGATACCGAAGATGCCTATAATGACAAAGCAGCGCCTTTGCGGATGATTATGATTAAAGCCGATAAAGCCGAAATCGCAACCCAGCTGGCGGGATTGAAACCGGGACGGTATGCGATTAAATCGTTCCACGATGTCGATGGCGACGGCGCAATGGGAACTAACCCGTACGGTATGCCAACAGAGCCTTTTGCATTTTCCAACAATGCTGTGGGTAACATGGGTCCGGCAAAATGGGCCGATGCGTCGTTTGAAATAAAGGCTGGTGACAACAGCCACAGCATCGAAATTAAGTAAGCGAAAGGGATCGCTATGACCAAATTCGACCGCCGCCAATTTCTAGGAAGCAGCCTGATTGCAGGTGCTGCCATCATCACCCCCGATATGGCTCTTGCCGGGGCGACGCCTCCTGGTTGGGCATTGGGCGTAAAGGATGTTGAGGGCGATGTGCGGCAAGAAACGCTGACGCTGGCCCAAGGCAAAGTGCCAGCGGGGCTTTCAACGATATTATTCCGCAACGGCCCCGCAAAGTTTCGGCGCGGGAATAGCGCGTCGGGCCACTGGTTTGATGGCGATGGCTTGGTGCGGCGCTGGCAGGTGAGAGATGGGAAAGCGACGCTAGCGGCACGTTTTGTCGATACGCCAAAGCGGCGGTTGGAAACTACGCTGAACGCCATCGTTCAGCCCGGTTTTGGTAGCCCGCAGCGCACGGGCGCGGTAGTCAATGGGCCTGATGATACCAACGCGGCGAACACCAGCGTGTTGGTTAATGGCGGTCAGCTATACGCGTTGTGGGAGGGCGGATCAGCGACGATGCTTGACGCAGACACACTTGCGACACAGGGAGCAAAAACATTCCGCCGAGACCTGAAACAAATGCCGTTCTCTGCCCATCCGCGCGTTGATCGTGACGGTACAGTATGGAACTTTGGCGGTAACGGGCGAAATACTTTTGTGTGGAAACTAAATCCCGATGGCAGTCTGGCGAAGGCTGAAATGGTTGCGCTGGATCGCAAAAGCTATTTTCACGATTTCACCACCACAAAGCGGCATCTTATCTTTGTGTTGCAACCATGGGTGCAGGAAGAGTTTAAGTTTCCGCTTTCAACTGGTATGGTTTGGAAGCCGGAAATGGGCACACAAGTTCTGGTTGTCGACAAGGATGACTTCAGCAAACGCCGCGTCTTTGAACTGCCTGCATTCTCGTTCTTTCATTTGGCTGACGGCTGGGAGGAAAAGGATGGCACGATCCGTTTCGATGGTTGTTTAGAGGCAGACCCCACTTTTGGCCAGAAATCCGCCTCGGCTTTGATACGTGGTGAGCATATCAAAGCGCCTACGCCCATGTTGACACAGATTGTGCTGCATATAGACGGCAAAGCCGAGATGAAAACGACCGGGATTTCGGCTGAATTTCCATCCAGTGACCGGCGCTTGGCGGGTCAGACAAGGCGATTTACAACGCATGTCACCGGCTATCGCAGCACACCCTTTCCGCATGCAATTGCCAGTTGGGATTGGCACGCAGGCCACAGCGACAAGCACGATTTTGGTAGCCATCAACTGGTCGAGGAATTTTTGTTTGTAGCAAACGGTGCTGGTGAAAGCGCCACAGAAATGGGGGGTTGGCTGATTGGTACAACGTTGAATTTGAAAGCGCAAAAGACTGAACTGCATGTGCTCAATGCGGCGAAGCTAAATGACGGTCCAGTCGCGACGTGGCAAGCAAGCCTGCCGTTGCCTTTGGGCTTTCACGGGACGGTGGCTTGAAATTTAATCCTTGGCAAAATCCCTTACCTTCTGACTACTCCCCCTTGGCATAATCATCACTTCGCTGCCGTTCGCCACTACGATCAGATCATCCACGCCGTGGATGGACACGCGGATGCCGTCGGCGTGGATCAGATTGCCGGTCGCTTCAATGATGCGAACGGTGCCGGTGACGGCGTTGGTCGCGGCGTCTTTTGCGTTCAGTTCGTATAACGCGTCCCAGCTGCCAACGTCGGACCAACCCATGTTTACCGGGACGACTGCGACGCGCCCCCCGGTTTCTTTGGCCGCCTTTTCCATGACCGCATAATCGATGCTGTCGGACGGGCAAGCGGCGAAGGCTGCTTTGTCGGGGGTGATGCGGTTGTCGCTGCGGATTGCAGATGCCATTGCGGCCTGTGCGGCGTTCAGCATGTCGGGGGCGTGGACGGCAAGGGCTTGTAAATACGTGTCGGCGCGGAACAGGAATATGCCGCCGTTCCAGCTGTGATTGCCTTGTTTTAGCATCGCCTCGGCGCGCGCCGCATCGGGTTTTTCGACAAAGCGGGCGACGGATTGCAGGCCTCCCGATAGCGCCTCGCCCATCTGAATATAGCCATAACCAGTTTCGGGGCCGGTGGGGGCGATACCGTATGTCACCATATAGCCCGCCTCGACCAGCGGCAGTGCAGCTTGCGTTGCTGCGTGGAATGCGGCGACATCAGTAATCACATGATCGCTGGGCATTACCAGCAAGACGGCGGTGGGATCGTTTGCGGCGAGTGCGGCCAAAGCGATGGCGGGCGCGGTGTTGCGCGCGCAAGGCTCCAACAGAACGACGGCGTTGTCATTTGCGCATTGTTCATCGACCAAATCGGCATGCGCTGCGTTCGCGACAATGATTGGTGGGGCGAAGTTTTGGGGGTCGCTGACGCGGTCCAAAGTCAGCTGGAACATACTGCGGTGGCCAGTCAACGCGAGGAACTGCTTGGGGCGGGTCGGCGTCGATAACGGCCATAACCGGGTGCCGCCACCGCCAGATAGTATCACCGGAATAATCGCCATGCTTTAACTCCTTTTGCCGCCGTCCGTATTGCAAACACTTTCGGGCGGCAAGGCGTAGCTGGAATTTCCGACACTTCGCAGCCGGTAAATGTTCCTAATTATCAGGCATCTGTTGTGTAAGTGTAAAATTAATCGACACTTTACCTTTGCCGCGTAGAACGATGGTATGTTCCGGCTTTTCAAGCATTATGTGCCCTATGCGGTGCTGTTTCTGGCGCTGGTCGATTTTTGCCTGCTGCTGGTGGCGGCGGAAACTGCTTGGGTAATCCGGGCCAACCAGATTGGTATGGCGATTGATTATATCGGCAACCGCGCCTGGCCATTGATAACTTTTGCCTCGGCGGTGCAGCTCGCGGCGATGGCCGTCGGTGTTTATAGTCAGGATTCGTTGCAATCATTACGCTTTGCGATCGCCCGCTTGCTTGTGGCGATTTCGCTGGGCGTGATATTCATGTCGATGATGGCGTTTGCGCTGCCGGGAATGACATTGTGGCGGTCTAATTCGTTATACGCGATGGGGCTGGCGTTTGTGTATCTGGCGATGGCGCGCGCGTTGCTTGGCAGCCTTGTCGGCGGCACAGCGTTTAAGCGGCGGTTGCTGGTGCTGGGCGCGGGTAAACGGGCACAACGGATTAAGGATTTGGAGGCAAAGCCGGGGTCGGGTTTTGTCGTTGTTGGCTATATCGCCCTCGACCAATCCAAACGCGTCATCCCCGAGGCGATTGACCGCGCCGCGATCTATAACCTTGCCGATTATGTCGAGAAGCTGGCAACCAGCGAAGTGGTGCTGGCATTGGAGGAGCGGCGCAACGCATTGCCGCTGCAGGATTTGCTTCGGATCAAAACAACGGGCGTGCATGTGAATGAGATTTCCAGCTTTTTGGAACGCGAGACGGGGCGCGTTGACCTTGATAGCGTCAACCCCAGCTGGCTGATATTCTCCGACGGGTTTTCCTCGGGACGCAGGCTTTCGGGCATTGCAAAGCGGTTGTTCGACATATTGGCGAGTGCGATTTTGCTGACGTTGACTGCACCGCTGATCGTACTGTTCGCAATTTTGGTAAAGCTGGAGAGCAAAGGTCCAGCGTTCTACCGGCAGCAACGCGTCGGGCTTTATGGGCAGCTGTTTGATGTGTTCAAACTGCGCTCGATGCGGTCTGATGCCGAGGCCGAAGGCAAAGCCGTTTGGGCATCAAAAGACGACCCGCGCGTCACGCGTATCGGCAAATTCATCCGTCTTGTGCGCATCGATGAACTGCCGCAGACGTGGTGCGTGCTGAAAGGGCAGATGAGTTTTGTGGGCCCGCGTCCCGAACGGCCCGAATTCATCGCCGATCTTGAAACCAAAATGCCCTATTACGCTGAACGTCACATGGTAAAGCCGGGAATTACCGGTTGGGCTCAAGTCAATTATCCTTATGGCGCATCGATTGACGATGCGCGGCACAAGCTGGAATACGATCTGTATTATGCAAAAAACTACACGCCCTTCCTTGACCTTTTAATCCTGTTGCAAACATTCCGTGTGGTGCTTTGGCCCGACGGAGCGCGCTAATATGACCGGGTTTTTCGCAGATATTGGTTTTTGGAGCCATTGCGGGGTAGGGTTTTTATACGCGGTCCTCGCTATTTGGTTGTTTCAACAATTCGGTCTTGGCAACCGCCAGCGTAGTATCCTGATCGCCGCTCTTGCCACGACTGCGGTGTGGGGGATGACGATCTTTATGTTCGGCCCTGTCAGCTTTCCTGCGATGCTGGCAGAAACGGCGCGAAACTGCGGCTGGCTCGGCTTTTTGTTCGCATTGCACCGCAGCGTTGAGACGGCTGAACAACCCCGAACGACAACGTTAATGTACGGCGCGTTGCTGCTTGTCCTCGTGCTACAGCCAGCGTTCGATTTCGCGATTCTGTACGTCAATGCGCAATCGTTGAATGCCGCTGCTATTGAGCAATCTGCACAGCTGTTGCGGATGATATTTGCCATCGGCGCCGTTGTGCTTGTCCACAATCTTTATACAGGTGCAGCCCCCGATGCGCGCTGGGGTGTCAGCCTGCCGATGGCGGCGTTGGCGGCGATGTGGATGTATGACCTGAACCTGTATACCATCGCGTATTTAAGCGACACGCGCGCGCTGGAATTGGTCGCAACGCGTGGTTTAGGAATGGCATTTCTGGCTCCGGTGTTTGTGCTTGCATCGCGCCGGAACAGCAATTGGCGGTTGAAACTTTCGCGTTCTGTGACGTTCCGGTCCGTCTCTTTAATTGCCATAGGCGGCTATCTGGTTGGCATGCTGATGCTGACGACGGCGTTGCAAATGGTTGGCGGGACCAACGTGCGGCTGGCGCAGATTACTCTTGTATTCTGCATGTCGATTGTCGCGTTGATGTATCTGCCATCGGGAAAGTTCCGTGCGTGGTTAAAAGTCGTCGTCGCCAAAAACTTTTTTCAACACCGTTATGACTATCGGTCCGAATGGATGCGCTTTGCCGATACGATTGGTTTTCCAACGGTCGATGCTGCGCCGTTCCATGAACGCGTAATCAAATCGCTGGCGGATATTTTTGAAAGCCCCGCCGGGCTGTTGCTGATCCGCGATGAAGAGGATCGGCTGGTGGTGCAAGCGCGCTGGAACTGGCCGACCGCCAACGTGCCGACCTTTGCCGGCAATTCGCACACAGTGCCATTTTTTGAAACATCCGGCCACATCCTGTTGATGGATGCAGTGCGCGCTGGAACCGACGAACGCTGCGATCCGCGCGCGGTTCCGCAATGGATGTATGATGAAGGCCGCGCTTGGGCGGTTGTGCCATTGGTGCATTTTGGCCGCTTGACCGGGATTGCTGTGCTGGCCCGTCCGCCGATTGCCCGCGAGCTGGACTGGGAAGACCTCGACATGGTACGCGTTGTTGGGCGGCAACTTGCCAGCTATCTGGCCGAGGCGAGTAGCCAACAGGCGCTCGCTGAAAATCGGCAGTTTGAACAATTCAACCGCCGTTTTGCTTTCGTGATGCACGACATTAAAAATCTGGTCAGTCAGCTGTCGATTCTGGCCCGCAATGCCGAAAAGCACGCGTCCAATCCTGAGTTTCAGGCCGACATGATGGAGACGTTAAAATCATCAGTCGACAAGATGAACGACCTGTTGAAACGTCTGTCGCAGCACAGCCAGACGCGGAACGCGCTGATCGAACCTTTGAACATACAACGGGTTATCCTGACCGTCATCCACGGAAAGCGGCTGATCTATCCGATTGAATCCGATGTTGCCGCCGATATGTACGCCTCTGCCGATGCCGCGCGGATTGAAACGATCCTGAACCATTTGGTGCAAAACGCGATTGAGGCAACGTCTGACGGCTCACCGGTGCGCATAAGCGCCAGCCGCCAAGGTAACGAAATCGCCGTCCGCGTTTCGGATAATGGCTGCGGCATGACCGAAAGCTTTATCGCCAACCAATTGTTCAAGCCGTTTGAATCGACCAAAGAAGGCGGGTTTGGCATCGGTGCTTATGAAGCCCGCGCGCTCGCCCAATCTATCGGTGGCAATCTGCGCGTCGACAGCCGGGTCGGCAAAGGCACGCGGATGACACTATTGCTGCCCGCAGCAACACGCGAGGACATTGACGAACGAACCGGCCAAACCGGCAACGCATGGGAAAAGGCGGCCTGAAATGAGCGAAAAAAAACGGAAATTATTGATCGTCGAAGATGATCAGGGCCTGCAACGCCAGTTGAAGTGGTCGTATGAGGATTTTGAAGTTTTCTGCGCATCGAACCGTGCAGAGGCTATCGCGATGATGCGGCTGGAGGAGCCTGATGTCGTGACGCTTGATCTCGGCCTGCCGCCTGATCCCGATGGCACGACTGAGGGCTTTGCCACGCTGGATGAAATGCTGCGGCTGAAACCCGATACCAAAATCATCGTCGCATCGGGACACAATGCCAAGGAAAGCGCGCTTCACGCAATTTCCGCTGGCGCTTGGGATTTTTACCAAAAGCCTGTCGATATTGACGAGCTCCATTTGATTGTCAAACGCGCTTTTCATGTGCGCGATCTGGAAATGGCCAATCAAAAACTGCAACAGCCCGATAGCAAAGGCGAGTTGCTGTTTGGCAGTCTGGTTACCGCTTCGCCCGAAATGCTGAAGGCCGCGCGCACCGTTGAACGGGTGGCCAATACCAACGTTTCGGTGATGTTGTTGGGAGCAAGCGGTACGGGGAAGGAATTGATGGCACGCGGGCTTCACGATGCCAGCACGCGCAAATCAAAGCCGTTTGTCGCAATCAACTGCGGCGCTATCCCTGAAAACCTGCTCGAATCCGAATTATTCGGCCATGAAAAAGGGGCGTTTACCGGCGCGATCAAAACCACCGAGGGCAAGATCGAATTGGCGCATGGCGGCACGTTATTCCTTGATGAGGTTGGCGATATCCCGATGCCATTGCAGGTAAAGCTGCTGCGTTTTTTGCAAGAACGTGTGATCGAACGGATCGGCGGGCGAAAAACTATTCCCGTCGATGTGCGCATCGTTGCTGCAACGCATCAGAATTTGAACCAGATGATATCGGATCAGACGTTCCGCGAAGACCTGTATTACCGGCTAGCCGAGGTAACGATCGGCATCCCGAAACTGTCTGAGCGCAGCGGTGATGCGGTTTTGCTGGCGAAGCATTTTCTGGCGCGCTTTGCCCGAGAGATGAACCCGTCGATCAAAGGCTTTGCCTCGGCTGCGCTTACGGCAATTGACCAATGGGGCTGGCCAGGTAATGTCCGCGAGCTGGAAAACCGTGTAAAACGCGCGGTGATTATGGCAGATACTAAGTTCATTACTGTGGACGATTTGCAATTCGATACACCCGATGATGAGGATCGTTTGCTCAATCTGAAAGCGGCACGCGAAGTTGCTGACCGCAAAGCAATTGGCCGGGCGATTGCGCGGACCGAGGGGAATATCTCTAACGCTGCAAAACTCCTGGGTATCAGCCGACCGACGCTTTATGATTTACTGAAACAATATGAAATGCATGCGTGATGTTGGCCGCGGCGCGGAAATTCATTGCTGGTTTTAGATGGCTGATTTGCGCTGCGCTGCTGGCTGGCGTCGCGAGTGCTTCGCCGGCGTATCAGCCGGAAAGCGATGCAAAAGCCGCTTATGACCGCGCAATGGCGTTCCGTGCGTCCCTCGATTACCGCTCCGCCCGCGTCGAGTTAATGAATGCGACAGCGCAGGATAGCCAGTGGGCGCAGGCGTTCGTCGCACAAGCCGAAGTGGCGCTGGAGCTGTTTGATCCAGTTGCTGCGCGCGCGGCGCTTGAGAAGGCGACGTCACTAGGTGTTCCCGAAGCCGAAACTGCGCATCTTTTGGGTCATGCGCATTGGTTGCTTGGCGACCTAAATGATGCGCGCGATTTGCTTTCCAACATAACCATCGCCACCCAAAACCGGCCCTATGCTGACCGGATATTGAGCCGCGTTTATATCGACATGGGCGACACGATCGCAGCGGAGCAAGCACTTAACCGCGCATTGAAACTGACGCCGAATGATAGCAAGCTGTGGACAGAAATTGCGCGGTTCCGTTTGGTGATTGCTAATCAGGGCGGGGCGATTGATGCAGCCGACTATGCGTTGAAACTTGATCCCAACAATCTGCGCGCCTTGGAATTACGCGGGCGATTGGTGCGGTCGCAATTTGGAGTGGCGGCGGCGCTGCCTTGGTTTGAACGTGCGTTGCAGGTCAGCCCGAATGATGTGCCAGTGCTTGAAGAATATGGCGCAACGTTAGGTGAGGCGGGGCGATATGCCGATATGCTGGCGCAGGCGCGCAAGATTATCGCGCTGGATAGCAGCAACGCGCGTGCCTTTTACATGCAAGCTGTGATTGCGGCGCGGGCGAGCAATTACGATCTGGCGCGGCGGTTAATCCCGCGATTGGGCGGGAATTTCGGCGACCTGCCTGGGCCAAGATTGCTGACCGCGATTGTCGAATATGAAGCAGGCAATTGGAACATTGCAGTCGATCATTTCGAAAGACTGGTCGAGATGCAGCCGTCGAATATCAAGGCGCGCACGTTGCTGGCGCGGGCAATGCACAAAGCGGGCGATCATCGCGACGCATGGGATGCGATTGCGCCGATCGTCGACCGGCCCGATGCGGATAGCTATACTGTCATGCTCGGCGCACGAATTTTGGAGGCATTGGGCGAACGCACACCAGCCGCTGGGAGGCTGAATCGGGCAATCTATCCCGTTGTTGTTGCATCAAAGCCGTTGATAGAGCGTCAGTCGCTGGAAGGGGTAGCGTCGGAAGCCGCGCGTTTCCCTCGTAACGCCAATGCCGTGATCCCTTATATTCGGCTGTTGCTGGCCAATAATGATACCGCAACGGCGCGTATGCAGGCCAATCAGCTGCTTGATGGTAATGGCGGCGTTGTCGCGGCGCAATTGGTGTCGGGCGATGTCGAAATGGCGGCGGGCAATGTGCCGGGGGCAATCGCCGCCTATGAACGCGCCCGCATCATTGCCTTTAATAGCCCGGTCATGCTGAGGCTTGTTGCGGGCTATCGATCTGCTGGCAATTCTGCCGCTGCGAGTAAGACGATAAGCGAGTTCTTGGACTTCAACCCTGATAGCCTTGCCGGGCAACGGCTGTGGGCGTTTGATTTGCTTGATCGCGGGCAATGGCCCGAAGCGATCAACTGGCTAAAGCGCGCACGGGTTCGGCTCGGGTATAACGATGCCATCCTCAATGCCAACATCGCGCGGGCCTATGCTGGATCCAGGAAATGGGACGATGCAGTGCGCGAGGCCAAGCTGGCTTATCGTGTTCACCCCGCCAACGTCATGACAACACAAGTTTACGGTCAGATCTTGCTGGCATCGGGCAAAGATAAGCGTGGTGCATATAATCTGTTGCGCAAAGCCAATAAGCTGGCGCCGGATAACGCGGAAATCGCAAAGGATTACTTGGCTGCGCGCAAAGCGCTTGGCAAAGACTAGGCTTTTTCGAGCAACTCGGCGGGGTTTATGCCTGCGCGCAGCATCTGTGCTTTGACCACTGGCCAGATGGTGTTGATGAAATAGTCATGCTCGGTACTGCGCAGCTTGACCACCGCACCGTGCGCCACGAACAGGCCGACACCGCGCTTGACCTCCACCAAACCAGAATCCTGAAACAGCTGATATGCCTTGGCTACCGTCAACGGATTGGCACCTTGCTGCGCCGCGAAAGCCCGGACCGAGGGAAGCATCTGCCCCTCGACGAACTCTCCATCCAGGATTGCAGCCGCGATCGTATCGCGCAATTTAAGATACACGGGTTTGCTGTCGTTTTTCATTACCCTATTACTGCCATAATACAGTAGCGCGCGTCAAGGCTGGGTATTTAGGGGTATGTACGCACCACAGCGTCAAAATCAGGACGCGGGCGTTCTTCTAAGAGTTGGGCGGGACTCCCGATAAAGAACAGCCCAGCAATGCGCTCGCGGCCGTGGCATAACGCAGCGGTGACGGTTGTGTCATACGCTGCCCAGCCGGTGATCCAGCTAGCGACAAAGCCATGTGCATGCGCCGCGTGCAGCAAGTTCATTGCAACGGCACCGGTGCTGAGTTGTTGCTCCCATTCGGGGATTTTGGTGCTTTCTTGTGGTGCGTGGAGCAGAACGATGAGTGTCGGTGCCATCAGAGCAGGGGATATCGCCGCATCAATCTGTGCGGGTCGCGCTTCGAGATTAGCGGCGACGAAAGCGTTTTTAAGCAGTTCAGCAAACGCCGGCCGGTCCGCAATTTTCACGAACCGCCACGGGAAAAGCTTCCCATGATCGGGCGTACGCATGGCAAGGCGGAGGATCGCATCAAGCGCCGCATCATCCGGCCCGGGCACAACCATATCGCGCGGTTTGCCCGACCGGCGGGTGGCGAGATAATTGGCGAGTGAGGAGTGATCGTTGAACATATCCCCAGCCGTTCGTCGAAAAGCGTATGGTCACGCAACATAATTCTTCACAGACGCAATTTTTTCGGTAGGTTGAATACAATAGCCCCGGGGAGGGGCGTGTTATATTAAACCAAAAAGAGAAGGGTTTGCCATATGGCCACCGGACACGCGCAGGACGGAGATTCTGCAGGCACGATTTTAGGACACCCAAAAGGTCTGTTCGTGCTGTTCTTCGCCGAGATGTGGGAGCGGTTTTCCTACTACGGAATGCGCGCTTTGCTGATTTTTTATCTAACCAAACACTGGCTGTTCTCTGATGAAAAATCGGGCATCATTTACGGAGCCTATACCGCGCTTGTGTATATTACGCCGGTGCTTGGTGGTTATCTGGCGGATCGATACCTAGGCCAGCGAAAGGCCGTCGTGTATGGTGCCGTCCTTTTGACATTCGGGCATTTCCTGATGGGCTTTGAAGGCAGCGGCGGGCAGGATGCCGGTTCGCTTAATATATTCTGGCTCGCGCTGGCATTCATTATTGTCGGTTCCGGTTTCTTGAAAGCCAATATCTCTGTCATCGTCGGGCAGCTGTATCCTCGCACCGATGTGCGCCGCGATGGCGCGTACACCATATTCTATATGGGCATCAATTTGGGCGCGGCTATTGGTGCGTTG
>JAYVGQ010000015.1:0-17158 GCA_043771985.1 Sphingomonadales bacterium
CTTCTGCGGGGTCCGGCCCTTGCGGACCAGCTGGTTAATCGTTGGCATATCTTCACCTTGAAAATAAACGGGTTACTTTGTGCGACAAGACGTTTCTCCGTTGCAGATGCCAAGGGGCAAAAGCGCGGGAGCATGGCGGAGGCTCAGCCTTTAATCCGCCCGGCCTATCGAACAATGTTCAGCCTATGTTGGTTTTCCTGTCAGGCACAAAGAATCACTCCTCGCGTCCTTGGGATAGCGGCCAACTAGCGGGGGATGCGGTTTGGGTCAAGGGGTGTGGGGATAACTCTGAACTTGGTTGGATCAAGACTAGCATACCCTATCTCGTATCAAGAACCACAAGTGCTTGAACGTCATGACCCTCTATCTCTCCCCTGCCACCGCACACGACACTGTTAAGTGTGCCACCGGTGCGATGAAGTCCCGACCAGTTCATGATGCAGGAGCCGCGCGATACGGTGATAGGGTCGGCACCGCCTGCCAAATAAACGCGTTCAACCGCCATCATTTGAGTTAATTCTGCGCCAAACCCCTGCTTTCCCTCAATTGTTCCCGCAAAACCTAAAATTCTGCCGTCATCTCCCGCGAGATCAGAAAATTGAATGAGGACGGATCCGCGTTCGGAGCGTGTGACCACTGCGACATCGCAATCGAACAGATTAGGCTCGCCTTCATCAATCGTCACACTTGAAGTCGGATCGCAATCGCCCTTTGCAATGATTGGTTCATGCTGTGCTTGCACAGCGGTCGGCACAGAAACACTCAAAAGTACCGATAGCGCAAAAATCAACTTCATATGCTTTGGACCTAAAAACAGAACGTTACTTATCAATCGCTGAATTAAGCTGGCTGCTAATGCAACCTTAAACTCTCAAGCCGCCATATATGGTTCAATCACAAACTCGCCTTCCCGCTTGCGGGCCTCGGCGATTTCCCAGATGGTTTGCATCCGCAGTAACGTGTCCATCTTCACGCCGAACGCCTTTTCGATGCGCAGCGCGATGTCGGACGATAGCCCGCCATGCCGGTTGACAAGATTGGACAGCGCCTGACGCGTTACGCCCAGCACCGATGCGCCCGCGGTAATGTTCAGATTATGACCTTCGATAATTTCGCGCACAAAATCGCCGATATGGGCGGGGCTGTGCAGTCTGATTTCTTCATGCTTCATACCATTGCCCCTAGCCGATTTTCCGGTTTTTGCCTAAACTTTGTGTTTCGACGGCCTCACATTCCCTCACCCACTGGAGAGGTAAGATCGCCATCTTAATCAAACCTAGAGTTTTCCCTGTCACTCCCGCCGCAAACAGGAGTTACACACATGCAATTCGTTACACTGAAATCACGCGGCGGGAATTATTTGGTGGTGGCGGATAACGTCGCTTGGTTGCGGACTGCGGAAAATGATCAGACGCAGGTCGGCATTGTCGGCGGTTCGCCCTTGATGGTCGCAGGGTCGATGGAAGAAACGGCAGCGACGATTTTGGCCGCCGTTAATACACCAGCCTAACTACCTCTGCCCTGCCAGCACGACAGACGTGGCGGCAACGGGGAGAGGCGAGTTATCTGGCGGTGCGCAGCATTGCGTTAAGCAACGGTGGCGGCGAATTGCAGAGTTGTGATCGACAGTGCGACCAACAAGGCAAAGATTTTTTCCATGGGGACAGTTCCTTTTGTTTAGTGGTCAGCCTGCCTTTATCGGCGGGGTCTGACCGGATACTGCCTGTCCGGACATCCTTCTTTTATTATGCGAATTATCGTTCTCGCTGGCGGGCGAATACGCTTGATTGCACGGAATGCAATTACATCTACCGCCGAGATAGTTGCGAGAAATGCAACTATGAGCGCGATACCTCAACCGCAAACTCCGCAATCTGCGCCTGTGCCTCGCGCGATTCGCGCAAGAAAAAAATCGGCCAAACGTGCATGAGGCCAGCGGTTTCGACATAGCGGATATTTGGAAGCTTCGCTTTTAACGCCCGGGCATCGGTGACCAATATGTCATCACCGCCGCCATAGCATAGGATCGGCGGCAGGCCGTGCCAGTCGCCGTGGATCGGGCTGACGCGGGCGTCTTCGATGGGCAGATCATGTGCGTAAAGTTTTGCCGCTGTGCGGATGCCATTCAGCGTTAGGATGCAATCGCGGTGTTCAACGGCAACTTGTTCCGGATGATCGCCGCTGCCATCAAGCCATGGACAGACCAGCAAAAGGCCAGCCGCCGGACGCAGACCTTTATCGCGCGCCATTTGAGCAACCACGGCGGTCAAACCGCCGCCTGCTGAATCGCCGCCCATGATGAACGGGCCATCATGGCTCGCCAAAAACGCTTCATAAACGGCCAAGCCGAATGCCGTGATTTCCTTAGCTGATGCCTCTGGCGCCAATGGATAAAGCGGCGCTGTGACGGCAATGCCGTGCACCTGCGCCATGTGCGCCATGAATTTCCAGTGCACATCGGCCGCCGGATAGACATAGCCACCACCGTGGAAATACAGCAGATGCGCGACAGGAGCGCGGTCCTTTGGCGCGATGGTCCACACGCTGCGCCCGTCAAGCTGCGTCTCGGTCACTTTCAGCCGCGCGTTCATTTTTGCGGTCGGTAGATCAGGATTTTTCCGCGACGCGGCAATCCGGTGCATAAAGTCGGGGCCACCGGAAAACTGCTTACGAAAAACGCCGGTGGTGCGCAGAACCGTGGCGATTACCTGTGCGAGTAAGCTCGCCATATCATTTCCCCTAATCCGGTCCGCGTTCTTTTAAGACGTCAGCCTCGACGCGGATCCTCCATGCCAGCAACATCGCATTCGCCACTGAAAAGGCAAGAGCAACCAGCGGTGCGCCAAAAAGCAACGGCAGCAACGCAATCTCGATCACGACCACCGTGTAATTGGGGTGCGGGATAACCCGATACGGCCCCTTTTTCACACGCGGGAAATGGGGTGCGCTGATGATGCGGGTAGTCCACCACCGGCCGATGCTGGCAAGTGTCCAAAAGCGGAGCGCTTGGCTGGCGATGAAAGCGATTAGCAATAATGCATTCGGCGACGCAGCAGGTTGCGAGAACACCGCAACGGCGATCAACCAGCCGCTGTGCAGCACAATAAACAACGGATAATGCTTTTGTCCAAATTCGCGGCCACCCTCGGCCAGCAAACGGCGCGTGTTTGCGTTGGCGTAGACCAACTCGGCCAGCCGTTGGACGATGACATAAGCAAACACTGCCAACGCCCAGACCGGCCAAGTCATCATGGCTGAGTCCCTGTTTCCGCCATGACCGAGTCGCAAAACCGGTTCCCACTTTTGCTTGTCATGGCTCGATTAGTCCTAATGCACCCGTAAAGCCAGGCCCCAACGCCGACAGCAAAGTTGGCCCTTTTAATGGCCCTGCGTCAACAAGCGCCTTCAGCACGAACAACACAGTTGGCGAACTCATGTTCCCATGATCACGCAGCACTTGCCGGGTCACTGCCAGGTCATCGCAAAAATACTCTGCCAGCGCATCCACCACGCGGCCACCGCCGGGGTGGCAGGCGGGCTCGACAAGGTCCGCTTTCGTCAGTGCCTGCACCGCTAAAAATCTATCGGCAAAGGGTGCAAAATCGCGGGTGACGAACGCCGGGATGTCGCGCGCAAGAACTAAATCGAAGCCGGTGTCGCCAACGTCCCAGCCCATCATATCGACGCTGTCGGGCCATACCTGTTGGGCAAAGGCAGTCAAGCTCGGCCCCTGTCCTGCACCAATAACCGCCGCTGCGCAGCCGTCGGCAAACAAGGCAGTCGCAATGATATCCTTTTTCTCCATCTGCACATGGTCATAGGCCATGCTGCACAATTCAAGGCAGACCAGCAGAACGTCACGGTCGGGCGATGCGCGATGTAAATCCACCGCAAGCGAAAGCCCGATCACGCCACCTGCGCATCCATACCCAAAAACCGGCACGGTGCGGACATCGCTGGCAAAACCCATTTCGCCGAGCATTTGGCTCGGTAGGCTGGGTGTCATCGTGCCGGTTGTGGACACAAAAACAATCTGACCGATATCGCCCGCCGTTTTGCCCGCTATCGCCAAAGCGTCCTCAACGGCCCGCCGAAACAACTCTGCCGACACCTGCGCGTAAATCCGCGATCGATCAGCCCAACCGCGCGTGCCCAGATAATAATCAGTTGGCATCGCTAGATAGCGTTGCTCAATCCCGCTATTGCGCAATATCTGTTCCATACGCGGCGGCAACGCTTTGCCGCGCGCCCGTTCCAGCACCGCCATCACATCGTCTTGCGAGACTTTGTGCGTTGGCAACGCGGTGCCGATGGACAGCAATTGAGGAGATGTATGTTGCATAGTTTGCGACCAGTTATGCCGCCCTTTCAGTATACGCTAGTCTTAATGATCACCAGCATCCCTATCGCTGCGTTCTGGCTTGTGCATTACAGGCAATCCGGCATAGCTAAACGACGACTGGAGACACCCGAATGCCGCACCAAATCGACCGCCGCCTGCTTTTGAAAACTGCTACGTTAGGACTTGGCGCGCTGGCGTTGCCTGGTGGCGCAATAGCAGCAATGCAAGCCGCGCTCGCAAAAGGGTTCAGCCACAATGTTGCAAGCGGCGAACCATCGCAACGCTCGGTATTGTTGTGGACGCGCTTTGTCTCCAACGCGCGCGAAAGCAAGTTGCGCGTTGAGATTTGGGCAGAAGGCACGCCGAATAAAATTATCTCCGGCGGAGAAGTCACCGCCTCTCCCATCCGCGATCATATTGCCAAAATCACCGTCAAAGACTTGAAACCAAACAAGCGTTACAACTATCAATTCATTGCCCCCGACGGCACAAAATCCCCGATTGGCCGCACCAAGACACTGCCCGAAGGCGATGTGGCCAAATATCGGATGGCGGTGTTCTCCTGCTCCAACATGCCCTTTGGCTATTTCAACGCCTATGCGCACGCCAATGCCGTCGACGATTTCGACCTTGTCTTGCATCTTGGCGATTATCTGTACGAATATCCGCGCGGCTATTATCCGCTGGCTAAGGATGCAGTCGCCGAACGCTTAATTGAACCCGCTGGCGAAATGATCGCGCTTGCCGATTACCGGCTGCGTTACGCCAGCTATCGCGCCGATCCCGATTTGCAAAAACTGCACGCGATGCACCCGATGATCGCGATGTGGGATGACCATGAATTCACTAACGATGCCTATGCAACCGGCGCGCAAAACCATCAGGCGAATGAAGGCGATTGGGGCGAGCGCAAGATTGCGGCAGAACGCGCATACCGTGAATGGATGCCCGTCAGCGATCGTGTCGGTGATGTCTATTGGAGCAAATATGCCATCGGTAATCTCGCTGAAATCCAGCTGACCGAAAGCCGCGTCAGCGCCCGGTCCAAACAGCTGACCATTGGCGATCCCAAAGGCGACGCGGATGAAATCCTGCGCCAATTGAAAGCGTTCCATGACGGTGCTTTGCAAGACGCCGACCGAACAATGCTAGGCCCAGTGCAAGAGCATTGGCTTGCGAAGCGTTTTGCTGCCCGCGACAAGCGCTGGAACATCTGGGCCCAGCAGACGATTGTCGGCGCGTTGGTTCAGCCGCAAGGCCTGGAGAACTGGCTTGCCCCCGATGCGCCGTCGTTTGTGAAGGAACGCGTTATGCGCGGCGCACTGGCGGCCAAGGCTGGTATCCCGAGCGATATGGATGCATGGGATGGCTATCCAATTGCCCGCGCCAAAGCACTATCGGCGGCGCAAGCGGGCAATGCCGATTTGATCGTCCTGACAGGTGATACGCACAACGCTTGGGCGTTCGACTTGGCACACGATGGCAAAGCCGCAGGAGTCGAATTTGCCGGACACAGCGTGACTTCGCCGGGGCTAGAGAGCAGCTTTACCGGCACGGATAATGCGACGCTGTCAAAGGCGTTGGCCACTGCAAATCCCGGTCTCGCATGGGCCGATGCTGGTCGGCGCGGCTATATGGCGGTGGAATTGACCCCCGATACAGCCGTCAGCGAATGGCGTTTTACCGACAGCATCAAGATGCGATCCGCAAATTTGACGGCGGCCAAAAGGATGAAAACGCGTCACGGAATGCGAAAGCTGGTCCGCTAAATCTGTGACTGGCCATTACAGACTTGGCGCCAGCTCGCGCGAAATGGAGAAGGCTTTCGGCACCGATGCTGGCCCAGATCCATGGGGAGGCGGCGCACTGATCCCCGGCACCTTCGCTCCAGTGATCGCCCGCGCCGGACGTACTGGCAAATGCGTCATCCGCCCTATGCACTGGGGCTATCCGCCGCCAGGTGCCTCGACAGAAGCATTAGGGCCAGAGCCACCGCGCTGGGTCGCACAGGTGCGCAACATCGAAAGCCCATTCTGGATTGGCAATTTGCGCCATACAGAATTGCGCTGCTTAGTTCCGGCGACGGCGTTTGCGTTGCGTTATGGACGGAAGGAGCACTGGCACGCTGTGCGCGACAGGCCTTTGTTCGCGATGGCAGGAATCTGGCGCGACTTAACCGATATGCCAGTGTTCGCGGTGCTGACGACCGAGCCAAACTCCGCATTGCTGCCGGTCGAAGGCGGTAAAGGGCCAAGCGCTATGCCTTTAATCCTCCACGCCCGCGACCATGACCGCTGGTTGCAAGCCGACTGGAAAGAGGCAGCGCACCTGATCGAGCCATTCCCGGCAAGCGATACAATCGAAGTTCAGGACCAATAATCGATGTGCGTAATCGCCCTTGCCCTAGACGTACATCCCAGATGGCGGATCATCCTTGCAGGTAACCGCGACGAATTTCACGCCCGCCCCTCAGCCGTATTAGCGCGATGGTTGGCCGCCGACAGCCACATCATCGCCGGGCGTGATCTGGTGTCGAACGGGACATGGCTGGGCGTTTCGGAAAGCGGCCGGATGGCTGTGGTTACCAACATCCGCACCGATACGCCTCCCGATCCGGCCAAGGTTTCACGCGGCGATCTGGTAACGCACTATCTGCGCGGGAACGGCGCGCCAGCGCTAACAACGCTCGACGACTTCAACGCCTTCAGCCTCATTACCATCGGCCCCGAAGGCGCTACCCTTTCCGCCAACCGCCCATCGCCGCAGTCAGAGCCAATCGCGCTGGGCATCCACGGTCTTTCCAACGGTCTGCCGAACGATGACTGGCCGCGCAAATCGCGGTTGATGGCAGCATTCAGCGAAGTCATCAGCACCGCGAAAGACTTGCCCGACGCGATGCTGAACCTGCTGGTAACCGAAAGCGTCGACGACAGCATTTTCATCCGCAGCGAAGTGTACGGCACGCGATGCAGCACTTTGGTGCTGGTGGATTGTGAAGGTGCTGGCGTAATTTTCGAACGGCGCTTTGGGCCAGGCGGGATTTCACTGGGCAACAGCGAAATCAGCTTCGCGTTTCCGCCCGAACCTTCGCCCACGGCCCGGTAATCGCCAACGTCATCGTCGGCCACATCAGGTTGACGAACAACGTCGAGCCATCGGGCGAAAAGCATGCGCCCGCAAATTCGGTCTGCACGCGGCTTTTGGCAAAAACATAGGATTTACCGCCGGGCGTTATCCCGCGCAGATGGTTATCGGTGATGTCGGTGTATTGATCCTCGCACACCATCAAGTGGCCAGTCGGCATCACGGTCAAGTTATCGCCGTAATTATACGCCGCTGCATCGCTGGATTCATAAAACAGATCCAGCTGGTCGGCATTTGCGCCAGTGCCGGGACGCAGTCGGAAAATCTGGCCCAGTTTCTTCGCGCCGCCATCGGTGCAGGTGAAATACAATTCGTCTTTGCCCCACCAAATACCTTCGCCACGGGCAAACAAAGTTGCGCCTGCCAACGCGCCACGTTTGCGCAGGTCATCATCGGGGGCTTCGGGGCCGTCGAGCGGAACCCAGCGCGGCGTGTGGGTTTTGCCGCGTGTCACAATAGCTCCGTTCCAGTTGCGGCTATCGGCCACGCCGTCAATCGCCAGCGCCTCAAGCCGCCCGCCTTTGGCAAGCTCGCCCTTGGCATTGGGCAGAAACCGATACAGCAAACTGTCACCACGATCCTCAGTCAAATAGACGATGCCAGTGCGCGGATCGACACAAGCTGCTTCATGGTTGAACCGCCCCATTGCGGTAAGCGGCACCGGCGCAACTAACCCCTTATGCGCCGACGGCACTTCAAAAATGTAACCGTGATCTTTGCCAACCGCGTCACCGGCGCGCGTGGTGTTTTCTTCGCAAGACAGCCAGCTGCCCCATGGCGTGACACCGCCTGCGCAATTGCGGATCGTGCCTGACAGGCTGAGGAATTGGTTTTCGACGCGCTGTGACTTAAGATCGTAGATCAAAGTCGTTGTCCCGCCTGGCAGCGGCACGCCGTCTTTGCCGCGATCATACGTCGCAAAATCATCATCGACTTTACCGGTAAACGGACCGAAACGGGCATCGCGTGCGGACAGTTCATGGTTGCGGACCAGCGCGACCTTGCCTTTGCCAAATGCAAACGCACCCATGCCGTCGCCTGCGCTCGGCACAACATGCCCGTCGTCCATCAAGTTGCCAAAACGCGAAATGACGCGGTAGGAAAAACCCTTGGGCAGATCGATCAAGTTGTTGGGGTCACGCAGTATCACGCCGTATCCAGCCACTTCGCTGCGTGCGGTCGGCAAAGTTTGCGAAAAGGCACGCGCCGAAATTCCCGCAAAAGCTAAGCTTCCCAAACCGAAATTAAACTGGCGGCGGCTAAACTGCATACGAATCTCCAACTACGTGGTCCTACTAAATGCCTTTGCATGCCAAAGATGACAAGAATGTTTCAGCTTGGTAGGGGCGGCGCATGACTGAAACCACAACACCCGCCGCCCGCCCTGTCCGCACCCGCGTAGCCCCATCGCCCACCGGTGATCCGCATGTCGGCACAGCCTATATCGCTTTGATCAACTATTGTTTTGCCAAGAAACATGGTGGCGAATTTCTGCTGCGGATTGAGGATACTGATCAGGCACGCTCCACCGCTGCATCGGAGCAAGCGATACTGGATAGCCTGAAATGGCTTGGCCTTAGCTGGGATGAAGGCCCCGATGTTGGCGGCCCGCACGGCCCCTATCGCCAGTCGGAACGCAGCGCGATCTACACCGAACATTGCGACATGCTGCTAGCGGATGGCCATGCTTTCAAATGCTATTTAACACCCGACGAGCTGACGCGACTGCGAGGCCAACAAACTGCGGCAAAACTGCCGCCCAAATATGACGTCAGCTACCGCGCATTTAATGACAGCGTGGCGGCGGAGCGTGAAGCTGCTTGCGCTTCCCATGTCGTCCGCATGGTTATCCCCGAAAGCGGAACCTGCCGATTTGAGGATACGCTGCGCGGGACAATCGAGATCGATTATGCGACGGTCGACATGCAGGTGCTGATGAAATCGGATGGGCTGCCAACCTATCACCTTGCCAATGTCGTTGACGATCACCTGATGGGCATAACGCATGTGATGCGCGGCGAGGAGTGGATTTCATCCGCCCCCAAACATCTGTTGCTGTATCAGTATTTCGGTTGGGAGCCACCGGTGCTGACGCATCTGCCGTTGCTACGCAATGCCGACCGGTCAAAGCTGTCAAAGCGGAAAAACCCGACGTCGATATTGTATTATCAACGCGCGGGATATTTGCCTGCCGCGATGCAGAACTTCCTCGGTCTGTTTATCAAGAGCGCGAGTGAAGAAGATGAAAAGACGTCGTTGCAGGATTTGATCGATGACTTTGATGTCCACAACATCTCGCTCGGCGGGCCGGTGTTTGACACATCGAAACTTGATTGGCTCAATGGCCGCTATTTACGTGAGGAGCTGACCACCGCGCAATTCCTGGATGAAATCCGCAAATGGGCGTTGAACGATGCCTATCTATTGCCAATCGCCGAAATGACGCAAAGCCGCATTGTGCGGTTGTCCGATCTAGGCGCTTTGACAGCGCCATTCTTTATGAACCGCATCGAAGGGCTAAGCGTTGATCGGCTGCGTGATGGTGTAAAGATAACGGCCGACCAACAGCGCGCAGCGTATACCATAGCGTTGCAGCAATTCGACGCGATGGTTGAATGGAACAAAGATGGCGTTGAAGCTGCGCTGCGCACCACAGCGACCGCGCTCGACATCAAACTAAAAGACATGATCCGCACCTTCTACCTCGCCATCCTCGGCAGCCCCCAAGGCGTCCCTCTATTCGACGGCATCACCCATCTAGGCCGCGACATCTTGCGCGAACGCTTGCGGAACGCGATGGAATTGCTGGGTGTTGCGAGCAAGAAAGAGGTTGAGGCTTGGGCGGCCTTGTTAGCGGCAGTTGATACTCCAGAATAACGCGCCCGGTCATGCCTGACATCCAACTGCATGAAAGCTGGAAAGCGCCATTGCTGCCGGAATTTCAGGCAGCGTATATGGTGCAGCTGCGGACATTTTTGTTGGCCGAGAAGGCCGCAGGAAAGCAGATTTTCCCGAAAGGCAGCGAATGGTTCCGGGCGCTGGATTTAACCCCGCTGGACCGGGTGCGCGTCGTTATATTGGGGCAGGATCCGTATCACGGCCACGGGCAAGCGCATGGGTTGTGTTTCAGCGTTAAACCCGGTGTCAGGCCGCCACCGAGTCTGGTGAACATCTATAAGGAACTGCAATCCGACCTTGGTATCCCGCGCGCGGATCACGGCTTTTTGGAGCATTGGGCAAACCAAGGCGTGTTGCTACTCAACAGCGTGCTGACAGTCGAAACGGCGAAAGCCGCATCGCACCAGAAAAAGGGTTGGGAGCAGTTTACCGATAAGGTGATACAGCTGGTCAATGCCAAGGACGATCCGGTCGTGTTTATGCTGTGGGGCGCCTACGCGCAGAAAAAGGCGGCGTTTGTTGATGCAAACAAGCATTTGGTGCTGAAAGCCGCGCATCCCTCGCCACTGTCAGCGCACAATGGCTTTCTTGGTTGCCGACATTTTTCGCAATGCAATGCGTTTCTTGAAAACAACGGGTTGGCACCGATTGCTTGGGCTTTACCTGCGCTTTAACCCTTATACATCCCATCGACCCGGGCTTTATACCGGTCGCGGATCACATGCCGCCGTATCTTCATGCTCGGGGTCATTTCGCCGTTATCGATACTGAACGGTTCGTCGGCAAATTCAAATTGCCGCACTTTTTCTGTGACCGAGATATTCGCGTTCACACGGTCCACCGCGGCACGCACCGCAGCGCGAAATTGCGGATTACCTTGCAGTTCCGAAAAATCATAGCGCATTCCCTGCCCGCGCGCCCAATCAAGCGCCCATTCGGGGTCGGGGACGATCAGGCCAACGATGTACGGACGCTTGTCGCCAGACACCATCGCTTGCAAAATTTCCGGCTGCAAAGTCAGCATGCCTTCAACCTTTTGCGGGGCAACATTGTCGCCCTTGTCATTGACGATCAGGTCCTTTTTGCGGTCAGTAATTTTGATCCGGCCTTTGGGGTCAAAATGGCCAATATCGCCGGTGTGCAGCCAGCCGTCGATAATTGTCCGCCCGGTTTCCGCCTTGTTGCGCCAATAGCCTTTCATCACCAATTCGCCGCGCACAAGGATCTCGCCATCCTCAGCGAATTTAACCTCGACGTTTTTCATCGGCGGGCCGACGGTATCCATTCTGATCCCTGCCGCAGGCCGGTTACAGCTGACCACAGGCCCGGATTCGGTCTGGCCGTAACCTTGCAACAATGTGATGCCGAGTGATTGAAAAAAGATGCCGATATCGGGGTTGAGCGGCGCGCCGCCGGAGACCATCGCCTTTAACCGTCCACCAAATTTGGCCTGAATTTTCGGTTTCAGCGTGCGCGACAACAACAACCGCATCGGCCCGTCGCGCAGCCGCTTTTTACCGCCATAATCGCGCTCACCAATCGTCAGCGCCTTGTCGAGCAAATAGTTCGGCACTTTGCCTTGCTTCTCCACCGTTTTGATCATCCGCGCGCGCAAAACTTCAAACAAGCGAGGGACAACGACCATCACCGTTGGCTGTGTTTCCTCGATATTGGCGGCCAGTTTCTCCAGCCCCTCGGCATAGAAAATCTCTGCGCCGACGCCGATTGGCAAATACTGCCCGCCCGAATGTTCATAGGCATGGCTCAATGGCAGGAACGATAGGAACCGGTCATTGTCCAATCCAAAATCATCGCGTAGTATTTCGCCTGCACCATCGACGTTGCAAAGAATGGCACCATGGTGCTGCATCACCCCGCGCGGCGCGCCGCCTGTGCCGCTGGTATAGATCAGGCAAGCGATGTCATCGCGGCTGACCTCCGCCGAATCTTTACGAAGCGCCGCGACATCTGCATCAGTGCCCAGCACCATATCGGCCCAATGATGCAGCGATTGATCGCCCTTTTGCGCGACCTTCAACGGCTCCATACCGATGACAAATTCACAATCCGACGACCGAATGACCGCAGGCATCAGGTTTTGTGCCAGCTTAGTAGTCGAAACGATTACCGCGCGTGACTGGCTATTATCCAGAATGTGCTGATGATCACGCTCAAGGTTGGTGACATAGGTTGGCACAGTAATACAGCCCGCCGCCATAATACCCAGATCGGCGATGCACCATTCGGGCCGGTTTTCCGACACAAGCATCACGCGATCGCCCTTTTTCAAGCCCATCGCTTTCAGGTTTTTGGCAAGCCCCGCGACACGGCGGGCAGTTTCCGCCCAGCTGATCGTATACCATTCGCTGTCAGATTTATATCCCAGAAACGGACGGTCACCGCGCAGCGCCGCACGCGACAAAAACATGCTGACCAGATTGGGAAAGCTGCCGAAATCGTTGAATTGTTCTGACACGCCTGTTCTCTCCTGGGGATCGTCTGTCATCAGATTCGATTATAAAAAACGCTAGCGACAGCTGCAAAGCTGGGCAAGAACGAGATTATCCGACACTCTCAACTGGAGCGGTTTCCATCGCTTTGGCGCCGTCGATGACAGTCTGTTGACCATTTTCATCAACCGATATCGCTGTGCCTTCGCTGCGTGGGTCGGATGCACCGGTCCATTTTGAACCGTCCCATTGAACGCCATTGACCTTTGACCCCAGATCATCCGGATTAACTTTCTGGCCATATGCGCCAAGTGCCTCTGCCATATCCGCCAGCATCGTCCCCTGTTCGACCATCAAATCGCCATCATCAAAAAAGATATTGGGAAGTGCGATGGCCTCATCCAGCGGCAGGCCGAAATCGATCACGCCGATCAAAGTCTTGGTCACATGCATGATGATCCGTTTGCCGCCAGCCGAACCCAGCGCCAGCACCGCGCGACCCTCTGCATCAAACACCATCGTAGGTGCCATCGACGACAGTGGACGTTTGCCGCCGGTGATGCTGTTTGCAACCAATGCTCCGTTCTTTTCAGGGGCGAACGTAAAATCGGTCAGTTCGTTGTTCAAAAAGAAGCCGCCTGCGACCAATTGACTGCCGAAGGGTCCCTCGATTGTCGATGTCATGTTCGCAACATTGCCTTGCGCGTCCACCGCAGAGAAATGCGTTGTACCAGCAACTTCACCCGAGATAGCGGCAGTTCGCGGTCCTACGCCAGCGGGATTGCCTGCGGGATAGTCGGGACGAACTTTATCAGGATCAATCATCGCTGATCGTTCTGCGAGATAGGCGGGGTCAAGCATGCCAGCGACCGGCACGTCGACAAAATCGCTGTCGGCAAGGTATTTTTCGCGATCAGCATAGGCCAGTTGCATCGCTTCACCCAGAACGTGCCAACTTTGCGGATTATCCTTGCCCATCGCGCCCAAATCAAACCGTTCAAGCGAACCCAGGATTTGCAGCACAGTCGTCGCGCCTGATGATGGCGGGGCCATGCCGCAGATGACATAAACACGGTACGACGCACAAAGCGCATTCTGCTTTTTCGCTTGATACTGTGCCAAATCATTTAGTGTCATGTCGCCAGGGGCAACCACCGATTTGGTCGAGGCGTTGACGATGCTATCGGCAATGCTGCCGTTATAAAACGCATCGGCACCGCCGCTTGCTATGGCTTTCAACGTCGTCGCAAGCTTAGGATTCTTTACCCGCATACCGAAAGTCACAGGCTTGCCATCGACCCAGTAAATGCTGCGCGCTTCGTCAAATTGCCCCCATAAAGGCGCGATCAGCTTCAAACGGGATTCCAGCGTTTTGTTTACGATAAACCCTTCGTCCGCTAGCCGGATTGCAGGCACAAACAGGTCTGCCCATTGAAGCTTGCCCCAATTTTCATGCGCCATTGCCGCTAGCCGGATGTTGCCGGGGATGCCGACAGACTTTCCGCCCGGGAATGCTTTCATGAACGATAAAGGCTTGCCGTCTGAGCCCATGAAGCGATCGGGCTTTGCCAACGCCGGCGCTGTTTCGCGGCCGTTAACTGTGCTTATTGCGCCTTCATCACCGTCAAAGTAAACCAGAAATCCGCCACCGCCAATTCCGCTCGACTGCGGTTCAACCACCGTCAACGCCAGCATCATTGCCATCGCAGCATCAGCCGCAGAACCGCCCTTTGCTAGAATTTCAGCGCCGGCCTGTGTGACGCGCGGATCAGCGGAGGTTGCAACAGCAACGGTTTCGGCAACGGCGATAGCAGGCAATGAGGTTGCCAGCAGCGCAAAGGACAGGATAAGTTTTTTCATAGCGTCAGCTTTTGACGAAGTTGATGCGTATAGGAAAGCCTAAAACGTATCGACGCCCACTGCATCAGCTACATTAGCAAAACCGTCACGGGTCAACAGCGCCGCAAGGCCATCGTTGATGCGGCATGCCAGAGTTGGTCCTTCATAGACCAGCGCGCTGTAAAGCTGCACCAATGACGCCCCGGCCCGTATCCGTGCATAAGCGTCCTGCGCCGAGGCAATTCCGCCAACGCCGATCAGACGAACCGTGCCACCTGTTGCTTTGCGAAAATCTATCAACCTTTGCTGCGCCAAATCGCGCAACGGTGCACCCGATAAACCGCCCGTTTCGGTGGCATGTGAGGAGCGCATAGTTGGTCGCGTGATAGTCGTATTGCTGACGATCAACGCGTCAATCTTATGGGCAATGACCAAGGCTGTGATATCGTCGATATCGGCAGGCGCCAAATCCGGGGCAACTTTTAGAAAAACCGGCTTGCCTGCTGGCATAGCTCCTTTCACCCGCGTCAACAGATCATCCAGCGCAGCTTTATCCTGCAACGCGCGTAGGCCCGGCGTGTTGGGCGAGCTGATATTGACCGTTACATAATCGGCAAGGTCCGCCAGCCGCTTTGTCGCGGTGACGTAATCGGCAGTCCGGTCCTCGCTGTCTTTGTTGGCCCCCACGTTAATGCCGAGTGGCCCAAACCGCTTTCCGGTCGGACACGCTTGCAATCGCGCAGCAACCGCCTCCATCCCGTCATTGTTAAAACCCATACGGTTGATGACGGCGTTATCTTCGACCAACCGGAACAGCCTTGGCCGGGGATTGCCGCTTTGCGGTTTGGGCGTCACGCTGCCCACTTCGACAAAGCCAAAGCCTAGGCCATAAGCCGCCTGAAACACCTCGCCATTTTTGTCATAGCCCGCCGCAAGGCCGACAGGATTTGGGAAATCGAGCCCCGCCACCCGTTGCTGCAATATCGGGTTGGCAGGTGAAGCACGCCGCGGCAGCAACCTGAGTGCCGCCAGTGAAAGACCGTGCGCGGTTTCAGCGTCTGCCAAAAACAACGCCGGACGAAAAAGCGAATAGAGCATTATCGGCCTATGCCGACTCAGCCCGCTTCATGCAATTGCTACGGCGGGCTTGCTCATCAGAAAATTAACTTTCTTTTGGCCGAAAATGTCAAACAATGCCGCATCGTGTGACGATTCCATGCAAGATAATGTCACATTTGCACCGCATACAGGCGCTGCGACCCGAAGGGCTCTCGTCTTTTTGATTTGAGTTCTTGAACTTTGAAGGCCTGCCGTAACGGCAGGTCTTTTTTTTCGCCGTTTCCATGATAAGTTGGTTAAATATGGGGGGCCGCTGATGATTAATCTGCAGTATGAAGCGCCGCACGCTGCTCTGATGCCATTCGTGTCGTCATTTTACCGTTTTGATTATGACGGCCCGCCGATGAAAGAATTGGAGCGTGCAGACCGCGCACAGTTTCGGATATTGCTGAAAGGCAGCGGGCGGTATCATTTCGTCGACGGTACAGATTGCCCAACCTATCCAGCGACACTTGTCGGCCCGACAACGGCAGCAATGCACACGAGCACCGACGGCCCGACAATCGTTTTTGGCTGGGGCATGACCCCCGCCGGCTGGACAGCGTTAATGGGAAAAGCGGCAGGTCAGTGGGTCGACAAAGCGCTGGATGCCCGCAGCATTTTTGGCGATGCGCTTATCGAATTGCAGCAACACTTAATGGATGCACCAAATGTCGAAGCTCAATTTGCGATCGGACAAGCGGCAGCAGAAGAAATCTTTGCCAGTTCAGACACAGCGCCATTCGAATTCACATCGATTGTCGACCAATGGTTGCTCGACGATACCGAGCACCACATTGATGCCCTCGCCAATGCGACTGGCCTGTCAGCGCGCCATTTGGAACGCCTGACAAAACGCTATTACGGAATGCCGCCTAAAAAACTGGCGCGAAAATATCGTGCCGTCCGCGCGGCGCACATGCTGGCAATCGGCGACAGCCTAAACGATACAGAGTTAGGGCTTTCTTTTTACGACCAATCGCACCTGATCCGAGAGATCAAACAATTTACCGGCCTGACGCCCAGCGAACTGAAAGCTGGAAGTTCGGAGTTGACCGCCGCGACTATGCGCGAACGCGGAAAACTGGGTGATACCGTCAGTCCGTTGATTTCGGAGAGTTAGCTAGCGGTGCTGTTGATACCGGCGTTGGCGCTTTGCGCCGCCGTAAATTGGCACGCAACGCCTCGGCAAGGCGGTCGTCTTTGGACTTGGTTGGCACAGGCTTCATGCCAAAAGCGATGCCAAATTCGGTTACGCGGCGCAAGCGGCTTGACATATGCATGGGGTCTACGCATAGGCCCGCCTTTCTTGGGGCACGCTGCTGTAGCTCAGTGGTAGAGCGCGTCATTGGTAATGACGAGGTCGGGAGTTCAATCCTCCCCAGCA
>JAYVGQ010000016.1:0-45552 GCA_043771985.1 Sphingomonadales bacterium
GGTCTCGTTCGACTTGCATGTGTTAAGCATGCCGCCAGCGTTCGTTCTGAGCCAGGATCAAACTCTCAAGTTTGATTTACAATCATTCACAGCGGGGGAAAACCCACTGCAGACGATTGAAATATCCAAGGATCCGGGCTGCACAAATAGTCAATTACTATATATGGATATGCGTAAAGGACATATGTGCAGTCGGCTATTTTGGTAACCCGATCCTCTGCGCCTTGAAGCCGCAGAAACCGGGGCCGCCGCCCACATGTCCCTTCATCTATTATCACAATGTCAAAGAGCCTACCGACAAAAAACCGGACACTCAACGGACCCCGATATGCTTACCGGAGGATTGAGTATCCCGTTATGTTGGCGACCAGAGCAGGAAACGTTGGCGTCCTATCCGGTGAACAGGCCTCTAGAGGTGGTCCTTGATTCGGTCAACACGCTTTTTGCAATTTTGTTACAAAAATACGACGAGGTAGTTGGGAACGGCCGTTTTCTGCGGGTTTGAGTGCGGTCGTTGTTGATGGACTAGTCACAATCGCGCGGCATTCGATTGCGGTGTGCGGCGGGAAATCGGGGAAGAACGGTCGAATCAGGCATCACAAGCGATTAGTTTCGCTGTTGTTTCGGCGATATTCGGGTTTTGCGGGTGGCCAACGCTCTCCCCACCCAAACCTGATTCGTCCCCCCGCACTTGATGCGGGGTTAGGCTACGCCGCCCGTGCAGCAAAAAGCCAAGCCCCGCATCAAGTGCGGGGCGACGAGTTTGGTGGTGTACGGGTTTGTTGGCGGACCGACTTGTCGCGAGGATGTGTTGTGAAAGACGGGCTTGGCGGCGGACAGCTGTACGACGGTCGGCTTCTCGATTGAGGGCTGTTATGGTGGATGGATATTGTATCGGCAGATATCACATAGTCGTCGCGCAACTGATGCGTTGGCCCTCGACAGCCCCTCCCCACCACGTCGCCCCGCACTTGATGCGGGGCTTGGCTACTTTCCTACGCTGCCGTCCGAAAACCACTGTTCCCACAAATCATGCCATTCCGGATTGTCCGCTTCGATCAGCGCAAACTTCCATGGGCGCTTCCACTTCTTGACCAGCTTCTCTCGGGCAATCGCCAAGAGGATCTCCTCATGACGCTCGACATAAACGAGCCGCATCTTGTTATAGTCGCGAGCGTGGACAGAACCTGTACCTTCGCGATGCTGATAGACGCGCCGGATAGGGTCAGACGAAACGCCCACATACACACCGCCCCGATAACGGTTCGCCATGATATAAACCCAGCCGCCTTTCTCCATGCTCCGCCCTCCCTTTGGCGTATTATATTATCGGGCATAATGATGGTAAATGACGAAGGCATATTCTCGGCACGCTTGCACTCACGCCCTTGCACGAAAACTCTATCCGTACCCCAACATCGTCACCCCGCACTTGATGCGGGGTTAGGCTACCTCAACCCCATTCGCCAAAACGCCAAGGCCCGTGTCGAGCGGCAGGCATACCGATAGTCTGACAATGGTCGGATGATGACCACAGTCGGATATGTTGTCTATTTCCCTAAACGACTGTGCTGTGTCAGTGACCCGATAGCCCAGATGAACGGCAGGAATGTTGTGGATTGCTGCCGTCAGGCTTACCCGTTGCATTGCGCGCTTTGAATGAGGTGTGACCGTGGATCGAATGTAATCTCAATCAGATCGCACCCCCCGTCGAGTATCATTGGCAACTCACGGTAATCGTCGAACCAGCGGGTCTGATTAGCCTGTCCGAACAGGTCCGCAGTAGCTTTTTCTTGGCCTGCAATCTCTGCCTTTTCGGCGTCCGTGCATGGTCGCGAATCGAAGTTTTCGACCACGACTTCGCAGCCAACGTCACCCACTTGCGCCTCTGTCGGCATTGGAAGGACATAAACGCCAATTACCTTGCCGTCGGGTCGCGAGGCATAGTTGCGCGAGTATTCTTCTAGCGGCTTCGCACCGGCGGGGAGCTGAACCGCCGACTCAATTGCGCGCATGGTCAACTCTTGTTCGGAGGCCTGCTCCTGCGAAATTCCTGCGCTAGTGACCAGCGCAATAGCGTAAAAAACTGTTTTCATCCGGGCATCATCGCGCAAACTGCCAATGGCAGCAAGGTTGTCGTTTCCGGACAGTCTGCTTTGGGTTCTTACCTACCAAGTTGTTGACGCCAAAAACGGGATTCCGATTATAACGTTGCCCACTTTCCACAACAAACCACTCACCAACCCCGCCTAAAAAACAACTGTCCTACAACCACCCCTTTATGGTCCAATGCCCGGATGGCTAACTCATCCCCACAAACCCCACCCGCCCAATGTCTCCCCGACCACGACCTCCTCGCCTTCACCCCTGTCCCGCTCGACCGGCATCGCCGCAATGGCTGGACGGCGGGGCAGCAGGAGCGATTTATATTGGCGCTGCATGTCATGGGTTCGGTGGGGCAAGCGGCAAAGGCGGTGGGGATCAGCAGGCAGTCCGCCTATAATCTGCGCGAGCGAGAAGGGGCGGAGGGTTTTGCCAAAAGCTGGGATGTGGCGATTGAGATGGGGCGGCAGCGGCAGTTTGATTATGCGATGGAGCGGGCGATGAATGGCGTTACCACCGTCCGCGTGCTGCGCGGCGGCGGGGTGACGGTGGCTGGCGGGCCGGACATGCAGATCATGCGCAGCGCGCTGCGCAGTATGGATGAGCGCGGGGCGGCCGCTTAAATTGACAAGATGGACAGCTGCACCCCCATTTAAGCGACAATCTTGTCAACTTAAGCTGTCCATACCGATACAAGCTGTTGCAAGCTTTAGTAATGTCTTGGCGCTATTGGCGGTTTGATGCAGGACGATGGCGTGACAGCAGATAAAGCCCCAAGCGAATTTGGAGACCGCGTGAGAAGCGCGGTTTTCTGGCGTTCCGGAACACAGATTGTCGCGCAAGTGATCAGCTGGGGCGTGACGCTCGCGGTTCTGCGCATCCTTGATCCCAATGACTACGGCCTGTTCGCGATGTCAGCCGCTGTGCTGGTCTTCCTTAACTTCCTGAACGGTTATGGCTTTGTCAGCGCGCTGATTCAATCTGATAACATAGAGGAAATCCGAATCAGGCAGGCGTTTGGCATGTTGATTCTGTTGAATGCCGGCTTGGCTGCGCTTCAGGTGTTCATTGTCGCCCCACTCGCCGCAACCTATTATCGCGAGCCTATCGTTGGTGAAATGCTCCGCTGGCAGGCGCTAATATTCTTAGCGACCCCGTTCCTGATTCTTCCCGAGGCGCTGATGACGCGTAATCTGGATTTTAAGAAGCCTGCCATCATTAATCTGGTCTCTGCATTGGCAGGTGCAGGCGTAGCTCTTTATATGGCAATGAACGGTTATGGCGTTTGGACATTAGTGTTTGCGCCCATCGCATTGTTCTGGAGCCGCGGTATTGGCATGGTGATCGCGACGCGGTTTCGGTATTTGCCCAGCTTCGATTTCAAAGGTGCTGGCTATATTTTCAGCTTTGGCGGCACGCTGCTGATCGGGCATGGCTTCTTCATCGTGCAAAGCCAGTCAGACATTTTCATCGCCGGTCGCGCACTCGATAGCCATACCCTGGGCCTATATGCAGAGGCGTTGATGATCACACAGTTGTTCGCGACCAAGTTCATTCCGCCGCTGAATGAAGTCGCCTTCCCCGCTTATTCGCGCATTCAACATGATAAAGCCGCATTGTCATCTGCATTCCTGACGGCAGTACGCCTTATCATGCTCGTCGCATTTCCGCTGTATTTCGGAATGGCGATTTCGGCAGGGCCATTTGTCGAGACGATCATGGGGCCAAAATGGATCGCATCGATTCCTCTGGTTACCATCCTTGCACTCGCAATGCCGTTTGCCGCGATGCAGTTTCTATTCCAGCCGGTGCTAAACGGCCTTGGCATGCCAAAATTGACAATGCGTAACAACATCGCAGGTGCTGTAATTATGTCGATAACCTATATGTTCGCGGTTCAATATGGCGTGCAGGGCCTGGCTTGGGGCTGGCTGATCGCGTTTCCGCTGTTACTCGCGTTCACCATATATCAGGCCAAGCCCGTCGTTGGGTTCACACTAGCCGGTCTATTCCAAGCTGTATTGCCGGGGTTGGGGGCCGCGTTTGTTATGGCGTCCGCAGTATGGCTAGCCGACCGGTACCTTGTTTTGTGGATCTGGCGCGATATGCCAGCGCCGCTGCATCTGGCGTTGCTGACCATCGTTGGCGCGGCGATGTATTGCGGGTTATTGTGGTTCGGCGCGCGGCAGACTTTTATGCAGGTCATCAACCTCGTCATCCGCCGAAAGCCACCAGAACCAATTACGCTTTAAGCAGCCCGATCTCGATCAATCGTTCGCGCAGATAATCATCGGCGAGGATTGGTACAGGATTACGATCCGGATTATCGGCGCTGATACACTGCGGCAGTGTCGAGATCGGATAGTCCGAATTCAGATGCAGGAAGAACGGCATTGAATACCGGCTGTACTTGGTACGCTCTCCAGACGGATTGACCACGCGGTGCGTTGTTGACGGCAGCGCATGGTTACACAGCCGTTGCAGCATGTCGCCGACATTGATCGCAATCCCGCCTTCGGGTGGCGACACATCCATCCAGCTGCCGTCGGGCCGCAAGATTTGCAGGCCGGCCTCTTCGGCGCCTAGCAGCAGCGTAATGAGATTGATATCCTCATGCGCGCCGGCACGGATGCAGCCATCGGTGTCGCCTGCAATCGGCGGATAATGCAGCAAGCGCAAAACCGAATTGCCGACATCTATCTTGTTATCAAACCAATCTGGTTCCAGCCCCAGATAGACCGCAAGGTTGGACAACAGCCTTGCCCCCACCCGGTCGAATTCCGCATATAACTCTTCAAACACTGCGCGGAAGCCGGGAACCGTGTCGGGCCAGATGTTGGGCAACATCGACACCGCGAGAGGATGCCCCGCAGGCATCGTCCGCCCGACATGCCAAAATTCCTTCAGGTCGTGGTGATCTGCACCTTTGGCAATTTCTGTCTTGAACGGGGTATAGCCGCGCTGTCCGGCAATTGCTGCATCATAGCCGCGCTGCTTGGCCTCCACTGGTTGGTCAAACAACACCTTGGAAAGCCGCCATGCTTCTTTGGTCAATTGCGGGTCGATGCCGTGATCGATAATCTTGGCAAAGCCGTAATTGCGGAAACTGCTACCCAGCGCCTGCGCAATCGCGTTGGTGTCATCACGGCCAAGGGAAATGTCGGGCATCTGTGTCATGGACTGGCAGATAGTCACTGCGCTAAGGGGTTTCCAGCACTTAAATGGAGAATTTCGTGGCAAAACAATTTTGGCTGATGAAGTCGGAGCCCGATGTGTACGGCTGGGACGATCTGGTCGCCGAGGAAGAAGGCACATGGGACGGCGTGCGCAACCACGGTGCGGCACTTAACCTGAAAGCGATGAAGGTCGGCGACCTCGCTTTCTTTTATCACAGTAATATCGGCGTAGAAGTGGTTGGCATCATTGAAGTTAGCGCCGAGGCGTTTTTGGACACGACCGACGAGAAAGGCCGCTTTGTTGCAGTAAAGGTAAAGCCGGTGCGGAAACTGGCCAACCCGGTGCCGCTGAAAGCTGTAAAAGCCAATCCGCAGTTGGAGCAGATGGACCTGGTGCGCCTGTCGCGGCTGTCGGTCGGTAAAGTTCGCCCAGAGGAATGGGCGGAGATTTTGAAAATGGCGGGGGAGTAGGTTCGCCAAAGAATTGCAATCGATCACTCTAGCGCCACTTGTTTCACGCAAACGCGCGAAGCCAAGAACCAAACCGACGGACGGACGAGTTTATAACCGCATGCCCAAAATAGCTATCCTAACCCCCGCCCCCGATTATGACGAAAACTGGTCCGTCCCCGCCGCTGACTATCGCCGATTGCTGGGCGAGGACATCACATTTCGTGACTGGACCAACCCCGGTGACTTGTCCGGCTTTGATCTGATCCTGCCGCTGATCGCATGGGGCTATAATCGCGATTGTCACACATGGTTCGCATTGCTTGATCGGATGGAAGACCAAAGCCTGCCTGTTGCGAACCCCGCCAGGCTGCTGCGTTGGAACACCGATAAAGCCTATCTGGCCGAACTGGCCAACGCCAACGTCGCGACAGTCCCGACCCTGATCCGCGAATCGCTAAACGATACCGCGCTGGCGAGCGCCCGTGAGATTTTTGAATGCCAGCGCCTTGTCGTGAAGCCACCAATCTCGGGCGGTGCTGACGGCACTTACCTGATCGGCCCATCTGATCCGTTGCCTGCCGAGGCAGTTGGGAAACGGATGCTGATCCAGCCTTTTCTGCCAGCAATCGCTGAAGATGGCGAATACTCGCTCTTTTATTTCGGCGGACACTACAGCCACGCGATCACCAAACATCCAGCCACGGGCGACTTCCGCGTGCAGGAACAATTTGGCGGCGTGGAGCACGCCATTGATGCCCCCGCCGACGCCAAAGTACTGGCCGAAGCCGCATTGTTTGCGACAGACACGCTGCTGAGCTGCGGCACACCAACCTATGCCCGCGTCGATATGGTCCGCGACGCAGACCGCGTATTCCGGCTGATGGAGCTGGAGCTGATAGAACCCAGCCTGTTCTTGCGCTTTACAGAGGATAAAGGCGCAATGTTTGCAGAGGCCGTCAAAAACAGCTTCTAGCCGTCATCACGCTCCGCCATCCGGCTGCTACAACCCAAAAATACGGCGCTTCTTATCAGAATATCAACCCATTGGGGCTATTCTGCGGGTTGCGATAGTAAATCGCCGGATAAGGTTTGAGCAAAGAGGGCGTCATGAGCAGTTTGTTTGGCGGGTTAGGCAGCAAATTATTGGAGAGCACCGGCCGCGCAAGCGCGATCGGGCAGGCTGATCTAATCCGTGTTACCGACACCAAAAGGCGGTTGGAGCTACTGGACGATTTTGAACAAGCCGCCATCGGCTGGCTGTGGGCAACCGATGCCGAAGGTCGGTTGATCTACATTTCGGAAAGTGCGGGCAACAGGCTGAATGTACCGCTTGACCAATTACTTGGGCGACCGCTGGCCACATTATTCGAAACTGATCCCGATGCGCCCGACGCGCAATCGGACCGTCCGTTCAAATTCAAGCTTAACATCAAGGCAAAGATCAACGCGCTGACCGTTCGGCTGGTCGGCGATGCCGGTCGACAAATGTGGTGGTCGTTAAGCGGTCAACCAAAGTTCGACAAAAACGAAAATTTCATGGGCTATCGCGGTAGCGCAAAGGATATAACCGCCGAATATCAGCGCAAGCTAGAAGATACGCGCTTTGCCGAGTTCGATTCGCTGACTGGCCTTGCGAACCGACACCGCATGGAAAAGCGTCTGGAATCAACGCTGTCCGCATATAAATCGGCGAGCCGCAGTTGCGCCTTGCTGATGCTTGACCTTGACCGTTTTAAGCAGGTTAATGACTCAATGGGCCATCAGGCCGGTGATCAGTTGCTGAAAATGGTAGCTGACCGAATGGAGCGCGTCATCGGCGACAAAGGCGAAATCGGCCGTTTAGGCGGTGACGAATTTCAGGTCATGTTGCCTGATTATGATGATCGCGGGCAATTGGGCGAGCTGGTTGAGAAACTTATCAATTTGCTGTCGCAACCGTATCCGATCGATAATAAGCGCGCGATAATTGGTGCGTCCATTGGCATTGCGATTGCGCCATATGATGGGCTTGAACGCGACGACCTTACCCACAGTGCCGATCTTGCGCTGTATGCAGCCAAGAATGGGGGGCGCGGTCAGTTCCGTTTCTACACCGTCGATTTGAAAGATGAGGCCGAAGAACGCAGCGTATTGATGGAGGATCTTCGCGACGCGCTGACCGATAACCAGTTGGAGCTGCATTATCAGCCTGTTGTCCGCACCGCAGATAATATGGTCGTAGCGCTAGAAGCACTGATGCGTTGGGAACATCCCGAACGCGGCGATATCAGTCCGGCGGCATTCATCCCGATGGCCGAAGAGTCAAACCTGATCAATCAGCTGGGCGAATGGGCGTTAATACAAGCCTGCAACGACGCACTTGCGTGGCCGGCGACGGTTCGCGTCGCTGTAAACGTGTCTGCGTTGCAATTCGCCAATCCCAATTTCCCGTCCGTTGTCACTAATGCTCTGACTGTGTCGGGGCTTGATCCGGAAAGGCTAGAGCTGGAGCTGACCGAAAGTGTGTTCCTTGGCGACAGTGATCAAAGCGATGCGACATTCAAAACATTGAAGGAGCTGGGTGTCCGCCTGGCGCTTGATGATTTTGGTACCGGTTATTCCTCGCTAAGCTATTTGCGTGCGGCGCCGTTTGACAAAATCAAAGTCGACCGTAGCTTTGTCGACAGCTGCACGCAAAAGGACCAAAATAGCGCCAAAATTATCGCTGCGATTATCGGCCTTTCCAACGCATTGGGTATGGAGACCACAGTCGAAGGCGTCGAAGCGTTTGACCAGCTGGAATTGGTGAAATCCAAAGGGGCCATGTATATTCAAGGCTGGATTTATTCAAAAGCGCTGCGACAAGAAGCCATCTTAGGCCGTATTGCCAGCGGTGATTTCCGGATCGAGCCGTCCGGGCCGGACAAATTCCGATCCGAGCGTCGCAAAGTGTTCCGCCGCATCGGCGTGATCCATGACGATCATCGTTACGACGGCTTGATGCGTGACCTTTCGATTACCGGTGCCGGTATTGAAGGACTGGTTGGCGTGCCGTTGGGGACAGCATTGGTTCTTGATCTGGGCGCGGGGCAATTGGTGATATCTACCGTCATCCGGTCGGACGATTCGATGATTGGTGTGGAATTTGAAACTCCGCTTGTTGCCGATGGTTCTGGCACTTTATGCACGCGGCACCGTGTGTCTCCTTATGCGTTGGCAGCTGCCGGGATGCCGCTTTCTGCGCTGCCGCCCGGGAAATATCCCATGTTGGTTGATGCAGGCGCTGCGCACAGCAAGCCGCAGTTCGTTCAAGTTGACATCAGTACAGCCCGAATGAAGGCGGCTTAAATAACGCTCTGCCGATAGTCCGCGGTGACCTCGCCGCAACTGCGTAGCTCGTCCTCGTGGCCAAGCTCGCGCCAGTTTTCTTTAAGAGCTTCGGCCTCCCATCGAAGCATTGCGGGATGGGCGAGGATATGATCGATCCATGATCGGCCTGCCCCCACATCCAGCCCGTACGTCCGCACCCGATAGGCCACCGGCGCGAAAAACGCATCGACTGCGCTGAAATCTGCTCCGGCAAGAAACGGTCCGCCGAAACTCGACCGCCCCTCTTCCCATAATTCGCGAAGGCGCGCGACGTTCGCTTTCAGCGCGTCGGACATGGGCTTAGGCTTCACACGCACGCCGACATTCATCGTGCAATCATTGCGGAGAGCCGAAAAACCGCTGTGCATCTCACTGGCTGCGCATTGCGCCCATGCACGCGCAGCGGGGTCCGCCGGCCAGACACCCTTATGCCGGTCGGCCAGATAGAGCGTGATCCCCATTGAGTCATAAATGGTGCGGGTCACAGTGCCTTCGGCATGCAGCAACACTGGCACCTGACCGGTCGGCGAAAAAGTGCGGAATTCGTCGTAGTTTTGTGGGCGCGTAAAAGGCTCTAGCCGATCTTCAAATTGTAGCCCTAAACCTTTCATCAGCAACCAAGGTCGCAAGCTCCAGCTGCTATAATTCCGGTTCGCGGTAATCAAAGTGTAGGTCATCGTCGCTACCTTATAACGTGTCGGTGGATGGCAAAGGAATTCCGCTAAGGTCAAACCAGTTTGAATCGGCGCGATTGTGATAGCTATCGAGCACCGCGAACGGAATACGAAACGGCACGCCCCAATTGCTATTCCACATCGCGACTACGCCGGTTTTGGTTGCCGGTTCAAAGATCATTGTTGCGCGATATCCATCGACAGCGCCCGAATGTCCAACAAGCCGGTGTCCGGCATAAGTGAAGCTTCGCCAGCCAAGGCCATATTTGGAATCAGTGATCGCTTGCGCCAGTGCGCCGCTATAAAGCCGCTGCGTACCAACGCGCGGGGCTTGCGCAATTTGCAACACATCGGCAGCCAGCACATCGGGGCGTTCGCCCACCGATGCCTGCATCCACCGCGCAAAATCGACGATGTTGCTGTTTACCCCGGCAGCTGCAGGAACCCGCCAATAGGCTTCTTTCAACGTGCGGATTTCAGCGTTCCGATGTGGCCGCGCCCAATCCTTTGCCTGCGTCAGGCCATTCATTCCATATGTTGCGCTTGCCATACCTAACGGCTGGAAAAAACGCCGTTGAACCGCATCGGCAAAGGGCATCTGCCCTGCCTCGCCCAAAATTTCGCTGGCTGCGTCAAATGCGATGTTCTGATATGTGTGGCAACTGCCGGGTTCGCATTGCAAGGGCGCCGCGGCAAGGCCTGCACGCAGCACATCTGGGCGTTCGCCGTCCTCAAGCTTTTCATCATAGGCGTTTTTGGTCAGGCCGGTTTGGTGCGACAGAAGCTGTACGAGCGTCACCTGTTTTTCCGCATCCCCCGGTAAATGCAGCGAGGTTTGCCAATTGGCAACTGGCCGCTGCAAATCGAGCGCTTTTTCCTCGGACAGCTTCGCCGCCAATATTCCCGTCACGGTTTTGGATACCGAGGCCCAGCGAAAGACCGTTCCCGACGTCACAGGAACACGAGTGTTCCGGTCAGCCACGCCATAACTGCGGACAAAACTCACTTTGCCATCCTCGATAACAGCGACCGCAAGCCCTGCCATTTCGGGACGCAAGCTGAGCCGCATCAACTGCAGATCAAGCGCGCGATAGTCAATCCGCCCGCGCCATTCGTCGGGGGTGTCAGGCAGGTTGTTCGAAACCTGTGGTACCAAGACAGCTTTGACTGCGGGCTGTTCACCACCGCCGAAAGTACGCACACCATAATATGCGACTAAGACAAGCGCCGCTATCACGAGCAATGTTAGTGTTTTGCGCTGCATGTTTTGAACTAAGCTAACGCCTCGTAATGTGCCGTTGTCTTTGCTGCGACTTCCTCAGCGCTCACGCCCGGCGCCATTTCGATCAGCGTGAACAGCGACGCATGGTTGGGGCGCTGGAACACCGCAAGGTCGGTGATAATCATATCGACCACGTTTTTGCCGGTCAGTGGCAAAGTGCAGGCGGGGATGAATTTGGGGCTGCCGTCTTTGGCATTATGCTCCATCACCACGATAATCTTTTTGACGCCCGCGACCAAATCCATCGCGCCGCCCATGCCTTTGATCATTTTGCCAGGGATCATCCAATTGGCGATGTCGCCATTTTCGGCGACTTCCATCGCCCCGAGCACTGTCAGGTCGATATGCCCGCCGCGGATCATGGCGAACGACGCGGCGCTATCGAAATAGGCGGATTGCGGCAGCTCGCTGATCGTTTGCTTACCCGCGTTGATCAGGTCGGGGTCTTCTTCGCCTGCAAATGGAAACGGCCCGATGCCCAGCATCCCGTTTTCGGATTGTAACGTCACCTCAACGCCCGCCGGAATATGGTTGGCAACTAAGGTCGGGATGCCGATGCCAAGGTTCACATAATAGCCGTCGCGTAGTTCCAGTGCGGCGCGGGTAGCCATTTCGTCGCGGGTCCAGCCTTTATTTTCAGTATCAAGAACAGTCATGAATTGTGCTTTCGGTAATCCTGTAAGGTTTCGATCGGTGATGTCTCAAAGTCGCGTTCTGCATTTACCCCTGACCAGATTCTCGCAAGAGCATCGACTTCGGTGATGCCATAACATTGACTGAAAGCGACCGCTGCGTGGCGAATAGTATCAACCATCAACAGACCAAACATCTCCGGAGATTCGAGCCGTTCGGGCTGTATAATACACGTCGCCGGGCCGCCATCTTCAACCCAAAGTCTTGCCACCTCATAGGATTTGTCCAGGATTTCTAAGCCATGGACAAAAATTGCACGCGCCTCTGTGTCGGTCATTGTTCAACGCTCGTTTCTAAAGGTATCTCTAGCCGCTCGCTATCAATCGCGGCGACGGGGTGGGGGAGTTCGAACCAGCCGCGACCGGTGAAGGTCTCCAGCCGGATGGCGTAGCTTGGGTCGCGCAGATAATCATACAACTCGTCAAAATCGCCTTTGCGGTCGCCCGCAATGGCAACTACGCAATGGCTTTGCGCCAGTGTCCAGCGGCGTTCTTGTTTGCGATAGCTGCCGGGCAAGCCGACGAGCATCAAGTCGCCAACACGCAGCACCGGTTCCTCGCCTTCGCGCAACAGGTCAAGTATCGGCTGTAGCTGGCGTTCGTCTGTCCCGGCCAACCACACGATGCGGATGCCGGATTCGCGCAACGTCTCCAGCAATTCTGCAAAACCGTTTTGCCGTTCAATGTCCATTTCCGCTGGCGTGCCAGGGGCGACATCAAGGTCGATTAAGGCCGCCATCGGCTTTGCATCGCAGCTGATCGTTTGTGGTTGCGAAAGCGAAACGCGCTCCACCAGTATTGCCGACCGCGCCGCTTCCCCGCGCTCGCGTTTGGCAGCCTCTCCAAGCGCATGGCGCACGAAGGGCAAATAGGCATTGGAAATGTTGGATGCCGCTAGCCGGTCGAGCGGGCTCATCATGCCGGGGGCGTCGGTTTCCTTACTGGTCGGTTCAGGCAGTAAGGTTGCGACAACCGCCGTTGGCGCTTCCCCCACAAACACCTCCGGCTGCAACTCCGGATTAAAGCTCTCCTCCGCTGCCCGCGTTCGCGCCCGCGCTTTATCGACTTCGTTTTTGCCGATCACACCGGCCGCTGCAATCGGCAGCAGCACCGCCACACAGCCCTGCAGAGCCAACGCGGCAACAACACTCACAATCAAGTTACGGTGAACCCGCATATCAGGGGCTTGTCGTGATAACAGGGCGTTGGTCAGCACCAATATGTTGTTCGGCGCACGCGAGCATGATCTGGTTGGGATTGTCGAGATCATATTCGCCATCAATCTGCAGCGCCGTTGCTATGTCCGGCTTTGGCATAATTATATTCGCTTCGTCGCCGACGATCGAATCGATCACAGCGGTTCGAGACAAAAATGCAGATCGCATTTCCGCTTCTGCATCAGAAACGACTGCTGCACCGTCGACGCGAACCTGATCGAGGATGCGCGCTTTGTAAATTTGCATCGGCCCGACCAAAAAAGACAAGATTTTCATCTCTTCAAGCCGATCAGCTGGCACCGTATCTCTGACGCTTTTTACAGTCGCCGGCACAAGACGTTCACGATAGCGCATCGCGACCGAATTCCGGCTCTCCGCCAAAACGTTGCAAGCAGTTGCAAAACCGACGCGTCTCATCTCCGCGTGCATTGCAGGATCGCTGGTAATCGTTTCAGCAAGCCAAAAGCCGAGTGGCGATTCATTTCGCGCAAAGACAGCCAACGCCTCGTCGGTCACCGGTGCAGGTGCACCGACCACGCTAAGTTGTAGAAGTAGCGCCAGGCTCGCCGAAAGCATCACGCTACTTCCCGCTCCCGAACTGTGCGGAACTCGATTTTCTTGTCATAGGGCGCGCCGATGATCATCCGCTGCACATATACGCCGGGCAAATGGATGCTGTCTGGATCAAGGCTGCCGACGGGGACGATTTCCTCAACCTCAACCACGCAGATTTTGCCACAAGTCGCCGCTGGCTGGTTAAAGTTGCGCGCGGTTTTGCGGAAAATGACATTGCCGCTTTCGTCGGCCTTCCATGCCTTAACTATGGCAAGGTCGGCGAAAATTCCGCGTTCGAGGATGAATTCCTCTCCGTTAAACTCCTTGGTTTCCTTGCCTTCTGCAACCAACGTACCCACGCCGGTTTTGGTGTAAAAACCGGGAATGCCGGCACCGCCAGCGCGCATCCGTTCCGCCAAAGTCCCTTGCGGGCAAAACTCAACCTCCAACTCGCCGGACAGATATTGCCGCTCAAACTCTTTATTCTCGCCGACATAAGACGAGATCATTTTTTTGACCTGCCGTGTCCGCAACAGCTTACCGATGCCTTCATTGTCGATGCCCGCGTTGTTCGAGGCAAAGGTGAGGCCGGTAACGCCGCTTGTCACGATGGCGTCAAGCAGCCGATCAGGCAGGCCGCACAGACCAAAGCCACCGGATGCAATCAACAGGTCGTTTTTCAACAAGCCATCGAGTGCTGACTTGGCATCGGGATATAGTTTTTTCATGTCAGGCGGCCCTTTCGGACATTGGGAGAGACTGTGTTCGGCCTAGCTGCTCTTGACGCGCCCCGCAAGATTGGGGTTACCGTAACGGCATAGCTAAAACCGCTTCCAGATCTGCCAACGCCTTTTCGCCATCCATCACCTTCATCGCGTGCATGCCAAGGCCCGCCGCTGGCTTACAATTGATACCGAGATCATCGAGATAAATGCACGCAGCCGGTTCGACCGCGAACAGATCGCACATCATTTGATAAATCCGCGGATCGGGTTTGCGAACTCCAGCTTTTGAACTTTCGATCACATGGTCAAAACGCGCCATGATCGCTTCGACTTGCGCAGCCTTTTCCGCATTGCGCGCCATCGCAGTGCCGCGCCCAGCCTTGACGTTGTTGGTGATGCAGCCAATGCCAAAACCCGCCTCTTTCAACCGTTCGAGCGCAGTCACCATATAAGGCCGGATATCGCCTGCAAGGCAGGCAATCACCGATGCGCCGTCCAAAGCATGGCCCAACGCCTCTGCCTCGGCGGCAAAGGCCGCATCAAATCCATCCGCATCAATCTCTGCACGTTCAAACTTTGCCCAAGCATTGTCGTCGGGATTTGCGGAATTGACGCGGCGGACGAAATCATGCGGCAAACCCCGCTCCGCCTCCATCCGGTTAAACGCTTCAAACGGCGAAGCGGTAATCACTCCGCCGAAATCGAAAATCACATGGGTGTAGATCATGGAGTAATGACAATCCCGACCTTTGGATCAGCGCGGCCATCGAGCACCTCGTGATAGGCCTCCAACGCAGCGTCGCCGCCTCCGCGCTTGTCTATGACTGCAATCCCCGGCGCGACTTCCATAAAGCTCAGCCAAGCGGCGGCCATGCGTGTGGCAAAACCTTTGCCACCCCAATCCGCAAGCCGTTTTTGGCTGCGCGCAGGTGCGAAAAATCCTTGGCGTTCAGGCCCTGGTATAACTGCCATATCAGGCGCTGAATCCCAGTGCGATTTGCCGACAATCATGGAGTATTTGAGTTGATCGCCCAGATGCGCGTGCACCGCGCTGGTCACAGCATTATTGCCCGCCATATCGACTAAGGCCGATGGCAAATCGGGATCGATCAGCGTGGAAATATCGTCATAAGCCACAACGCAGTCATAGATGTCGAGCGCGGCCAGCGCCTCTGCATTCGCCGCGCTGGTCAGTCCTATGGTCCGAGGTCCGCGACCCTGTTCATTCTTGGCACGTTGCTTCATCGAATAGCCCAGGCCAATTGCGGTTTTGCTTGATGCGCTGGCGATCAAAACCTGTGTTGCGCCGTAATCGCCCTCGTCTTCAAACTGGTCGGCAATCAACCAGCCGGTGAGGAACAGCGGGCGAAATACTGGCCAATAATTATGATGCTCGGCGCGATAATCGCCCAACGCCTCGATCCGTTGATACTGGTTATAGATTGGCGGCAATGTCGTGCGGCGCGGCGTCACGTCGGTAAAGCCGCCGGGCGTGATATTGCCTGGAACCAAAACCGCATGGCTCGCCATCGGATAGTATCCGTAAAAACTGTCGCCCGGTGCAACACCTTCGATATCGCTGACCAACACAGTGGCAAAACCCCAGACCGGTAATCGCCCCGGCTCGTTGCTTTCGGCAAAGAAATCCCAATAGCCCTGCCCCTGACCATTTGCGTCATTGCCGAACAGCCCCGACGGCTTACCAAACACCGCATAGGTCACATTATTCGCTGTCATTGCGTAGCTGTCGATCTGCACCAAAATTTCGCCGTGGCTGACCGAGGTATCTGCTGTCACCAATTCCGCTTTGGTCACATCGTCGCGGTCGATATCAATCGCCCAAGCAGTCATCATCCGATCTCCTGATTATACAGCTTCAAACCCGGCCGATTCCAGCGCGTCTTCACCAAGCGCCCGCTGCCCGACAATGTCAGATAGGCGTCCATCATGTCTGCGCCACCAAAGGCGATGTTGGTGGTGAATACATCGTCGGTCGCCACAAATTCGACTAGCTTGCCTGCCGGTGAAATCACACTGATGCCGCATTCGCCGATAGTGGCAACGCAGATGTTGCCGCCAGCCTCGACCGCTAAGCTGTCAAAGAATTTATAGCCTGCGGGGCGATAGACGGGGATGCCGGGGCCACCGGGTCCTGCGGCGTCATCGACTTTTCCGGGCGCGATAATGTTGAACGCGGTCAAGCGGCAGGTATAGGTTTCGGCGGCATATAATGTTTTGCCATCCGGCGACAGGCCGACACCATTGGGGTTATAGCTGGGGAAGATAACTTCCTCCAAAAAGCTGCCATCGGTTTTGCCGTAAAATATGCCGACAATGTCGTGGCAGCGCGATGTGAAATCTTGCTTTCCGTGGTCGGTGAACCAGAAGCCGCCCTGTTCGTCGAACACAATGTCATTCGGCCCGCGCAACACACAGCCGAAATCGCCCGATTTATAAAGCACATCGACAGCGCCGGTCTCTATATCAATGCGTTCAATACGCCCGCCCGAATAGTCCGCCGCGATGCCGTGCGGGGCGAGATAGCCGCCGCTTTCGACATATGCAAAACCGCCATTGTTGCAGCAATACAGCTTCCCATCGGGGCCAATCGCCAGACCATTTGGCCCGCCGCCGGGTGTTGCCACAGTATGTTTGGAGCCATCAGGCAGCACTCGAGTTATCCGCCCCTGCTCAATCTCGGTCAGGATGATGCTGCCATCGGGCATCACCACTGGCCCTTCGGGAAAGCGCAAGCCATCGGTTACAAGTTCAAAATCTGCCACACTATCTCTCCTACATATTAGATTGACGATGCGGATGGCCATGTGCGACGTCAAGCAATGATCGCAAGCCAGCCCGACAATCGCGACGATGCGAAACGCCCGATGGGCCTTTGGATGGCGCTGGCTTTGGTGATGGGAAGCATGATCGGGTCGGGCGTGTTCCTGTTGCCTGCTAGCCTTGCGCCGCTTGGCTGGAACTCGGTCTTTGGCTGGCTGATCACCGTTGCAGGGGCAATGTGCATCGCCACCGTTTTTGCGCAATTATCACGCGCAGTGCCAAAGGCGGGTGGCCCTTATGCCTATACCCGCGCCGCCTTTGGCGATGGCGCGGGCTTTGCGATTGCCTGGGCGTATTGGATATCGATGTGGGTCGGCAACGCAGCGATTGCGACCGGCGCAGTCAGCGCGCTCAGCCGGATTTTTCCAGCGGTTGGTGAAACCGGCACATCGGCGGCGATTACTGTCGCCATTGTGTGGTTTTTTACGCTGATCAATATCATGGGGACAAAGCTTGCCGGACAAGTACAGCTGGTGTGGACGATTATCAAATTGCTGCCTTTGGTGGCGGTGATTGGTCTTGCCGCGTGGGTGCTGGCAGGTAGCGGTGCGGCGACTGTCCGGCCCTTTGTCGCCAGCGAGATTAGCGTGTCGGCGATATCAACTGCAACGATTTTGACCCTATGGGCGATGCTCGGGCTTGAGACCGCAACCGTTCCAGCGGACAAGGTGACTGACCCCGAACGCACGATAGCGCGGGCGACATTGCTTGGCACAGGCGGAGCTGGGTTGCTCTATATCGTCGTTGTTTCGGCTGTGGTGCTGATGCTGCCAGCTGCGCTCACCGCTGTCTCACCTGCGCCGTTTGCCGACTTTGTTGAAACTTATGGCGGCAACAGCAACGCTGGCCTCGTCATTGCCGCTTTTGCTGCGATTAGCGCGCTGGGCGCCTTAAACGGCTGGGTGCTGTGTCAGGCCGAACTGCCCGCCGCGATGGCGCGTGACGGACTGTTCCCCGCATTCCTTGCCAAAGCCGCGCCCAACGGCACACCGCGCAATGCGCATTTGTTTACAACGGCATTGCTAACGGTCGTCATCCTGATGAACAGCAGTCGGTCGATGCAATCGATGTTTGAATTCCTCATCATCCTGACCACGTCCATCGTCCTTGTGATGTATCTGGGCAGCACAGCGGCGGCGTTTTCGTTGTGGCGCAAAGGTACGCTGAACACCAACGCTGCTTTCCCGCTGATTATGGCGCTTGCAGCCATCTATGCGCTGTGGACGATTTATGGCGCAGGGCTGGAACCGCTTGCATGGGGGCTTGTTTTATTAATCGCCGGTATTCCGGTATTTGCGCTGGTGCGCCTTTCAAAACGGCGCGTGCACGCCTAGATAGGGCGGAATACACCACATTCGGAAAGCTTCCCATGACGACGACATACGACGCCAACCTCGCGCTTTACATCAACGGCACATGGCGCAGCGGCGAAGGCCGCGATGTGCATCAGGTCGTCAATCCCGCCACCGGCGCTGTGATCGCCGAACTGCCACTGGCGACGCCTGCTGATTTGGATGAAGCTTTGGACGCATCGGCCAAAGGCTTTGCATTATGGCGCGCAACCGACGTCAATGCGCGCGCCGCTGTGCTGCATAAAGCCGCTGCTCTGATCCGCGAACGGGCAGAACAGATTGCCGTCTTGCTGACACTGGAACAAGGCAAGCCTTTGGCCGAATCGCGCACCGAAACCTTGTCCTGCGCTGGCGTGTTTGAATATTGCGCAGAGGAAGCAAAACGCAGCTATGGTCGCGTCGCGATCCGGCCCGCTGGTCAACGCGCGCTGGTGCTGAAACAACCCATCGGCCCGGTCGCATCGCTGACCCCGTGGAATTTTCCGGTGTCGTTGATGTCTAAAAAAATAGCCGCCGCGCTTGCCACTGGTTGCTCGGTGATCGCAAAGCCTGCCGAAGAAACCCCTGGTTCGACCAGCGCGATTATGCGCTGTCTGGCCGATGCGGGCATTCCCGCTGGCGTTGCGCAGCTGGTCTACGGTGTGCCGGATGAAGTCAGCCGCCGCCTACTCGGCTCCCCCATCATCCGCAAATTGAGCTTTACCGGATCAATTCCGGTAGGTCGCCATTTGATGAAGCTGGCCGCCGATGGCCTCAAACGCACCACGATGGAGCTGGGTGGTCACGCGCCAGTATTGATCTTTGACGACTGTAACCTTGAAAAAACGCTGGATATTGTTGTCACGCAAAAGTTCCGCAATGCAGGCCAAGTCTGCATCTCGCCCACACGCTTTTATGTGCAGGACGCGATCTACGACCGGTTTGTCGCAGGCTTTAGCGAACGCACCGCTAAGATTACTGTCGGCAACGGCATGGACGCAGCCAACATCATGGGGCCGCTGGCGAACCCGCGCCGTCCGTCTGCCATTGGCGCATTAGTTGAGGATGCCATCGCCAAAGGCGCGCGCGTTGGTTCAGGTGGCAGTGCCGGCAACGGCGACGGCTTTTTCTATCGCCCCACCGTGTTGTCCGATGTGCCGATGGAAGCTGACATTATGAACCAAGAACCATTTGGTCCAGTCGCGCTGATCCGCCCGTTCACATCGTTCGAAGACGCCATCGAAAACGCCAACCGCTTGCCCTTTGGCCTTGCCGCCTATGTTCACACCGAAAATGGGCGAACAGCGAACATGGCGGGCGACCTGATCGAGGCAGGGATGGTCGGCATTAACACCGCCGCGATATCAATGCCCGACATGCCGTTCGGCGGCGTCAAGGATTCAGGGTTCGGCAGCGAAGGCGGGCCAGAAGGTCTCGAAAGCTATTACGTCACAAAGGCAATCCATCAGGCATGAACCGGTTTCGTTCAACAATGACGCTGTTGGCGCTTGCTTTATCGAGCACTGTCTCCGCCGGTGTGCAGGCACGGCCCACAACAGAGATGCTGTTTTTGCCAACCGGCTCAACATTGGCCATATGGCAGATGGACGCAGAAACTGCGCAGAGCAACGGGACTGTCATTTTCTTACACGGCGGGCCCGGCCTTTACACCGAAGACCGCCGCTTTGATGAAGCCGAAGTATTTCGCAAAGCAGGCTATGCAACGCTATTTTTTGATCAAGCAGGTGGCGGGCAATCGGCGAAATTGAAAGCGAGTGAATACAGCCTTGCACGGGCAGTCGGCGACTTGGAGGCGCTACGTGCATCACGCGGGTTGGATAAAGTGGTTCTGTGGGGCAACAGCTTTGGTGCCAATCTGGCAGTGCTTTATGCGCGCCAATATCCCGATAACGTCGCGGCATTGATCCTGACATCACCCGGAATTTTCCCCGGCCTTAATGCGAAACGCGATTATTCCCGCACCAAAAGGAACGGCGTCAATATTGGCAAAGAGCTTGAAAAAGCCACCGCGCGGATCGACAAAGAGGGTAGCAAAGCTGAAGGCGCTTTTTCGCAAGCGGAAACCGGAAAATTGCTTGATGCAGTAACCGAAAGCGAACTGCTGGACGCAATGACGTGTAAGTCCAGTAAAGTTGCTCTGCCCAAATTGCCAGGCGGCAGCAATCTGTTCGTTAACAGGATTTTGCAGGCTGAACTGAAAAAAGTGAAGCCCGATTGGACGGCATTACCCAAAGTCCCCAGCTTAATCCTTCGCGGCGATTGTGATTTTATACCCGTAAAGAGCGCTGATGCCTACAAAGTCGCATTGAACGCGGAATATGTCGCCATTCCAAACGCAGGCCATGCTCTGTTAGAGGAAAGGGCCTCAGTCGATTCTGCTATCGAGAGCTTCATTCAGCGGCGCTTGACAGCGATTAAGCCGTAGTCGCGACTATTCAATTATGCTGAAACGACGCCTTTACCTGACCGGCGGCATTGCCTCCACTGCCTTGGGCGTGATCGGGATATTCCTGCCAATCGTGCCAACGGTGCCGTTCCTGATCCTCGCCGCATTCTGCTTTGCGCGCAGCGATCCGGCACTAGAGGCGCGGATTATGAACCATCCGGTTTACGGCCCGCCGATTCGCACGTGGCGCGAAAAGGGCGCTGTCAGCAGACGCGGTAAAGTGGCGGCGACGTTTGCGTTTTCCGCTAGCATGATTTTTGGGTATTTGACGCTGGCTGCACCCTGGGTTTACGTCCCGCCGGTGATTGCAGTAGTGTGTTTAAGTTGGCTTTGGACCAGGCCCGAAGGTTAAAGCGCAGCCTCTCGAACAACCGCAACGCCAGCCGCACGTTGCACTTTCAATTCCTGCTTCAACGTCGCCGGATCGCGCGCAAAAACGAAGCCGAAGCTAACGCCACCCTCTTTGCCGACAGTCGCGTGATGCAGCTTGTGCGCCTGCACCAGCCGCTTAGCATAACCCTTTTTTGGCACCCATCGGAAAAAGCGTTGGTGAACAAGTCCATCGTGGATCAGCGTATAAACAATCCCGTAAAACAACACGCCAAGTCCAACCCAAGTCGCCGGCTCCGAAGCATTCGCGCCCAGGACCAGCGGGCTGCCGATAGCGAACATCGAAATGCTCGTCGCCGCGCCGACAATACCGTAAAGGTCGTTCTTTTCCAGCGCGTTATCATGCGGTTCGTGATGGTCGCGGTGCCACCCCCAGCCCCAGCCATGCATAATATATTTGTGGCTGCCCCACGCGACAAACTCCATCGCGATGAAGGTGGTGAGAACGATCAGGATTATTGCAAGCAACGGCATCGGGCGAATATAGCTACTCAATCCGTTTTCGGAAAGAAATACGCTGAAACATCTGCACTGATGCGTGCGGGGCGTAGCGTGTCAACGTCGATGCAGCACCAGCTGGATTTCACCTCGGCCAGCACTTCTTCGCCGCGTTTGATCACGGTATCGTAAAATGCGCGCGCACCGTGGATTTTTTCCAGAACCACATTGGCAACGACATCATCCTCAAGGAATGCGGGTTTCCGATAGGTAATTTCGTGCTTTAACGCGACCCAAGCGCGCGCCGCGACAGCGTCGGGCGGGGCGAGGTTGCGCCAATGCTCCAACACCGCTTCTTGCACCCAATTCAGGTAACGCGAATTGTTCACATGCCCCATAAAGTCGATGTCTTCGGGCAGAATTTTCACTGCGAACAGGTGGGAGAGTGTTGTCATGGTAGGCTGTATATAGGGACCGATTGTTACAAAAGCCACAACGCGCCCAAAATATCCTTTCTTGCCTTAAATCGTCATTCCCGCGTAGGCGGGAATCCGTCACTTGCCCTCTAAATTGACAGAGTCGGTGATGGACCTCCGCCTTCGCGGGGGTGACGATGGATTGAAATTGGAAGCTATGAATCAGCCCCGCACACTCTACCAAAAAATCTGGGACGCGCATGTCGTCTCGGCCCGAAATGACGGCACTTGCCTGATCTTTATCGACCGGCATCTGGTCCATGAGGTAACTAGCCCGCAAGCGTTTGAGGGGTTGCGCAATGCTGGACGGACTGTGCGTAGGCCCGACCTGACATTGGCTGTTCCTGACCATAATCTGCCAACCACCGCGCGCAAAGACGCTCTCGGCAACCGCATCCCCATCGCTGACCCTGAAAGCGCCACGCAATTGGCGGCTTTGGAGGCAAACGCCCCCGCATTCGGCATCCGCTATATCGGCGCGACTGACCGCGAACAGGGCATCGTCCATGTCGTCGGGCCAGAACAGGGTTTCTCGCTACCCGGCACAACCATCGTTTGCGGCGACAGCCATACCGCCTGCCATGGCGGGCTTGGTGCGCTGGCATTCGGCATCGGCACCAGCGAGGTAGAGCATGTGCTGGCCACGCAAACGCTGCAACTGTCCCGCTCCAAATCGATGGAGGTCCGCGTTGATGGCGACATCGGCCCCGGCGTGACGGCAAAAGACATTGTGCTGCACATCACCGGCGTATTGGGCGCAGCGGGCGGGACCGGCTATGTCATCGAATATACCGGCAGCGCGATTCGCGCACTATCCGTTGAGGGCCGTCTGACAGTCAGCAATATGGCGATCGAGCATGGTGCGCGCGCAGGGTTGTGTGCGCCCGATGAAAAGACATTCGCCTATCTAAAGGGCCGCCCGATGGCCCCCAAAGGCGCGGATTGGGATGCGGCAGTTACCTATTGGCGCACGCTGGGCACCGATGCTGGCGCGGCCTATGACAAGGTTGTCGTCATCGACGCCGCCGACATCGCGCCGACCGTGACGTGGGGCACCAGCCCCGAAGACGTCCTGCCGATCACTGGCATTGTCCCTGACCCTATGAGTTTCGCCGACCCATCAAAGCAAGAAGCAGCGGCGAAATCGCTTGCCTATATGGGCCTGACGCCGGGCACGCCGATGGTTGAGGTTGAGGTGCAGAACATCTTCATCGGCAGCTGCACCAACAGCCGCATCGAAGACCTACGCGCCGCTGCCGCCGTTTTGAAAGGTCGCCACAAAGCCGCCAACGTCAAATGGGCCATCGTCGTCCCCGGCAGCGGATTGGTAAAAGCGCAAGCCGAAGCCGAAGGGTTGGACAAGGTGTTTATCGACGCAGGTTTGGAATGGCGCGAACCGGGTTGTTCGGCGTGCCTGGGCATGAACCCTGACAAAGTGCCAGCGGGAGAGCGATGTGCGTCTACCAGCAACCGCAACTTTGTGGGGCGACAAGGGCCAGGCGCGAGGACGCATTTGGTGAGTCCCGCAATGGCAGCAGCGGCGGCGGTGACGGGTCGGTTGTGCGATGTGCGGGAGTTGGTCGCATGAACCCCGTCAACACCATACAAGGTAAAGCCTATCCGTTTGGCCTAAAAAACGTCGATACCGATGTTATCATTCCCGCTGCTTGGTTGAAAACCATCAGCCGCTCTGGCCTTGGCCAAGGGGCGTTTGAGACTATTCGTGCTGATCCCGACAATCTGTTCGACAGTGCAGCCTATGCGGGTTCGCCGATCTTGATTGCAGGGGACAATTTTGGATGCGGGTCTTCCCGTGAACATGCCGCATGGGCGCTGGATGATATGGGGATAAAGGCGGTGATTGCGCCGTCATTTTCTGACATATTTTCGGGCAATGCGTTTAAGAACGGGTTGTTGACGGTGGTGTTGCCGCAAGAGGCGATTGATCGGTTGATGGAGGTTGCCAAAACCGACCCGATCCATATCGATTTGGAGAACCAGACTGTCACCACGCCGTTTCAGGATCGTTTTGTGTTCGAGATCGACCCGTTCCGCAAACATTGCTTGCTGCAAGGGCTTGATGAAATCGGGCTGACGCTGGCAAGTAGCGATGATATTTCGGTGTATGAAAACAGGCTGGCGACAGAGAAGCCTTGGCTCGCGCCAACTGTCGCATAACCTGCTTCGTGATGCTGAACTTGTTTCAGCATCCATTTCTAAGCATAGAGCAAAGCGTGTCGCGGCGCGATGGACCCTGAAACAAGTTCAGGGTGACGTGCCAGTGAGGAGATTGATTATGAAAGCCCTGTTATCCACTGCCACCGGCGGCCCCGAAACTTTGGTGCTGGGCGAGTTGCCAGAACCCGTCGCTGGCGCAGGGCAGGTGGTGGTTGCCGTAAAGGCATGTGCGATTAACTTTCCCGATACGTTAATTATCGAGGACCGCTATCAGGTGCGACCACCGCGTCCCTTTGCCCCCGGCGGCGAGATTGCGGGCGTGATCGAATCGGTCGGCGAAGGCGTCACCGACTTTGCCGTCGGCGACCGTGTGCTGGCAGGTTGCGGCAGTGGTGGCTTGGTCGAACGGATCGCACTTTCGACGCATAACCTGTACAAAATGCCCAACAGCATGCCGTTTGAGGAAGGCGCGTCGTTGCTGATGACATACGGCACCAGCATCCATGCGTTGAAAGATCGCGGGCATATGAAGGCGGGGGACAATGTCCTTGTCCTCGGCGGCGCAGGAGGCATCGGGATTTCCGCTATTGAGCTCGCCAAAGCCTATGGTGGACGGGTTGTTGCTGGCGTGTCAAGCGAAGCCAAAGCCGACGTTGCACGCAAAGCAGGCGCTGACGAAGCCGTCGTTTATCCCTATCAACCGTTCGACAAAGACCAATCCAAAGCGGTCGCGGAAATGTTTAAGGCCGCAGCTGGCCCCAATGGTTACAACATCATCTATGACACCGTCGGCGGCGATTATTCCGAACCGGCGGTACGTTCTATTGCCTGGGAGGGTCGCTTTCTGGTTGTCGGCTTTCCCGCTGGCATCGCCAAATTGCCGCTAAACCTGACATTGCTGAAAAGCTGTGATGTCTGCGGCGTATTCTGGGGCGCTTATGCAGCGCGCGAGCCGGTGAAAAACCGCGCCAACATTGCCGAATTGTTTGAGCTTTATGATGCAGGCAAGATCAAGCCGTTGGTCTCTGAAACATTCCCGCTGGAACGCGGCGGCGAAGCGATTGCCAAATTGGGCAACCGCGCAGCGGTCGGTAAGCTGGTAGTTACGATGTAAACCTTGCAGGCGGCGCCCTTGTTTGGCAGGGGCCGCGTGACTATTTTATACGCATAGCGGCGAAGGATTATACCATGAGCACATTCGACAATCGCGAAAACGCCTTTGAAAACAAATTTGCGCATGACGAGGAAATGCTGTTCCGCGTCACTGCGCGCCGGAATAAGCTGGTTGGGCTTTGGGCCGCCGAACAGATGAAGCTGACTCCCGAAGAATCAGACAGCTATGCCAAATCGGTCGTCCAGGCAGATTTTGAAGAAGCAGGCGACGAGGATGTTGTTCGCAAATTGCTCGGCGATCTAACCTCGGCTGGCGTTGAAACTGACGATGTCGCCATTCGCGCGATGCTCGATACCAAAATGGTTGAAGCGCGTCGCCAGTTTATTGAGCAGGCATAAGGTCTTTCATAATGGCCATGGCAGCGGACGAGATTGAAGGCATGATAAAGACGGCGTTGCCTGATGCCGTGGTTGAAATCACCGACCTTGCGGGCGACGACAATCATTTTGCCGCGCGCGTCATCAGCGAGACATTCCGCGGCATGCCCCGCGTCAAACAACATCAAACCGTCTATAACGCATTGGGTGGCAAAATGGGCGGCGTGCTTCACGCGCTGCAACTGACCACCGCGACCCCCGAATAAGGAAAATACCATGAGTGCCAACGAACGTATCGATGAACTGGTCAAGGCCAACAAGGTCGTCCTGTTTATGAAGGGATCGCCGCTGTTCCCGCAGTGCGGCTTTTCCAGCAAAGCGATTGCCATTCTGGATCATCTGAAAGTCGAATATGCCAGCGTCGATGTGTTGCAAGACATGGAAATCCGTCAGGGCATCAAAGAATATTCCGACTGGCCCACCATCCCGCAGCTATATGTCAAAGGTGAATTCCTGGGCGGCAGCGACATTATGATGGAAATGTATGAAGCGGGCGAGTTGCACGATCTGGTTAAAGAGCATGGGTTGGCGAAAGCCAGCTAAAAACGCCTGCTCTGTGCACGCCAGTAGCTGTCGAGTCGAAAGTCAAAACGGCAGGACGTTAAGACGGCAAGACGATGTTAGTGCCTGACACAATGCCGTCTAATCGTCTTTCCGTTCCGCCGTCTTTACAAAAAAGTCACTCCACCCGCCGGATTGTCGGCATCAGCAAGTGCAGCCAAGCGAGCGCCAGCAGGTACGAAACCGCAGCAAATAGAAACAATGGCGTAAAGCCAAGCCCTGCGACCACCACCAGACTGGTAATCTTTGAAATCGCAGCACCGGCCATATTGCCCATAAATGCCCCGAACGCGGTTACCCGGGCGACCTTTGCACGCGGCACGACATCAGTAATCGTCGAGAAGATCGATAGTGAAAAGCCCTGATGCCCCGCCATCACCACACCCATCATAATCGCCACCGGCCAAAATGCGTTGAGATTCAGCACCAAAGGCAAAGGCAGCACGATCAATGCGGAGACCAGCATGATGGTTTTGCGCACACGATTGACGCTCCAGCCCTTTTCCAGCAGTCGCGTGGAAAGCCAGCCAAAAAGAAACGCGCCACCGCCTGAACCGATAAAGGCTATAGACAGCGGCACCGCGAGCTCTTCGGTCGTCAGTTGATAGGTCTTGCGATAAAAATCGGGCAACCAAAAGCCCATCAGCCACCACGTCGCATCCGACAACGCTTTGGCGATCACGATAGCCCATGTCTGGATATTGGTCAGGATCGGGCCATAAGACGCGCCGTCATCGTCGCCACCATCCTCGCTGGGATCGATCGCAGCGTCGTCGAATTTCACCCCCCGCGCGAACCACAGCCATAAAGCCAGCGCGATAAAGCCACTAACGCCAGCAAAAATCAACGCCCCTCGCCAGCCCGCGGCATCAAGCAATACCGGTATCAAGAATAAGGTGCCGATCGTGCCAACGCCCGCTATCGCTGTGCCCACGCCAAAGGCAAAGCTGCGTTTGTCAGGCTCGAATAAGGTAGCAACGGTCTTGATCGTCAGCGGCGTTTGCACCGCTTCGGTCGCGCCCAGACCAATGCGCGCTCCGACCACTTGCCAAGCAGCCAAGGCCCAACCATGCGCCATCGCAGCGACGCTCCAAGTGGAGACCCCCAAGACCATCGAACGCCATACGCCCAGCCGATCAACCAACCAACCCGTAACAAGATAAGAAAAAGCCGCCACCATCTGCGTCAGAAACGTCAGATTGCCATAATCATCATCGGTCCACCCGAAATCAGCGGACATATAGGGCTTCAAAATGGCGATAACCGGCCGGTCCATCGCATTGAAAATCCCTGCAACGCATAATAGGCCAAAGAGAGTCCAGCGCAAAGTTGGCGTGATCGGCTTCATCGCGTGATCCCGTGGCGCATAAACTTATCCCTCTCGCTTGACCCCATGCACTTTATAGGCTGGAGCTTTATTGTGGAAAGCTTATAGACGCGAATATGACACCGCAAGACATAAAGGCGAATTATGTCGCCGACCTGTACGGCGAAGTGCTGCTTTCTGAGCAGGAAGGCGCTGTCCCCTTACGTAAAAACGCTTTGCGCGACTATATGCCCGGACTGATTGTCGTCGGTATTGGCGCGGCAGCGGCCACATGGTTTTCCGAACATTATGCTATGCCTGTCATCCTTGCCGGATTGCTGCTTGGGCTGGCGATGAATTTCATATCGGCGAACCCCAAAGTGTATGCAGGGCTTGATCTGGCCGCCACATCGGGTTTGCGCTGGGGGATATTGCTGCTGGGTACGCAAGTGACAGTGATGCAGATCGGCGCATTGGGGCCATTGCCTTTTGCGGGATTGGTTGCGGTAATGACGCTGACCATCGGTGCAGGTTTGATCGGCGCGCGGATTGCCGGACTGGGCCGTTACGCCGGTCTGCTTGGCGGCGGGGCGACGGCGATCTGCGGGGCGTCGGCAGCACTCGCCATCTATGCGCTGATCGGCAAAAAACGGCTGGATCATGAATTTTTCACGCTGACGTTGGTCGGTGTTGCGCTGGCCAGTGCAATTGCGATGGCGACCTATCCGTTAATTGCCGATGCGTTGAACTTCACCGACCGGCAGGCGGGCTTCCTGATGGGGGCAGCGGTCCATGATGTCGCGCAGGCGCTGGGCGGTGGCTATAGCTTTAGCCAAGACGCTGGCGAAGTTGCGACGATTGTGAAGCTGTCGCGGGTCGCGTTGTTGGCGCCCGTTGTGGCGTTGATAGGGCTTGCCATCGGCAGTGTTGACGGGAAACCCAAAAGCCTTGCTGCAAAGCTGAAACTGCCATGGTTCATCCTTGGCTTTTTTGCTTTGGTGGCGCTGAACTCGCTGGTTACGGTCCCGCCTGTCGTCGCGGAATATGGCTTGATCGCATCCAAAGCGTTGCTGCTATTTGCCGTGACCGCGACCGCGATGCGCAGCCGGTTAGAGGCGCTTCTCGATCATGGATGGCAAGCGATGCTGCCGGTTATTCTAGCCACATTCACCGCTTTTGCCGGAGCGACCTTCGTGGCATGGGCGTTTTTATGACAAGCCAAGATTTAATCTATGATCTCGCCATCATCGGCGGCGGCGTAAACGGCTGCGGCATTGCCCGTGATGCAGCGGGACGCGGGGCAAAGGTGATTTTGCTTGAACGCGGCGATCTGGCCAGCGGCACGTCGTCTGGCTCAACCAAGCTGATCCACGGCGGCTTGCGCTATCTGGAGCATTATGAATTCGGGCTAGTGCGCGAAAGCCTGATCGAGCGCGAGCGATTGTGGGCGATTGCCCCGCATATCATCTGGCCGCTGCGCTTTGTGCTGCCATACCGCCAAGGGCTACGTCCGCGCTGGTTGATCCGGCTGGGGCTGTTTATCTATGACCATCTGGGTGGCCGCAAATTGCTGCCCGCAACGCGCACCTTGGATTTGCGCAAGGATCCGGCAGGCCTGCCGTTAAAGCCCGGCTTTGACACAGCGTTCGAATACTCTGACGGTTGGGTCGATGATGCGCGGCTGGTGGTGCTGAATGCTCGCGACGCCGCCGATCACGGCGCCGATGTTCGGACGCAATGCGAAGTCACAGCGATGCGGCGTGAGGGTAATCTATGGGAAATAACCTGCGCCGATGGTAGCGTGGTATGGGCCAAAGCTGCGGTCAACGCCGCTGGGCCATCGGTGTTGGCATTGCTCGACCGTATCGAACATCAGGCCAGCGACAGCCAAGACAAAATCCGGCTGGTGCGCGGATCGCACATCGTCGTCAAACGCCTGTTCACTGACCCGCGCGCCTATTTCTTTCAGAACCCCGATGGCCGGATCTTTTTTGCGATCCCCTATGAGGACGATTTCACGCTGATCGGCACCACCGATGCGGATCATCAACCCGGTGACCTTATCAAAGCTAGCGATGAAGAGATCGCGTATTTATGCGCTGGCACCAGCGAGTATTTCCGTGAACCGGTGACGCCCGCCGATGTTGTATGGAGCTATGCCGGAGTCCGGCCGTTAGTCGATGATGGCGCGGGCAAGCCTGAAACAGCATCGCGTGGATACCGATTTGATATCGACGCCGATGCCAATGATGCAGCGCCTTTGCTGTCGGTATTTGGGGGTAAGATCACAACCTATCGGCATCTGGCCGAAAGCGCAGTGAGCGGACTTGCGCGCTGGTTACCGCAGTTGGCAGGGCCAGGCTGGACGGCAAATACGCCGCTGCCTGGCGGAGATTTTCCGGTTCGCGATGCTGGTGTTGTTGGCGATGCAATGCGTACCAACTATCCATTTCTTAGCGCCGATACTGCCAAAAGACTGGCGCGAACCTATGGAACGCGCGCCAATGACTGGCTTGGCAAGGCTCAAAACCAAGCCGATCTGGGGCAAGATTTCGGCCATGGCCTGACGGCTATAGAGGTTGACTATTTGGTCGCACAAGAATGGGCGCGAACGGCAGACGATATCCTGTGGCGCCGAACAAAACTTGGGCTGCGTTTCGATACGGGCCAGACCGATGCACTTGTTCAATATCTGTCACTTAAATAGTCATTTAACTCGATCTAGAATCCTGTAACTTTGCGCTATCGAATCGCTGTTGGGGGTGTGCGATGGTCGGCGGTGGGCAGCGAACGACAGGACTTAAGGGGCACCGCTTTGCCGCCTTTATCTCATACGCTCATGCCGATGCCGTGATCGCTGCGAAGCTGCAGTCTCGGCTAGAACGCTACCGCCTCCCCAAACATCTGGCGCGGGCGCACACGGGCGGACAGGCTGGGCTTGGCCAGATGTTTCGCGACCGCGAAGATCTGGCCGCCGCGCCCAGCCTGTCCGATGCGATCCGCAATGCAATCTCAAAGGCTGAGGCGCTGATCGTGGTCTGCTCCCCCGATGCCGTTGCATCGCGCTGGGTTGGCGAGGAGATTGCGTTGTTCCGGACGCTACATCCCAACCGGATGGTACTGGCCGCCATTGTACGCGGCACGCCAGAGGAAGCGTTTCCAGCGGCATTGACCAAGGGCGGCAACGAGCCGCTGGCGGCTGATTTGCGGAAAGAGGCTGACGGGCCTTTGCTCGGCTTCCTGAAAATCGTTGCTGGAATCGCTGGGGTTCCTTTGGATGCGCTGATCCAACGCGATACCCAACGCCGCGTCCGCCGCGTGATGTGGATCACGGGGTCAGCCTTGGCCGCGGTGCTAATCATGTCTGTTATGACCACCCTTGCCCTTCAAGCCCGCAACGAAGCTGCTCGGCAGAGAGCGGAAGCAGAAGGCTTAGTCGAATATATGCTGACCGATTTGCGCGATAAATTAAAGGGTGTCGGGCGGTTGGATGTGATGGACGGTGTCAACAAGCGTGCGGGAAACTATTATGGCGATGGCTCGGTCAAAGGTCGTCTTTTGAAAGCGCAAGTCCTGCACGCAATGGGTGAGGATTTCGACAAGCAAGGCGATTTGGCACGCGCTGAGGCCAAGTTCCGTCTGGCCCACGTGCAAACCGCTGCTTTGATTAAAAATTTCCCCACCAACGGCGATGTTGTCTTTGCACATGCGCAAAGTGAATACTGGGTTGGTTATATGCATTACGTACGCAAAGACTATCAAAAGGCAGCGCCTTATTGGTCGAACTATCTAACGCAAGCACAGCGCCTTGCTGCGCTGCCTGGCGAACACCGGCGCGGCGCAAAAGAGCTAGGATATGCCAATAATAATTTATGCGTTCTTGCCGTTGATATCAAACGCGACCTGACAGAACCGGTTCAGCGATGTCGCCGTGCGGTTGAGGCGCAGCGGGCTTTGGCTATGCTAAGCCCGAAAGATCCGGCGGCACAACTATCACTTGCCAACAGTATCGCGTGGCTAGCCGATGCGATGGAAGCCAACGGCGCGTTGGCCGAGGCCATTGGCCTGCGCGAAGAACAAATCACCATTATTGAACGACTGATCGCGGCTGATCCGCCGAACCGCGATTATGCCGAATTTCGCTTAACGACAATACTGGCTTTGGCACGGCTCGACCGAAAAGCCGGACGACCCGGCGCCGCACGGACGCGGCTATCGGATGCGCACCGGATGGGGGTTGCGCTGAAAAGCCACGACCCCCGAAATGCCATATGGGCGGCGCATCTGAACCGACTTGAGCGGGAGCTGGACAGAGTCAATTCGGGTAGCACTTCATGATGAGGTGAAAATGCGCCGTACAGGCAGCAAAACCGAATGACGCATTTTTAACTAGGGGAGTTGAGTATGGGCAATCAAGTCGACACCAATAAGACGGATGATAGCGTTCAAGGTGTTCTTTCAAGCAATCCGGTGGCAATTCCTACTGTTGCAATTGCAAACCGACCCCAGCCTTCGCTTGCCTATATGTTAGAAGTAAGCCTTGATGTTTCAGGAGGCCTTTTCATCTTCAAATACACCGGGCTTTGGAAAAAGCGTCTGGATGCAGCAACTCCACCTGCAAAGCATGCGCAGTTTCTGGCGTGGGTCGCAGGGGAAGTGCAACAACCAACTCCAGCAACCTCTTTCGATTCTTTTGATCCCACCGCCAACAATCGCAAACCGTCAAAAATGTCGTTTAACTGCAAAGAATTGATCTACTTGGTGATCAAGCTCGCACCGGGCATCAATTGGCGATTTACAGCAGACGCACCGCCAATATCGATGGACAAAATCTGGCAGAATAGGGATGTATTCTTCAACGCAAGTAACCTTGACGAGCGCGGAATACCAACAGCTCCTGCAAAAAATAATGCGTTCAAATATGCCTGCGTCATAGTTGATTGTCCAAAGGGTGTTCCCGGTGGACCCATTCCAACCGGCATTGAGGCTCGATTCAATTTGCACGTCGATCTTATGGAAGGGTTGAAAAATGATGCTCCGTATGTCCCGATCATCATCGACCCCGATGTCCGAAATCCCGGCGGCGGCGGCGGTTGAGCTTAAGCGTGACAACCGCGACACTGAACTGCGTTTTCGCAACCGTTTGACGGCAGCACAATAAATGGCAGCGCCACCCCCATCCATCCTCTCCCTTGCCCGATGTGGGGCAATCTCGCGTGCCTGGGACGCGTTCGTGTCGGCGGGGCTGGACGGAGTGGACGAGGTCGAGGCACTAACACTGAAAGGCCGCTTGCTGAAAGACCGGGCAAAGCAAGCGGGCGGGGCGGAGCGGGCAGCGTTATTTGCGGAAAGCGGAGCAGCCTATGCGCGCGCTTCCCGCGTCCGCTCTGACAGCTATCCACTTATCAATGCCGCTGCGATGGCGCTATTTGCAGGTAACGCAGCAGTCGCCGCCAATATCGCTGGCGAGGTGTTGACATTGGTTGATGATGACCCGTCGCAAGGCGAGACCCCGTATTGGCGCGAAGCAACACGCGCAGAGGCATTGCTGCTGCTGAGCCGCTCCGCCGATGCGCAAGCCAGCCTTGCTGCTGCAATCGCCCGCGCTCCGCAAGCGTGGGAAGACCATGCAGTAACGCTGCGCCAGTTTGCAGCAATCTTATCCGAACGCGGTGACGACATACAATGGCTTGATCAGTACCGCCCGGCATCCAGCCTGCACTTCAGCGGCATATTAGGAGTGGATAGCACCGATGTAGCTGCAACCCGCGCCATTCACTCGGCAATCGCCGAAATCGCCCCGGGCTTTGGCTATGGCGCGCTTGCCGCCGGGGCCGATATCATCGCGGCAGAGGCGCTGCTTGCGAGCAGAGCTGAACTGCATGTCGTATTGCCATCAAGCCGCGCCGAATTTTGCCGTACCTCAGTTGCGCCTTATGGTCATGGGTGGACTAAACGGTTCGGTGCGCTTTGCGATGCTGCGCATTCGATAACATTCTGCAACAACGGTGCTGACACCAGCCGCGCCGGAATCTCACTTGCCGACTATCAAGCCATGGGGATGGCAGTGTGGAAAGCCAGCCTGTTGGAAACCAGCGCACTGGCGATGCGCATAGAACCTAACGATAGACCGGCGCTTGGCGATCCGTGGTTATCGGCGGCACGGCCCATCATACACGTTGCAGTTGCAGAATGCCGCCCGCCCGTTGCGAGCATGGAGGTAGCGGACGGCGCTTTATTCTTCTTTTTGGCGTTGGGCGATGATGCAGGGCTCGCTGACCCCATGGGCTATGCCACACTGCACCAAGCCATAGCCGCAATCCCGCCGAGAAATACGCAGGTAGCAATCGACTGCAATATCACAGGGCAACGCGATACTGTCGCTGCGCTGCTGCAAAATACTCCGGCTGGCAGCATCTTTGCCAGCGGCAACGCCGCGATGGCTTTACTGGCAGAGGGCCGATGCAGGCGGATTGAACCGATGGGCGAAATGGATAGCGGCAATGGCCCGATCGATGTCTTTGCCATCTGGCCAAGCGCATAACGAAGATGGGCAACGAGAGCCATCGCGAAAAAAAGGAACAGCTGTCGCAGATTGCCACCTGCTTTAACTGCAGCTCGGATAGTGCGCAGCTGTTACTATCGGCAATGACTGAAAAGCAATTTGCAACAGGGGCAAACATCGCGTTGCGCGGTGATCCATCGAACATGTTATTCCTGATCCTTGAAGGCCGCGTCGTTGCAGAGATTTTCGGCGTTGAGGGCCAGCAGGCGCAACTGGCGCGGCACGGGCCAGGCGAGATATTCGGCGCCTATCCCGCACCGGCGCAGCACCGTGCCGATATCCGCGCAACCGCCGATACGCGACTGTTGTCCATTACGGCGCTATCCCTGGCTGTACTGGCGCGGATGCATGGTGACATTGGTTCCGGAATTGCAAGCCTTATGGCGCGGCAACTTGATTTGATGCTTGACCGCATGGCAGCGCGGATCGGCCTTTCTGCCAATGGCCGGTTTCATAAAGCGCTGCTGCAACTAGCCGACGCCAAAGGAGATATTAGGCCTGCACCGGTTATATCGGCGCTGGCGCTTAGTGTTCACACCACGCGCGAGACCGGATCGCGGGCGCTGGCGACGTTGTTGCGACGCGGGATTATCGAACGCAACGACGATCATCTGCGTATCGTCTCGCGCCGGATGCTGGAGGAGATGGTGGTTTAGCGCTTATGCCCTAAAGCTTGTGACCCGTTCGGTCGCGCTTAGTTTCCAGATACTGTGCATTGTGCGGGTTGGCAGCGATCTTCAACGGCAGGCGTTCAATAACCTCCACACCTTCAGCCTCCAATCCAGCGACCTTTTCAGGGTTGTTGGTTAGCAACCGGATCCGGTCGACCGACAACAGCTGCAACATCTGTGCTGCAACGGCAAAATCGCGGGCATCAACGGCAAAACCCAATCGGATATTGGCATCAACGGTGTCAAACCCTTGATCCTGCAACGCATAAGCCCGCAGTTTGTTGACCAGACCAATGCCGCGTCCTTCTTGGCGCAAATACAGCAGCACACCCCATCCAGCCCCTGCAATCTGGTGCAACGCTTCATGCAGTTGAGGGCCGCAATCACATTTCAAACTACCGAGCACATCGCCGGTCAAACACTCGCTATGCAGGCGTACGACCGGCGTACTTCCATCGCGCTTTCCGACAACCAATGCGACATGATCGGCGGCATCGGCGATGGAGCGAAAGGCAATAAGTTCTGCGTCGCTGCTGGCGGACACTGGCAAACGCGCCCGCGCGGCGATACGCAACTGGCCCGCATCTTGAAACGCCGCGACGTCGGCAGGCGTCGTGTATACGTCCGCCAAATCGGCGGCAACGACCAGAAACGCTGGCAACAACCCCGCTTCCCGCGCCAGTTCCATCGCAGCCATGGCAGCGCCCGTATCAGGCAACGCCTGTGCCAAAAACGGCCCTTTCATTGGATAACGCATATCAAGCGCCGGGTCCGCAATCGCCAGCGAAAGTGCCATATTGAGATCAGCGGGACGCGCAATCAGCACCGGCAATGCGGTGTCGGCCGCTGCAAACTGGTTGGCCAGCTTCAACGTCGCGGCGCGGCTGGCCGACAACAATATCCCCGACGCCGCGACTACATCGGAGCATGTCTCTATCGCGACCAGCCCTATCGTGCCGCTCTCCCCCGTCACCGCAACCGTCCAGCCACGCCGCAACGCGTCTATGGCTTTGGCGGCGCTTTTCGGGTTGGCCCCAGTCAAATGCGAAACTCTGTTACGATCGGCACATGATCGGACGGCTTTCCCCAATTGCGGACAGGTTTATGCACAACGTGGCTAAAGGCTTTATCCTTCAAATCCGGCGTCACCCACATATGGTCCAGCCGCCGACCGCGATTGGATGTTTCCCAATCTTGCGCGCGATAACTCCACCATGTGAACAGCGGTTCCTCTGGCGGGATAAACTGCCGCGCAATATCGACCCAGTTTGCGGTCGCTTGCAATTTGGCCAGCGCCTCAATCTCTACGGGGGTATGGCTGACGACATTGACCAGCTGCTTATGACTCCACACATCAGTTTCCAGCGGAGCGACGTTGAAATCTCCAGTCAGGATCGTCGGCTTACTCCGCTTTTCGCCCCATTCAGTCATCCGCCTGATGAACTCCAATTTCTGGAGGAACTTAGAGCCATCGGTGAAATCCGGTGCTTCGCCACCCGCAGGCACATAGACGTTTTCCAGCCGAAAGCTGCCTGCAACCTCAACTCCCACATGGCGCGCTTCGCCGTTGGCTTGCCAGTCCTCGACCGACCGGTTGTGCATGGGTACTTTCGACACAATCGCAACGCCGTGGTGCATTGGCTGGCCGTTTAGGGCGATGTGGTTATAGCCCAGCTGCCGAAACGCACCCTCTGGAAACTGGCCATCGACCACTTTGGTTTCCTGCAGACACAGTATGTCCGGCGCATGATCGCGTAGAAACCGTTCGACAATGTCGATACGAAAACGGACGGAGTTGATGTTCCAAGATGCGATGCGGAGGGTTGTCGTCATGCCAAATCGCTTAAGGGCGGCAAGCGGGCTGAGCAAGAGCGGCTTTACAAAAAAGCAAAGCCCCCATCCCGGGGGCAATTGGGATGAGGGCCAAGCTTGCGTTCGTCACGCTGATATCAAAAAGCGGTGAATACGCTACGGGGCAACAGGGGGAAAACCGCGTAGCGACCGACTTTCGATGCTTAGAAAATAGGCGGTCCAACCTGTCCCCCAGATGAACAAATGCGTGCAGGCTTTCATCTGGTCGGCCCGCCGCCTCGGTTCATCGCCCTAGTCTACGTCACCGTTTACTGTTTGCGCTTGGTCGGGCGCGGGTCTTTCCATGTGAAGCTTGATTGTGCGATTGGCGTGTTGAATTTCAACCCATTGAGTCGGATTGAGGTGCGGTTGTTTTTCGAATCCAGCGCAACCCAGCCGTTGAGCGTCAACCCGCCGGGCGCACCCGCTTGGCGGACAAAGATCATCGTGATCGTTCCATATTCGGGGCGTTTTGGGTCTTTCACCTCGACGCTGATGACATTTTTGTCCGCTGTGTTCACCCGCTTACCATAGCGCGCAAGGTCTTTGCCTGGATCGAGCAATGCCGCGAGCGGGCTGTTTTTGATTGGCCAACGTTGGACCTGCTTAACCTCGTAATCGATCATGGTCAGCGAATTGCCATCAGCGACAATCAACAACGGCACGCCCTTTTGATATTCAAAGCGGACATGGCCGGGGCGCTTCAGCAGGATCTTGCCCGTCAGCGATTTGCCGTTGCGGTCAGTCTGCGTAAAGCCGCCCGACATGGTGGTCGTCGCCTGCATATGCGCGACGACTTCGGATAGATCGTTTGTAGTCTGTGCTGGTGCAGAGACGCTTGTCGCTAGCAAAATTGGGGAGAGTGCGAGTGCTGTGAAGATGTTTTTCATCTTTATTTCCTTTTTACATTAGCTGTCGCAACTAGGGGCGCTGGCTTGAATGGGATGTTAATCAGCCTCGAAAGGCGGCGATCAAATCGGTTCGCCATTACGGTCGCGCAAGACTTCGCGGCGGCCGATATGATTAGGCGCGCTGATAAAGCCGTCTTCCTCCATCCGGTCGATCAATCTTGCGGCACTGTTGTAACCGATGCGCAACTGTCGCTGGACCCAGCTGGTCGAGGCCTTTTGGCTTTCAAAGACAATCTGGCAGGCTTTGCGATAGGTCGCATCCTCTGGGCTGTCATCATCGCCGATGCCGTCGAGGGCAAAGCCGCCATCTTCGGGATCTTCGGTGACGGACGAGATATAATCGGGCTGGCCCTGTCCGCGCCAATGGTCCGCCACGCGGCGCACTTCATCGTCGGAAACAAACGGCCCGTGAATACGCGTCAGGCCTTTGCCCCCCGCCATATACAGCATGTCGCCTTTTCCAAGCAGCTGTTCAGCCCCCTGTTCGCCAAGGATCGTGCGGCTGTCGATTTTGCTCGTGACATGAAACGATATCCGCGTCGGCAGATTGGCTTTAATCACGCCGGTGATGACATCGACCGAGGGACGCTGCGTTGCCATAATCAGGTGAATACCCGCCGCCCGCGCCTTTTGCGCCAGCCGCTGAATCAGGAATTCGACCTCTTTGCCCGCCGTCATCATCAAATCGGCAAGTTCATCGACGATGATCACGATTTGCGGCAACGGCGCGTAATCATGCTGCTGATCTTCATATTGCGGCAGGCCGGTCATTGCATCATAGCCGACCTGAACGCGGCGGCCCAAAGGCGTGCCTTTGGCCTTTGCCGCCAACACCTTTTCATTAAATCCGCCCAGATTGCGCACGCCGATGGACGACATCATCCGGTAGCGGTCCTCCATCTGTTCTACCGCCCATTTCAGCGCGCGGATCGCTTTGGCGGGCTCAGTGACCACAGGCGATAGCAAATGCGGGATGTCGTCATAGATCGACAGCTCCAGCATTTTGGGGTCGATCATAATCATCCGGCATTGATCGGGCGTCAACCGGTAGAGCAACGACAGAATCATACAGTTCAGTCCAACCGATTTGCCCGAACCCGTGGTGCCCGCCACCAGCAAATGCGGCATCGGTTGCAGATCGGCAATCACCGGATCGCCCGAGATATTCTTACCAAGGATAATCGGCAGCTGCCCTTTTTGATCGGCAAACGCGCCCGAGGCGACCATTTCATGCAGCACCACCGATTCGCGGTTATGATTGGGTAGTTCAATACCCATCACGGTGCGACCGGGGATGACCGATACGCGCGCCGACAGTGCCGACATGTTGCGGGCGATATCCTCCGCCAGTTGAATCACCCGCGACGCTTTCACACCCGGCGCAGGCTCCAGTTCGTACATAGTAACCACAGGACCGGGGCGAACAGCGGTTATCTCGCCCTTGACGTGGAAATCCTCCAGCACCGATTCGAGTAGCCGAGCGTTGCGCTCCAGCGCAGCCTTATCCAGCTTTGGCGCGTTGCTGGGCGGTGGCGGGTCGAGCAGGTCGACCGAGGGCAATTTGAACGTGCCAAAGAAATCGCCTTGCTTGGCACTTTTGGCGAAGGTCGCTTTCGCTGCCGCCTTTTGCGGTTCCTTGATTTCTGGCGGTGGGCGGCGGTCTGGCTCAACCGATGGGCGCGGTGGCGCAGGCTTTGTAATGTCCCGCACAGGGATTTCATCATCATCCTCGGCAAGCTGATGCGGCTTGCCACCAAAGCTTGGGAACGGGATCGCCGGGATGCGAAAGAGCGGCTTTTCGAGTTCCAACGAGCGGAGCACCAAAGCCAGCCCACCAAACAACGACAGCACAATCAACAGCACCCGCACCAGCGAACGCCAGCCGCCAGAAATACCATCCAGCAAAGCCATCGCCGCATGATCCATCAGGATCGCAAGCGTTCCGCCCCAACCCGCGGGCAGACCAATCGCCTCATTATGTTGCCAATGCGCCATACCGAAACCGATTAGGACCATCCCGACCACACACAACAACAACTGCCGTTTCCAGGTCGGTTGCGGAACATCGCGCCACAACCGCCGTGCGATCACCAGCATCAATGGCACCAGCAAAATGGCGGTCAGTCCGAACAGAAACAGCGCGCTATCCGCCAGATACGCGCCCGATTGCCCCAGCCAATTGTGCGGCGCATCAGCAGCAGCACTGTTCAGCGCGCGGTCGCCGGGATCGTAGCTGAGCACCGAAACGCCATAGAACACGGTAAACAAGCCCAGCACCGCCGCGCCGATTAAGGCTCCGCTGCGTAGCAAAGATTGCCGCATCATCTGACGCCAGTCAGTCGGTATGGAGCGGGGGGATAAGGAAGCCATAACAGCCTTTTCACCTTCTGCGGACTCCGCGTCAAGAGTCCGGCCTGATTAAGGGTAAAAATGGCATAGAAATCGCGGCGCTGCGGTTGCATAACGAAAACATGGAAAAGCAAGATGTGATTATCGTTGGCGGCAGTCTAATCGGGCTGACACAAGCACTGGCGCTTGCCGCACACGGTATTTCGAGCCACGTCATCGACCGCGCAGAACCCGAGGTGATGCTGGCCGCCAATTTCGATGGGCGCACCTCGGCGATCTCCAGCGCGAGCATGAAGATGCTGACCGCGCTTGGCTTGGGCAATGCATTGACGGGGCATGGCTGCCCCATCGAGCAAATCTGGGTCAGCGACGGATTGAAACCCGGCGCGCTCGATTTTGTACCCTCGGCAGAGGATGGCTTTCTGGGGCAGATGTTTGAAAACCGCCGCTTACGCCAAGTGTTGCAAAACGCCGCGAAAGCACAGCCACTGATTCAGATGCATATGCCTATGACGATTGAGACGCAGGATCGGACAGACGCTGGCGTTACTGTCACCCTCGCAAACGGCAAAGTCCTTGCCGCCGACCTGTTAATCGTCGCTGAGGGCCGCGGCAGCTCCACCCGCGACGCCGCCGGTATCAAGCTGACGAAATGGGATTACGCGCATGAAGCGATGGTCACCGTCGTCGGGCATGAAAAACCGCATGGCAATATTGCCTATGAAATTTTCTACCCCAGCGGGCCTTTTGCGATTTTGCCAGTGCTTGATGACGCAAACGGCCATCACCGCTCCGCCATCGTCTGGTCAGTGGACCGCGCAGATGCCCCCGCTTACCGCAAGCTATCGCCGCGCGCCTTTGCCTTTGAGGTTGAAAAAGCGATGGGCGGAATGTTGGGGGCGATAGAGATGATCGCGCCGGTGTCCGGATATCCACTGGGATTCCAACACGCGATGCGGATTATCGACACGCGGCTGGCGCTCGTTGGCGACAGCGCACACGGCATCCACCCAATTGCTGGGCAAGGGCTGAATCTCGGTTTGCGCGATGTCGCGGCGTTGACCGAAGTGCTGGTTGATGGCGCACGGCTGGGCCTTGATTTCGGCGATGCGCAGTTGCTGGACCGCTATGCCCGCTGGCGCAGTGTCGATACGTTGCTGGTTTCGCTGTCCACAGATAATCTCAACCGCTTGTTCGGCATTCCCGGCAAAACAGCATCTGCCGTGCGACGTTTTGGCCTAAGCGCTGTGCAACGGATAAAGCCGATCAAAGCCATGTTCATGGCCGAGGCGCGCGGTGAGGCAGGCGATTTGCCGAAATTGTTGCAGGGCGTTTTGGCCTAGGGCTTCCGCCGCGCCACCAGCAACTGGTCAATCGGCGCACTTGCCCCTCCCACGCGTTCCAAATGCGGATAGCGCATTCCACCGACATAGGGGATATCCAGCGTATCGAACCGGTCACCGCGCTGCACGATCAGGCGGGTTGGCACCGAACCAGTCTTCGCCACTTTGATCGCATCGGTCAGCACGTCTTTGCTGTAACCCACACCGTTCACCGCAATCAGCTTTGCGCCATTAACGACGCCAGCCTTAAACGCCGGACTATCCCATAAGACCGAAGTCACCTTGGCCTCTTTATCAATCACCAACCCCAAAGAATGCGTCAGGTCGAAATTCAAACCTTCTTTCATCCGTTCTTTATCAAAGACATTCGGCTCTTCTTTCCAGACCAGCCGATAGCCGCCTTTTTCGATGCCGCCCAATGGCGCAGGCTGGCCCGATTGGCGCATCCGTTCATCGAGAAACTTCGCCCAGTCATAGGGCTGCACCTTGTTCAGTTCGGCGACGATGGTATCAAACGTGTAAGTCTGCACACCCCAATCACCATCACGAATGCCGAAAAAGTTCCGAGCGAAATCATCCAGCGAGCGTTTGCCTTTTGACAATTGCCGGATGGTCATGTCGGCATCGAGCCAGACCAAAGCGCCTTCGTTGTAATAATCCTCGGGCCGGGCCCAGCTGCTATTCGGCTTAGGCTTGCGCGCCGCAAAGATCGGGTCGTGCGTGGTGTCCTCAACCGACCGCCATTCGCGACCGGGCTGTTCACTGTAATAACCGGCATGTTTGGCGACTTCGCCCAGCAGCATTTCGGGCGTCTGCATGCCTGACCGGCCCGCGAGCACTAGATCCCAATAGGCCGTCTGCCCCTCATAGACCCACAGCAAATTGTCGCGCATCGGCGTGCTGTAGTTCGGCGTCCACATCGCTGCGGGACGGCGGAATTTGCCGTTCCAGCTATGGGTCAGCTCGTGCGGTAACAGCCCTCGTTCGCTGCCGTTATCCGCCCATTCAGCGAAGTAATCGGTCTCACGGCTATTTTCCGAACTGCGATGATGCTCCAATCCGATGCCGCCCATTTTCTCGGTCAGCGCGAGCAAAAATTCGTATCGATCGAAATGTTTGGAACCAAACAACAACACCGCCTCGTCCACTAATGCCTTGTGCGCTGCGATCTGTTCGGGTTTTGCTTCCAAAAACTTGGCGGCATCGGCCCAGACGTTCAGCGTGACGTTGTTGCCCAAATCCCATTTGCGGTAATGCGCGCCTGCAAACAACGGGCTGTCGATGAACGTTTCATAATCGGTTTCGGCATAATCGATGCGATTGCCGCTGACTTTAGCGCCATCGAGCGCGGCTACACCGGTCCAACCCTCGGGCAAAACAATCGACGGCTTAATGCGGATTTGGCGGGTGAAATGTCCAGCGGGATACAGCGAAACCTGCTCCCACTGCACATTCAGCATTTCGGGCGTGACCACGATGCGCCCTTCGCTGTCGCGCACGGGCGATAGGAATTGATAGCTGGCGTCCAGCGTTTTTACGCCCTCGGGGATATTGAGGTGAAAGGCATAAACCTGTGTCGGATCACGTTCCCAAGCGACCGGCTGGCCGTTCGCACTGAATTTCAGCCCTGCCAATTCCGCCAACGCGCCGCGCGGGCCATGCTTTCCGGGCAACCATTGCGGATAGAGCAAAGTCAGCCGCTTTCCCGGCGCGACCGGAATGCTTTGCCGCACGTTGAATATCGCGCGCTCAATGTCGGTGGCATCAACCTCCAACGTCATCGCGCCCGGGGCGTAGGGCGCATCGGCGGGTTCTGGCACAGTATCGGCAATCGCCACCGGTTGCGGACGGCTGTTTTGCGCTATGGCGGGAGAGACAAGGGCGAGCGCCGCGATGGCGGCGAGTGTAAGACGTTGCGACATAATCAGTTTGTGCCGCGCAATATCCTTTGCGTCTAGCCCTATTCCACCCCTGCAAAAAACCCGCTAGGGCGCAACGCATCATGGCGAAGATACGGACCCCCCAGGCAGTGCGCGGCACGCAAGATATGTTCGGCGAAACCGAGGAACGCTTCGCGTATGTCGTGGCGACGTTTGAGCGTGTGCGGAAGCTATACGGGTTCAAGGGGCTGCAACTGCCAGTGATCGAACCGACCGCTGTGTTCGCCCGCAGCCTTGGTGAGGCCACCGATGTGGTGTCGAAGGAAATGTACACCTTTGACGATCGCGGCGGCGACAGCATCACGTTGCGGCCAGAATTTACCGCCGGGATCGCGCGGGCCTATCTGACCAATGGTTGGCAGCAACATGCGCCGATGAAGGTGACGACGCACGGGCCTTTGTTCCGCTACGAACGCCCGCAAAAGGGCCGCTATCGCCAATTTCACCAGATTGATGCCGAGATTATTGGCGCAGCGGAACCGCAAGCTGATGTGGAACTGTTGGTGATGGCGGACCAGTTATTGCACAAACTGGGCATCAATGACGGTGTCACTTTGGAGCTGAATACGCTTGGTGATGTCGCCAGCCGCGATGCGTGGCGCGCGGCGTTGATTGCCTATTTCAACGACCACAAAGATGCACTGTCGAAGGATAGTCTGGCGCGACTGGAGAAAAATCCGCTGCGTATCCTCGACAGTAAAGACGAGGGGGATCGCATTATTTGCGAGGCCGCGCCGCTGATTGACGCGTATCTCAGCGGAGAGGGACAGGATTTCTTTGGTGCTGTCACCGCCGGATTGGACGCAGCAGGTGTGGCGTGGACGCGCAACGCGAAACTGGTGCGCGGCCTGGACTACTACCGCCACACCGCGTTCGAATTCACCACCGATCGGCTGGGCGCGCAGGGCACTGTCCTAGGCGGCGGTCGCTATGACGGGTTGATCGAGAATCTGGGTGGCCCCGCGACGCCAGCCGTCGGCTGGGCTGCGGGGATTGAGCGGTTGGCGATGTTGGTTGAGAAGCCCATTTCTGAAAAAAATAAAATCGTCGTTATTAGTGCTGGCGCAAATTCAGAAGCGGCTGCGTTGGCTACATATTTACGGCGAAAAGGCGTTCCCGTTTTCCAATATTTTCGAGGCAACCCAAATAAGCTGGTTGATAAAGCGAGAGCACAAGGCTTCCGTTTAATTCTTATCGTTGGCAAAGATCACACAGAAAACGATCGCTCATTTTTCATTGATGTTAAGCTTCAGGCAGGCAGTAACTCGGAACAATATGCCGATGCCGAAAGTTCAGTCGCTAAAATGTTCCCAGATGCAACGGTCAATCTGGAACCAGCTGGCGTAGAGGGCTTTTGGAAGCCTGATTTCCATATCACGTTGCCATGACCCAAATATCCCCCCAACGTATCGGCCAAATCGAGGCGCGGTTTGCGGAGCTTGAGGCGCGGATGGCTTCGGGGACGATGGTCGGCGATGCGTTTGTCACCGCGTCCAAAGAATATGCCGAGATCGAACCTGTCGCCAAAATGGCTGCCGAAGTCCGCCGTCTGCGCGCCGAGATGGAGACGCTCGACGCGATGGCCAAGGACCCGTCCGCCGATGCCGAGCTGCGCGATATGGCGGTCGAGGAATTGCTTGATGTGGCACATGACAAGCAAGTCGCCGAGCACGATCTGGCGATATTGTTATTGCCCAAAGACGTCGCCGACGAACGCAGCGCCATGCTGGAAATCCGCGCTGGCACGGGCGGCGACGAGGCCGCATTGTTCGCAGGCGACCTGTTCCGCATGTACGAACGCTATGCCGCGTCGCAAGGCTGGAAGGTCGAGGCCATTTCGATGAGCGCGTCCGACGTCGGCGGCTTCAAAGAAGTTGTCGCGTCGGTATCTGGCGCAGGCGTGTTCGCGCGGCTGAAATTTGAAAGCGGCGTTCACCGCGTGCAGCGCGTGCCGGAAACCGAGGCGCAGGGCCGTGTCCATACCTCGGCCGCCACTGTAGCCGTACTGCCCGAGGCGGAGGAGGTGGATCTGGTCATACCGCCGTCGGACATCCGCATCGACACCATGCGCGCGTCGGGGGCAGGCGGCCAGCATGTCAACACCACCGATTCTGCCGTGCGCATCACCCATCTGCCGACCGGGATCATGGTCACTTCG
>JAYVGQ010000017.1:0-3683 GCA_043771985.1 Sphingomonadales bacterium
AAGATCACCCCTGACTCTGGCGTTATGTGGCAAGCAATCCCTAGCTTACCCGTCGAGAAGATAAGTGCGAATCTCGCCGCGATCACAAGAGCTGGCAACGCGGCCCACCTGCGAGTCGTCGCCTTTGGAGTGAATGCGGGGCGTGATCATCGCGCTCATGTGCTCAGCATGGTTGGCGCTTTTGGGGACTCACATTTATGTTTGGGGACTTCCAGTGATGGCTGGCCTTATCATCCGATGGCTCGGGGCAAATATCGAATTCCAGATGATCGGCGGCTATCTCCGTGGCATTTCCCGATCTGAAAGCCGAATAAGCCTAATGACGACGCTTTAAGCCCGCAATATAAGCAGTCTGTTCTCGAAATAGGCTTCTTGGCTCTGAGCAGCTGTAGCTGAGGCGTAACCCGCCAATAACTATTTTTATGGTAAGCAGCGGCCGTATTCTTTTTGGACAAATTTTGAATGATTCGCGCGCAGAAATTCAGTTTAGCGGAACGGTATATCGTTGAAGACTTGCGGGGGGCTTCGCAGACTGGTGCCCGACTAAACGGTATCCTCGCAAAGTTTGATGAAGGCTTGCCAATATCCAAGATGTCGCAGGATTTTCTATTGGCGAACGACCTTCGTGCACTGCACGCACTGGTCGGCGGTCAAATTGAGATCGGCACGTTTCGGATAGATGCGGCACGAGAGCGCACGATGCGAATGCAGCAGGCGCAAGCGCGGGCTTTTGACGAAGCGGCTGAATTGGCTGAACAGGCAGCACAGCAGGAACAAGCAACCAAAGCCTATTTTGCGGCAAGGGCGAACGATCCCCAAATTCGCAGGCAGCGCGAAGCCAAGGAACTTCGAAGTCGCTTCGGTATCGGATATGTCGATACCGAGCACTATCCGCGCGTTATGGCATTGCTTCGACGCGTATCGAATGGCCAACGCCTCCCACCTGAGGATGTCGCATGGCTCCAGACTGAGGCCGCCGATTGTTGGACCGATGAGCTTCGAAGCGCTTGTAATATGTTGGAAGCCAAGGCGCTGTCTGATGCATGGAAGGCCAGAGGTGATCCTTGGGACGCGATAAATGCGAGCAGTCATTGGCGCAAGGCGGAACAGCCAAGACAGGCGCTATCGTTGTCCGAAGCGGCGCTGGCGAAAGCAGGAACGCAGTCAAAAACCAGGTCCGCCTTGTTGACTACCTGCGGCGGGGCGTTGCGCGATCTGAATCGTCTCGACGAAGCTAAGGTGCATGCGTTGGACGCACATCGTCTAGCCCCACGGGATTTCAGACCGTGCACATTGCTTGGTGCCGTGTATATGGAGCTCGGTGACATCGCTGCCGGGCACGAATGGTTCGTCAAAGCTGAGAAACTCGGAGCGGATGGACGCGGAGTTGATCACGAAATTCGGGCTTTGCTCGCCCGCGCCTCCAAAACCGAGCAACAACGCATTCGCGAATATTTAACGGCCCAAGACCCAGAACGATTTGCATGGCTGCAATCAAAATGAAGCAATTTGCCGTCGTAATGGCGTTAAACTGATATGATCATCGCCCCGGATGATCCCGGTCCAGCCTCTTCTGATGAGATTTTCAAGGCGAAAGTCGCTAAGGTTTTTGATGGCGATGGCTTCCTTGCAAGTGTATGGAATCCGCAGCGAGAAATTTGGATAGAACGCATTCCCTTTCGCTTCGCGTTTATTGATGCACCGGAGATGGAGCAACCGTTTGGGGCTGAATCGAGAGATTTCCTTCACGGCTTGATCGTTGGAAAGACGCTGCGCCTTGACCCTGTGGGCAAAGAATCGACCGGCGGCGTCCCCATCGATCCGTATAAGCGCATACTATGTATGGGTTTCCTGACCGCGCAGATGGAAGTTGGCCGGGTCGACTATTATTTGAACGGGAAATGTAGCGCCGGTTCCGTGAAAACTGTGCGCTCAGCTACGCGCAACATCGAACTGGAAATGATCGTAAATGGGTGGGCCTGGGTCCTCGAACAGTATACGTTCGAGCGTGAAGCCGAATATTTTGAAGCGCAAGATGATGCCCGGCGCCACCGACGCGGCCTCTGGGCAATGGACAAACCTGAGCCGCCGTGGAATTTCAAACGGCGTAGAAAGCGAAAAGCCCGTACAGCAGAAACGCAAAACCGTTTGATTTGATTATCGTCGACCCTAGCTGTGCGGGTTGGCCTATAGCTTCGGAAGCCGTCTAGCCACTATTGACGATAATATGATTGACGTATTGGCTGATGCGAAGGGGTGGAAGCGATCAACAACGGTTTGGAGTTCTCTCGCGTCGCTAACCACGATTTTTGCAATAAAGCAGTCTTCACCGGTCACGCGATCCGCCTCGACCACCTCAGGCGTATCGTCGAGCATCTTCGCCAATCGTTGCAGCTCTCCGGGTAGAGCGCTCAATCGAAGTTGAGCCGCAACCCCTAGGCCAAAAACAGTAGGATCGACCAACACCGTGTAGCCGCAAATCGCTCCTGCATCTTCAAGTTTGAGGATACGCTCTCTAACGCTGGGGCTGGACATTCCGATCTTTTTTGCGACGTCTTTGATGGTTGAGCGACCATCTTCGGTCAATGCCGCGATTATCGCTCGATCAGTTTTGTCGAGTTGCCGGGTTACATAACGGCTTCGGTTCATATTTAGCCCCTAGCTGGGTGACGCCAGCGGGGCCTTGCGATCGCGAAGGCAAATGTTGGATTTCGCCTTTTTTATGAGCATTATGTCCAGGAATCGGCCGATCGCAAACCCGCCCATCGAGGCGACGAACACGGTCCGCAGGATCAAGATTGAAGGTCAAAGGCCAATACGAACTTCGATGTGTAGGTCGAAACACCTGTAGTGCCTTTATGAATCCATAGCTCACCGATTGGTCTTGCGGCTACCAATGGTTCGATAGTCTGGCAGAGTATTACTGCTCAAAATCAGAGCTTTGGGAGCAATTCAAAGTGAACTGGAAAGCACATCTACGTTTAGATGCTGTGGCAAGGAGCGGCACCGCATAATGGCCTATTCTGCGACTGCCTTGCTTGCGTTGGCATCGCAATGCGCACCAAGTGTCGCACCCGAAACGGTGCTGGCAATTATCCAGACGGAAAGCAGCGGCGAGCCATTCGCGCTTAATGTAAACGGCGGTCGGCAGCCCGCCCGTCAGAATAGCGCTGCTGATGCCGCTGCAACCGCGCAGCGCTACGTCGCAGCGGGATATTCGGTCGATCTGGGGCTTGGTCAAATCAACTCACGCAACATGCGCTGGCTCGGCTTGACGTGGGAGACGGTGTTCGACCCCTGCATCAACGTCGCGGCTTTGGCCCGTGTCCTCACCACGAACTATAATTCGGTGAAAGCCGGGCGCGATCCGCAAACCGCCCTTCGGGTCGCACTCTCAATGTATAACACTGGGAGCCAGACACGCGGATTTCGTAACGGCTATGTTGCCAAGGTCGTTAGCAACGCGGGCGTCGCTGACGCGGGCGTGTCATATGCCACGAGTCTTCCAGCCGTCGCGTTTGCTGCGCCGGAAAGTGGCGACTTACGCGAACGCCTGACCTCTGAAAACGAGGCACCCCCGAGTTCGATACTGCAAGCCCGCCCCGCGCCCCCGCCGAAATGGAACGTCTTCGAGCGCGCCGCCTACGAACGCGAAACGCTCATTCTCGCTGAAAACGAAAGGG
>JAYVGQ010000018.1:0-12814 GCA_043771985.1 Sphingomonadales bacterium
CACAGCTTCGCGTTGCGGCGGGTTTAGGCCGTCGAGCCAAGGGTAATTCGGGGCAGGAGTGTTGTGAGTCACCAGCGAACGATTAGGGAACGTTGCGGAAACGCGCAAGCAGCCTTCCGTCGATTATGACAAGTCCGAAGGCGATCAGCACCGCGCCGATGATTTGGCCTTGGTTGAGGTGTTCACCCAAAAAGGCGATGCCGAGAATGACTGCAAGGATCGGCATCAGGAATGCCACCAGCTGCGCATTGGATGCCCCTGCGCGGTCGATCAGGCGGAAATAAAGCGTGTAGGCGAGCGCGGTGGAAAGTAGCGCCAGCGTCAGGCCCGCCAACGTCGCGTCCAAGCGCGGCATTGCCATTGTCCAAGGTTGATCCACGAAAAGGACCACAGGAATCATCAGCACCGCTGCCATCACTGTCTGCCCCGTCGCCACCGCCATCGGGGTCAGCGTTGTTTGCGACAGGCGGCGGCCATAAATTGCCGCGAGGCTGTAGAATATGGTGGAAATAACACAGGCGATTTGCGCGAGCAGATTGTTCGACAGCCCCTTCATCGCCTCTGGCCCGACCATCACAATAATCCCCGCCATGCCGGTTAAAACACCGATAATGCGCGCGGGCGTTGCCTTTTCGTCATTGGTCAGGAAATGCGCGGTGATAACGCCCCATAATGGTGTGGTCGCGTTCAGGATTGAGGCATAGCCGCTGTCGAGATATTGTTGTCCCCAAAAGAATAAAGTGAAAGGCAGTGCACAATTGAGCGCGCCTACCACAGCCAAAAGGCTCCAAACGCGCACGGAGGTCGGCAAGCCTTGGCCCATGATACGCATCGCAATCCACATCGGCGGCACAGCAAACGCAACGCGGATGAACACCAAAGTAATCGGCGGAAAGCTGCGCAGGCCGACTTCGATCAGAAAGAACGTACCTCCCCACAGAATGGCGAGGATGCCGATCAGCAGCCAACCGTGGCCATCGAGTTTCGGCGTGGAGGTCATCCCGCCTCTTGGTCGGGCCTCAACAACGTAAGCTTTGCTTTGCCAACATCGCGGGTGGTGTCGATGCTGAAGCCTTTCAGTTCGACCTCTTCCTTGCCGCTGGTCTCAAGGCTGATCCACGCGCCGGGTGCGAACCAGCCGAGGCGTCTCAGCTTATCGAGCGCAACTTGGCCGGCGCCGCTGCCATATGGCGGATCAAGAAGGATCACATCAAAGCCTGATCGCGCAGGGCCAAGCGATAGCACCGACGACCGCCGCACATCGCACTGCGCCTTTGCGCCCAGCTTTGCTATGTTGTCTTCCAGTGCATTCAGCGCATCACGGTCTTGTTCAACAAAAACGCATTGCGCCGCGCCGCGTGACAAAGCCTCAAGTCCCAGCGCGCCAGATCCAGCGAACAGATCAAGCACTTTCAGGTCTTCGAACGATCCCAAACGGCTGGTCAGCATCGAAAACAACGTCTCGCGCGTGCGGTCCGCCGTTGGGCGTGTGGTGTCGCCTTTGGGCGCAACCAAAGGCCTTGAGCGCCAAATGCCGGAAATCACCCTCATGCAAGTGTATTCCGAAAGTTAATCAAATCCACTCGCCGCACTTCGCCGACAGCACCGGGCTCCAGATCACCGAGGACGAACGGGCCGTAACGGGTGCGGATAAGGCGGCTGACCTCAAGTTCAAAATGTTCGAGAACGCGCCGCACTTCCCGGTTTTTACCTTCGGTCAGGGTCATTTCCAGCCAGCCATTGCGGCCAGTGCGCCGTTCAAGATTGGCGTCGATCTTGCCATAACGCACACCGTCGATTTCGATGCCGTGGATCAAGTCCTCCAGCTGAGTCTGGCTGATGTCGCCAAACACACGCGCGCGGTAAGTGCGTTCGACGCCGGTAGACGGCATTTCCATCTGGCGTTTGAATTCGCCGTCATTGGTCATCAGCAACAAGCCCTCGGTATTCAAATCGAGCCGACCGATGGGCATCAAACGCGGCAGTTCCTTGGGCAGGATGTCGTAAATCGTCTTGCGTCCGCTGAAATCGCGTTCGGCGGTCAAGCAGCCTTCGGGCTTGTGAAACATATACAGCAAAGTTGGCGCGGGTTGGCCAACCGCTTTGCCGTCCACCGCAATACCGTGTAGCGATTTCAGCAAGGTTGCGGGCGTTTCCACCGCCACACCATTCAGCGTTATGCGCTTATCGGCAATCATCCGCTCAATTTCGCGCCGTGAAGCGACACCCGCACGCGCGAGAAGCTTAGCAATGCGCTCCTCGCCATCCTTGCGCTCCAACGCGCCTTTGGACGGTGCAGCATCAGGGCGGGGCTTGCGCACAGGTTTCGCATCCCAGCGCAGCTTCGCTGGCTTCGCCGCGGGCGAGCTGCGGGCGGTGGGGTTCCTCGGGGGGCGTGTCGGAGTTTGGGCCATCCGCGCCCTTTGGCGGAAGCGAGCGCAAAAGTCACGCGCAAGCTTAAACGACTGTGGGGGTTAAAGACATTGGCCATTCAGGAAAATATGGTTAGGCATTGGGCAAGTTTTCGGGGAGCGTGAGCATGTCGGTCGATTTAAAGCGGTTCATCATTTTTGTCGCCATATTGGTTGGCATCGCTGTTGTGGCACTGATGAGCAAAAAATTTCGACCCTATTTGCGCAAGAATCCAGCGGTTGCTTTCATGCTGGGCATTTCCAGCGGATTTCCGCTGACGTTGCTTGTTGCGACGTTGACATTTTGGTTGGCCAAGGTCGGGCTGGACACGGCTACAATCGGCCTCGCGGTCATGGTTGGCATTCCCTATACGATAAAATTCCTGTGGGCGCCTTTGCTGGACAAGCTGCATCTGCCGGTGTTGCATGCCCGTTTTGGCCAACGCAGAAGCTGGCTCTTCCTGATCCAAGCATTGCTGGTTGTTGCGATCTGGCAATTGGGGGCAAGCGATCCAAAGCCCGGCAATCTAAGTATGTTCTTTGTCTGGGCGGTCATCACCGCGTTCCTTTCGGCGACGCAAGACATTGTGATCGACGCCTATCGCATTGAGATTTTGGAAGATGACGAATTCGCTCACGGCACCGCTGCCAATCAGTTCGGCTATCGCACTGGTAACCTGATCGCGGGGGCGGGTACGATTTACGTCGCCTCGCAGGAAGGCCTCGGCCTTGGCTGGACGATGGGTTATGGTTTGACGGCGTTGTGCGTAGTCCCCGCCATCATCGGTGCTTTATGGGTTGGGCCGGGCAAGTTCGTAGATCGTTTTGAAAACGCGTCGGGCATGAAAGCCGGACAATGGCTTACTGAGTCTGTCGTTAACCCATTCCGTGAATTTCTGACGCGGCACGGCGCGTTTTTGATCCTCGGTTTTGTGCTGGTGTATAAGGTCGGCGATGCGATGGGGCAGGCGATGCTTAGCCCGATGATCGTCCAAATGGGCTTTAGCGATATCGATTATATCGCAGCAAACAAATTTTGGGGTTTTGCTGCGCTGATTATCGGTTCGGCCTTGGGTGCGCCGTTTGTGTTGTGGCTTGGCATGGGGCGAGCGCTGCTGATTTCTGGCCTGATGATGATGTTTTCAAACGCCATGTTTATGCTGCTCGCGGCAACGGGCAATAATTACTGGATGATGGTCGCGGCGATTGTGACGGAAAATACGACCAGCGGTATCGGGCTGACGGTGTTCGCCACTTATTTGTCGGGCCTTTCCAGCATCGCCTATACCGCGACGCAGTTTGCTTTGCTGTCGTCGTTTGCAGGCGTTGGTCGTACCTTTATGGCGGGGCCTGCGGGTTGGGTCGCAAAGGAAATCGGCTGGGTTGGCTTTTGGGGCTTCACCATACTCGCAGCAATTCCGGGTATGATCCTTTTGTGGATATTGTGGAGCAAAGGCTATGTCGTACAAAGCGTGCGGCAATCCGCGACTATTGACGAAACGAAGCTGAGGGAGCCGGTTGGGGCATTACGGATTGTTGGCTTTCTGTTGATCCTTGCCGGATTGGTTGGCGTGTTGTTGTCCCAACAACTGGCTGCTGCGCCAACGTGGCTTTATGCGTCGTTGGCGAGCTTTGTGAGCGGCATGGCATTGGCATGGAAGCGAAAAGCCGTCGCCTAACTAAGCCTCTGTCCCAAATCTTCAAACGCTATGCAAACCGCTTGGGCGGCGGAAAGCGCGCCTACGTCGCGGTTGCATCCCATGGCTTGCCGCAGCAACAAACCCGCTCCGCGTGGATCGTCCAGCGATGTTGCAATCGCCTCAATCAACCGCGCTTCGTCTATGGTCATGCGTGCGCAGCAGCAGGCAGCGATAAGGATTTTCTTGTCCGCGCCGCGCGCTGTTTCGGCCATAAAGGCGCGCAGCATGATCATCGGGCGGCGATACGCCATGCCGAAAACGCCCAGCAACGCATTGGTTGCGGCGGCATCATGCAATCCATGCGCCCCCATCCGGCGGATCACATACAGCAGCAACTGGTTCGTGCCGACCATCGGCGCGGCAAAGGGCAGGGGATTGGCAAGGGCGGGCTGATTCGGGCGCATATTTTGACTCCTATTGAGAAAGCAAAACACCATATATGTTAATGCAAGTCAATCGCAATAAGGCTATTCAGGGATTTGGTGGTTCGCCTTCAAAACTTCCCCTGCAAGGTAAAGCGAGCCTGCGATTAGCAACAATTGTTCGGCGGGATTTACCTTGAGAGCAGAAAAGGCAGAGGCTGTATCTTCTGCTGCATTTATCTCAAAAACTTGGTCATTCCCGCGAAGGCGGGAATCCAATACCGTGCCGTTCGTCGTCTCCGATGCGTTTGGGCATACCGAACCGGCGGGTGATGGACCCCCGCCTGCGCGGGGGTGACGAATGAGAGGAGATGCAACGACGTTTTGAAAAACGTCTAAACTGTGATGCTCATGCCCCGACACTGGCAAGACAGTGATGCTCGCGAGCTTGTCGCTTAGCGGCGCGATAATGGCCGATGGATCTTTATTCGACAACATGCCGGTGACCAAATGGATGCGCCGGTCATCGGTGGCAAAATGCGCCGCGACAGCCAGCCCAGCATCGACATTATGCCCGCCGTCGAGCCATACCTCTGTGCCAGCCGGTAACAAATCAGTCAGCGGCCCCTTCGCCAGTCGTTGCATACGCGCAGGCCAGCGAGTCCACTCCATCGCAGCGGCCATTGCACTTTCAGGAATTGTAATCGCGTTTTGATGGCGCAATATGGCCACGGCCAGCGCCGCATTCTCCGCCTGATGTGGTCCGGCCATGCGAGGTAGGGGCAAAGTAAGTTTCCCCTTCACATCACGATAATGCAGGCCCCCGTCATAAATCACCGCATCCCAAATCTCACCCCGATCAAGCAGCTTTGCGCCGACTGACATCGCTTGCTTGGCAATTTCGGTCAGCATCGATGATGTGTATTTCTGACACACCAAAGGAACACCCGCTTTGGCGATACCCGATTTTTCAAAGGCGATCCGATCCAGCGGCGGCATATCAGGCACGCCGTCCTCGTCGGCCAGCAAAAAGCCTTCATGGTCGATGCCTAAAGAGGCGATGCCGCAAATTGCGGGCGCGGTGATGATGTTGGTCGCATCCAGCCTTCCGCCAAGACCTACCTCTAGTATGCACGCATCGGCAGGTGTGCGGGCAAAGGCCAAGAACGCGGCAGCAGTGGTGACTTCAAAGAAACTCGCCTGCAATCCCTCGGCGTGATCGAGCACCTCGGACAGCAACTCCGCCAGATAGTCATCGGAGATCAGTTTCCCCGATACTCTAATCCGTTCGTTAAAGCGCACCAGATGCGGGCTGGAATAAACATGGGCGGTCAGCCCCGCCGCCTCGATGCTCGCGCGCAAAAACGCGCAGGTCGATCCTTTGCCATTGGTGCCCGCGACGTGGAATACAGGCGGCAGTTGCTCTTGCGGGTCGCCAAGCCGCGCACACAGCTCGCTTATCCGCTGCAGCCCCAAAGTATCTCGCCCGGGCGAGAGCGCAGCCAACCGGTCAAGTTGCGCCTGAACGGCGGCGGAGTCGGATTTGGCGTGGTCTGCCATAATGGGGTCTAAGCCGCTTGCTTACTCGCCATCAAATAATCGATCAGGCCGGAAAGCGTCGATTTAAGCTGATGCCGGTGCGTCACCATGTCGATCATGCCGTGCGCGAGCAGATATTCCGCGCGCTGGAATCCCTCGGGCAGTTTTTCGCGGATGGTTTGTTCAATCACCCGCTGTCCGGCAAAACCGATCAATGCGCCGGGTTCGGCAATCTGGATATCGCCCAGCATCGCATAGCTTGCGGTCACGCCGCCAGTTGTCGGATCGGTCAGTACCACGATATAAGGCAAATGCGCCTCGCGCAGCATCTGAATCGCCACGGTCGAACGCGGCATTTGCATCAGGGACAAGATTCCCTCTTGCATCCGCGCGCCACCGGCTGCGGTGAAGATGATATAAGGGCATTTTTTGACGACTGCTTCTTGCGCAGCGGCGACAAAGGCTTCGCCCACCGCCATGCCCATTGATCCGCCCATGAAAGCGAAATCCTGCACACTGACAATCGCAGGCTGGCCGTTGATTTTGCCGCGACCGCTGATCATCGCGTCAGTCTCACCCGTTGAGGCGCGGGCCGCTTTGATCCGGTCAGGATATTTTTTGGTATCTTTGAACTTCAGCGGGTCTTCCAACACCTTTGGCATGGGCAGGACGCTCAGCGTGTCTTCGTCAAAGATCGCGGCAAAACGCTCCGCCGGACCAATGCGGCCATGAAAATCGCATTTTGGGCAGACTGACTGGTTTTCCTCAAATTCCTTGAGGAAGATCATCGAGTTGCAGCCTTTGCATTTATGCCAAAGCGTCTCCGCCGTCTCGCGCTTGGCGATGAACGGCATGGCATTGCGGACGCGGGTGACCCAATTCATGATATATCACTTTCCATATGACCGCTTTGTTATGCGCTTTGGCACCGTACTGCAATTTCGTTTCACGCAAAGGACGCAAAGATTTTCAAGGTGTCAGTGTAGTGACCGACCGTTGGTTTTGAAAACCAACCTCCTAAAAACCTTCGCGTTCTTTGCGTGAAACAATCTTAGCTACGGCCGCGCGGACACAGTAGCCGCTTTTAACGAAGCAACATATTCGCGCAATCGACCAGCCGCATCATTCCCATGCAACGCAACCAACTCAACCAAAGCTGACCCCACAACCACTCCATCGGCGACACGCGCGATCGCGGCGGCTTGTTCGGGCGTGCGCACACCAAATCCGACCGCAATAGGCAGGTCGGTAGCGGCTTTCAGGCGGGCGACGGCGTCCTCAATGCTGGCTTGGGCGGCCTGCTGCTTGCCCGTGATGCCCGCGACCGATACGTAATAAACGAACCCGCTAGAGCCATCCAAAATTGTCGGCAGCCGCGCGGCGTCACTGGTCGGGGTGGCAAGGCGGATCAGGTCCACGCCTGCGCCGCGCAATGCAGGGCCTAATTCGGGGTCTTCCTCTGGCGGAATATCGACGCAGATCACACCGTCCACGCCTGCTTTCACGCATTCCGCCGCAAACCAATCTCCACCGCGGATCGTCATCGGGTTGGCGTAGCCCATCAGAACGAGCGGAACGTCTGGGTGACGAGCGCGAAAATCGGCGGCGAGGGCGAAAATATCGGCGGTGGTTGTGCCAGCGGAAAGGCTGCGGATATTCGCCTCCTGAATCGCGGGGCCATCGGCCATCGGGTCGGTGAACGGCATGCCGAGTTCAATCACGTCGGCTCCGCCCGCGACAAGCGCGTCAAGATTGGCTGCGGTGTCGCCGTCACCAGCCGTGATAAAGGTGACGAGTGCGGGGTGGGCTTTGGTGAAGGCGGTGGAGAGGCGGGTCATATAGCCCTCTCCCCTTCAGGGGAGAGGGTTGGGAGAGGGGGAGTCAGTGACATACCAATGATAGTCAGAACCCCTTCCATATTTGCCATCACCTCTGCATTTGTAAATCTGATCACATTAAACCCCAGTGCTCTGAGAAAACTTTCACGGACAATATCATACTCATGATTGAAGGCATGCGTATCGCCATCGACCTCAATTATCAGCATCGCCGACCGTGAGTAGAAATCAGCAATATATTTGCCAACGACATTTTGGCGGCGAAACTTTGTTCCTTCAAATCGCTTGGCACGCAATTGATGCCACAACAGTTTTTCGGGCTCCATCATTTCGCGGCGCATAGATTTGGCAAATTCTACCAGCCTTTTGTCGCGCATGACTCCCCCTCTCCCAACCCTCTCCCCTAAAGGGGCGAGGGCTTTTAGATCACCGTCCCCAAAGCCTCAGCGACGGTGAAAATATCCTTGTCACCGCGCCCGCACAGGTTCGCCAAGATAATCTGATCCCGGTCCATCTTCACCGCTTCACGCGCCACAGCAGCAATCGCATGGGCTGGCTCCAGCGCGGGGATAATGCCTTCGGTGCGGCAGAGCAGTTGGAAGGCGTCCAACGCTTCAGTATCGGTCACGCTGTCATAGCGCACGCGGCCGATTTCTTTCAGCCAGCTATGCTCTGGACCGATGCCGGGATAATCAAGACCCGCCGAAATCGAATGTGCCTCGGCGATTTGGCCGTCATCGTCTTGCAGCAAATAGGTTTTGTTACCGTGCAGGATGCCCGGACGACCACCCGCTAGGCTTGCTGCATGTTCCTTGTTCAGGCCATGTCCCGCCGCCTCAATGCCCAGCATTTCAACGTCAACATCGTCCAAATACGGATGGAAGAGGCCCAGCGCGTTTGAACCGCCGCCAATGCAGGCGACCAGCAAATCGGGCAGACGGTTGATGCGGTTTAGCATCTGCGCGCGCGCTTCTTTGCCGATCACACTTTGGAAATCGCGAACCAGCTCTGGGTAGGGATGCGGCCCCGCTGCTGTGCCGATGATGTAGAATGTGTCGTGCACATTGGCGACCCAGTCGCGCAGACCTTCGTTCATCGCGTCTTTGAGCGTACCTGCGCCGCTGGTGACGGGAATAACCTCCGCGCCCAGCAATTTCATGCGGAACACATTGGGTTGTTGCCGCGAAATGTCTTTTGCGCCCATATAGATAAAGCACGGCAGGCCGAAGCGCGCGCAGACAGTGGCGGTTGCAACACCGTGCTGGCCTGCGCCAGTCTCTGCAATAATCCGCGTTTTGCCCATGCGGATCGCGAGCAAAATTTGGCCGATGCAATTGTTAATCTTATGCGCGCCGGTGTGGTTCAATTCATCGCGCTTGAACCAGATTTGCGCGCCTTTACCCGCTGGCGCATCCTTGCGGCATTCCTCGGTCAGCCGTTCGGCGTAATACAGCGGGGAAGGGCGGCCGACATAATGTTCGAGCAGATCGTCGAACTGCGCGGCAAAGGCCGGGTCGAGTTTTGCGGCGCGATATTCACGCTCCAAATCGAGCACAAGCGGCATGAGCGTTTCGGCGACATAGCGTCCGCCAAACTGGCCAAAATGGCCGCGCTCGTCTGGTTGGTTGCGGAATGAGTTCGGGGTGTGTTCAGCTGTTGTCATAGTCGCGCACCGCTTTGCAGAAAGCGGCAATCTTGTCCACATCCTTGACGCCGGGCGCGGACTCTACACCCGAAGAAACATCAACCAACGGTGCTTTTGTGGCGCGAAGGGCAGCAACAACATTGTTCGGTGCCAACCCGCCCGCAAGCCCCCAAGGCGTGCGGTGTTCAAAGTTTTGCAGCAACGTCCAGTCAACGCGCGTTCCAGTGCCGCCGGGCAGAGCTTGGGCAGGGGCATCGTAAAGCAACATATCTACCATATCATCAAACCGGTCGGCATCGACGAGCGTTTGCCGGTTTTTCAAGCCTATGGCTTTCCAGATATGCGCTTTTGTATGCTGGCGGACCAGATTGAGCCACTCGGGCGTTTCGGTGCCGTGAAATTGGATGATATCGGGGCGAACCATGTCGAGCGCTTTTTGCATCAATTCCGGCTCTGCGTTGACCAATAGCAGCACGACCTTCAGGCTTGGCGGCGTTTGTGCGCGCAACTTGGCGGCGGCCTCTAGGCTGACATGGCGCGGACTTTTGTCGAAATGTACTAGGCCGATGTGCGTAGCGCCATGTTTGGCGGCCGCATCAATGGCGGCTGACGTTGAAAGGCCGCAGATTTTGATTTGGGTGGACAACTTGATTTAGTTTCCGTGATATCTTGCGGCCTCAGCCCATCTTTTGGCTGCAGTGTTGGCGGAGCTGTCCTTGGTAGTGAAATGCTTGCCGAGATAGCTACCCGAAGCGATCCACACTGTCTTGCTAGACTGTTCTACATCGATCTCGATATCGTTGTTCCAGACTTTCACCATTCTCTTCATTAAAGCGTCCCCACAATCGCCCGAGCCGCATCGTCGGGGCTTTCGGCCTTCGTAATCGGCCGTCCAACCACCAGCACACTCGCGCCATCGTCGCGGGCTTGCCTTGGCGTGACCGTGCGTTTCTGGTCGGCGCTGCTGCCGCCTGCGGGGCGAAGGCCGGGGACGACGAAGAAGCCGTCTTTCCAACTTTTCTTGACCGCTTTGACTTCATGGCCAGAACAGACAATGCCGTCGAGGCCGGCCTCTTGCGCCAAAGCGGCGAGGCGGGCGACTTGCAGGGCGGGATCGTCAGACACACCAACGCGGTTCAGGTCGTGGTCGTCTAGGCTGGTTAGTACTGTGACTGCGACGACCTTCGTGTGCAAGCCAGCAGCAGCTTTGGCATCCTCCATCATCGCACGGCCACCCGCGGCGTGGATCGTGACGATGGCAGGTTCCAGCACATTGATTGCCTGCATCGCTTTAGCAACGGTATTGGGGATATCGTGCAGCTTCAGGTCGAGGAAAATGGGCAGGCCAAGCTTGTGCACTTCGTGCACACCATGATGGCCATTGGCGCAGAAAAATTCGAGGCCAAGTTTCACGCCGCCGACATGCGCTTTAATTTTTTTGATAAGCGCGACGGCTTCATCCAAATGAGGCGTGTCGATAGCGACGTAGAGAGGGTTGCTCATAGCGACCCTGCGCTTTCTGGCGTCACTGGGCGCGCTTGGTTCATGTTTAATGGTGCGGGGCGCGCGGTGCTTTCAAGCGTTGCGATCCGGCGGCGGAGGCGAAAGTTGTGCGTTCTGTGCAAGACATACAACGGCACAAAACCGGTTAGAAACGACAGGCCGATTAATGCGGGCAGCTTCGTATCAAGCCAAAGTCCGCCCCATAGTCGCACCGAAACCGGTTGCCAGTTGTTCACCGCAAACACAACGAAACCGACGAGGAAAATGACCCAGAACAAAGTCTTTAGAAATGACATGGTTTTGGCTTCCTTATTGGTGTTGCGGGCATCGTAGGGGAAGGTTGGGGGAGTTTCTAGTGGGAATTCCGTGGAAAACCATTCCTCTCCAGTTAGAGAGGATATGGAGCCTTAGCGCCAAAGGCGGTTAGGCGTAGTTGGTGAGGGGTTGGGTGTTATCGAGAGCACTCAACCCCTCACCCAGCTTCGACTAGCAAGCAAGCTTGCAAGTCTGCGCAACCCTCTCCCACTGGAGAGGGATTTTACCCAAACACCCGTGCAAAAATCGTATCAACATGTTTCAGATGATAACCAAGGTCGAACTTCTCTTCGATCGCTTGCGGCGAAAGCGCAGCGGTCACATCCGCATCGGCCTTCAACAATTCAAGCAGCGACAATTCGCCATCCGACTCCCACACCTTCATCGCGTTGCGCTGCACCAGAACATAACTGTCCTCGCGGCTGACTCCCGCTTGCGTCAACGCCAGCAACACCCGTTGCGAGTGAACCAGCCCGCCCATCTTGTCCAAATTCTTTTGCATCCGCGCTGGATAGATCAGCAATTTATCGATCACGCCGGTCAAACGGCCAAGCGCAAAGTCCAGCGTAATGGTCGCATCAGGTCCAATATATCGCTCAACCGAAGAGTGCGAAATATCGCGTTCGTGCCATAACGCCACATTTTCGAGCGCAGGCACAACCGCACTACGCACCATGCGGGCAAGGCCGGTCAGGTTCTCCGTCAAAATCGGGTTGCGTTTGTGCGGCATTGCCGACGAACCCTTTTGCCCTGGTGAAAAATACTCCTCCGCCTCCAGCACTTCGGTGCGTTGAAGGTGACGGATTTCGACAGCTAAGCGTTCGATAGACGATGCGATGACGCCCAACGTTGCAAAATACATCGCGTGGCGATCACGCGGGATCACTTGCGTCGAAACTGGCTCAACCGACAGGCCAAGCTTTGCCGCGACATGCTCCTCAACCTTTGGATCGATATTGGCGAAAGTGCCAACCGCGCCAGAAATCGCGCAGGTCGCAATGTCCTTACGCGCCGCGATAAGCCGGTCTTTGCAGCGTGAAAATTCGGCATAGGCCTCAGCCATTTTCAGGCCAAAAGTCACGGGTTCGGCATGAATGCCGTGGCTTCGTCCGATGCAGGGAGTCATTTTATGTTCAAAGGCGCGGCGTTTGATCGCAGCCAGCAGTGCATCGAGATCTGCAAGCAACAGATCGGACGCCTCCGCCAACTGCACCGCAAGGCAAGTGTCGAGCACGTCGGAGCTAGTCATCCCCTGATGCATAAAGCGCGCTTCGTCACCGACCTGCTCGGATACCCATGTCAGGAAAGCTATCACGTCATGTTTAGTCACCGCCTCAATCGCGTCAATCGCGGCGACATCAATCGCAGGCTGGGTCGCCCACCACGCCCACAGCGCATCCGCCGCAGATTTTGGCACCACGCCAAGGTCTGCCAAAGCCTCTGTTGCATGCGCCTCAATCTCGAACCAGATTTTGAACCGGTTTTCTGGCTCCCAAATGGC
>JAYVGQ010000019.1:0-2293 GCA_043771985.1 Sphingomonadales bacterium
CGTGATCGACGAAATCTATCCTGATGGCCGCTTTGGCGTCATGCTGGAAAATGATCACCGGATAATCGCTTACACGGCGGGGAAGATGCGGAAATTCCGCATCCGATCCGTCGTGGGCGATCGCGTCCATGTGGAAATGACGCCCTATGACTTGTCAAAGGGCCGCATCGTTTTCCGCGAACGCACGCCCGGCGTTGGCCCCGGCCCGCGCAATGCACGGCGGCGTTAAGGCTGGATCACCAGCTGGCGTAGTCGTTTAATAATATCGTTAGTGCTGAGCACTGTCGGGGCCGAAGGCGGTGCAAAGCACCAACCACGTTCCAAGGCTCCAACTGTCGTTTTCGACTGAAGGGCGCCCTTCGACAGGCTCAGGACTGCGGTTCTTTTGAAACGTATTGTCGTTTCAAGAAAGGAAATAGCCCATGGCTACACCGTCATTTTACCGCGAACGCGCCGATCAGGCGCAGCGCGACGCCGATAATGCCTCGCTAAGCAATGTGCGCGAACGCCATCTGGTCGCGCGCGATACATGGGCCGACATGGCCGATAAAGCCGAGGGCGTCATTGTCGCGCGCGAAAAGAACGAGGCTGAAAAAGCCGCGGTTGCCGCTGCAAATACAGTGTCGCACGCGAACTAATCGGCGGACGCCAGCGTTGCGTCTTCATCCGCCTGGACAGAATGCTGGGGGATGTTCGTGACCAGTATCCCAAATGTTTCCCTGGGCGACCTTACCCGCCTCTTTGGCAAAATCGGGCTGATCAGCTTTGGCGGACCCGCCGGACAAATCGCGCTGATGCACGAAGAAATCGTCGACAAACATAAATGGGTGCCAGAGGAGGAATATCTTCAGGCGCTGAACCTGTGCCATCTCCTCCCGGGGCCAGAGGCGCAGCAACTTGCGGCGTGGATCGGCTGGCGCTTGCACGGCACGCTTGGCGGATTGATCGCAGGGTTGCTGTTTGTCCTACCCGGCGCGCTGGTGATGCTTGGTCTGTCAGCGCTATATGTGCTCGCGTGGGAGGTCAGCTGGCTGGCAGGCATGTTCCTTGGCATTAAAGCTGCAGTGCTGGCGATTGTCGCACAAGCGTTAATCCGCATCGCGGGGCGGGCGCTGAATACATCGGCCAAGCAAGCGATTGCGGTCGCGTCATTCTTGCTGCTGTCCCTGTTCAACGCGCCGTTTCCGCTGGTTATTCTGGGCGCAGGCGTGATCGGTGCGTGGCTTGCCAAGACCAATCCGGATCGCTTGAGCCTTAAACCTGCAGCCGCTTTTACCGCGTCGCACAAACCTATTCTACCCCATATCCTAAAAACCATTTCCATCTGGGGCAGCATCTGGGCCGCACCGATGGTGTTGATCTATACAACGCTGGGCTCCAACCACGTGCTGTGGGATGTAGGTAGCTTCTTCTCGCAACTCGCCATCGTCACTTTCGGTGGGGCCTACGCAGTGCTCGCCTATATGGCACAGGAAGCGGTCAACGGCTTTGCATGGCTTTCGGCCAGCGAGATGGCCGACGGGCTGGGCCTTGCCGAAACCACCCCCGGGCCATTGATCTTGGTCACGCAATTTGTCGGCTTCCTCGCGGGTTTCCGCAGCCCCGCCCCGTTCGACGCATGGACGGCCGGAATCCTCGCCGCGATGCTGACCACTTGGGTCACCTTCGCGCCGTGCTTCCTATGGATATTCGCACTCGCCCCAGCCATGGACCGGCTTCGCAGCCTGACGTGGTTGCAAGGCAGCCTGTCCACGATAACCGCCGCAGTCGTAGGCGTAATCGCTAACCTGTCGTTATGGTTTGCACTGCACGTACTATTTGCCCAAGTCGGCGAACTCTATCTCGGCCCCGCCCGCATCTATTGGCCCGAATGGAGCAGCTTCGATTGGCGGACATTGGTGATTGGCGTGGGAGCCGCCGTGCTGCTGTTCCGGTTTAAGCTGAACATTATTAAGATGCTCGGCATAGCGGCGGTTGCGGGGATGGCGCTCAACATGCTCTCTGCTTGACTCCCCTCCAGTTCCTGCTAACCGCACCGTCGACCGAGGGGCTCGCCTCTCATGTCACCGTCCGAGACAGTTGGTGAGAGGGATTTGCCTCTCTTAATTTCCAGCCTAGGCGGGGATAGAAATTCACCGGCGTTTTTTGCGCCCGGCCATTGCCTTTGTGCACCGGCCAAGAACCTTCCCCACGGACTTTGTTGTTGGTTGAAAAGCCTTTGGCTTTTCAACGGTAGCGGCACCGGCCCGCTCCCCCACCCGACCACCCTAACGGTATGGTCATGGGTGGTCGG
>JAYVGQ010000020.1:0-2156 GCA_043771985.1 Sphingomonadales bacterium
TCATTTGCAAGAGGATTATTCCTGATCGGGAATAAATTGAACAGATAAGCCTAAGCGGCCAAAATTATTCCCGTTCGCACAATTTTTGAAAGCGCGCCTTACCGAACTTCAGCCACTGTGCGTTATCGCTTCGAGATAGGGACGCATCACCTTCCACGCGCCGCAGTCCATTGCGGCTTGCGCGATATCCGAAGGGCTGGCCTTGCGCTCTTCGATGGTGCTGCGCAGACTTTCGATGGCGACCGAGCGATCAACCAACTTTGGGTTGCGGAACGCATCGGCAAGCGCCTTGACCACCGAATAGACCGGAACGGCCACGCCCGAGATTATATGTTCTTCGACGCCGTAATCGAGATAGGGCTGCCGGAAGCGGACGATGCGGACGGGCGGGTAATCAATCTTGGGTTCCCAATCTTTCGCGCCGATGGCGATCCAGACTTTCCTAGGCATCTGGTCGGTCAGTCCGTGAAAGGCGAGCGCCGAGACCATGCCGATGCGCGCGCGGGGAATGCGCTTCGAGACCTCGGCCAGTGCACCATCGGTATCAATCTCGGCATCGGGAAGCTGATACAGGCCGCGCGAAACGCGCAGAACTGCGCCATCCTCCACCGCGCGCGCTAGCGAGGTTGCCGTGACGCCTTCCATGAGAATTTCATGGGCGCGCGCCATCGTCCGGTCGGACAGTAGCCGGATTACCTTGTCACGCTGGGTTTGCACTGCTTCCATGACGATACTTTACCTAGGACAAATTAACAAACTGTCCGATGTTTTATACCATCTCTAGCGAACGAGGGTCAAGACTTTGTTCCCACTCATCGCGGCTTCCCGCGCCAAATCCAGCACTTCCACTGCCTTCAATTTGAACTCCGGCGCGAGATGCGCGTAGCGTAGCGTCATCGAATAATCGCTATGGCCGAGCAGTTCGCGGATGGTGTTGAGATCGACGCCGCCCATTGCCAACCGCGATGCGAAATGGTGGCGCATATCATGCCAGCGGAAGGCCGCAATTTGCGCGTCTTTGAGCAGCCGACGCCATGAGGAATTGGCACGGTCGAACCGTTCGCCCTGTTCATTGACGAAGACCAAGCCCGACTGTTCCTCGCTTTGCGCGCGCCAGTTCAGCAGCACCGACGTTGCTTCGCGGTTGAGCGGAATATGCCGCGTCCGTCTGGACTTGGCGGTTGCGCCGGTCACGGTCAGAATGCGGCGATCAAGGTCGATGTTTTCCCATGTCAGATCGAACAGTTCGCCGCGCCTGCATCCGGTGTTGATCGACAGCAGGATTAGCGGTTTGACATGATCGGTAAACACGAAGTCGCGAAGACTGGGCAGCAGCACATAGCCGCGTTCCGCGCGCCAGCCATTGGCTGAATCGCGTTCGGCGCGGCGGCGCTCTTCGCGCGCTTCGATGGCTTCGCGTAGCCTGTATTCCTCGGCATCGGTCAGATAGCGGACCTTGAGGCAGTCATCGACGCGCGCTTTCTTGATCTTGGCGAGCGGATTGACCGGCAATATCCCCCAATCGACGGCGCGGTTGAAACTCGCCTTGATCGAGGAAATGTAGCGGTTGATCGTCTGGTTGCTTAAACCGCGCTCGACCTCACCCGCGCGCCAGCGCTCAACATCAAGACCAGTGATCTTGTCGAGCGGCTTATCGAGCAGCTTCTTGAACGCCGTGGCTAGGCGCTTGAGGTTTTGACCATAGGCTTTCTGGCTGGACTTTGCCCAAGCCGCATAATCACCGTCGAGATATTCACGATAGGTAGGCATCACCGCCTTGGGCTTGCGCGCTTCAATCGGGTCGATGCCGCGATAGAAGTCAGCAAGAATAGCCCGTGCGCTTTCGCGCGCTTCACTAACACCAAGCACATCGGCCCGACCAAGCCAGACCCGTTTGCCGCGAGCATATTCGCAGTATTAGGATTTTGTCCCGCTGGGCATGACCCGCAGCACCAGACCCTTCAACCGCGTGTCGCGATGATCGACTTTGGCCGACGGAATGGGTAGTTTGTCGATGACCATTTGGGTTAGTGCTGCACGCATAGTTACCGCCTTCAAATCAATCTGGTGGTGCTGTGGTGGTGCAACTTGATGAATTAGAACGGAACAAAATGGCACCCGATGCAACACCGATCATGCTCAATAAATGGCAGAAT
>JAYVGQ010000021.1:0-66965 GCA_043771985.1 Sphingomonadales bacterium
CATATAGGCCGCGACGCTGCCCCATGGGGACTTCCAATAACCGCAAGGCAGCCTTGTTGTTTCCGTTATCTTTTGGGGGTCCCTTGAATTGTCCAATCATCCTGATGCATCGTCCCTAGTCCGCAGCGAAAGCCCGGACGAACCGATCACGCTCCTTCGCCCACACGCCGCCACGCGTGCTGCCCGCTTCTTTGTTGAGAAGTTTCCGGGTAAGTCGTTGTATGCGGTAAAGGCCAATCCTTCGCCTGCGTTGCTCGAAACGCTGTGGGCGGCCGGCATCACGCATTATGACGTAGCATCGCTTGGCGAAGTGCGTTTGGTGCACAAGTTTCTGCCCGACGCGAAACTGTGCTTCATGCATCCGGTGAAGTCAGAGCGCGCGATTGGCCAAGCCTATCATAATCACAATGTGAAGACGTTCAGCCTCGATAGCCATGAAGAGCTGGACAAGATTGTCCGCGCGACCGCCAAAGATGGCGTGCCTGCGACTGATCTGGAGCTGTGCGTACGCATCCGTGTTTCGTCGGAACATGCCAAGCTGAGCCTTGCGTCCAAATTCGGTGCAGAGCCGGATAAGGTCGCCGACTTGCTGGTTGCCACGCGCCAAGTCGCAGATAGCCTGGGCATTGCATTTCACGTCGGCAGCCAAGCGATGACGCCTGCGGCCTATGCAGAGGCGATGGAGCTGGTGCGTGCCGCGATTGTCGAGGCGTCCGTTACCGTCGATATCGTTGACGTCGGTGGTGGTTTCCCGTCGGTCTATCCCGGCATGGAGCCTCCGCCGCTGGAGAGCTATTTTGAGGTCATCCACCGCACGTTCGAAGACCTGCCCGTCAGCTATTCGTCGGAACTGTGGTGCGAACCGGGTCGTGCATTGTGCGCCGAATATGCGTCATTGCTGGTAAAGGTCGAAAAGCGCCGCGGCACAGAATTGTTTATCAACGACGGAGCCTATGGCGCGTTGTTCGATGCAGCGCATGTCGCGTGGCGCTTTCCCGTTGTTTTGCAACGTGAAAATGTGGCGGCTGAACTGACTGAGTTCGCGTTCTATGGCCCAACCTGCGACGATATGGACTATATGGCTGGGCCATTCCTGTTGCCTGCGGATACCAAAGCGGGTGACTATATCGAAGTCGGCATGCTCGGTGCCTATGGATGTGCGATGCGCACTGAATTCAATGGTTTCGGCGACGTTGAGGATTTCATCGTTGAGGACGAACCAATGGCGAGCCTTTACACGCAAATTGCCGCTAATGACGCGGGCAATGTCCACCAGTTTGAGCGCCGATCAGCGCAATAAGTTGCAATTGACAATGTAAACAAAGCGACGCACCCTCTCCCTTGATCAAAAGCAAGAGGGAGGGTCATTTTTATGGAAAATTCAATTTTAGCACCAGCAGCGGCATTGGTTGTCTGGTCAATCATCATGCTGATTTGGTTGGCAGCCACGCGGCTGCCGGCGTTATCGAAAATCGGTATCGATTTGAACAAAGCAGTGGGTGGACGCGGTGCGGATATCGACCCGAATGTGCCAGCATCGGTTGCGTGGAAATCACACAACTATGCACATTTGATGGAACAGCCGACGATTTTTTATGCAACCATCATGATCCTAGCGATTTCCAACAGCGCAACACCGTTGATGGTTTCGTTCGCTTGGGGCTACACAATCTTGCGGGTGATCCACAGTGTCTGGCAGGCGACAATCAATAAAGTCGGCATCCGCTTTGTAATTTTCCTGCTGTCCACGATCTGCCTTACCGTTCTCGCGGTCCATGCGCTTTTGGCGACGATTTGAGGGAGGGACGGTACATGATAAAGGCTGAAATTCTGCAACCAGTCGTCGTCTTGGCGGCTTGGACCATGATCATGTGGATATGGATGTACGCGACCCGCATACCTGCCATCAATAAACTACCCCAAGACGGAACGCCCGGTGCTGATGTAGGCTGGACCGGAGCGAAGCTCGAAGCGCTATTGGACGCGAAAATTCAATGGAAAGCCCATAATTACAATCACCTGCATGAAGCACCGACGGTATTTTATGCAGTGGCATTGTTGCTGGCGATGATCGGCCAAGGTGATGGGATAAACGCAGCAATCGCGTGGATCTATGTAGGTTTGCGTATCGCACACAGTCTTTGGCAGTCACTGGTGAATAAGGTGATGGGGCGCTTTGCGCTGTTCTCATTGTCCAGCCTCGCAATGATCGCTTTAGTTTTGCACGCCGCTATGGCCGTGTTCCACGGCTAAGCAACGCTATTGGCGGACGAATTCGCCAACGAGCTCGACATGGGTTGACCAGCGGAACTGACCGACGGGCCAGATCCGCTGCAACCTATAGCCGCTAGCAATCAGCGTTTTGGCATCACGTGCAAAGCTGGCCGGATTGCAACTGACAAAGGCAATGACCGGAACTTTGGAACCGGCCAATTGCGCGACTTGAACCTTTGCTCCCGCGCGTGGCGGGTCGAGAATAACAGCGGAAAATCGGTTGAGTTCGTCGGACGATAGCTCTCGACGAAATAAATCGCGGTGTTCAGTGAAAATGTTCAGTCCAGTGCGGTTCGCTGCCGCCTGAAGCGCCAAAATCGCTTCGCGATCAGCTTCAGCCGCATAAACTTTGCGCTCGTTGGCAATCGACAGCGCAAATGTGCCGATGCCCGAAAACAGATCGGCAACCAGCGGAGCATCTCCGATCACTGACTGCACAGCATCAATTAAAGCCGCTTCACCATCTACCGTCGCTTGCAAAAATCCATATGGCTTATAACCGACAGCAACTCCGCTCAGCGTAACTGTCACAGGCTCCGGCTCCCAAAATGGCACTGGCCCATAGCCCTCATCAAGCGACAGCCGCGCTAAGCCATGTTCTTGTGCAAATAGCGACAGCGCCTCGTGCTGTGACAGATCACTAGCGATCCAGTTTTCGATCAGCACATCAATGCCTTGATCCACGCGTGCCAATTTAATCTGAACATCGCGGCGTCGTTCAATCAACGGATTTAGAAACGCACGCAGCGGCGCGAGCAACGCAAACAGTTCTGGCAGCATGACGTCACATTGCTGTAAATCTATGATCCGGTGACTTTTTTCTGTGCTAAAGCCCAACTGAAACTGCTTGCCCACCCACGCCGAGCGCACCGCCGCCCGCCGCCGCGTCGCAGGTGGGGAGATATGCGTGGGCATAACCTCACCCGGCTCAATCTTTTGCGTGGACAGTGCGTGCAATATCCTGTCGCGCACGAAATCGGACAACGTCGGCTCATCAAGATGTTGAAGCTGGCATCCTCCGCACAATGGAAAATGCTGGCATGAGGGATTAACGCGGTGCGGGCCGGGGATTAGGCCACCGGCAGACTCTAACCGGTCGCCCGGAGCTGCAAACGGAATATGACGACCATCGGCGGTCACACCATCGCCGCGCGCGGCCACTCGAAGGATTAGGTCTGTATCAGTCACCGACACGTCTTGGCCTGTGACCGTGATGCAATCAACCTATTTGGTCGCTGCGCCCTTGATTGCAGCGGGCAGCCGATAAGTGTCGTCCATCGACTTCACCTCGATCATTCCGTTGGCGAGCACTTTAATCTTGAAATCGGGATCAATGCCATCCGCTGGCAACAGCCCTCGCCCATCGGTCAGGATTTTGAACCGGCGAAAGCCACCATCGGGGTGGCGCACGACAAGCATTTGCCCCTCTGCGCCGCTCACGCGTTCGGTGGTGCAGTTGCGGTTGAAATCTGTACTGCCCGCAAGCGCGCACTCGACTTTGCCCTGTAGAGCCGCTTCCTCGGCAGTTTCACTCTCTGCGGCCAATAGATCAGCCTCGGAGTCACTACCACATGCAGTCATGGCTAAGCTGAGGCTGGCGATCAAAATCATCAGGACGGTACGCATCGAGTAAGTTCTATTCTAAACAACTAAAGTTTCGTGGTGCTATAGCGCAAGCACTGAGACTTTGCCTAGCGGGTGAAAAGGCGCGCCCCAAAACGGATAGGCAAAGCGAGCGAAATTTTTCCTGCCTATTTCTCCAATTGCGAGATGTCGCGGACAGCCCCTCGCGCCGCACTGGTCGTCATGGCGGCATAAGCTTTAAGCGCCACGGAGACTTTACGCGGCCGTTCTTTAGCTGGTTTCCAACCTAGGGCGTCTTGCGCAGCGCGGCGACGGCCCAATTCTTCCTCACTTACCGCAAGATTGATTGTTCGATTGGGAATATCAATCTCAATCAAATCACCATTTTCCACCAGTCCGATCGTACCGCCCTCGGCTGCCTCTGGTGACACGTGGCCGATAGACAGCCCTGACGTGCCGCCGGAAAAGCGCCCATCGGTCAGCAAAGCACAGACAGCACCCATGCCCTTGGATTTCAGATAACTGGTTGGATACAACATTTCCTGCATCCCCGGTCCCCCTTTGGGGCCTTCATAACGGATAACAACAACGTCGCCTGATTCGACCTGTCCGGTCAAAATAGCCGTTACCGACGCATCTTGTGATTCAAACACTTTTGCAGGCCCCGAAAACTTCAATATACTCTCGTCAACGCCAGCGGTCTTTACGATGCAGCCATCAAGCGCGATGTTACCTGACAAAACAGCCAGCCCCCCGTCCTTGGAAAAAGCATGCTCGGCAGAGCGAATAACGCCGTTCTCGCGGTCCAAATCGAGTTCGTCCCAACGCCGCGACTGGCTAAACGCTGTTTGGGTCGGCACACCACCCGGCGCACCTTTGAAGAATGTTTGCACTTCTGGATCGTTTGTGCGCGAGATATCCCAATGGTTCAGCGCATCGCCCAGCGTCTTGCTATGAACAGTCGGCAAATCATTATGAATCAGCCCTGCCCGGTCCAGCTGGCCCAATATCGCCATGATCCCGCCCGCGCGATGGACGTCCTCCATATGAACGTCAGATTTTGCGGGGGCAACTTTGGATAGGCACGGCACATTGCGCGATAACCGGTCGATATCCGCCATCGTAAAGTCCAGACCAGCCTCATACGCCGCTGCGAGCAAATGTAGCACTGTGTTGGTAGAACCGCCCATCGCAATATCGAGGGTCATAGCGTTTTCAAAGGCTTTAAAACTAGCGATGTTGCGCGGCAAAGCGCTTTCGTCTTCTTGTTCATAATAACGGCGGCACAGTTCAACCGCGAGTTCGCCTGCGCGCAAAAACAACGCTTTGCGGTCAGAATGCGTCGCTAGGGTCGATCCGTTACCCGGTAAAGCAAGTCCAAGCGCCTCCATCAGGCAATTCATCGAATTTGCGGTAAACATCCCCGAGCAGGAACCGCAAGTCGGGCAAGCTGAGCGTTCAATCTGAGCGACTTCCTCATCGCTATATTTATCATCCGCCGCCGCGACCATCGCATCAACCAGATCAATCGCGACTTCTTTGCCTTTTAGGATGACCTTGCCCGCCTCCATCGGTCCGCCGGACACAAATACCGCGGGGATATTGATCCGCAACGCCGCCATCAGCATCCCCGGCGTAATTTTGTCACAATTGGAGATGCATACCATCGCGTCAGCGCAATGGGCGTTGACCATATACTCTACACTGTCCGCAATCAGATCGCGGCTGGGGAGTGAATATAGCATGCCGTCATGGCCCATTGCGATGCCATCATCGACGGCTATGGTATTAAATTCCTTTGCAACGCCGCCCGCAGCCTCAATTTCGCGCGCAACCAGCTGCCCCATATCTTTCAGATGGACATGCCCCGGAACGAATTGCGTAAAGCTGTTTACAACCGCGATAATTGGCTTGCCAAAATCGCCGTCCTTCATTCCTGTCGCACGCCAAAGTCCGCGCGCACCGGCCATATTACGGCCATGAGTCGATGTTTTGGAACGGTAAACAGGCATTGATAGTTCCTTTACGGCAGGTTGCCCGCGCCTCTATTCACGTCGCGGCACCAGACGCAAGGCTTTCGACGATAAATTGCGCCATTTCCGCCAAAATAGCAGCGAATCTCTCTTGGCCCACAGAATCGCTGATCAAATCTTGCCGGATTTCGACTCCGATATAAGGGATTTCGTTCGCCTCGGCATGCCGGTTCATCGTCGCGTTTAGTTGTTTGCCAGAATAAGGCAGCTGGTCGCCGACGATCAGGCCTTCGCCTTCCAGATAGTCGATGGCGATGAGCGAAGCCGCCTCATACTCGTTGTACAAGATTCCAACTTCCCACGGTCGTTCGGCAAGCGGGCCGGTTTCAAGGCGAGGAGTAAAGCTGTGTATGGACAATATAAGCGCAGGAGGCGAGCTATGAAGAAGTTGCTCCAACCGATTGTGATAAGGATGAAAATACTGATCCAAACGCGCCTGCCGCTGCGCCGAACCAAGCGCATTGCCGATGATTTCAATTCCATCGCTTTTGACGGGAATTGCGCTGGCATCGTCTGAATGGCGGTTCAAATCGACCACCAACCGCGAATGTGTTGCCAAGAATGCGGCGCAATCGGATAGTTGCACCAAATAGCCCGCAACGCCCGCGACACCGATGTCCCACGCAATGTGCTGCTTCAACAATGCGGAATCGATGCCAAGATCAATGTCGTCAGGCACAAAGTTCGACGCGTGATCACAGACCGCCAGAATGCCGCCGCTTTTCGGGGCACCCAGTATTTCAAACGCTTCGTTCATCGCAACGCTGCCTTTAGTGTCCACCAGCTTGGATTATCTTCCGTGATGCTAGCACAGGCGTGATCGCGCTGCGCGATAGTTTCAAACAAAGCAAAACAGGTCGCGCCTGAACCGGACATCCGGGCAAGCCGAATACCCCGCTGAGTGTCCAAAACGGACAACACCGTTGCGATTTCGGGAAACAGCATCACCGCTGAGTCTTGCAAATCATTGCGGCCGCCAATCCATCTACGCGGGTCTAACCCCCCCCGATCAATTCCATCCCAAACTGCAAACATAGGGCCAGTTGGGCACGCAATGCCGGGATTAACCAGCAAAATCGAAGTGCTTGAAATTCCAACCCCATCAAAAAGCTTCAACTCATCCCCAATCCCCTCGCCCCACATCGTTTCAGAATACAAGCAGGCCGGGACATCTGCACCAAGTGAAGCAGCTATAGGCTGCAGATCAACGTCAAACTCCCAAAGCCGCGATAGCAGCCGCAAAGCCGCAGCAGCATCCGCCGATCCGCCGCCAATTCCCGACGCAATCGGCAGGTTCTTGTGCAAAACAATTCGTGCCCCCTGCCCGTGTGTCTGCAATGCAGTGGCTGCACGCATGACCAAATTATCAGCATCTGACGTCAAGCCGTCAGCAAACGGTCCGACAATGTTTAGTGACAACTTATCCGCAGGCTCGGCGGTCAACACATCGCCAGTGTCGGCAAAGGCAAACAGCGTTTCCAACTCATGATAGCCATCATCTCGCCGCTTGCGCACGTGCAGCGCCAAATTGATCTTGGCGTAGGCGATCTCGGTCAACATCGTCATCAGGGTGCTGCGTTTGCTTCTGTCCAGCCAATATCGGCCTTTGCCGCAATCCGTTTTGCCGCATCACCCTCTGCTTGCAACAGCGCCGAACGCCAAGCATACCGGGCATCGACGCCGCGTCCTGTCTGCCAGTAAGCGTCGCCCAAATGCTCGTTAATTGTCACATCGTTGATAGCGCCCTGAACGGCTTTCTCCAGCAACGCCACAGCGGTTTCAAATTCCCCGTTAAGATAATGCGCCCAGCCAAGCGAGTCAGTAATGGCGGGCGACTGTGGTGATAAACGATGCGCCTTTGACACCAGTTCAAGGCCACGTTTTACGTCCTCACGCTGTTCAAGAAGGCTATAGCCTAACATATTCAGTATCTGCGCGTTTTCGCTATTCAAGGCCAGCGCCTGCTCCAAAGCCGCATTTGCATCGGGACGTTTGCCTTGCACCTGAAGCGCTTGTGCCAGCAGCAAACGAAACATCACACTACGACCATTTTTGGCACTCGATGCGTCGGCACCAACAATCAGTTTCTGATAAAGCGCGGACGCCGCATCGAATTGTTTATCAGTTTCAAGCTGCTGAGCCTCAAGCAAGGCCAAATCCTGCGCATTCGGACGGCCCATACGCGCATTTTGGACTAGGCTAAGCGCCTCGCCGCTTTTGCCGTCGGCTATTAAAAAGCGCGCTTTTTGGCCCAATGTCCAGCTCCATTGCGGGCGAGACGGCGCGATACCGTCCAAAAGCGCGACTGCCCGCGCCGCCGACCCCGACCCCGCAAGGCGCTTTGCCAATGTCATACGTCCGTAAACACTATCAGGAGCAATCCAATGCGACAGCCGTGCAAAGTACAGGGATTGGTCAGCTATGCCCTGCTCATCCAATTGCTCGGACAACCTCGCAAACAATCCTGCCAACGCTTGATCTGACGGGAAAGCTCTAGGCTTGGTCACAAAAACCGCCGGTTCCGCTCCAAGATGCTGCAGCAAGGAATTGGCGTAATCTGCTTCGCCGTTTCGTCCCAAATGTTCTGCCGCGGTCATCGCCATGTGTCTTGCATAATCTTCTTCAAAACCAGGAAAGCTGCTTAACCGCCGCTGCGCACCATCATTGTTCCCATTGGCAAGATCGAGAAAGATCAGCTGGTCAAAACTATAATACTGAAGCAATCCGTTTTCCCGCAAAGCGGTGCTGGAAATTGTGCCCTGTTTCCCGCGCGAGACATCAGTCCACGCATCTAGAACTGGTGTCAAAAAGCCAAAAATGTTGCGTTCGGCCAACCACTCGATCGCCGTAGCAGCGTCATCATAATCGGCGCGTTTCCACGCATCGACAAAGAAGATCAGCGGAAGCGCACCGTCGCCGCTATTCGCCAGCTGCTGCGCGCGCGCCGCCTTCAGCGCACTGGGAAAATCGCCTTGCGCAATGGCGACATCGAACAAGCGATCAACAACAACTGGGCTTTCAGGCAGCTTGCCGAGCAACCGATTATAACTTTTTAACGCCGCGTCAGGTTTTCCAGACAATTCCGCGCGCTGAGCTTTCCAAAAAAGATCAGCTTCATCCGTCGTTTCAACGCTTTTGGCAGCAACCGGAGCGGTTGCCAAAAATGCAGCAACGATGACAAGCTTACATGTTCGGATAATTCGGGCCACCGCCACCCTCCGGCGTTACCCAATTGATATTCTGGTTCGGGTCTTTGATGTCGCAAGTCTTGCAATGCACGCAGTTCTGCGAATTAATCTGGTATCGCGGCCCGCCATCAGCATCCTCCAGCCATTCATAAACACCCGCAGGGCAATAACGTGCCGATGGCCCAGCAAATTCCGCCAGTTCGCTACGCTTTTGCAGATCCATGTCTTTGACCTGCAGATGGCACGGCTGATCCTCGGCATGGTTGGTGTTGGACAGAAACACCGATGACAGCCGGTCAAAGCTGATCACACCATCTGGCTTTGGATAATTGATCGGCGTGTAAAGGTCTTTGCGTTTAAGCTTTTGCGCATCAGGTTTATGCTTCATCGTGAACGGCATTTTCAGGCCGAGATACTCTAGCCACAGATTGATCCCTGCAATCGGCGTTCCATAGACGCCGCCAAACTTGGAGATGATCGGTTCAAAATTGCGAACCATGTGCAGCTCTTTATATACCCAGCTTGCTTCATAGGCAGCAGGATAAGCCGTTAGCTCATCGTTGGCGCGGCCCTCGTTAAGGGCCGCAGCAGCAGCGTCTGCCGCCATCATGCCAGACTTCATCGCCGTGTGGCTGCCCTTAATCCGCGGCACATTAAGGAAACCCGCAGTGCAGCCGATCAGCGCGCCGCCGGGGAACACAAGCTTCGGCACCGATTGCCAGCCACCATCACAGATTGCCCGCGCGCCATAGGAAACGCGTTTTCCGCCCTGCAGGATTTTGGCAATCTCGGGATGAGTTTTCCACTGCTGAAACGCCTCAAACGGCGACAGATAGGGGTTTGCATAGCCCAGCCAGACAACATATCCCAAAGCGACTTGGCCGTTGGCCTGATGATAAAGGAACCCACCGCCAAAGCCGTCATCATCTTTGATAGGCCAGCCTTGGGTATGGATAACACGGCCCGGCGCTTGGTTTTCGGTCGGAATGTCCCACAACTCTTTCAGGCCAATGCCGTAAACCTGCGGCTCGGCATTTGCCTCAAGATCGAACTCGGCTTTCACCAGCTTCGTTAGATGGCCGCGCGCACCTTCAGCGAATATCGTGTATTTAGCGTGCAGCTCCATACCGGGCTGATAATCGCTTTTATGGCTACCGTCATGCGCAACACCCATATCGCCAGTTGCGACACCTTTGACCGAGCCGTCCTCATTATACAGCACCTCTGCACCAGCAAAGCCCGGAAAGATTTCAACTCCAAGATTTTCTGCCACAGAGCCTAGCCAGCGGCACAAATTACCGAGACTGCCAGTATAAGTGCCTTTGTTATTCATGAATGGCGGGGCGGCAATGTGCGGAACGCTGTATTTGCGTTTGGCGGTGAGAACCCAATGCTGATTATCCGTTACCGGAACTTCTGCCATTGGGCAGCCCTGCTCTCTCCAATCAGGGATTAACTCGTCGATAGCTTTGGGATCGAATACCGCGCCCGAAAGGATATGCGCGCCAATTTCAGAACCTTTTTCAAGGATGCAGACGGAGATTTCGGGGTTGATCTGTTTCAGACGGATTGCCGCAGAAAGCCCCGCTGGGCCACCACCGACGATCACCACGTCATACGGCATCGATTCCCGTTCACTCATCCCTTAGCGTCCTTATTCCATGCAGCCATTCGGGCCGTCCCAGATTCCATGCAACTGATGGATTCTGCCATGCCAAGCAATTGACCTTGTCGTCAACCAATGACTGTTGAGAAACGATGCTTTCACCGCAAGAATACAACAAACAACTGGCCGAATCCGCTATCGCTTGGTGGCGCGATGCCGGTGTGGATTATGTAAGCGACGGTGAGGCGATGGATTGGCTGGCGATTGTCGCTGCGCCACCTGCTCGTGCAGAAGCGCCGAGACCGGTTGAGCAAGTTCGCAACGCGGCCGTTGCACCCATAATTGCGCCTACGGCGAAACCTGCAGAATGGCCTGCAGATTTGTCGGTTTTGAAGGCAGCCATTGCAAATGGCGCAGCGCTTCCCGGGTGCGGATATGGAACGCGGACAGTAGCGCCGACGGGCGAAGCCGGCGCAGTTGCGATGGTGATCGGCGACTTCCCGGAGCAAGAAGATGCTGCGTCGGGGATTTATGGCTCAAGCGCCGTTGGGCAATTGGCCGAAAACATCCTGATCGCTGCGCGAATCTTGCCAGACTTTGTTTACAAAACGGCGCTGGCGCATAGCATCCCGGCGGCGGCGGCATTGCCCAAGGCCGATCTTGCCGCGTTGGCAGCATTTGTGCGGCATCAGATTGCTTTGGTGCAACCGAAAGTCATCATCCTATTCGGTTCAGCGGCGTGTGAAGCCCTGCTGTCGCAGGATCTGATGAAAGCACGGGGGAATTTACTGGATATTAACCAAGATGACCGAAAAATAGCAGTTATCGCAACCTTTCATCCGCGAACCTTAATGGCTCAGCCTCAATTAAAGGCGCAGGCTTGGCGGGATTTGCAGATGTTGGCCAGGAAAGACTATTTGTGACCAGATCATTTCGCATAGGCATTTCCGTTTTTGCACTCGTAACGGTGGCTTGCGTTGCGCCTGCTCTGGCTGCATCCAGCGAAAATACACGCCAAGTCAGTGACTTATCTACACCTTCTGCCAACACCCCATCCGCCAAAGACAGCCAGCTTTTCAGCGCCATCTACGCCGCAATCGGTGACAAAAGCTGGGGCGAAGCAAACCGCCTTATCGACAGCGCTCCTAAAGGCGCAATGGCCGCAATGGCGCGGGCTGAACTGTATCTCGCGGCGGGCAGCCCAAAGGTTGATGCCGCCCAGTTGCAGGCACTTATCAACGACGCTCCCTATCTTCCTCAAGCCGAACAATTAGAGAAAATGGCGGTAAAGCGGGGCGCAACCGACCTGGCCAACCTTCCTGGCACGCAGCGGTTTACATATCGCGGCAGCGCACCAAAACGCGATTTGCCCGACACTATCGGTGACGCATCCGCGCTACGTGCCAAAATCCAACAGCATATCAAAAACGATGATCCCGCCAGCGCCGAAGCAATGGTCGAGGCTGCATCGGGCAATCTGACGACCGACGCGTTGACCGAATTGCGCTACCGCGTCGCCTGGTCCTATTACATCGAAAATGACGACAGCAACGCGCGCCGAACCGCTGGGATTGCAAAGATAAGCGGCGGCGAATGGGCGGTGCAGGCCGACTGGGTCTATGCGTTGGCCAGCTGGCGCTTAAAGCAACACGCCGACGCGTTCGCCGCATTTGACGATGTATCCCGCCGTACCGAAAACGAAGAGCTAAAGGCCGCCGCCCTGTTCTGGAGCGCACGCGCCGCAATGGCGGTCAAGCAACCGCAACAGGTGCAATCTCGCCTGCAAAATGCCGCCGCTCACGCCGAAACATTTTACGGTCTGCTTGCCGGTGAAGCTTTGGGAATGGAAGCTGTTGCGCATCGCTGGAAACGGCAAAATGACAAAGCCGATTGGAAACAGATATCCGGCAACGAAAATGTTCAAGCCGCCATCGGCTTAACCGCCATCGGCAAACACGATCTTGCTGACCAAACCATCCGGCATCAAGCGAAAATCGGCAAGCCAAAAGATCATGATGCTCTTGCCCGTATGGCAGGAACGCTTGGCCTGCCCGGAACGCAACTGTGGATGGGGCATTATGGTCCGCGCGGGCAAGAAGCAGAGATGCTTAGCCGCTATCCCTATCCGAACTGGACACCGGCCAACGGCTGGCGCGTTGATCCATCGCTTGCCTATGCCCATGCGCTGCAGGAATCGCAGTTCAAAACATCGGTGATCAGCCCAGCTGGTGCACGCGGCCTGATGCAGGTACGCCCCGGCACCGCGTCCGATCTGGCCCGCGACAAAGGCATCACTTTCCGCGCGTCTGACCTAGACCGCCCCGCGATGAACCTTGAATACGGCCAATCCTATATGGAAAAGCTGCGCGATATGAACGCGACTGGCGGCTTGCTGCCCAAAGTGATCGCCGCGTATAACGCTGGTCCTGCCCCCGTGATCCGCTGGAACACCGAAATCCGAGACCAAGGCGATCCGTTGCTATTCATGGAATCGATTCCCTATTGGGAAACGCGCGGCTATGTCGCGATCATCCTGCGCAACTACTGGATTTACGAGGCGCAAAAGGGCACAGATGGCGGCAGCATGTCGATTATGGCGCAATATCAATGGCCGCGCTTTCCGCAAAATGGCGTAAGCACTGCGGTGAATATGCGCGAGACCAGCCCCAAAAACGGAGGCAGCTTTGCCGCTCGATGAAACCAAAATTTTTAAGCCCGTTAACATCGCGTTGTTGACAGTGTCCGACACGCGCACTGTTGCGGATGATACCAGCGGCGACATACTGGCCGAGCGAATACTGGCCGCCGGCCATAAGATCGTCGTCCGCGCCATTGAGCATGACGATAGCTCGAGGCTTGTCGCTCGGTTGCATAACTGGATCGACGACGAAACTATTGATTGTGTAATCTCGACCGGTGGCACCGGCCTGACCGGACGCGACATCACGCCAGAGGCATTGGACAAGGTGAAGTCAAAGGACATTCCGGGCTTCGGCGAGCTGTTCCGGATGTTAAGCTATGACAGCATCGGCACATCGACGATCCAAAGCCGCGCCTGCGCTGTGCTGGCGCGCGGAACCTATATCTTTGCGCTGCCCGGATCAAACGGCGCGGTGAAAGATGGCTGGGACAAGATTTTGGTCCACCAGTTGGATAACCGGCATAAGCCCTGCAATTTTGTGGAATTGATGCCGAGGTTGCGGGAGGTTTAGGCGAGAAGGCGTTAGCTGCTCTTACGCGCTCGCTTATATTCCGCCCAGTCGACCGTTTCCTGTTCTACAATCACGAGATCATCAGGATCAAATCGATTGGTGAACAGCACCAGATTTTGCCCCGCCCACCGCGCGCTAGGTGCGAGTATTCCGTCGAATCCAAGAAAATTAGCCGCGTCCCCAATTTCTTGGGTCATGCCATAATCCAGCCCAGAATAGTTTTCCGGCAAAACGCCCAGCGCCTCAACTGCCGCAAGGTCAGCCAATTTCAGTGTCCGGCGCGTCGAAACCGAAATTCGGGATAGGATCGATTTGACCTGAGACGGAAATACAGGCTGCCTCGACAGGTGGAAATAGATTTCGGCGAGCGCGCCTTCGCGTTGCAGCGCGGTGTAGATAACGTCGAAACCGCCCGGGTCCCATCGTGCCTTGGACGGATATCCCAGCAAAACATCACGCCCCTCGCGCACGATCCGCCAAACATCGCCTTCAAAAGCCACGCCCTCATGCGCATCAAGCGCGTCGAGCAAATCAGGATCGCGTGCATGGCGAATGGTCACTGCTGAAACCTAGGCTCGAGAATTACACATAGGCTCCGGAATCGAGCCGTTCGATAACGCCCAGCACCTCCTCTGTCCGGTCGCCATTGATCAAATCAATCGCGCGCTCGTTGTTCAGCAACGGATGGCGGGAATTCAGCCACAACCGAGCTTCATCGGGCGTGTAGAAATCCGAAAGCCGTTCCACAACAAAGCGTAGATCGGCAATGACGGTCTGAGTCTTCAGGCTTGGCGAGCCGTTACCATTTGACCAGCGAGACACAGTGGCGGTGGAAACATTGACGATATTGGCAATGTCCTTCCCCTGCAACCCGCCCTGCGCGCGAAGGTCTTCAATGATGCGGGAAACGGCTGTGGACATAATGGCTCCTGATGGAGTTTATTACAGTATGATTTCACGAAAGTCAATGTGTGAAACTATAATGAAATAATGCTGCATGGTCTGCATTGGTCGTATAGCGCAAATGTCGGATCGACCCGCCCCATAAAACTTTCGTCGCCCCGCGCTTGACACGGGGCTTGGCTTTTCTTCTGGACACCAATTTCGAGCCGCCGCTCCTTAGCCAAGCCCCGCATCAAGTGCGGGGCGACGGTGGCGGGGATTGACTGAATACGCTAACATTGCCGCCATTCAAAGTTAAGACCACACGTCCTAGCACCTGCCGTTCGTTCATCCGACTTTTTGGGGCATACCTCGCCATATTGGCATGCACTGCGATGGCGCATCCGGCTCAAGCTAAGGACGGATATTGTGGACCATCTGGTCAAGATCACGCGCTATTCGAGAAGATAAACTTGGATCCAACATATGAACGAACAATCTTTTCTGGCATCACGCGCAGGGCTTCGGCCAAAAAAACTTCGCCCGTGCAATGCATTGGCACGATGTAGGTAGGATCGACCAAGGCAAACTCAGCAACGGTTCGTCGCGCTTCGTCCTCGGTTCGTGGCCGGACAAGGTGAAATCCACCCAGTACGGCATGGACTTTCTCGATGCCTGAAACCGCCTGCGCGCGTCGAACCGAGTTGATGACACCGCGATGGCTGCACGACGCAACCACAACCAGGCCAAGACCATTGACGGCATAACAGGTGGCCAATTCATGTTCGCCGTCGTCGGGCAATTCTGTCGCCGATCGCTTGGCCTCATCGAGCCCTGAGCGGTCACAGCCGACGCCCGGCCGCATCCGCGTGGGGATTGCGGCCCGCTCGAAGCTGGCCAGCGGGATGATCCCGGTGGTGAACGCCTGCCCAGCTATAACTGCCGGGTCTGGCCGGATCACGACGTCGAACCCGGCATTTGTAAGCGCTGCTCGGTTGAGTGTTCCCATGACGGGGGGCGGGTTGCCAATCATCGCCACCCGTTCGCAGAAGGCTTCCTCGCCCCCAACAAACAACGGGATACGATGAGCGTTCGATGCGGCTTCTCCATACAGAGCCGTATAGCCGCCATAATGGTCAAGATGACCGTGGCTGAGCACTGCGGCATCAATCGTCATCGGATCGATGCCTAGTAATTGCATGTTGGTCAGCAGCGTCTCTCTGGAATAGCCGAAATCGATCAGGACGCGCCGCTGGCTGTCGCCCATCATCGAGTCAGCGAGAATAGAAAGGCCGAATTCACCGACCAAGGTACGAGGCAACATGCGTGGACTAGCCGCCTCGCCACGGTTGCCCGCACGCACGACCGTCAGTCCCGGGCGCGTGATGTTATCAAGAAACGGACCAAAGGTTGCTGCGTCATCGAGCACTTGGAGGGTCAGGCGATCGACCTGTGGAACAACGAAGGCTGGCGTAGCCCGGACCCCTCGAGTGACTAATCCCAGCAGACCCGCGCCAGCCATGGCGAGCACTGTGCGTCGCGTCGTATTCGTTAGCGAAAAATCGAGCATGGCGGTTCTCCCGATGCTGCAGGTAGCACACTGAGCCGATTATTTAGAAACAAATCAATTAGACCCATCATGCCAACATAGCCGCCATTGACGAAACTCATTCCGCTATTTCGCAAGCGAAAACAATCCTATCTGCAAATATGATCCACATTCGTTCTTGACACAATTAACCATATTGGTTATATCATGCGAATGCCAAAACAAACCCCCTCCCCCGAAAAGCCCGCCTTTTCCGCCGATCCGCTACACTTTGCCCCTGTGCCGCGACAGCAATACCGGGAGAATGGCTGGATACCGGCGCGACAAGCCGCCTTTGTGCAAAGGTTGGCAGAAACCGGGAGTGTTCGTCAGGCTGCGGCGGCGGTGAATATGTCGCGGGTTAGCTGTTACAATCTGAAAAACCACGCGCAAGGCGTTGATTTTGCGCGCGCATGGGATGCTGCGCTCGACATGGGCGTTCAGCATCTAAAGGATATCGCCTTTGAACGTGCGGTTGAGGGGCGGTTGGAGCCGGTCTGGCAATCGGGCAAGCTCGTCGGGCATAAACGGGTATATTCAGACGGGCTGTTGATGTTTTTGCTGCGCCAGTACGGTACCGATGCCAATGGTCGTAATGTGACGGTGCAATATGTCCGCACCCGCGCCGCCGTTGCTGCTGCTCAAGGCGAAGCGGGCGCAACAGGTGCGGCAGCAGAGGCCGAAGCCACGACGATGACGGTGCGGTCGAACAAAGCCTCGGCCAAGGACAGCCGAAAACAGGATTCCGCCGCAGCTGTCATCGACGATTTTGAAGGCTGCGCGCTTGATGACACCGCCCAAGCCGAGATCGCCGCAACCTTGGCCGCCTGTGCAACACGGCAGCGCGAACTTGGCGGAACCTATGACGATCCCGAATCCACCGCCTTTACGGCTGGCAAAGATACACCATTATGGCTGGGCACGCTCGAACCACCGCACGGCTGGGTTGATGATGTCGAGCCGTTTGATCCGGCGGAACCCAGCTGGCAGACGATTGGCGATGATAGCTATTTGGATGGGGATGAGGGGGGAGCCGACTGACAATCAGCCGATGCTCCGCAGCTTATAGTCCTTATACAGTTTTCGCAGCTCTGCCTTTTGGATTTTGCCCGTACCAGTCATCGGCATGCTGTCGACAAAATGGACCTCATCGGGTAGCCACCATTTGGCGATGCGTTCTTTCAGATACGCTTGCACGTCGTCCTCGGAAAGCGTCGCTGCATCGGGCTTGCGGACGACCACCACAATGGGGCGCTCATCCCATTTCGGGTGATAGACACCAATGGCTGCAGCTTGCGCGACGCCCGGACAGCCGATGGCAGCATTTTCCAACTCAACAGAGCTAATCCACTCGCCGCCCGATTTGATCACATCCTTTACACGGTCGGTGATCTGCATCGTGCCATCGGGATGAATCACCGAAACATCGCCGGTGTCAAACCACTGGTCGGCATCGGTCGCATCGGCTTCGGCTTTAAAATAGCGCTTGATTACCCAAGGCCCCCGAATTTGCAGCGATCCCTCGGTTTTGCCATCACGCGGTGCGACGTTGCCATCCTTGTCGATTATCCGAAGTTCGACGCCAAAAGGAATTTTGCCTTGCTTCACAACAATATCAATTTGCGCGTCGAGGCTCATTTCGTCCCAGCCAGGAACCGGCGTGCCCATCGTCCCAATCGGCGAAGTTTCGGTCATGCCCCAGGCATGGGCGACACGCACGCCTTGCTTCATCAGCCGCTCAATCATCATCCGCGGAGCCGCTGTCCCGCCGATGGTGACCAGCTTCAATTTCCCCAACCCAGCCTCGCGCCCTGCCGCCAGCTCAGCATCGAGATGTTGGAACATCGCCAGCCATACAGTCGGCACACCCGCGCTGTGCGTGATGCCTTCAGACAGCATCAGCCCGTGCAAAACGGGTGCTTCATTTGTCGTGGAAAAGACAAACTTTACTCCCGCCATCGCGCCAGCGAAAGGCAGACCCCAGCTGGCGGCATGGAACATCGGCACAATCGGCAGCAATGCGGCGGTGCAATCAAGATCGAACACCGCTGGCGCAACTTCGGCCATCGCGTGCAGCATGGTGGACCGGTGCTGATACAATACGCCTTTGGGATTGCCTGTCGTGCCGCTGGTATAGCACAGCATGCATGGATCGCGCTCATCGCCCCAGACCCAGTCAAACTTGCCGTCTTGGCCGGTGATCAGCGCATCATAATCCGCGCTATCGAACACCACATAATGCTCAACGGTCGTCAGATGCGGTTTCAGCCGGTCGATAATGGGCTGGAACATCGCGTCATACATCAACACCTTATCCTCGGCGTGATTCATGATGTAGATGAGGTCTTCATCGAACAACCGCACGTTTACGGTGTGGATTACCCCGCCCGCACCAATTGTGCCGTACCAAGCGGCGAGATGCCTGTGGTGGTTCATCGCAAAAGTCGCCACGCGTTCACCGGGTTTCAGGCCTAGTGCAACAAAGGCCTGCGCCATCCGCCGTGCTTCGCTGGCCACTCCGGCCCAGTTGGTGCGTTCTAGACGTCCGTTGGCCCAGCGCGTCACAATCTCGCGCGTGCCGTGCTCGCGCTCTGCATAATCAATCAAATGCGAAACCCGAAGGTCCCAATCCTGCATGCTATGCATAATTTGCGCCTCTCCTTAGGCGATTATACGCCCTAATGAACAACCGTTAGATGCGGCCTGATCGGCTCCAACGCAACATGGTTTACACCGTGTATTGCTTTCACTTTCTCAACCAGCTCGACATCAAGCCTGAATTTATTTCCAAGGAGGATCGGGACAGATTGCCCATTTGTCGCGCGGGTCTTTGCGACCACTTCACCACGTCCGCCTTGTAACGGCGCGATCAAATGCTGCAAATGGTAAAAAGCGTCCGCTGTATCGATTTCCAGACACATTTTGAACCGTGTAGAGGCGACCAGCCCTTCAAGCGGTTTTGCATTTTTAATCGTGATGCCCGGCGTCTCATCACCAGCGCGTTGATCAAGCTCTACCGAAAGCAACAAGCACGTGCCATCCTTTGCCCAGTCTGCCAATTGCGGGCACAGATCGTCCTCAAAACACCGCGCCGAGAACTGCCCGCTGGTATCCGATAAATCGACCAGCACAAAGCGTTTGCCGCGTTTGGATTCACGCCAGCGCAGCCCCTGCACCATCACCGCCATTGTTGCGGGCTTGCGCTGGCCTTCGGGAATTGGCCCTGCGTCCATAATCTCGGCATTGCTGCGTGCGCCGTGGCTAGCGGAGACTTGCGCAAATTGCGACAAAGGATGGGCCGCGAAATAGAAACCGAACGCTTCTTTTTCATGCTCCATCGCTTCGGAGATTGACCAGCCTTTGTCATTGGCAAAGCGCAGTTGCGCCGCATCGCTACCGCCGCCTTCGCCAAACAATCCGCCTTGCCCGCTTTCGCGCGTATCACGTGCGGATTGTGCAGCGGATAGAATCAATTCGGCCCCAGCGTAAACCCCCGCTCGATTGGCATGAAGGTCATCGAATGCGCCCACCGCGGAGAGGTTTTCAATCTGTCGCTTGTTAAGCAGTGCAGGATCAACACGGTTGGCAAAATCATCAAGACTTTTGAAATTACCCGCCTTCATCCGCTCCTCAACTAACCCCTCCATCGCTTTCTCGCCAACATTTTTGATCCCCGCCAGCGCATAGCGCACCGCCAGACCCCGCTCTGAATCCTCCACCGAAAACTCCGCCTCGCTGGCGTTGATCGATGGGGGCAAACAGGCGACATCCAATCGTCGCATGTCGTCGACAAAGATCGACAGCTTGTCGGTTTGGTGCATGTCAAAACACATCGACGCGGCAAAGAACACCTCTGGGTGGTGCACCTTTAACCAGCCGGTATGATACGACAGCAAAGCATAGGCCGCCGCATGGCTTTTGTTGAAGCCGTAACCTGCGAACTTGTCGATCAAATCGAACAGTTCATTGGCTTTAATTGGATCAATCTGATGATGCTCAGCGCAACCGGTTACGAATACCGCGCGCTGCTCGTCCATTTCCTTTTGGACCTTTTTGCCCATCGCGCGGCGCAGCAAATCGGCACCGCCCAGCGAATAGCCCGCAAGGATTTGCGCGGCTTGCATCACCTGTTCTTGATAGACAAAAACGCCATAGGTTTCGGACAAGATGCCCTCAAGCAAAGCATGCGGATAAACGATGTTCTCTTCGCCATTTTTGCGCCGGCCAAACATCGGGATATTGTCCATTGGTCCCGGGCGATAGAGCGAAACTAGCGCGATGATGTCGCCAAAATTGGTCGGGCGGACAGCGGCCAGCGTGCGCCGCATCCCTTCGGACTCCAGCTGGAACACACCGACGGTATCACCTGCCTGAAGCATTTTGTAGGTCGCTTCATCGTCGAGCGCGAGCTTGTCAAATTCGACGACAATGCCGCGTTTCTCCAGCATCTGCGTTGCTTTTTGCAGCACCGAAAGTGTCTTCAGGCCCAAAAAGTCGAACTTTATAAGGCCAGCTTCTTCGACAAATTTCATGTCGAACTGCGTTACCGGAATGTCCGAACGCGGGTCGCGATATAAAGGGATTAGTTCAGATAAAGCCCTGTCGCCAATGACCACACCCGCAGCATGGGTCGAGCTATGGCGCGGCAACCCCTCAAGTTTCTGCGCCAGATCGAACAGCCGCTTCACCTGTTCGTCACGCCGATATTCCTCGCGCAATTCGGGCACCCCCGCCAAGGCGCGCGGCAGGTCATAAGGATCTTGCGGATGGTTAGGCACCAGCTTGCACAGCCGGTCAATCTGGCCGTAGGGCATTTGCAGCACGCGGCCCGTATCACGCAGCACCGCCCGCGCCTTTAACTTACCAAAGGTAATAATCTGCGCGACTTGGCGGTGGCCGTATTTTTGCAGCACATAACGGATCACTTCGCTGCGCCGCGTTTCGCAGAAATCGATGTCGAAATCCGGCATCGACACACGTTCGGGGTTCAAAAACCGTTCGAACAGCAACCCGAATTGCAGCGGATCGAGATCGGTGATGGTCAGCGCCCAGGCGATGACTGATCCAGCACCGGAACCACGCCCTGGCCCCACCGCGATGTCTTGCGATTTGGCCCATTTGATAAAATCGGCAACGATCAGGAAATATGCCGAAAAGCCCATTTCCGTAATGACATTGGCTTCAAAATCGAGCCGGTCGAAATAGACTTTTCGCTCTTCCGGTGCAGTGATGCCCGCAATCGCGAGTCTGTCTTCCAGACCTGCCTTGGCATCGACAACAAGCTGCAAATCCTCGCCCGCTTTGTCTCCCGCAATACTCGGCAAGATCGGCTTGCGGCGCGGCGCACCAACGCCGCATCGTTGTGCCACGACAAGAGTATTCGCCAGGGCCTCTGGAATATCCTTAAAAAGCTCACGCATTTGCTGCCCGGTTTTGATCCACGCATGGCGAGAGCTTTTGCGCCGATCCTCATTCTCCACATATTCGCCGTCAGCGATGCAGAGCATGATGTCGTGCGCTTCATAAAAATCGGGTTCGGCAAAACAGGCGGGGTTGGTTGCAACCAATGGCAAATCACGGGCAAAGGCAAGCGCGATTAACGCGTCCTCCGCCGCTTCCTCAGTCGCATCGCCGCGCCGGGCGAGTTCGATGTAAAGCCGGTCCGGAAATATGCTTTGCAACCGGTCGCAATAGCGTGCCGCAGCATCCAGTTGCCCGTCAGCGAACAATCGCGCCAATCCGCCCTCGCCGCCTGCAGTAAGCGCGATCAGGCCGTCGCTAAACTCGGTGAGTTGGGCTAGGCTGACTTGTGGATCGACATCGTCTTCGTGGTCAAGGTGCGAGGCCGAAACAAGACGGCAGAGGTTTTGATAGCCAACCTCGTCCTGCGCATAGAGAGCCAGCCAGTCGCGCACCGGCTTTCCGCCCGATAGCTCCAATGGCCGTGTGACCGATAGCATCAGCCCGATGATCGGCTGCACACCGGTGGCGCGGCAACCATCCTCGAACGGCATCACGCCGTATAGGCCGTTGCGGTCGGTAACGGCGATGGCGGGATAGCCCAGACCCTTGGCATATTTGCCAATCGCTTTCGGCTCAATCGCGCCGTCCAGCATAGTATAGGCGGAAAAGACGCGTAGGGGAACGAAGGGGACTAAAGCCATATACGCAGGCTAGTGCAGGGTCGGTTGATTCGCAAATGCGGCGTTAGTGCTTTTTGTGGACAAGCGGGTTCATCCACAAATTCACCTCGCCCAACCCAACCCAGTCCGTCACCCTGAACTTGTTTCAGGGTCCATTTATCCATGCGAGCTCAGGTTATGCTGCACGATGGACCCTGAAACGAGTTCAGGGTGACGGTGTGTGGGTTGGTGGGGTGTGGGTCGTCGGAAAACTACCCCAACAACCGCTCAATATCCTTCTCAAGCGATTCTGGTGTCACCGTCGGCGCATAACGGCCCACGACCTTGCCATCTTTATCCACCAAAAACTTGGTGAAGTTCCATTTGATCCCGCGGCTGCCAAGTAAGCCTGATTGCTGCTGTTTCAAATGTTGCCACAGCGGATCAGCCTCGCTGCCGTTGACATCGACCTTTGTCGCCAGCGGAAACGACACGTCGTAATTGAGCGAACAGAAAGTTTTGATCTCTTCCTCGTCACCCGGTTCCTGCGCGCCGAACTGGTTGCAGGGAAAGCCCAGCACAACCAAGCCTTTATCGGCATATTTGCGGTGCAGCGCCTCCAGCCCCGTATATTGCGGGGTAAAGCCACATTTGGATGCAGTGTTGACGACCAGCACGACTTTGCCGGCATAATCTTTCATGTCTTGGCTTTGTCCGCCGGGCATCGCGACGGTGAAATCATGTACGTTCATATCAGGCTCCTGTTTCTAACCCAGTTTTCCATCGTGCAGCCTTACCACACGGTCCATCTTTGCCGCTAGACGTTCGTTGTGCGTGGCAACCAGCGCGGCGGAACCTTGGCTGCGCACCAGGTTCATGAATTCGCCCAAAACGATATTGGCTGTGTGTTCATCCAGGTTACCTGTAGGTTCATCGGCGAGCACCAGTCTGGGCTGGTTAGCCAGCGCACGCGCAACAGCGACGCGTTGCTGCTCTCCGCCCGATAGCTTTGCCGGACGATGTTCCAAACGTTGGCTTAATCCTAATGTTGACAGCAAAGTCGTAGCGCGATCTCGTGCCTCATCCGGGCCAAGCCCCATAATCAGCTGCGGCAGCATGACATTTTCCAGCGCGTCAAAATCGGGCAGCAAATGGTGGAATTGGTAGACAAAGCCCAATTTCTCGCGCCGGATTACGGTGCACCGATCAGGTCCAAGGCTGTGTGTTTCTTCACCATCAATTTTGATCGAGCCGTCAAAGCCGCCTTCAAGTAGGCCAAGCGCCTGCAACAACGTCGATTTGCCAGTGCCGCTTGGCCCCAACAACGCAACCATCTCGCCTTCGGCAATCGCCAAATTGACGCCGCGCAGGACTTCAATCGTGACATCTCCTTGCGTAAAGTCACGCCGCACATCGACCATTTCGGCGATAATCTTACTCATAACGCAGCACCTGCACTGGGTCGGTTCCGGCGGCTTTGAACGCTGGATACAATGTCGCCAAAAAGCTGAAGAATAAGGCTAGCCCGCAAATTGCCGCAACCTCTACCGGATCGGTGCGCGACGGCAGTTCAGTCAAAAAGCGAATTGATGGATCCCACAGATTTTGTCCCGTGATAAACTGAATACCGCGCACAATAGCTTGACGGAAAAAGAGGAAGATGAACCCAAGAATGACGCCTGTGCCGATGCCTGCAAGCCCAATCGACACGCCCACCGTGACGAAAATCTTTAGCAACGACTGCCGCGACGCGCCCATTGTCCGCAATATCGCAATGTCGCGTGTCTTGGCGCGCACCAGCATAATCAGCGACGACAGGATGTTAAACACTGCGACCAAAACGATAATCGACAGCACCACGAACATCGCGATACGTTCAATCTCCAGCGCTTCAAACAGTTGCGCATTCATACTACGCCAATCGATGATCATCGCTTTGTCAGAAAGCTTCGACTGCAGCGGACGCAGCGTTTCGGCAACGGTATCGGGATCGACCGTTTTCAGTTCGATCATCCCGATTTCATCACCCATCAGCATCAGAAGCTGCGCGTCTTCGATCGGCATTATGACGAATGCTTCGTCATAATCGAACACGCCAACTTCAAAAATCGCAGCGATTTCGTAGGATATCTCGCGCGGCACTGTGCCAAACGGTGTAGTCTGCCCTGCCGGATTGATGATCGTCACCCGTCCGCCAACACGCGCGCCAAGCTTCGCCGCAAGCCGCGAGCCGATACCGATGCGCTCAGTTCCGGCACGCAGCAGCGCCATATCGCCGTCAACTGTTTTGCCCTTCAATGTCGGGTTATCGAGGATATCACCGACCTGCATCCCGCGCACCAAAATCGCCTCGACGCGCCCATTGCTGGTGGCCAGCAAAGGCTGTTCGATCAGTGGCGATGCTTCAGTCACTCCCGGCGTTTTACGCACCTCTGCCAAAACATCGCGCCAATCGGCGAGACGGCCATTATAGCCCTGAACTACTGCATGGCCATTGAGGCCCACAATCTTGTCGAACAGCTCGGCACGAAAACCGTTCATAACGCTCATTACGATAATCAGCGCGGCAACACCCAAAGCAACAGCGACTAAACTGATCGTGGCGACAAGGAAAATGAATCCTTCGCCTTTACCCGGCAGCAAATAGCGTTTTGCCACCATGCGTTCATAGCGATTGAGGATCATAATGAGGCAAAATTCCAACAGGTCATAGGCTTGGCCCTCGCATTAGGCAGCACGCGATGCGCTGGCAAGCAATGTTCGATGTTACAGTTTTGTTGCACCCTGGCCACAGTTCGCGAAAAAGCGTTGAATCGCGTCCGCTATCATTTGCATTACGGCCATATTTGGGCGATTTGCACGCTCTGGGCTGGCATATCAAGATTGATGGCCAACGGTTCAGGGGGATAGGCCGAGTTGAAGCCGCCGCATAGGCGCTCACTCGGCCTTAACATTTCAGCCGAAATTTGTTCCACGATTGAGTGGCTGATCTTGATTTTTGTTTTGAGAATCCCATTTCTGTTTCTGGGCAGCGAACTAGCTGCTCAATATGACCCGAAGGCGCTGCACATGTAGGCCTTCTTAAAACCAAATTGCTCAAATGGAGAATTTGCTATGAACCGTTTTGATTTCACTCCCTATCGTCGCACCACTGTGGGTTTTGACCGCCTGTTCGATCTGCTCGAAAATGCTGGCCGCACTGCGCAAGGCGACAACTATCCTCCGTTTAACATCGAACGTATCGAGGAAAATAAATATCTGGTCACTGTCGCAGTCGCTGGCTTTAAGCCCGAAGAGATTGACATAACTGCGCAGCAGAATCTGTTGATGGTCACAGGCGCGAAAGCGACTGACGGTAACGACAACCGCGATTTCCTGCATCTCGGCATTGCCAACCGCAATTTCGAACGCCGGTTTCAGCTTGCCGACCATGTCTTTGTAAAGGACGCGGATATGGCGGACGGATTGCTGCTGATTACGCTGGAACGTCAGATTCCCGACGAATTGAAGCCGCGTAAGATCATGATCGGCGGTAACACTGGGCCGACCGTGATTGAGCATGACGCTGAAAAGAAAAAGGGCGGCAAAGCTGCTTGATGCCACTTTCCTCTCCAGTAGCAGAGGATACGAAGCCTTAGCCGACAGGCTTAGGCGCAGTTGGTGAGGGGTTGTGGATTCTCGATAGGGCACAACCCCTCACCCAGCTGCGACTAATTCGCTGCGCTCATAAGTCTGCACAACCCTCTCCCACTGGCGAGGGGTTCTACACTAACCGGCCATGTTCCACTGCTGCGGCAATAAAGCTGGCGAACAGCGGGTGCGGATCGAACGGTTTTGATTTCAACTCCGGATGGAACTGCACGCCGATGAACCACGGATGGTCGGGACGTTCGACGATTTCTGGCAACAAACCATCGGGCGACATTCCAGAGAACAACAAGCCGCCCTTTTCCAACGGATCTTTATACGCGGCATTGACCTCGTACCGGTGGCGATGGCGTTCGGAGATAACCGACGCGTCGTAAATGCTCGACACATGGCTATTCCCCGCCAGTCTCGCCTCATAAGCCCCAAGCCGCATTGTGCCGCCCAAATCACCGCCTGCTTGCCGCGTTTGTAGGCCTTCCTCGGTCATCCACTCGGTGATAATACCCACGACGGGTTCGTTTGTCGGGCCAAATTCGGTGCTGGATGCGTCCGCGATACCCGCTGTATTCCGCACGCCTTCGATGCACGCCATCTGCATGCCCAAACAAATACCAAAAAACGGTACTTTGCGTTCTCGGGCAAAACGCACAGCGGCAATCTTGCCTTCGGACCCGCGCTCTCCAAAACCGCCAGGGACCAGAATCGCGTGCATAGGCTCCAGCGCCGCGGCAATATCATTGTCGTCTTTTTCAAATAGCTCCGCATCGATCCATTTGATGTTGACCTTCACCCGATTGGCAAAGCCGCCATGCGCCAATGCTTCGTTCAACGATTTATACGCATCGGCGAGACCCACATATTTGCCGACAACGCCGATGGTAACTTCGCCCTCGGGGTTTTGCTGCCGGTCAAGAATATCTTCCCAACGGCGCAGATCAGGCGCAACACCGGGCGTAATGCCAAAGGCGCGCAGCACTTCGTAATCCAGCCCTTCGGCATGATATTGCAAAGGCACCGCATAAATGGATTTGGCATCAAGCGCCGGAATAACCGCCTCTTTACGGACGTTACAAAACGCCGCAATCTTGGCGCGTTCGGCCTCTGGCAGCGGATGTTCGCAGCGGCAGAGGAGGATATCGGGTTGCACGCCAAGCGCGGTTAGCTCTTTGACGCTGTGCTGCGTCGGCTTTGTCTTCAGCTCGCCCGCCGCCGCGATATACGGCACAAGCGTAACGTGAATAAACACCGTCTGGTCGCGGCCCAAATCGTTACGCATCTGACGGATCGCCTCAACAAAGGGCAGCGATTCAATGTCGCCCACCGTGCCGCCGATTTCGCAGAGAACAAAATCGAGGCCGTCGATATCAGTCTGGGCGAATTCCTTGATTTCGTTGGTAACGTGCGGGATAACTTGCACCGTTGCGCCAAGATAGTCGCCGCGCCGCTCTTTGCTGATGATATCGCGATAGATTCGGCCAGAGGTGACGTTGTCAGATTGCTTAGCCGAAACGCCAGTAAAGCGTTCATAATGGCCGAGATCGAGATCAGTCTCCGCCCCGTCGTCGGTCACATAAACTTCGCCATGCTGATACGGCGACATCGTGCCGGGATCGACATTGAGATAAGGATCGAACTTACGAATGCGGACCTTGTAGCCGCGCGCCTGCAAAAGGGCAGCAAGCGATGCTGCCATGAGACCTTTGCCAAGCGAGGAGACCACGCCGCCGGTGATAAAAATGAACCGCGCCATGGGGGCAAAGGCCTAAGCTACCTTTACCGGATTCGGCAAGGGGCAGAATCCGCTTTGCACAGATTTATTTTGGGGCGAGCCCAGCCGCCCTATTTGTCGAGCGGAACTTCTGGCGCGTTGGTCGCTGGGGAAACTGAACCGTCAACCGCAGGAGCAGTGCCCGCTGGCGGTGCAATTACGGGCGCAACACCTGATGAAGCCGGTGTCGTTGTCTTAAGCGTTTCGTTGATTGCGGTCGGGCCACCTTCACGCGCGGCAACAAATGCGAGCGTGATTGAAAGCAATACAAATGCCGAAGCTAAGATTGCAGTTGTCCGCGTTAAAAAATCCGCAGCGCCGCGTGCCGACATCAAGCCTGCCGGGCTACCGCCGCCCAAACCGCCGCCTTCGGACCGCTGCATCAGGATGACGCCCACCAGCGATGCGGCGATAATTCCCTGTACAACGATCAGGAAGTGAAAAAGACCCATGATTTGCAAACCTGTGCTGAATTATGTGGTGGCTGTGTGCCCGTTGCCGTCCACATAAGGGCGCAAGGGGCAAAGTTCAATTACAATCAGGCGGCGGCAGCGGCGGCCACGATTGGCAAGAATTTTTCGGCGCTAAGGCTGGCGCCGCCGATCAACCCGCCATCGACATGGGGAACGGCGAGCAGGCTGGCCGCGTTGTCGCCATTCATCGATCCGCCGTAAAGGATGTGGATCGCGTTGCCTGCGTCACCAAAACGCGCGGTCATTGCGTGACGAATGGCAAGATGCATCGCCGCAACATCATCGATGGAGGGAATACGGCCCGTTCCAATGGCCCACACCGGTTCATAAGCGACCGAGAGCCAGTCCCCTGTAGCGTCATCGGGCAAAGAGGCCGCGAGTTGCCCCAGCACAACGGTTTCGGCGTTTCCAGCGTCGCGCTCCGCCTCAGTTTCGCCGATACAGACGATAGCGTTCAGCCCAGCGGCTTTTGCCGAAAGCGCCTTGGCGCGAATAGTAGCGTCGGTTTCAAATTGCGCCGCTCGGCGTTCGCTATGGCCAACAATGACGACGCTCGCGCCCGCTTCTTTCACCATAACGGCTGACACACAGCCAGTGTGCGCGCCAGTGTTCGCCATGTGACAGTCTTGTCCGCCAATCACAAAGTGGGGCACAGCTTGCGCCGCAGCAGCGATTAACGTGGAGGGCAAGCACAATGCAGTTTGGACGCTAGGAAAGGCCGTCATGCCTTCCGCGATCGCTTTAATCGCGTCCAAGTCGGCAAGCATTCCGTTCATTTTCCAATTACCGGCGATAAATTTCTGCATAGTGACTCCGCGTTTTTGTTCGCGGGGGCGCTAGCAAATTCGCGCGAGGAATCCAAATGCCGTCAGATTGCCGTCGCGTTTTTGGAATCCAGCGTCTCCAACTCTCCGCTTTCGCGTGCTTTGCGGCCATAGACCAGTTCAAACAACGGCCCCGCCATCATCGTCGTGACAATTGCCATAAGCACCATCATCGAGAACAATGTCGGCCCGATAATACCTTTTTGCAGACCAATGTTGATGATGATCAGTTCCATTAACCCGCGTGAGTTCATCAGTGCGCCAATGCCAAGTGCTGTGCGGTTATCCTCACCCGAAATCCGCGCGGCGGCCCAGCACGCGCCGAACTTCGCGAGGATCGATGCCGCCAATATGCCCAAAGCGATTAACAACAATGGCAAGGTGTTGACCATATCCATCCGCGTGTTCAGGCCCGAATAGGTAAAGAACATCGGCAGCAACAACACCACCGCCAGCGGCTCGACTTTGCGTTTCAGTTCCTCGGCAAACAATCCGCGCGGCATGACTGTGCCGAGAATGAAGCCGCCGAAGATCGCATGGATGCCGACCGCATCCATGATGAACGCAGAGGTGCAGAATAATGCCAATGTGATGCCCAGCACCGTTGTGCTCATTTCGCCTTCGCGTTCAACGATTCGGCCAAGCGGGGCCAGCAACTTCTTGCCACAAATCATGATGAATACTGTGTAGGCAAGGCCGCCGCCAATCGCCAGCACAGCAACCCCCGGCCCTGCCCCGAATGTTGCTAGCACGACTGCCAACACACACCATGATACCGCGTCATCAAATGCGCCTGCGGTGAGTGACAACGTCCCCAGCGAACTGTTGGCGAGGCCGCGTTCATTGATGATACGTGCAAGCATCGGAAACGCTGTCAGCGCGATGCATGCCCCCATGAACAAGGTGGCATTTGCGGTCGAAATTCCATCGGCGAAAAGTCCGGGAACGGTCAGCAAAAACGGCGTAATCGCGACCGCGATTAAAAACGGCGCAACGATTCCGGCAGCGGAGACGCCAAGCGCACTTTTGGCCTTCGACTGGAAATGATCGAGCCGTAAAGTTGTGCCAACGAGAAACATATATAGTCCGACGCCCAGTTGCGCACCGGAATAGAGCACATTTTTGGTCGCCGGCGGGAAAATCGCTGATTGAACATCAGGCATTAACAAGCCGAACAGAGATGGCCCCAGCACGACGCCAGCAATCATTTCCCCCACAACCTGAGGCTGCGCCAGAAACCTCCGCCCAATCCAACCGACGATCCGACAAGCAATCAGGATCAGTGCAAGTTGCAGGAAAAAGTGCACGCTGAAATCGGTTGGCGTGTAGCTATTTGCCATTGCCTCCACAGCAGGACCATTGGGCGACAAGATTTTGCCCACCGCATCCAATGCCTGATCGCCCCAATTTGCCGCCATACTGTCCCGCTTCCCGATGTCGCAGCATTCATATAGGGGGCGGACCCATATGCAAGGCTCCACGCCCAAACATTCGTAGTCATAACCGAATATCAGAAATTATCGCGGTCCGCTTGATCGCAAGCTTTTAGCCGCCTAAAGGCTGGCGATCTTAACAACACCGGACCGACCATGATCACTTTTTTCCGCAGGCTTTTCAATTCGCGCATCGGTGCGATTTTTGCTCTGATTTTTGTGGTCATGATTGGTTTGGCTTTTGCGCTAGGCGATGTGACGGGTTCTGGCAGTTTTGGCGGGATTGGCCAAGGCTACGCTGCGCAAGTAGGCGATGAAAAGATCAGCCTTAGCGAAGTGCAGGATGCGGTCGAAAACCGGTTGCGCGCTGAACAGAAACAAAACCCGACACTTGATCGCGCGCGTTTTGTCGACAGCGGCGGGCTGGATGATACGCTAGAACAGCTGGTCAACCGCTATGCGCTGGCCATGTTTGGCGGCGCGTATGGCGTCGCAGTCAGCGAGAAAATGGTCAATCAGGAAATCCTGAAAATTCCCGGAGCTGTCGGCAGCGACGGCAAGTTTAATCAGGCAGCATTTGCGTCGTTCCTGCAAAACCTGAACCTGACCGAAAAAATGGTGCGCGATGATTTTCGGCAGAATTTCTATGCACGCCAATTGTTGTCAACGGCTGCACCCGGCGCGAAAGCACCTGCGGGCATGGCATTGCCCTATGCCTCGCTTGATCTGGAAAAGCGCGCGGGTGAAGTCGCGGTAATATCGGCCTCGGCGTTTATTCCTGCGAACCTGGCATCTGACGCGGTGCTTACCCAATACTATCGCGCCAATTCGGTGCGTTACACTGTCCCCGAAAAACGTGCGATTTCTTATGCTATTTTTGACGCAAGCGTTGTTGATGGCAAAGCAACGCCGTCGGCAGAAGAGATTGCAGCGTATTACAAGGAAAACACCGCCAAATATGCAGCGACACAGGCGCGTGATATTTCGCAACTTGTGTTTCCGACTGCGGCATCGGCAAAGGCTGCGTCCGATAAAATCACTGGCGGCAAATCCATCTCCGCGGTTGCGCAGGAATTGGGTCTAAGCGCCACAAGCAGCAGCGGCATCACCCGCGAGGCACTGACCAAAAGCGCCTCGAAAGCAGTCGCCGATGCGGTCTTTGCAACGGCACAAGGCGGTGTGTCAGCACCTGCACGCGGCCAGCTTGGCTATTATGTCGTCAGCGTTTCTGCGATCAAAAACATTACGGCTCGCTCGCTGGCGATGGTCAGTGCGGAAATCTCCACCGAATTGAAAGAGCAAAAGAAAATCGAACTGCTCGGTGATCTGACTGCGGAAATTGAAAATGCGTTTGAGGACGGTTCTACCCTCGCCGATATTGCCAAGCAGCAAGGCCTAAAGATCGAAACAACGCCGAAGCTACTCGCCAACGGTCAAAACCCCACCAATCCGGGTTACAAGCCCGTGGCCGAAATGGCGCAGATTATACCAAACGCGTTCCAGATGGACACCGATGGGACCGCGCAGCTGATCGAAGTTGAACAAGGCAAGCGTTTCGCGTTGGTCTCGGTCGCCGATTTTGATGAAGCTGCGCCTGCCCCGCTTGCCGAAATTAAAAATATTGTGATGCAACAATGGGCGATGTCCGAAGGTAACAAGAAAGCCAAAACGGTTGCCGAAGCTGTCCGCAAAGCTGTGCTGGGCGGACAAAGCCTTAGCGCTGCACTGACCGCCGCTGGCGCAACTGGTGCAAAGATCGAAACGATTTCCAGCACACGCGGTGAATTGAATAGAACAGCGCAACAGGGCCAAGTCCCTCCCCCGCTGGCTTTGATGTTCGCGATGAAAAAGGGTACTGCCAAATCGATACAGGCACCGAATGATCGCGGGTGGTTCGTTGTGCATCTGAACGACGTTGTGCGCGGCGATGCCAGTGCCGATGTTGAACGCGTTGACGCCAACCGCAAAGAATTGCAGACATTGTTGTCGCAGGAATATGCTGCGCAGTTGATCGCTGCGTCCAAAAAGGAAATGGGCGTTGAGCTAAACAAAACGACGATCAAGACTCTGCGCGACAGCATGACCGGCAAAAGTCAGCAATAAACGGACCGCGATGGTTGAACTTGATGCCCCGAATGATGCGGTTGCGCGCAGCCAGTTGGACGCGGGCAAAGCGGCGCTTGTCTGGCGCGAGCTAATCGCCGACACTGAAACGCCTGTTTCTGCAGCACTGAAATTGTTTGAAGCGGGTCGCGGTGATTTCATTCTTGAATCGGTTGAGGGCGGCGCGGTGCGCGGGCGCTATAGCTTGATCGGACTCGCGCCAGACCTCGTCTTTCGCGCTGATGGCAATGTCGCCGAAATAAACGCACTGTGGCAGACCGACCGCGAAGCTTTTGTTGCTACTGGCGAAGATGCACTCGTTTCATTGCGCAGGCTGGTCGATAGCTGCCGGATCGACATGCCTGCTGGCCTACCGCCAGCCTTTGCCTGTCTGGTCGGGCATTTCGGTTATGAGACGATTGGCCTAGTTGAAAAACTGCCGCGTCCGCCCGCTAATCCCATCGATGTGCCTGACATGATGTTTGTCCGGCCAACGGTTGTACTGGTGTTCGATCGCTTAGCCGACCGGCTTTACATCGCCGCGCCATTATGGCCCGATGCTAGCGACGCAGATCAAAAAATCGCCGCTGGCTATGACCGGATTGACGCGACGGCGGCAAAGCTTTCCCAACCCGTTCCTACCGCACGAGCGCAGGCGGAACTATCACCTCTGCCCGATCCAGTGCCCGCGCTTGCACCCGACCGCTATCGGCAGATGGTGCTGAAGGCCAAGGATTACATCGCTGCAGGCGATATTTTTCAGGTTGTGTTGGCGCAGCGTTTTTCTTTGCCCTTCACTCTGCCGCCGGTTGATCTCTATCGCGCATTGCGGCGGATCAACCCGTCTCCGTTCCTTTATTTCCTCGATATGCCGGGCTTCGCACTCATTGGGTCGAGCCCCGAAATCCTCGTCCGGCTGCGCGACGGCGAAGTCACAATCCGCCCAATCGCCGGTACCCGCCCGCGCGGCAAAACCACATTTGAGGACGCCGAAAATCGCGCATCTCTGCTCGCCGACCCAAAAGAACGCGCCGAACATTTGATGCTACTTGATTTGGGCCGGAATGATGTTGGCCGCGTAACCGAAGGCGGCAGCGTAACTGTGACTGACAGTTATATGGTCGAGTTCTACAGCCATGTGATGCATATCGTATCGAACGTGGTTGGCCGGCTAGCAGTGGGCAAAGACGCTCTCGACGCCCTTTTCGCAGGCTTCCCCGCTGGCACTGTTTCGGGTGCACCGAAGGTTCGCGCCTGCGAAATCATCGCCGAACTCGAACCCGAAACGCGCGGAGCTTATGCCGGCGGCGTCGGCTATTTCTCGCCCGACGGAAATATGGACAGCTGCATCGTGCTGCGCACCGGCATCATCAAAGACGGCGTGTTGCACGTACAAGCAGGCGCAGGCATCGTTGCCGACAGCGATCCTGCCTATGAAGAAGCCGAATGCGTGGCGAAAGCTGGCGCGTTAATGGCTGCGGCGCGAGAGGCGGTGCGGGTAGCCGGCGAAGCGAGGTTTGGGCAATGACTAACAACCGCATCCTCGTCATCGACAATTATGACAGCTTCACTTGGAACCTCGTCCATTATCTGATGGAGCTGGGGGCCGAAGTTGATGTTGTGCGCAACGATGCGATCTCGGTTGGGCAAGCCATGTCGAGTGGCGCGCAGGCTTTCCTCATCTCGCCCGGCCCTTGCACACCCAATGAGGCGGGCATCAGCCTTGATCTGGTTGCCGCCTGCGCGGAGGCGAAGAAGCCCTTGCTCGGCGTGTGCCTTGGTCACCAAACAATTGGCCAACATTTCGGCGGTAAAGTCGTGCGCGGCGGGTTGATGCATGGCAAGACTTCGCCGGTTAGCCATGATGGTAGCGGGCTGTTCTCAGGGCTGCCCTCGCCGTTCACCGCAACGCGTTACCACTCGCTGATCGTTGAAGACATTCCGGCAGACCTGATCGTCAATGCCACTTCCGACGACGGCCATGTCATGGCTTTCCGTCACAAGGAACTCCCCATCCACAGCGTGCAATTTCACCCCGAAAGCATCGCCACCGAACATGGCCATGCGATGCTGGCAAACTTTATGCGTGCTGCGGGCATGACGCCGAAAGAACGCGGATGAGCGCCTATGGCCCCCTTCCCGACCCGCAGCATTTGTTCGATCATGATGAGGCAGCACAGGCTTTTGCTGACATCCTTGATGCGCGCGCGTCAGAGGAAGCCATCGAAGCGTTCTTGACTGCGCTCGCTTTGCGCGGTGAAACGATGGTTGAAATCGCAGCGGCAGCGGAGGCGATGCGCGCGCGGTTAATCCCCATCGACGCGCCAAAAGGAGCCATCGATGTCTGCGGAACGGGCGGCGATGGGCATCATACGCTGAATGTATCAACCGCCGTGTCCATCGTTGTCGCGGCTTGCGACGTGCCTGTCGCCAAACATGGCAACCGCGCGGCATCGTCAAAGTCGGGCGCTGCGGACACGCTTGAGGCATTGGGCCTTAACATGGAACGGGCGGGCGCGAATGCGGAGGCTACGCTGAAAGACCTGGGCATTTGCTTCCTCTTTGCCGCTAACCACCATCCCGCGATGAAGCGGATCCAGCCCATCCGCCAACGTATTGGCAAACGCACCATATTCAACTTGATGGGCCCGCTGGCAAATCCCGCGCGCGTGACACGCCAATTGATAGGTATCGCCCGTCCTGCTTATGTGCCGGTCTATGCCGAAGCGTTGCATTATCTGGGTACAGAGCATTCGCGGATTATTTCAGGCGATGAAGGCCTTGACGAACTGTCGCTTGCGGGTGGTAATGAGGTCGCGGTTGTTGAACCAGACGGTGTGCGTTTCCAGCGCGTAGCAGCCGCCGATGCGGGGCTGCCAACCTATCCTGTTGAGGCCATCAGAGGCGGCGATGCGGCGCATAATGCCGCGGCGCTGCAGAAGCTGCTGATGGGAGAGCACAGCGCCTATCGCGACGCTGTGCTGTTCAACGCCGCTGCGGCTTTGCTGGTTGCGGGCGTTGTGGACACGATGGTAGACGGCGTTGAGGAAGCCGCTGAGGCTATCGACAAAGGGCTGGCCAAAGCATTGCTCGACTGCTGGATTGCATTTTGATGACTGATAAACTTGCCGAAATTTGCGCGACGAAGCGCGCTGAAGTAGTTGACCGTAAGCAAAAGGGTTTGGCGCATTGGCCCGCACCTTGTGCTCTGCGCGGGTTTGAGGCAGCGTTGCGGACCAAAGCCGCCAATGACTTTGCGCTGATCGCAGAAATTAAAAAGGCCAGCCCGTCCAAAGGACTTATACGCGCCGATTTCGATCCGGCAGCGCATGCTGTGGCCTATCAAGAGGGCGGAGCAGCGTGTCTTTCAGTCCTGACCGATGCCCCGTATTTTCAGGGACATGAGGATTATCTGGTTGCCGCACGCGCGGCTGGTGCTTTGCCCGTTCTCCGCAAAGATTTCATGGTTGATCCATGGCAATGCGTTGAGGCGCGCGCCATGGCGGCGGATGCGATTTTAATCATCGTCGCAGCGCTGGACGACGCGCTTATGATTGAGATTGAAGATGCAGCGCTTGCCGAAGGACTGGACGTTTTGGTCGAGGTCCATGACGAGGTCGAAATGGAACGCGCGCTAACGCAGCTCAAATCGCAACTTATTGGCGTAAATAACCGCAATCTGAAAACCTTTGAAGTGGACCTTTCGACAACCGAGCGATTGGTGAAGATGGTTCCATCCGATATTCTGCTTGTATGCGAAAGCGGCATCTCCACCTATGCTGATTGTGCGCGCATGGCAGCTTGCGGTGTGCAGACATTTTTGGTCGGAGAAAGTCTGATGCGGCAGGATGACGTGAAGGCGGCGACGCATAAGTTGTTGACGGGCCATTGACCGAACTCACACATCTTGATGCTGCAGGAAACGCTGCGATGGTCGATATTTCCGCTAAGGATGCCACGGTGCGTGAAGCGGTTGCTGAGGGTCGCATAACGATGTCGGCTCAGGCTTTGGCCGCTATAAGGAACGGCGCGGTAAAGAAAGGCGACGTCCTCGCCACCGCGCGGATCGCTGGCATTATGGCGGCGAAAAAGACCAGTGAATTGATTCCTTTGTGTCATCCGCTTGCACTTTCAAAAGTCGCGGTGGATTTTGACGTTGAGGGTAACTCGGTGCGCGTAACTGCCCTTGCTCGCCTGACCGGACAGACTGGCGTGGAAATGGAGGCGCTCACCGCTGCGTCGGTGGCGTTGCTGACGATTTACGACATGGCAAAAGCGCTCGACAAGAAAATGAAAATTTCCGGCATCCGCTTGCTATCCAAAACTGGGGGCAAATCGGGCGATTGGCGCGCGAAGTGATTTCTATTGAGGAGGCACAAGCGCGGATATTTGCGCTCAAAGCTCCAGTTGCGGTTGAAACGGTACCGCTTTTAGAGGCGTCAGGACGTTGGGCCGCCCAAGATGTCGTGGCGTTAAGAACGCAACCCGCGCGCGATTTATCCGCGATGGATGGCTATGCGGTGCGCTTTGCCGATTCCGCTTGGCCGTGGCAGGTGATTGGCGAAAGCGCAGCGGGAAAGCGATTTGAGGGTATTGTTGACGCGGGTGATGCTGTGCGCATTTCCACAGGTGCCGTGGTGCCAGATGGCGCAGATAGCGTAATCATTCAGGAAAATGTTGTGCGTAATGGTGCCACTGTGACCTTAACCGGTGACGCTCTGACACAGATCGGACAAAATGTTCGGCGCGAAGGTGAAGATTTCCGCCAAGGCACAAAACTTTTTTCAAAAGGAGTGGAACTACACGCACGGCATATCGCACTTGCTGCAATTGCCGGGCATGGCGCATTGGCTGTTCGGCGACGATCGAAGGTCGCAATTGTCTCAACGGGTAATGAGTTGATTGCCCCCGGAGAAATCTGCGCCGAAGACCAAATACCTTCATCCAATGATATCATGTTGGCGGCAATGTTGCGCGATATGCCCGTTGATATAACGCTCGTGCACATAGTTGCAGACGACCTTGGGGTGCTGTCTGCACAGTTCGCCGCGTTGACCGACCATGACATCATCGTCACAACCGGCGGTGCATCGGTTGGCGATCACGACCTGATTGCTCCAGCGTTGCAAGCCGCAGGAGGAAAGATCGATTTTTGGAAAATAGCAATGCGTCCTGGAAAGCCAATGATAGCCGGAACTATCGGTGATGCCGTTCTACTCGGTTTGCCCGGAAATCCGGTGTCGGCTTATGTGACAACTTTGCTCTTTTTGCTGCCGTTGATTCGGCATCTGGGCGGCGCTGCGCAACGACTACCAACGCGACTCACTGGTGTTCTAGGTGCGGATTTGCCAGCGAATGGACCGCGTACGGATCACCTGCGCGCGTCATTTGATGGTCAGATCCTTACGCCTGTTGGGGGCAATGACAGTGCGATGCTAGCTACGCTAACAATGTCTAACGCGCTGATAATCCGTGATATTGATGGTCGTTCACTCGTCAAGGGAATGGAAGTTGACTATTATGCTCTCCCGGGTTGAGATATTTTTGAAGGTCAAAGCTTGACAACGACACCATTTGTTTCCTAACTGTTCCCACTCTGTTCAGTAACATGGGAACAAAATATGTTGACCGCCAAACAGCATTCGCTCCTCCTTTTTATTCATGAGCGTCTCGAAGCCTCCGGAATTTCTCCGTCTTTTGAGGAGATGAAGGAAGCTTTGGATCTGAAAAGCAAATCAGGCGTTCACCGCTTGATCGGCGCATTGGAGGAACGTGGTTTTTTACGCCGCCTTGCCAATCGTGCACGAGCGTTGGAGGTAGTGAAGATGCCCGATGGTGGCAGTGCGCGTTCGCTGCCGAAAACTGAAGCGGTTAATAACAAGGTTTCGGTGTTGGCTGATCACCGCGTGGCTGCGCCGTCGCCGCGTAACATTCCGGTTGCTGCAAATGATGTTATCGAAATTCCGTTGCATGGAAAAATTGCTGCAGGGGTTCCGATTGAAGCGTTGGAGGGACAAACATCTTTGTCAGTGCCGATGGCATTGTTGGGCGCGGGTGAACATTATGCACTGGAAGTTTCTGGCGATTCAATGATGGAGGCGGGTATCCTCGACGGAGATTATGCGCTGATACGCAAAACGCAAACGGCGCGTGATGGCGAGATTGTCGTTGCACTGGTGCGCGGCGAAGAAGCGACGCTGAAATATCTGCGACACGAAGGGCAAAAGGTTCGGCTCGATCCTGCAAACAGTAGCTATGGTCCGCAGTATTATGATGCGCATGAGGTTGAGGTTCAGGGCCGCTTGGCTGGACTGCTCCGCCGCTACCATTAAGCTGCGGGCGTTGAAGGCGTGGATTCGGGTTTTACATTGGGGTTAGTGAAAGGGCGTCTCGGCGCTCTTTCCTTTTTGCCCAACGTTGACCAAGGATAATGCTCCGTCGTTCGCGCAACACTGTCTACAAATGCATCTTCAAAATATACCGCCAGACCGCCGTTCTGCTCCAGAAAGTCGCGGTCCGCTTTGAACCAGCGCGGCTTGCAACTCCATGGCAGATAGCGTTCGCTGATGACGATATCGGCACGTTTACAGGCCGCCGCGAACTCCATCGCTGGCACTAAATAGCTAGAACGCGTCGCCATGATTGACCAGATTCGGCCTTCGCTTTTGATTGCAAATGAACAGATGTCTGCGCTGCACTTTGCGCCATCCCATTCGTCGATCGCTTTAGGCACAGTCTTTATCGCTGCATTTTCGCTAAGCATCGACACCGCATACTCGCCTGCTCCCGGTCGCAAAAGCACGAGTTCCCCGTCATCATCAACAATCGCAACATGTCGGCCGTCGCCTGTGATGAGTAAATCGGGTCGCGGTGCTACTGCCATCGATATTACTCCAGCGAAAACCGGCAGCACTCCGATAAGTCGACTTCGCCCCTTTATAATCGCTAACCAAAGCCCGCCGATCACTGTCGAACCAAACGCCCAAATCGGCATTGATGGCAACATCAACACTGAACCAGGTGCTTCGCTAACGCCGTAGGCCATCATCATGATGACGGCAACGCCCTGCCCCGCCAGCCACCAAAATGGGCTACCCGCGCCGATTTGGTCAAAAATAAGCGCAAGTATCTGCAACGGCATGACGAAGAACGTCGTCAACGGAATGGCAACGATGTTGGCCAGCGCGCCGTACAACCCACTTTTATGGAAATGGAATAAGGCGATGGGTGCCAGGATAAGTTCAATCGCAACGCCAGTCGCCAAAAGCGAAAATACAAATCGCCCGCACTTAAGCGGTAACGTTTCCTCGCGGCGAGCGGTAAGCCGTTGCATCAGTTGCGAGTCATGGAGCAATATTATGGTCGCGACCGCCGCAAAGCTTAACTGAAAGCTTGGTCCGGCAAGCGCCTCGGGCCAGAACAACAAAACTATGCTAGCGCCAGCGGCCAATAATCGCAACGACAACGGTTCTCGCCCCATTGCAAGCGCCACAAGAATCAACAGGGCGGCGATACATGCCCTTACCGTTGGTACTTCCGCTCCTGTCAGCAATGTGTAGCCAACCGCGATAGCGGCAGCCCCTGCCGCCGCTGCGATCGGAACGCGGATGCGTAACGCTAGCCAAGGGAATAATGCCAATATCCGGCTGATCAATATAAACGCACCGCCCACAACCGCTGTCACGTGTAGCCCGCTGACTGACAATAAATGTGCCATGCCGCTGTTGCGTAGAGCTTCTGCATCCGGTTCTGATATTGCGCCGCGCGTACCGACTAATAATGCGGCTCCCACCGCGCCACTTTCACGCGGCATCGATGTCCGGATATGTTCGGCAAGGCTTTCGCGCGATACACTCCAGAAATTGGTGCTTCCCGGTGATTTGGTGATCAGAATGGGAGTGGACAATGCGCTGCCGGTCGCGCCAATCCCAAGAAACCAAGCTTGCCGTGAAAAGTCGTAGCTATTTGGCAATGCTGGCCCCGCAGGCGGCATAAGTCGTGCCTTTAGCTGGATGGTCGCGCCGGGTTCGATATCTGTGCTGTGCTTATCTTTTGGCACATTAACCCGCACCAGCGGCGGTAGATCAGCATGACCGCCGGTTTTAAGTACGTAACGCACCATGCCGCGTGCAGACACATCCTGAACGCTTTCAACATGCGCATTAAAAATCAGGATCTTTGGTCTCTGCAACGCCGCACTGGCCACCAAATTCGATTTTCCTGCAATCGCCAGAAACCCGACGCTAAACAAAATCGCTGTCCATAACAGCATCCGTGAGAAGCGATAATGCAGTCCCATAGCGACCGAGAGCAACGCAAGTCCCGCTGCGGCGCAAAGCGTAGCCAGCAACGCCGCATCACCGCCAAATTGCCATCCGATAATCCCCGCTCCCAACCCAACAGGGACCAAAAGCGGCAGTTGATCGCGCTGCGCCTCTAACGCATTTTCGACCGCCGAAAAGGACGCTAACGATATCGGTTCATCGGCTTGACGTGCCGACGAAAACTGCGCAAGGAAGCCGCGTGCAATGGCGCTTTGGGGCTTCGTGATCGCGCTCCCTGTTTCCATTGCCGATATGGTCTCCCGACCGAAAATTTGGAATAACACTGCCGAAAACAAAACAACGGCAGAATTCAGATTTCTTGGTCCAATATACTCGGCTGCCCCAGCCCAAATGCAAGTGGAAAATGAAGATGGCAGACAAAGCTGCGACGTTGACTATCGACAATCAGGCGATCGAATTGCCAATCATCACCGGGACAGTCGGTCCAGACGTCATCGATATCCGCAAATTATATGCGCAGACTGATCATTTTACTTTCGACCCAGGCTTTACATCCACTGCAAGTTGCGAATCGCAGTTGACCTATATCGACGGTGACGAAGGCATTCTACTTCACCGCGGCTATTCCATCGAACAGCTGTCCGAAGAATCCAGCTTTATGGAAGTATCCTATTTGTTGTTGAACGGGGAACTTCCCTCAAAAGTCGAACTGGATGATTTCAGCTACACCATTTCGCGGCACACAATGCTGCATGAACAGCTTGCCCAATTCTACCGTGGTTTCCGCCGCGATGCGCACCCTATGGCGATTATGTGCGGCGTAGTTGGCGCACTGTCGGCGTTTTATCATGACTCAACCGATATCTCGGATCCGCATCAGCGCACGATTGCCAGCCACCGACTGATCGCAAAAATGCCCACGATTGCGGCAATGGCGTATAAATACTCGGTCGGTCAGCCGTTTATGTATCCTGACAACACCCTGTCCTACACCGGCAATTTCCTGCGCATGACATTTGGTGTTCCCGCAGAAACCTATGTAGTAAATCCGATTGTTGAGCAGGCGCTGGACCGTATTTTTACGCTTCACGCTGACCATGAACAAAATGCATCGACATCGACTGTGCGTCTTGCTGGGTCGTCAGGCGCGAATCCTTTTGCGTGCGTTGCTGCGGGCATTGCGTGTCTTTGGGGGCCAGCGCACGGTGGTGCCAACGAGGCGGCGCTTAATATGCTGCGCGAAATCGGCACGCCCGATAAAATCCCGCACTACATCGCACGTGCGAAGGACAAAAATGATCCGTTCCGCCTGATGGGTTTTGGCCACCGCGTTTACAAAAACTATGATCCGCGTGCGACGGTGATGCAGAAAACAGTCCGTGAAGTGTTGACCGCGCTGAACGTGACAGACCCGATTTTTGAAGTTGCGATGCAGCTTGAGGAAATGGCGCTCAACGATCCATATTTCATCGATAAAAAGCTATTCCCGAATGTCGATTTCTATTCTGGAATTATCCTTTCCGCGATCGGTTTTCCGACGACGATGTTCACTGTGCTGTTCGCATTGGCGCGTACTGTGGGTTGGGTTGCGCAATGGAATGAAATGATTTCAGATCCGGGCCAGAAAATCGGTCGTCCGCGTCAATTGTACACCGGCCCGGCGCAACGCGATTACCTTCCTGTTGATAAGCGCTAACGCGCGGGCAGCGTAAGGCGAAAGAACGCCCCTCCGCCCGGCGCATTGCTGACGGTGAGATCGCCGCCCATCGCGCGTGCAAGGCGGCGAGATATGAATAACCCCAACCCGCTGCCGCCATCGCCGCTGCGGCCCAGGCGTTCGAATTTCTCGAATACACGCTCGCGATCTTCATCAGGAACGCCTTGGCCTTGGTCGGCAACGCTGATTGCGGCAAAATCTGCCTGCTTCTCGATGGATATCGTAACGATACTGCCGCCCGGGGCATACCGAACTGCATTTCCGACAAGATTAAGCATCACCTGCAATACCCGGCGAAACTCGCCAATTGCCGGTACCTGCTCGGTTTCCGGCGGCAGCACGAGGGCAATGCCGTGATCCGACGCTTTAAGCGCAAGTAAGCCCCCTACCCGGCGCGCAATATCGCCGAGCTCTAACCTATCGCGCGCTGCGGAAAAATCGGGTCGATCTATCGCGTCGAGATCCTCCATATCCGATACCAATTCAGCCAGATGGCGCGCCGCATTAGCGATATCTTGCGCATATTCGGCGTAGTTATCACGCAATGGCCCGTGGATGCGGCTGCCAATAGTTTCAGCATTGGCGACAATTCGATTTAGCGGTTGTTTCAAGACCGTTGCCAATTGACGGCTCATTGGCAAGTCGGATTGCAACGGCGCCGAAACCTCGTCGATCGCGGGACCAACGACTGCGTTAATGCATCCGAAATGCCCTAGATACTGACCATCCACGGACAATTGGGGCGACAAATCGAGCAGGAACTGTTCGTCGCTACCGATAATGCCAACAGGCACCTGAGTAATTGCGCGCCGTTCCATCAGAGCTTCGATCAAGGGGATGCGGCCGTTAGCATCGCTTTCCACAACGAACAAAGAACCAAAATGTTGACCGATGCTTTGCGACGGGAATGCGGACGGCAAGCGTACGATACGCTGTTCTGAGTCGATGAGAATTTCGTCGCTGTCATTTTTGGAAAGACCAACGCATTCATTCCGCTCGTTCCGATCAATGGGCGCCACGATGTCGCGCCAGCCTGAAATCAATAGGTCGACGCGGTCACGATGCGGCGTTGCTGTGACCCATAATTCAATATCATTATCTTCGTCTGCCGCTCGCACCGGCCTTTCGATCTGCATACCGGTGCGCAACGCCGATACCGCTAGCGCCGCCAATCCAGGAATCGCGACTTCCGTATTGTCAGCGCCCCCTGCCAAGTTGTGCAGCCTCCATACCGGCGGATCCGCCGACAACAGCGCGCCGCTGCTTGATACAGAGGCGGTAATTGGCACTGCCAGAAAGGATTCGAATTTGCTCATTCCGCGATGCCCGAATTCCACGACGCGATGGCTGCCCGGGCCTCGACAGGGTCCAGCGTTGCGTAAATTGAGCGCCAGTCTGGCAAAGTATCGTCAACAATGCTTCCGCGTAGCGCCGGAATGATCTCGGCTGCTGCATCGACGGACAGGCTTTGTCCTTTTAGTAAAAGTAACAGCGGCGCTACGTGTTCACTGCCGATCAGTCGCAACAGAAAGTCGCTGCCTAAACCATAATCCTGATCCAGCAACGCTATGAAAAGATACAAGCCGGATTTGCGCGGATCCAGCAATGCGTTGCGATATTCCTGACCGAGGAAGAAAACGAGTTTTCGCGCAATTGCCAAAGGATTCAGGTCCGCATCGTGCGTTGCCAGCAGCGACTGCGCCGCATTGTACAGCGGTTCAATCGGCGGCTCTTTGTGTTTGCCCAGTGCCTCTACGACGCGCCAGCAGAGCATGTGCAATGTTTCGCTATCCAGTCGCTGAAACAACTGGCTATCGCCCGTCGCAGACATTTGTTCTGCATGCAGTTGCGTGCGCGCCATTTCCGACAGCCGGGCATTGTCATGGCCCAATAACACAACAGGCAACTGGCCGAGCGGCGAGTTGCTGCTTGCAACCCGGATATATTCCAGCTGCCTGTCCTCAGCGATCCGCGACAGCGCAAAATCGATCAAGACCGGCTCACGCAATAGACCGGATTCCGAAAGCAAGCTCCAACTTTGCAATCGCTCTGTCCCAGCAGGAAGCAACGCCCGCTCGATACCCGATGTCAGTGCTTGTAATTTCAATTTGATCCGGCTTTGCAAAAGCTCCGATGGTACAAAGCCACTCCGCGGAAAAAGCATAGCCATCAGGTCATCGCGCAGCGCACGATTCGCAAGGACTTGGCCAGTCGCCAAAGTCACAGCATCTTCAGGGCCTGCGATACCCAAATTGGTTTCCCGCTTTTCCGTTACGTTTCAGCCCTAAACATAGGCATTCGGGGTTAATTTGCCTTTAAGCTTATTATTTGGGTGTGGGCATTTGCGGTACGCTTAGTCCGCGTATCAGCTGAAAAATAATCTCATTAATGATCAATAGCTTAACCGCCCATGCTACACCTCCCGCGAACGTTCCAAAAGTCACTGACAACGCAATTACTAGCGGCGACAACAGCCGGTAGTTGCTGCCGCTGCGGTGATTTGCCGATATCAACGATAGTCCCGAGAGCGATAGCCCCAGAAAACCCACCTCAAAAAACGAAGGCTCAGTCAGTTTCAGGACGGCAATCAATGCAGCGATCAGGATCACCCAGCCAGTCATACCTAACCAGTCCCGGTTAGCAGTGCGATATTCAGCGGACCGGACCGCATTACGAACAAAGGAGGCCACAACCGCAAATATCGCAGCCAGCGATGCTCCAAACTGGAAACCGGTAAAAGCAAGCAGTGCAGCCACTAAAGCAAAACCTGCAAAGCTGCACTCGGCAAACCCGCGGCCCCATGGAACTGACCAGATCGACGGTCCAAACCGGGCTATGCTCTTTGAAAATAGGCTTGATTCCAGCGTTTTTGGACCATCTGTAAATGGGGTCATTAACAAGCTTTGTGCAGCAGCAAGGTCTGCTCCGTTTTCTAAGCGACGGACGTGTCCGCCCTGAATCTCGCTTTGCTTCAACGGCCACAAAGCCACGTTGTCCTGCATTGCCTGTCGCAACAAGGCCGATGCCATATCCCAGCCTTCGGGCAACTGCGTAAGTGCTGATAAGCTATTGCGATCAAGTATCGCCATGCCCGCCCAGCGGTTGTTGAGGTCGATCCTTTCGAACATCTGGTTTTCGGAACGTTCCTCAACCGTCGCGATTAACGGCCCGTTATGCCGCAACGCCCGATCAATTAAGTCCGGCTGCCAAAACGTATCGGCACGTAGGACCAAAGCGTACGAATCTGCGTCCAACAATGCCACCATTGCGCTGGGTTCACGCACAAACCTAAGCTCCAGACCTTGCGTAGCAACATAGTCCCTATACGTCAGCAACGCCCCCGGGACGGTATCTACGCCAACGCAAAACCGGGTTATCCCAATACGTTGCAACGCTTTGATGGTGTGATGGACCATCGGCTGTCCGAACAAGGGGGACAACGGCAATGCAACTTCGCCATCGGCGGTGGAGATGTCACCGATGCAGAGCAAGGCAATAATCTTTGAATTGTGGTTGAGGCTATCGTCGTTAAACATCGCAACGGCACGTAAAGTTTGCGCATGCGTTATTCCAGCGAAAAGCGCTTAGCTGCGCCTAATCAAGCGGCGCCCGTCGAATTTCGTCCAATGCGGTACCCAATCGGCGCAGCACGACCGGGTCACCGGGAGCACCTTGAACGGCCTGTTCAGCGAGCGACATTAGTTCGGCAGCTTCAAAACTGGCTGCTAATCCTTTAAGCCGCAAACAGCTATACTGCCAATTTGCATCGCAGCGTGATCGCGACATCAGGTCGATCTGGCGATGCGCGCTATCAACCAGCGCTTGCCGCAATTCACGCACCAACGCTGCATCATCGCCAGCGGCGGCGTGCAAAGCAACTGACAGGGAACCGTGATCCATCGACATCGCCAGTGGTGTAGCCCCGTTATGATTAACTTTGCGTTTCGCTTTGACAAAAACATGGTAAACAGATGTCATGGTCGATCATTCAAAAATCGTAGAAATCAGCCGCAATGTGCCACCCAAGCGTGGGACCGCATCCACCAGCGAAGTCGAGGATGACATGATTACAGCGATCAAACGCGACGATAACGATGCATTTGTCGATACCGATTTATCGGCTGCGACACATCATGATGCCGAATATGTTCCTGAATATGAGGAGTATTTGGAAGGTGTCCCACGTCGATGGGCGCCTTTCGTTGCTGGTTCGGTGCTCGTTGTTTTATTTTTGGGATGGACCGGATTTTGGGCTTGGGCCAACCAAACAGAATTATTGCGCTTCGACAATTCTGCTCGTTTGGCGGAGTTGATAGGCCTTTGGGCCGTCCCGGTTTCGTTGCTTGCGCTCTTTTGGCTACTCGCGATGCGGATGAGCACAACTGAGGCGAAGCGTTTTGGGGATGTCGCAGGATTGCTTCGCGCGGAAAGTGCAAAGCTTGAAACGCGGATTAAAACAGTCAACGGCGAAATTTCCATGGCGCGGTCGTTCCTTGCGGAAAATGCGCGCGAGTTGGAATCGGTTGGTCGCGTATCGGCGGCGAAGTTGACCGAAGCAGCGCAGCAGCTTGTCACCGCGCTGGCCGATGCCGACCAAAAAGCGCAAATGCTGGAAACTGCAAGTTCCGCAGCCGTCAACAATGTCGAATTGCTGCGCAATCATTTGCCGGTGGTGACCAGCGCCGCCAAAGATGCGACCAATCACATCGGCAGTGTCGGCAACACCGCGAACGCGCAGATTCAGAACTTGATTGGCTCGCTTCGCGTCATGGACGAAACGATTATATCGACATCAGCGACAATGACGCAGCTTGAACAAAAGACGAGCGACACCAGCCAAAGAATCAGCGCAGCAGCGAATGACGCGGGGGCAGTGCTGGAATGCAGCACAGACAAAAACGAAAAACGCATTGCTGCGATGCTAGCATCTTTGCAAACCGCATCGGGCCAGGTGGAGCGACGCATCGGCGAGGCAGCGGAAAATATCGGCGCGCTGGCCGACAGCAATGGCCAACAACTGGCGGAACAAGTTGTAACGTTGCGCCAAGCCGTTGCAGACATTAGCGACGCAGCCCGCGATCAAGACGCTCGGCTAGACGGGATGATCACGCGGCTGCGCACATCGCTAGACCAATCGGCGCAAAAGTTAGCAGAAATCGACACCGATGCGCAGGCGCGATTGCTGGCGTTGACAACTAATGTTGGCGCGTCACTTTCCGACTGTGACGGCAAGCTAAGTACGCTTGATGCAAACGCCACAGACCGGTTGGCTAAGCTAGCATTTGCGATCAGCGCGCTATCCGAAAGCAGCAGCGACTTGACGGTAAATCTGTCAGCTAATGAAAGCCGTGCCGCTGCTGTGCTGACCAACGCCGAACAGCTGGCCTTAGTATTGAATGCTGTTTCGCGCGACTTGGGAGGTGATATCCCTGCAGCGTTTGAAAATCTGCAAAGTCGTTTGGATGAAAGTAACAATGCACTGGCTCTATTGCGGTCTGAAAGCCGTGCACTTGATGACCAATCAACGTCGTTGGCAGAGAAATTCGGCGGGATTGATGCGGTCCTTCAAGCGCAGAGGACATCCGTTGACGCGTTGCTTCGCCAAAGTGGTTCAGCTTTAGCGGAACGTCGTGATGAGATCGTTGCGCTTTCAGCGGCACTGACGGAAACGCACGCATTTATCGGCGAAGTAGCGGCCACTGCCGAGGACCAGCTTAATGGATCTTTGCGCCGCGTGGCGGATGCTGCGCGTGACACAGCCAATAGTAGCAAAGCTATAATCGAGGCAGAGTTAACTGATATCGGCAAGCGTTTGACCGAACAAAACCGAGTGCTGCTGGCAGGAGCAATTGATGCACAACTTGCCGATGTCGGTTCCGCTGTAAAAGCCGCGATTGATCGCAATATCAGCCTGTCTGATGAAGCAACGCATCGTGTCACCGCACAGCTACAATCGGTAAATGAACTAACGGCTAATCTGGAACAACGCGCTGCGTCTGCGCGAGAACAGTTTGCTGGCATCGACGACGAAGCATTTGCCCGCAGGATCGCGTTGCTGACCGAGTCACTCAATTCTGCGTCTATCGACGTGGCGAAAATCTTGTCAAATGAAGTCACGGACACGGCCTGGGCAGCGTATCTGAAAGGCGACCGGGGCGTGTTTACACGGCGCGCTGTGCGCTTGCTTGATAATGGCGAGGCGCGCATTATTGCCAATCACTATGACGAAGAACCCGAATTCCGCGACCATGTGAACCGTTACATTCACGATTTTGAATCGATGATGCGAGTATTGCTGTCGACACGCGACGGCAATGCTATCGGCGTCACTTTGCTATCTTCGGATGTCGGAAAGCTTTATGTCGCGCTTGCTCAGGCAATTGATCGCCTTCGTAGCTAAAACCCTATTTGATCAAGAAATCAAAGCTGTGGCGGTCAATCCAGCCATAGATGTAATTGGCGTAATATAGGCCAAACAGCGTCGCAGACAGCAATGTCGTCAATATCACCACGCGCAGCGGCTTGAAATTGGCGGGCGCGCCGTCCGCCTGCCCGGGCGTCATTTCCAGTCCAAGCTCCGCATACGACCTGACCCCGAACGGCAGCACCAGAAATGCCGAAAGCACCCAGAACAACAGATAAATTGCGACGATTGATATCCAGGTCATGCGGTCTCCACTATTATGACGTCAACGATGGGCTTTTTGCCGGTCCAGCTGGTCGCAACGCGACGCACTGCAAGCCGCACAGATTCGCGCAGTTTCTCGGTATCGCCTTTGCGGTCTTTGATCGCTTTCAGCACCGCGATGGTTGCTTCGTTTAGGAAATCGTCGCGCTCGTCCTCGATAGGAACGCCGTGCATCCGGAACTGGGGGTCGCCAAGCGGGTTGTTGTCGCCGTCCACCGCAATCGCGACAGTGATCATTCCGTACCAAGACAGGCGGCGGCGTTGGTTGATCGTGTCGCCGTCCGCTGGGATAATCACATCGCCGTCAAGGATTAGCCGACCGGTGCGTTCTTCACCGATCTTTTGCGGGCCCTTTGGCGCCAATCGGATCACGTCACCATTGGATTGCACAATGGCTTTCGGAATACCCTCTGACAGGCCAAACCGCGCTTGTTCCGCCATATGCCGCCGTTCGCCATGGACAGGGATCAGCATGTCTGGCCTGATCCAGTCATAAAGCGCCGCCAGCTCAGGACGACCCGGGTGGCCAGAGACATGCACATGCGCTTGCTTTTCAGTGACAGTCAGGATGTTGTTACGCGCCAACTGGTTCATGATGACGCCAATGGCGACTTCGTTACCCGGGATCTGTTTGGAGGAGAAGATGACGGTGTCGCCTTGTTCCAACTTCACCGGATGATTGCCAGCGGCTATGCGGGCCAGCGCAGCGCGCGCCTCGCCTTGCCCGCCGGTCGCTACAACCATCACCTGATTGCGCGGCAGGCTATCGACTTGTTCCATATCGATGGTCTCGGGCAGATTTTTCAAATAGCCAACCGATTGCGAAGCCTCGATAATCCGGTGAAGCGAGCGCCCGGCAAAGCACAGCTTACGGTTGGCGGCCTTGGCTACGTTACCCAAAGTTTCCAGACGCGCAGCGTTGGAGGCAAATGTCGTCACCAACACGCGGCCCCGCGCCTCGGTGACTGATTTCAACAGGTCCGCATAAACGCTGCCCTCGCTGCCGCTGTCGTCATTGTTAAACGCATTGGTCGAATCGCATACTAACGCTAGAATACCGTCATCGCCGACTTTGGTCAGTTGCTCCTCAGTCGATGGCTGGCCGATCACAGGCGCCTCGTCGAGTTTCCAGTCACCGGTATGAAATACGCGGCCATAAGGTGTGGTGATAAGGCACGCGCTCATCTCCAAGATCGAGTGCGCCAAGGGCATCAATTGAAAGCCGAATGGGCCCAATTCAAACGAACCACCCATTGGGATGATGTTCAGCTCTATCTCGTCGATAAGCCCCTGTTCCTGCAACTTCCCGCGGATCAGCGCTGCGGTAAACGGCGTTGCGTACAACGGTACGCCCAACTCAGCAGCCAGATACGGCACCGCACCAATATGATCCTCATGCCCATGCGTCAGCACAATGCCGAGCAAATCTTTGGAACGTTCTTCGATAAATTCCAGATCGGGCAGAATCAGTTCGGTTCCGGGATATTCGCTGTTGCTGAATGTGATCCCCAAATCGACCATCACCCATTTGCCGTCGCAACCGTATAGATTGACGTTCATGCCAATCTCGTCCGATCCGCCAAGGGCCAAAAACAGCAATTCTTTGCCGGGCTTTGTCATTCTGAAATGTCTCGATTCTGGTAAAGTTGCGATATACCCCGCAATGTAAGGTCGGGGTCTACGATATCAAAGAGGTGGCTGTGTTGTTGAAACAACGCGGCAAGGCCACCGGTGGCGATGACGGTAACTGGCGTGCCAATTTCCGCTTTCATCCGGTCCAATAGCCCCTCGATCATCGCGACATAACCCCAATAAATGCCAATTTGCATCTGGCTGACAGTGTCTCGTCCGATAACGCTGTCATTTGGTGGCGGCTCCATCGCGATACGCGGCAGCATCGCAGCGGCATTGTAGAGCGCATCGAGTGACAGATTGATACCCGGCGCAATACTGCCGCCCAGATATGAGCCATCGGTCCCGATATAGTCAAATGTTGTCGCTGTGCCGAAACTGATAACGATCTTGTCTTGTTGCGACAATGTTTGGGCGGCAATCGCGTTGACCGCACGATCAGCACCCAAGGCGCGGGGTTCATCGACCTTTAACGCGATGCCCCATTCCATAGGCGCGCGACCTGCAATCATTGCAGTGACGCCGAAATACTTCTCTGCGAGCAGTTGCAGATTGTGCAAAGCGCGCGGAACTACGGTGGCGATTACGACAGCAGTCACGTCGCTGCGCTCATGCCCGTTCATCCGCAGCAGCTGGTGCAGCCATACAGCATATTCGTCGGCTGTACGCCGAGTATCGCTCGCAATACGCCAATGATGCACAATTTCGTTCTCGGAATTCACAAGCGCAAATTTGACATTGGTGTTGCCGTTATCGATGGCGAGCAGCATTGGTCCGGCCTTACTTTAAACTAGGAAAACGTCCGCCGCGTGGATGGCATGAATTTCACCATCCGCCAAGCGTAGGCGCAAAGAACCGTCTTCACTTAGGCCATTATACAAGCCTTGCAGCACATCATCATTTGGGAGATTGACGGTAAGCGCTGTGCCGATGGGGTGCGCAAATTGCTGCCAGCTTTTCAATAACGGTGACAGCCCACCAAGCCGCCAGCGTTGCAGCCAGCTTTGTAGCGTTTCGGCCAGTATCTCGACCACGGCCTGCGCATGTGGCGGATTGCCGCCGCTGCTGCGTAAATCGGTGACGGGACGGTCTAGCCCCGCAGGATGCGCAAACAGGTTCATACCGATGCCGATGATGACAGCGTCGCCGACGCGTTCGAGCAACATACCGCAGAATTTTGCACCACTTACCGTCAGCAAATCATTCGGCCATTTGATCATGATTGGCACATCGGGCGCAATCAACCGCGCGGTTTCATAGGCGGCGAGCGATGCCAGAAAGCCAAGTGACGATGCTGGCGGATCATTTGCACCGAGGCGGACAATCGTGCTGGCGAACAAATTCCCGTCTTCGCTGTCCCACATGCGGCCCAACCTACCGCGTCCAGCATCTTGGGCGTCGGCGCGCAACCAAAGCCCCTCTGGCGCTCCAGCAGCGGCGCGGGCGATTAGGTCTGCATTGGTGGAGCCTGTTAAGGCGACTTGTTCGAACAGAAGGCTCAGAACAAAGCCTTTGCCGCTTGCGCGGTGATGACGGACAGAACCGGGATGGCGAAGTAACCAAGCGGCGAAACCGCAAGCGCCATTGCGCCGCCGACATAAGGCAGCGTTTTGTCGTCAGCCGCGACGATCTGGCCTGTTGGCTCATCAAAATACATCACCTTGATAACCTTTAGATAATAAAACGCACCGACGACCGACGCGACGATACCGATGACTGCAAGTGGCAGCAGTCCTGCGGCAACCGCTGCGTTAAATACCACCAGCTTGCCCCAGAAACCGAACAAGGGCGGGATACCGGCAAGGCTGAACATGAAAACGGCCAATGCAGCCGCCAACATCGGTTGCGTTTTCGACAGCCCTGCAATGTCAGCGATGCCTTCTTTGATTGTTCCGTCGCTACCCGTTAACTGCATCAGGCAGATGAAGCCGCCGAGCGTCATCAGGACGTAAATGACCAGGTAAGTCAGCATCCCGGCAACGCCCGCCTCAGTCCCCGCAGCCAAACCGATCAGCAAAAAGCCGACATTGTTGATCGAGCTATAGGCGAGCAGGCGTTTGAGATTCAACTGCCCGATAGCGCCGACTGCACCGATGATGATCGACATCAGCGAGATGACAATGATGATCTGTTGCCACGCCGCAATCTGATTGCCGAATGCTTCGATGGTCACGCGGATCAGCAGCGCGCTGGCGGCCACTTTGGGCGCACTGGCAAAGAATGCGGTGATTGGCGTCGGTGCGCCTTCGTACACATCGGGTGTCCACATGTGGAAGGGTGCAGCGCTGATCTTGAACGCGAGGCCCGACAGCACGAAGATCAAGCCGAGCAGCTTACCCATGCTGATATCGCCCGCCATCGCTTTGCCAATGGCTTCAAAGCCGGTCGAGCCGGTAAAGCCGTAAAGCAGCGACATGCCAAACAGCAATATGCCGCTGGCAAGCGCGCCAAGGACGAAATATTTTAGGCCCGCCTCTGCCGAACGTTCATCGTTGCGCGCGAAACTGGCGAGGACGTAAGCGGCGAGGCTATTCAGTTCGAGACCGATATACAACGTAATCAGGTCAGTTGCCGACACCATCACACCCATGCCGACGGCGGCAAGCACGATCAACACCGGATATTCCGCGCGCATAGCACCGCTTTTTTCCAGCGATGATGGCGCGATAACCAAAGCGATTGCCGCCGCGAAATAGATCAACACTTTGGCAAAGCTGCCAAACGCATCGGTGCGGTACAGGCCATCAAACGCATCCGCAGCAATTCCGGCACAGAAATAATGCGCTGCATAGGTCCCTGCGCCAACCAGTGAAGCAACCGCCAACACGCTAACCAAACGACCGGATTCTGAGCGCCAAGCCGCAATCAGCAACAAAACGAGGCTAGAGAAGCTAAGGATCAACTCAGGGCGCATCAGCGCAAGTGAAGTTGAAAGATCCATCAGTGCTTGGCCTCCTCTGGCCCATGAACTTTAGCGTCCGCGTGTTCGCCACCTTCGTGCGTCACACGATATTTGGCGGTCGTTTTGTCATGTTCTTTAAGCTTGCTGTCTCCCGCAGGAGCAGCCCGCTCAATCCGCGCGACAATCGTCGCCACATCGCGGCGGATCGGCGCAAGGAAGCTTTCAGGATAAATCCCCATCCACAATACAGCTGCCGCAATTGGCGCGAGCAGCCACAATTCGCGGCCATCAATATCACTCATCGCCGCCGCATCCGCATTAACCTGCGCACCAAAAGCAACACGGCGATAGAGATACAACATATAGCCTGCGCCAAGAATAATCCCTGTGGTCGCAATCAACGTCGCCCAGGTCGAAACCTTATACGCCCCGGCAAGCGCGAGGAATTCGCCGACAAAACCGCTGGTCCCCGGCAAGCCCACACTTGCCATTGTAAACAGCATAAACAGCAACGCATATTTCGGCATGTTGATCGAAAGCCCGCCATAACGGCTGATTTCTCGCGTATGTAGCCGGTCGTAAATCACACCAACGCACAGGAACAGCGCCCCTGACACAAGCCCGTGGCTGAGCATTACGATAATCGCGCCTTCAATGCCTTGCTGGTTAAATGTGAACAGCCCCACCGTCACAATCGCCATATGCGCAACCGAGGAATAAGCGATCAGCTTTTTCATATCGTCTTGCACCAACGCCACCAGCGACGTGTAGACTACCGCGACCATCGACAAGCCAAAGACCAACCAGATAAACTGCGCCGACGCCTCTGGAAACATCGGGATCGAGAACCGCAAAAAGCCGTAACCGCCCATTTTCAACAGCACGCCTGCAAGGATCACAGAACCCGCCGTCGGTGCCTGAACATGCGCGTCGGGCAACCAGGTGTGCACTGGCCACATCGGCATTTTGACGGCAAACGAGGCAAAGAACGCCAGCCATAAATAGGTTTGCGCATGCGCGGGGAAATCATAATTGAGCAAGGTCGGGATATCCGAAGTCCCTGCCTCCAAGATCATCCACAGCATCGCGATCAGCATCACAACTGAGCCGAGCAGCGTATACAGGAAGAACTTATAGCTCGCGTAAATCCGGTCTTTGCCGCCCCAGATACCGATGATCAGATACATCGGGATCAGGCCAGCCTCAAAGAATATGTAAAACAGCAACAGATCCTGCGCCGAAAACACGCCGATCATCAATGTTTCCATGAACAGAAATGCCGCCATATACAGGCCGACGCGTTCCTTGATCGCATACCAGCTGGCCCCAATGCAAATCGGCATCAGGAACACCGACAGCATGATGAGCATCAACGAAATGCCGTCAATCCCCAGCTTCCAAGCAATCGGCCCGAACAACGAAACGCTTTCGGTAAACTGCCACTGCGCGCCCGCTACATCGTAGCTGGCCCACAGCCAGCACCCGAGCGCAAAGGTAAACAGGGTCGCTGTCAACGCAATGATCCGCGCCAGTTCGGCACGCGCAAAAAGGCACGCAATCGCGCCAATCATCGGCACAGCGAGCATCACCGAGAGAATAGGAAAATCATCCGCGTTCATTTCGCTGCTACCATCATCCAACTCATCATGCCGACAAGGCCGAGAAGCATCACAAGCGCGTAAGTATAAAGATATCCAGATTGCATCCGCACCGCCATTCGGCTGCTAAAGGCAACCACCGCCGCCGATCCATTGGGACCAAAGCGGTCGATAATGCCGACGTCGCCTGCCTTCCAAAACAGCCGTCCGAACCAGAAGGCAGGCTTGATAAAGATCAAATTATACAGCTCGTCAAAATACCATTTGTTGTAAAAGAATTTATAGAGCGGCGCGAAATGCCCTGCGACAGCTGCAGGCGCGGTGTCGGACCGGATGTACATGCTCCAAGCCACAAACAGGCCCGTCAGCATCGCCACCGTTGACGCCAGCTTCACCCACAAAGGCACTTCGTGCATCGCGTGCATCAGATTCTCGTTAAACGCCAATGTGCTGTTCGCCCAAAACGCTTTGCCCGCCTCAGCCTCGATAAAGCCGCCGTGGAACAGAAAGCCTGCGAAGACTGCGCCAAGGGCCAATACGCCCAGCGGGATCAGCATCGAAAGCGGGCTTTCATGCGGATGATAGCCGCCCGTTGTATCCGCTCCAGCCTGTTCCGGCGTTTTGTGGACGCTGTGCTGAATATGCTCGCTGTGAATCCAGCGCGGCTTGCCAAAGAAGGTCAGGAACATCAGCCGCCAGCTGTAGAAACTGGTCAGCAATGCCGCCAGCACACCGATAAAGAACGCATAGCCGCTCCACGGCGCGGACGACGCGAACGCCGCCTCGATAATTGCATCCTTGGAATAGAAACCAGCAAAGCCGCCGACGCCGACAATACCCACGCCAGTAATCGCCAACGTCCCCGCCATCATCGCCCAGAATGTCAGCGGGATGTGTTTACGCAAAGCCCCATAATACCGCATGTCCTGTTCATGGTGCATCGCGTGGATGACGGAACCCGCACCGAGGAACAACAGTGCCTTGAAAAACGCGTGCGTAAACAGATGGAACATCGCGGCGCCATAGGCACCTGTGCCAGCGGCAAAGAACATATAGCCCAGCTGCGAACAGGTCGAATAGGCAATCACGCGTTTGATATCGGTCTGCACCAAGCCGACCGTTGCCGCAAAAATCGCTGTGGTCGCGCCGACAATCGTGATCATGTTCAGCGCAAACTGACTAGTTTCAAACAAAGGCGACAGGCGGCAAACCATGAAAACGCCAGCGGTGACCATCGTGGCCGCATGGATCAATGCGGAGACAGGCGTTGGCCCCTCCATCGCATCGGGCAGCCATGTGTGCAGTCCCAACTGCGCCGATTTGCCCATTGCGCCGATGAACAGCAAGACGCACAGAACGCTCATCGTATCCACGCGTAGCCCAAGGAAGCCGATGCTCGACCCGACATGGCTTGGCGCAGCGGCCAAAATTTCCGGGATCGACACCGTGCCGAACACCAAAAACACGCCGAAAATTCCCAGCATAAAGCCAAGGTCACCGACGCGGTTGACGACAAACGCTTTGATCGCTGCTGCATTTGCGCTGGGCTTTTTATACCAAAAACCGATCAGCAAATAGGACGCAAGGCCGACGCCTTCCCAGCCAAAGAACATCTGGACCAGATTATTGGCGGTCACCAGCATCAGCATCGCAAAAGTAAACAGCGACAGATAGGCAAAGAAACGCGGCTGATCCGGGTCCTCCTCCATATAGCCCCAGCTATAAAGATGGACGAGCGCGGACACGGTGGTAATGACGACCAGCATAACCGCCGTCAACGCGTCGACGCGCAGCTCCCAATCGAACTGCAGGCTACCGGACGATACCCATTGCAACACAGGCTCTACATAGGACGTCTCCGAACCCGCCATAAAGCCAAGGAAGATCGGCCAGCTAAGCGCGGCGGCAAGAAACAGACCGGCGGTAGTGACGCATTTTGCAGCAGTCGCGCCGATGAAACGCTGGCCAAGACCCGCGACCAACGAGGCGAGAAGCGGCGCGAATACGATGATAAAAATCGACGACACTGGACCGGTTATCCCTTCATCCGGTTGACATCGTCAACGGCAATGGTTCCGCGACCACGGAAATATATGACTAATATGGCGAGGCCAATCGCGGCTTCTCCTGCCGCGACAGTCAACACGAACATCGCGAAAATCTGGCCGGTCAAATCGCCGAGAAACGCACTGAACGCGACGAGATTGATGTTCACCGCAAGCAAGATCAGCTCAATCGCCATCAAGATGATGATCACGTTTTTACGGTTAAGAAAAATGCCGAGCACGCCCATCACAAACAGGATGGAACTGACCACCAGATAATGTTCCACGCCGATCATTGGCCGTCTACCTTCCAATATCCGTTTGTCTCGAGCGAAGTCGAGAGGCCCATAAGGCGTGCACAAACGATAGGTGTCTCGACTTCGCTCGACACGAACGGGTCGGGGCGTTTTGGGTAAATCACAACTCCACCCCCTGCCCGCTAGGCTGGTTCACATTGCGCACCGAATCTTCGGGACGCCGCTGGTTTTGTTGCGAGATATTCTGTGGCCGTGTGCCGGTGCGTTTGCGGTGAGTCAGCACAATCGCACCAATCATCGCGACCAGCAAAATTAGGCCTGCAGTTTCAAACAGAAACACATATTTGGTATAAAGCAATGCGCCGATAGCCTGAATGTTTGGCATATCCGTTGCCACCTTTACCGCCACATCAGCAACGCCCAACTGCACCGCGCCAGCGCGATACGCGCCAAGGCCCAACACCAATTCAACCACCAAGATAATCGCGAGCAGCAACCCCAAAGGCAAATTCTTGGCAAAGCCCGCACGCAATTCGGCAAAATCAATGTCGAGCATCATCACGACGAATAAGAACAACACCGCGACCGCGCCGACATACACAATCACGAGCAGCATCGCGATAAACTCTGCCCCGATCAGGACCATCAAGCCCGCCGCGTTAAAGAACGCAACGATCAGCCACAGCACCGAATGCACCGGATTGCGCGAGAAGATAACCATCGACGCGGCGGCCAGCAGGATGGCGGCGAAGAAATAAAAGGAGACGACCTGAATCATGTCCGCCCCCTAACGATACGGCGCATCGGCGGCAAGGTTCGCCGCAATCGCGCGCTCCCATTTGTCGCCGTTGGAAAGCAGCTTGTTCTTGTCATAGAGCAGCTCCTCTCGCGTTTCGGTGGCATATTCGAAATTTGGCCCTTCAACGATGGCATCGACCGGGCATGCCTCTTGGCAGAAACCGCAGTAGATGCATTTGGTCATATCGATGTCGTACCGCGTCGTGCGGCGGCTCCCGTCCTCACGCGGTTCAGCCTCGATGGTGATCGCCTGCGCCGGACAGACCGCCTCGCACAGCTTGCACGCGATGCAGCGTTCCTCGCCATTGGCGTAGCGGCGCAGCGCGTGTTCGCCGCGAAAACGCGGGGACAGCGGGTTTTTTTCAAACGGATAGTTGATCGTCGCCTTTGGCTTAAAGAAGTACTGCAAGGTCAACCAATGCGCCTTGACGAATTCCCATAAGGTGAAGGATTTGATGAGATGGGCGATGGTGGTCATTGGGTAGAGCCTTGGGGCTTGGGACACCGTATTGGTGGCTGAGAATTAGGTATTGGTGTCGGGAGGTCGTTCTCATCATATTTCATAACCGGCCATACACCATCCATGTACTGCCGACGCCACTCCACAAATTTCGGATTTTTCAATGACCCTAAACGCTCAAAACTCTCGATACATCCTGTTTTGGTGTCGAGTAGAATGGCAGGCATCTCACCAACCGCCGGATGAAATTCAAACCGACCAATTTCAGCTGACTCCTGCGGTGCTTTGGCGCATCCGACGATAAGCAGCGGGAGGATTAACGCAGACACTCTCATCCGAAATGCCCAATCCACATCAAATATCCACTCACCAAACACACCCAGAACAGCGAGATCGGCAGGAACACTTTCCACCCCAGACGCATCAATTGGTCATAGCGGTAGCGCGGCACGGTTGCCTTTACCCAGCTGAAGATGAAGAAGAAAAAGAATATTTTGGCGAACAGCCAGAGGATGCCCGGCACGTAATATAGCGGTGCCCAATCGACCGGCGGCAAATACCCACCCCAAAACAGCACCGCGTTCAGCGTGCACATCAACAGCACATTGGCATATTCGCCGAGCCAAAATAACGCAAAAGACATGCTGCTATATTCGGTCTGATACCCCGCAACCAACTCGCTTTCCGCCTCGGTCAAATCGAACGGTGCGCGCGCGGTTTCGGCCATGGAGGAAATGAGGAACAGCACCGCGATGGGGAACAATAACGGGTTCAGGCCAAAGGCGTTGATAAGCCCGAAAATATGCCCCTTTTGCGCCTCTACAATGCCGAGCATGTTGAACGTCTTGGCCCAGAGCACGACCGAGATCAGGATGAAGCCAATCGAGACTTCATACGAAATCATCTGCGCAGCGGCGCGCATTGCACTGAAGAACGGATATTTCGAGTTCGACGCCCAACCCGATATCACCACACCATAAACGCCAAGGCTGCTGATCGCGAGGATGTAAAGCAAACCGACATTAATGTCCGCCAGCACCGCGCCCGAATTAAACGGGATCACAGCCCATGCCATCAACGCGACGGTAAAGGTGATAATCGGCGCGATCAGGAACAGCCCGCGGTTCGATGCGCTGGGGATGATGGTTTCTTGCAAGAACACCTTCAATCCATCGGCGAAGGATTGCAGCAAGCCGAATGGGCCAACGACGTTCGGTCCACGACGCAAAGCCATCGCCGCCCAGATTTTGCGGTCGGCATAGATGATCATCGCGACTGAAAGCATGAGCGGGAGGGCGATCAGCAGGATGCCAGCGATCGTCGCAGTCAACCACGCAGCGTTGTAGGACATGCCGAGGTTTTGGAAGAATTCGGTCATTCGCCCGCTCCCTTCACCTTGTCAAAAATGGCAATTAAGATTTGGAGCATAGCACCGGTCCCAACCATGTAGACGGCCTCAGCAAACGCATTGTATAATGCGACCATTATCCCAAGGTTCGCCATCGGGCCGCCATCGCCGATGTTAGTCACGGCGGTCCATTCGTTATAAAAACGAAAAATGCCCATGAACACGGCAAGCGCATAGAATGCGTACGGCAAACGGCGAACATTCCGAGACAAAGTCGTCATTCCGCTGCCTCCAGATACTCTTCCCCATGCACCAATTCACTCGAACAACGCTGCATCGTTGGCGATGCGCGGCAGATGGCGTTGGTTAGGTAGAAATCCGTGATCGGATAATCGGCAATTTTGCCGGAGACGGACGTAGGCAGCTTGGGTTCCGCCCAGCCATAATTGGCAAGGCCTTCCTGCCCCAAAGCAGGCACGGCCTTTGCCATTTCGGCGCGCAGGGCATCAAGTGTATCAAACGGCAAACGCTGCCCCAGCACATCGCTTAACGCCCGGAAAATCGACCAATCCTCTCGCGCATCGCCCGGCGGGAATACCGCGCGTTCGCCGCGCTGGACGCGGCCTTCCAGGTTTACGTATGTGCCTGATTTCTCGGAATAGGCAGCACCCGGCAGGATTACATCTGCGTGGTGTGCGCCTGCATCGCCGTGGTGGCCGACATAGACTTTGAAGCTTTTGGCGAACAGGCTGTAATCAACCTCGTCGCTACCTAAGAAGAACGCAACCTTGGGTGCCTTTGCCGCAAGCGCTTTGATCCCGCCGTCATGCGCGTAGCCGAGCATCAGTCCGCCCATCCGCGCTGCCGCAAAATGCAGGACGTTGAAGCCGTTCCAGTCGTCACGGACAAGTTTATACTTCTTCGCAAACGCCAAAGCCGCGCCGTGGACGCCTTCGTAGCGTAATGCGCCGCCGCCAACGATAATCGCGGGGCGCTCGGCAGCCTTCAACGCATCGGCCAGTGCCTTTGGCGCTTTGGTCAGCGCCAACAGATCGTCGCCCAGCCACTCAACCTTATAAGTCAAATCCGTCACAGGCCCGATGGCAAAAACCTTCGCGCCGCGTTTGCGCACTGCTTTTTGGATGCGTGTGTTCACTAACGCTGCCTCACGGCGCAGGTCGCTGCCGACGAGCAAGATCACATCGGCGTTTTCGATGCCTGCGATCGTGGTGTTGAAATTCACCGCGCTCAGCGACGACGTATCATACGCCAATCCAGTCTGACGCCCTTCGAGCATTGCCGATCCCGCCAGCGCACGCGCCGCAAACATCGTTTCGCAATCGACCTGATCGCCAGCCAGCACAGCCGCGTCGCCGGTCCATTGGCTGGCAATCGCTTCAAACGCTTCGCCCCAGCTGACCGCAACCAGCTTGCCGTCGCGGCGCACATAGGGCTTATCAAGCCGTGAATGCGTCAGGCCATCGACCGCGTGGCGGGTTTTGTCCGACGCCCATTCCTCGTTCACATCTTCATTGATGCGGGGCAGCGCGCGCAACACAGCACGACCGCGTGCGTCGAGGCGGATGTTGGTACCAACCGCATCCATCACATCGATGCTGGGCGTTTTCTTCAGCTCCCAAGGGCGTGCTTCAAACGCATAAGGTTTCGACGTCAACGCGCCAACGGGGCACAGATCGACGACATTGCCCGACAATTCGCTGGTCACCGCGCGTTCCAGATAGCTGGTGATCTGCATATTCTCACCGCGCCCAATCGCGCCGATTTCCTCTATGCCGGCGACTTCCTCGGCAAAGCGGATGCAGCGGGTGCATTGGATGCAGCGGGTCATCGTCGTTTTGACGAGCGGCCCCATATATTTCTCAGTCACTGCGCGCTTGTTTTCGTCATACCGGCTCGCGCCGCGACCATAGAACATCGCTTGGTCCTGCAAGTCGCACTCGCCGCCCTGATCGCAAATCGGGCAATCGAGCGGGTGGTTGATGAGAAGAAACTCCATCACCCCTTCACGCGCCTTTTTAACCATCGCGCTATCGGTGCGGATGATCTGACCTTCGGTGGCGGGCAGCGCACAGCTCGCCTGCGGCTTGGGCGGCCCGGGGGCAACCTCGACCAAGCACATCCGGCAATTGCCCGCGATGGAGAGGCGTTCGTGGTAGCAGAAACGCGGAATTTCTTTGCCCGCCAACTCGCACGCCTGCAACACAGTCGCGCCTGCCGGGACTTCGATTTCGAGGCCATCTACGGTGACTTTAGGCATTATTTCTTTACCTGCGCGGTTGATACAATTTCCGCCTTAGTGGCAATTTTATACAAAGCTTCAGCTAACAAACCTCGGATAACAGCCTTTGAAAACGTGATTTTATTGTCTTTGGCAACACAACTGCCGAGGAACGGTACGATGGCTGTCATGGCGGCACTCTCTGCCTTCGATGCTATGGCTGATTTGACCAACGCGTCGGCCTCCGTAGGTGCGGCACGGACCGTGCACTCACCAAGATCCCATAAAGCTATAATTTGAAGTCTATCTGCACTCACCCCCTGTGCCAAAGCTGCGTAATCAGTCTCTGCTACCACTGTAACCTTAGATGGTTCAAATTTTCGAAAATTAACGTTGTAAAGTTCGTCATAGGTCGCCCAACGAAACAGCTTTTCCTCGAACCGCAATTCTCCTCCGGCAAGACATTCATCGCGCGAAAGAATGTTCACTAAGTTTCGCGCTTCTGCAGAAGCCGGAAAGGTATCTAGATATTCGGTTACTCGCATAGGAGAAACGCCGATAACGCAACGCGAAAATGATCGCATAATTACTCTGGCAGTATCTTCTTTGCTGACGTCGCCCGTCGGAGCGCTCGCCGGTTTCGCACCAAGTCGAGTACCTGTCGATTGAGCTGACATCCCGGAAATCGGAAAAAGCCCCGCAACCAGCGCAAATATAATACCAAACTTTGTCATTCCGCCGCCTCCAGCATCTCGCCGCCCTTGGCGTCCAAAATCCGGCGCTCCATCTCTGGGCGGAAGTGCTTGATCAGCCCCTGAATCGGCCAAGCCGCTGCATCGCCCAGCGCGCAGATGGTGTGGCCTTCGACCTGTTTGGTGACTTCATACAGCGTGTCGATGTCGCGGATTTCGGCATCGCCGGTACGCATTTTTTCCATTACGCGCCACATCCAGCCTGTGCCTTCGCGGCATGGCGTGCATTGGCCGCAGCTTTCGTGCTTGTAGAAATAGCTCAACCGCGAAATGGCGCGGACGATGTCGGTGGATTTGTCCATGACGATGACGGCGGCGGTGCCAAGGCCCGATCCGACGGCTTTCAACCCATCAAAATCCATCGGCGCGTCCATGATTTGCGACGCAGGAACCAACGGCACAGACGATCCACCGGGAATGACCGCCAGCAAATTATCCCACCCACCGCGAATGCCGCCGCAATGTTTTTCGATCAGCTCGCGGAACGGGATGCTCATTTCTTCTTCGACGACGCAGGGCGTATTTACATGGCCGGAAATCTGGAACAGCTTTGTGCCTTTATTGCCTTCGCGGCCAAAGCTGAAAAACCATTCGGGGCTGCGGCGCAGGATCGTGGGCACCACCGCGATGCTTTCCACATTGTTCACTGTGGTCGGGCAGCCATAAAGCCCTGCCCCTGCCGGAAATGGCGGTTTCAGGCGCGGTTGACCCTTTTTGCCTTCAAGGCTTTCGATCATCGCGGTTTCTTCGCCGCAGATATAAGCGCCAGCGCCGCGGTGGACGAAGACGTCGAAATCATAGCCCGATTTGCACGCGTTTTTGCCGACAAGACCAGCGGCATAGGCCTCTGCGACCGCGTCCTCCAGAACCTTTGCCTCAAAGATATATTCGCCGCGAATATAGATATACGCGGCGCGCGCGCGCATCGCAAAGCCTGCGATCAGCGCGCCTTCGATCAGCTTGTGCGGATCGTGGCGGATAATCTCCCGGTCTTTGCAGCTGCCGGGTTCGGATTCATCAGCGTTGATGACAAGGAAATTGGGGCGTTCGGGCGTGGGGGCCTTTGGCATGAAGCTCCACTTCATACCCGTGGGGAACCCCGCCCCACCGCGTCCGCGCAGGCCCGATGCTTTGATCGCCTCAATGATCGCATCATTGCCGATTTCGAGCAAGTTCTTGGTCTTATCCCAATCACCGCGTTTCTGCGCAGCTTTCAGGTTCCACGGTTGAAAGCCATAGAGGTTGGTAAAAATGCGGTCTTTGTCTGCGAGCATTATCGTGTTTCCGTCAAATCCAAACGCCGTTCGACGCGCCCCAGACGCTCTTCAATCCGGTCGAGGCGATTATTGATTCCACCCGTTGCCATCATGATGCCGCCCAGATGTTCATCAACCGAGGTTGCCCGTAATTTCAGGTCAAGCAGTTCCAACCGCATCTCCTGCTGTTCGGCGCGCATTTTTTTTAGCAGTTCGTATGTCATGTCACCGATAGTTGGATGTTCATCGCTCATCACGCCATCTCCTTCAATGTCGTCGGCCCGCCCTCGGGGCAACTGACTGTACGATCAATTTGAGGCCCAATTTTGACCGGCTTGTCATTGGCCAAGGCCTCCAAGAGCACGCTCATACTATCATAGGTCAGGTCTTCGAAATTATCGTCGTTAATTTGCACCATTGGAGCATTTGCACACGCGCCCAGGCATTCGACTTCGGTCAGAGTGAACAGGCCATCGGGCGTCGTACCGCCCTTTACTAACCCACGATTTTTGCACGCTGCCATGACGTCGTCCGACCCGCGCAACATGCACGGCGTGGTGCCGCACACTTGCACATGGAACCGGCCCACAGGCGCGAGGTTGTACATGGTGTAGAATGTCGCAACCTCATAGGTGCGCATATAGGGCATGCCGAGATAGCCCGCGACATATTCGATCACTGGCACAGGCAACCAGCCCTGTGTCTTAGTCGCCTCGCCCACCTGACGCTGCGCCAGATCGAGTAGAGCCATGACAGCGGATTGTTGCCGCCCAGCGGGATAGCGCGCGACATACATCGCGGCGGTTTTCGCATTGGCTTTTGTCCAAGCGAAAGCACCCCATTTCGCGCGGGTTTCGGCTTCGTCGGGAATGTGGATTGCGTCAGCCATGACCAGCCTTTTTTTGGAACTCCCAAATCACCTGAAAGATGATTGCAAAAAATCCGGAAAGCACCACGCCTACGATGGCAGACGCGCAAAGCCAGATTGCAAGATCACGAGGTGCGCCAGTCTTAAAAGCGATCAGACTCAAAAGATAAATTCCACCGAATACCAAAATAGATCTGCGTGCTCTTTGCAATGCCTTCACCGGTCACACTCCCCAAACACAACGTCGATGGCGCCAATGATGGCGGTTGTATCCGCCAGCATGTGCCCCTTGGACATCATCTCAATCGCTTGCAGATGCGAGAACGCGGTGGGGCGGATTTTGCAGCGATAGGGTTTGTTGGTGCCGTCCGCGACCAGATAGACGCCGAATTCGCCCTTGGGGCTTTCGGTCGCGACATAGACCGAGCCTGCAGGAACGTGGAAGCCTTCGGTATACAGCTTAAAGTGATGGATCAGCGCTTCCATCGATTGCTTCATCTCGGCGCGTTTGGGCGGCACGATTTTGCGATCATCGCTGCACACCGGGCCTTCGGGCATTTCAAGCAAGCACTGCTTCATGATGCGCATCGATTGGCGCACCTCTTCGCAACGGACCATGAAACGGTCGTAACAATCGCCTTTGGTGCCGACCGGAATGTCAAAATCCATCTTGGCATAGACGTCATAAGGCTGTGATTTGCGAATATCCCAGGGGATGCCGCTGCCGCGGATCATCGGGCCGGAAAAGCCCCATTTGATCGCGTCTTCCTTTGTCACCGTCGCGATATCGACGTTGCGCTGTTTGAAAATACGGTTGTCCACGACAAGGCTAAGCGCGTCTTCGAACAGTTTCGGCATCCGGTGGTCGAGCCAATCACCGATATCCGTCAGCAGTTTTAGCGGCACATCCTGATGCACACCGCCGGGGCGGAACCATGCCGCGTGCATCCGAGCGCCCGATGCGCGTTCGAAGAAGTTCAGGCAATCCTCGCGGATTTCAAACAGCCACAGGTTCGGCGTCATCGCGCCTACGTCCATGACGTGGCTGCCAAGGTTCAGCATATGGTTGCTGATGCGGGTCAGCTCGGCAAAAAACACGCGCAGATATTGGCCGCGCAAGGGCACTTCTAGGTCGAGCAGTTTTTCGATGGCGAGCACATAAGAGTGCTCCATCGCTAGCGGGCTGCAATAGTCGAGCCGGTCGAAATACGGGAGCGCCTGTAGATAGGTTTTATGCTCGATCAGTTTTTCGGTGCCGCGATGCAGCAGGCCGATGTGCGGATCGACGCGTTCAACCACTTCGCCATCGAGCTCCAGCACCAGCCGCAGCACCCCATGGGCCGCCGGATGCTGCGGGCCGAAGTTGATCGTGAAGTTGCGGA
>JAYVGQ010000022.1:0-2806 GCA_043771985.1 Sphingomonadales bacterium
AGGCACTTGAAGTGCCCGACGATGATACGCTGCGTTCGCTCTATATCGACCGGATTTACGATACCTATATCGATGAAGAGCAGTTGCAGGACTGCGATCATACGATCCTCGAAATTGCCAACAGCCTTGAACCCCGCCCGTATTCAAGCCGCGCATTCATCCGCGAAATGGGCAAATACCTCGTCGAACACGGCAAGAAGGACAATAGCCTCGTCAAGCTCGCTTACGAACATGACGTGCCGATTTTCTGCCCGGCGTTCGTCGATAGCTCGGCGGGCTTTGGCCTCGTCAAGCATCAGGTTGACCGCGCGAAAGAAGGCAAGCCCTATATGGTACTCGACGCGATCGCCGATTTCCGTGAACTGACTGATATCAAGGTTAAGGCAGGCACGACTGGACTGCTAATGATTGGCGGCGGCGTACCCAAAAACTTCATTCAGGATACGGTCGTCTGCGCCGAAATCCTTGGCCATGACGATGTCCAAGTGCATAAATATGCCGTGCAAATCACCGTCGCCGATGTCCGCGATGGGGCATGTTCATCATCAACGCTGCAAGAAGCTGCAAGCTGGGGCAAGGTCAACACTGGCATTGAACAGATGGTCTTTGCCGAGGCTGGATCAGTCATGCCGCTGCTCGCGTCTGACGCATATCACCGTGGTTTCTGGAAAGAGCGGATCAAGCGGCGGTGGGGCGCAATCTTTGATTGAGACCATGCGCTTCACGGATTTTGATGTCGGCGGCTTCTTGCGGGATTATTGGCAGAAGAAGCCGCTGCTGATCAACAATCCGTGGGCCGCTTGGGCAAATCCGCTTGAGCCCGATGAACTTGCTGGATTGGCTTGTGAAGATGAGGTCGAATCACGCCTGATCATGCAGGCGGATGACCGGTTAAAAGTCGAGCATGGCCCGGTTCCCGAAAAGCGCTTCACCAAACTTGGTAAAGCGCCGTGGACGCTGCTGGTTCAAGCGGTTGATACCCATGTGCCCGAGGTTGCCGCGCTCATCGCGCCGTTCCGCTTCATCCCCAACTGGCGGATTGATGACGTAATGGTGAGCTACGCGACTGACGGCGGCGGCGTGGGTGCGCATTTTGATCAATATGACGTGTTCCTGATCCAGGGGTTGGGCAGGCGGCGCTGGCAAGTCGGTGCGGTATGCGACGCGGATACGCCGCTGCTGCCGCATGACGATTTGCGTCTGCTCGCTGATTTCGAGGCGACTGACGAATGGATTCTCGAACCTGGCGACATGCTCTATGTCCCCCCGCGCGTCGCGCATAACGGCGTTGCGCTGGGCGATGATTGCATGACTTATTCAATCGGGTTCCGCGCGCCCGCGCGCAGCGAGATCATCGCCGATTGGTGCGATGATCTGGTGCAGCGTCTGCGTGAGGATGATCGTTACGCCGACCCCGACTTGCAGACGCAGGCCAATCCAGGCGAAATCACGGGTGAGGCCATCGCGCGCCTTCATACAATGATCACTGAAAAACTCGCCGACCGCACCGCCTTCACGCGTTGGTTCGGCGAATATAACAGCACCCCCAAATATCCCGAGCAGGATTGGACACCAGAGGAGCCAGTGGACGTAGTGGAACTACGCGCCTTAGTAACAGGTGACGCGTTACTCCATCGCAACGCGTCGAGCCGCTTCTCATTTGTGCGCGAACAAGCGGACTCGCTGCTGCTATTCGTGGACGGCCAATGTTTTGAATGTGCGAGAGAGACCTCGACATTTGCAGAAAGTCTCTGCGCACAAGATCATTTTTCCGTCGATCCTGATTTGATTAAGTCAGATGTAGTAATGGCATTGATAGCAAAGCTTTTCAATCAAGGCAGCATAACTCTCCAGACTGAAGATTGATCAAACAATCTCAAATAGCCCCGCTGCGCCCATTCCGCCGCCAATACACATGGTGACGACGACATATTTGACCCTACGCCGCTTGCCCTCAATCAACGCATGGCCGGTCAGCCGCGATCCCGACATGCCGAACGGGTGGCCAATCGCAATGGCGCCGCCATCTACGTTCAATTTCTCGGGATCAATGCCAAGTCGATCGCGGCAGTAAAGCACTTGCACAGCAAACGCTTCGTTAAGTTCCCAAAGGCCGATATCATCAACCTTGAGGCCATGCCGTGCGAGCAATTTGGGCACCGCGAACACTGGGCCGATGCCCATTTCATCAGGCTCACATCCCGCAACTGCAAAGCCGCGAAATATGCCCATCGGGGCAAGGCCGCGCCGTGATGCCTCCCCCGCGTCCATGACAACACAGACACTTGCGCCGTCCGAAAGCTGGCTGGCGTTGCCAGCAGTAACTGTGCCGCCTTCATAAACGGGCTTCAAAGTGCCAAGCCCTTCAAGCGTCGTTTCGGGGCGCATTCCTTCGTCCTTGGAAAGCGTCACTTGCTCTTCGCTTGTGACATTGCCGTCCTTGTCCTTGATCTTTTTAGTGACAGTGATCGGCACAATCTCATGATAAAGCCGACCTGCCGCATGGGCCGCGTTGATCCGCATTTGTGATTGCCAGCCATATTCATCCTGCATTTCGCGCGTGATGCCATAGCGGTTTGAAACGTTTTCCGAGGTATCAATCATCGGCAGCATCAGGTCTGGTCGGTGCGCCTGCACCCAATTCGAATGACAATGCTTGAGGTTCTTATTTGGCAGCACCAGCGAAACACTATCGACCCCGCCTGCTACATAAATGCCCGCCTCACCCGCCATGATCCGCTGCGAGGCGAGCGCAATCGTCTGCAAGCCTGATGAGCATTTGCGGTCAAGCGTCATCCCCGGCACA
>JAYVGQ010000023.1:0-2601 GCA_043771985.1 Sphingomonadales bacterium
CCGCCGATATGGCTTGGACCGAAAAGCTGCGTACCGCCGCGATGCGCGTGCAATTGCCCGCCCGCACTGTGCTGGCGCGCAGCGAGGTATCATTCCAGCAGCTGATGACACTGGCGCCGGGCGATATCTTGCCGCTGCTGCTGCCTGCACAGATCCCCCTGACGGTCGCAGGCCGCAGTTTTGCATATGGAACGCTGGGCGAGGCCAATGGCCGCGCGGCGCTGATGATCGAAAAAATGACAAAGGAGATGGACCAATGAGTGACATGACAGAAGCGCCCACGATCCGGCATGCGCCGACTGGCGCGTCCACGGACGGCAATTTCGACCTGCTGGCAGGCGTCTCGCTGCGAATTTCGGTAGAGGTCGGTTCAGCATCGCTGACGCTGTCTGAATTGCTGCAGCTTGGCGAAGGCAGCGTCGTCGAACTCGACCGTCAGGCCAATGACCTGCTCGACATTTTTGCCAATGGCACGCTGATCGCCAAGGGCGAGATAGTCGACGCTGGTGGCCGTTACGGCATCCGCGTCGTCGACGTAATCGCCGCCGATGGCCGCCTTGGCGGACCGGAGCGCCGGTCATGATCGCCGAGTATCTGCTCCGGCTGTTTCTGGTCGTGCCGCTGATCGGCGGTCTTGCCTGGGGGTCGTTATGGCTATGGAAGCGGGTGCAGCTTGGCCTGCCGGTAAGGCCCGAGAGTAGCCGTCCCGTTCGGATCGTCGATGCCGTCACGCTTGGCGCCAACGGGAGGCTGCTGGTTGTCGAATTCAGCGGCAAAACCCTGCTTTTGGGTGTTTCGCGCAGCGGTATTTGCCAGTTGGCATCGCACGAAGGGAACACGTCCGATGCTTAGAATGCTAACGCTTTGCGCCCTGTCGTTTGCGTTGTTTGCCAGCGACGCCGCCTTCGCCGCACCGGCTGGCTTGGGCCTCGAAAAGGCGCTTGATACCGTCGCCGGCGATGGCCGTCCCTTATCGCTGTCGCTGCAGATATTGCTGTTGATGGGCTTGCTGACGGTTCTGCCGTCGCTAATCTTGATGATGACGAGCTTCACGCGCATCATCATCGTGCTGTCAATTTTGCGCCAAGCATTGGGATTGCAGCAGACACCGCCCAATCAGGTGCTGGTCGGGCTGGCGCTGCTCCTCAGCATATTCGTTATGCAACCGGTCCTCACCACAATCAATACGCAGGCGCTCGAACCATATGGCCGCGACGAGGTGACGTTCGAACAGGCAATGTCCACTTCGGCAACCGCGATGCACGGTTTCATGATGAAGCAGACGCGCAAGTCCGATCTCGCCTTGTTTGCAGACATCGCCAAGGCGGGCAAATTTAAAACTCCTGCCGATGTTCCCTTTTCTATCCTGTTACCCGCCTTTGTGACCAGCGAACTTAAAACCGCGTTCCAGATCGGCTTTATGATCTTCCTGCCGTTCCTTATAATCGACCTGATCGTCGCCTCAGCTTTGATGTCACTGGGGATGGTGATGCTCTCTCCGACTATCATCTCGATGCCGTTCAAGTTGCTGTTATTCGTGCTCGTCGATGGCTGGGCGCTGACCATGGGTTCGCTCGCCAGTTCATTTGTGAGTTAGCGGCGTGGATCAGGACTATTTCATCGGGATCGCGCAGCAGGCGCTCTGGATATTGGCGCTGGGATCTGCACCAATCCTTATTCCAGCACTGATTTCCGGCGTTCTGCTTGGCATGGTGCAGGCAGCAACATCGATCAACGAACAGACGTTGAGTTTCGTCCCCAAGCTGATTGTGGTCGCTATTGCACTGGCGATTTTCGGATCGAGCATCATGATATTGCTCGCTGATTTCACGCGGGATATTTTCGCGCAAATACCTCTTCTGGTGCGATGATTCCGCCCGGCTTCGACAATGTAGAGCAGCAGTTGGTGCTGTGGATGGTCGCCATGATCCGGCCAGGTGCAGCCTTTCTTGCCGCTCCGATGTTCGGGGCGGGCGCGGTGCCGGTGCAGTTGCGACTCGTGTTGGCGCTTGCCGTCGGGATTCCTTCTGCAGCGGCGGCGAATATGACATTGCCAGCTGCTGGCATTATCTCGGTCGCCGGATTCTTCATGATCGCCGCTGAAGTCATCGCCGGTCTGGCAATGGGATTTGTATTTCAGATCGGCTTTGCCGCAGCATTGGTCGCTGGCGAAGCGGTCAGCAACGCGATGGGTCTGGGTTTTGCGTCGATGGCCGACCCTGCAAGCGGCCAGTCTAGCCCCGCAGTCGGGCAGTTTCTGTCGATGCTTGCCATGTTCCTGTTTCTTAGCGCAGACGGCCATTTGGCGCTGATAGCGATCATCGCCGAGAGCTATCGTGCGCTTCCGCCCGGCGCGGCCTGGCTTTCATTTTCGGCCATTGGCGGCATCGTTAAATTTGGCAGCATTGCTTTCTCAGCCGGGTTGACCATCGCGCTGCCGGTTGGATTTGCGTTGGTGCTTGTGCAGATCATCATGGCAATGATTGCCCGTTCGGCACCCACGCTGAACCTTTTCGCAGTCGGTATGCCGGCTGCGTTGCTTGCGGGCATATTGCTGCTGGGCGCGGCAGTCCCGGTGATGGCCGACACGATCAGCCACAC
>JAYVGQ010000024.1:0-2098 GCA_043771985.1 Sphingomonadales bacterium
CCGGATCGGCGGAGGCGCGGACAGGCTGTCCCAGCTCGTCAAGATATGGCGCGCAGCACTATCGCCGAATACGAAACATTCAAGCAGGCTATTCGAAGCAAGCCGGTTTGCCCCGTGCAGCCCCGACTGCGTCACTTCCCCCGCCGCATACAGCCCCGGCAGATCGGTCCTCCCGTCAAGATCGACGATCACACCGCCGCACGTGTAATGCTGCGCGGGGACGACGGGGATTGGCTGTTTGGTGATGTCGATGCCAAGCGTCATGAGCTTTTCGTAAATGTTGGGAAAATGTTCGCGGACAAATTCGGGCGGCTTGTGGCTGATGTCGAGATGAACAAAATCAAGGCCGAGCCGCTTGATCTCGTGATCGATCGCGCGCGCAACAATGTCGCGAGGGGCAAGCTCTTCGCGCGGATCAAAGCGCGGCATGAACCGTTCGCCCGTTGTTGGCAATTTTAGATGACCACCTTCGCCGCGCACGGCCTCTGTGATCAGGAAATTTTTGACTTCCAGATTATAGAGGCAGGTCGGATGAAACTGCATGAATTCCATATTCGATACGCGCGCGCCCGCGCGCCACGCCATTGCGATACCGTCGCCTGTCGCGCCGCGCGGCGCGGTTGAGTAAAGATATGTTCTGCCCGCGCCGCCGGTCGCCAAGATTGTTGCGCGCGCTGTGAATGTTTCGACCGCACCCGTGTCGCGGTGGGCAGCGTAAGCGCCCCAGACATGGCCATCGCCCGAGAATTTTTCGCCGTGACGTCCGGTTAACAGGTCGATTGCAACCATATCCGGAATCAACGCGATGTTGCTATTTTCACGCGCCGCCTTTTCAAGCGCTTGCTGAACGGCCCACCCGGTCGCATCATCAACATGCACAATCCGCCGGTGCGAATGGCCACCCTCACGCGTAAGATGGAGTTGCTCATCATCACCAAGATTGAATGGAACGCCGATCGCAATCAACCGCCTGATCGCATCGGGCGCACTTTCGATGACAAATTCAACGGTCGCGCGGTTATTGAGCCCCGCACCCGCGACCATCGTATCTTCGATATGGCTGGCAAACGTATCGCCTGGCTCCAATACGGCGGCAATTCCGCCTTGTGCCCAACCTGTGGCCCCGTCAGATAGTCCGCCTTTGGCCAATACAGCGACGCGCTTGTCTCGCGCGATTGACAGCGCCGCGGTCAATCCCGCTGCGCCCGATCCGATTATTAAAACATCATATTCAGCCATTGGCCGCGCGTGTCAGATTAAGAAAGACATGCTCGAGATCGGCTTCGCGCGTTGAAACATCGGCTATACCAAAACCTGCCGCTTGAACGACGCCCAGCACGTCTCCTGCATTGGCCCGCGTTTTGGAATAGGTGATCGTCAAAACACGCTCGCCTTTCACTTCGATTTTCTCGAACAGCTGCGATTGCGGAGCCGCAGTGACATCGCGGTCGACCGTGATCTCAACTATTTTTTCCTGCGCCATGCCGACCAACTCACGCGTTGGCTTGTTCGCAATCAATTCGCCGTGATTGATAATCGCGATCCGGTCGCAAAGCGCCTCAGCTTCTTCGAGATAGTGCGTGGTCAACACGATCGTGATCCCCTGTTCATTGAGACGGCGAACATAGGCCCACAATTGTTGGCGCAATTCGACGTCAACACCCGCAGTGGGTTCATCAAGAACGAGGATGGGCGGCGAATGCACCATCGCCTTTGCGACAAGCAACCGGCGCTTCATCCCACCCGAGAGAGTGCGCGCATAAGCCTGCGCCTTGTCTTCAAGATGCACCGCGCGGAGCAATTCCATCGAACGGCGTTTGGACTTCGGGACGCCGTACAGTCCCGCCTGTAACTCAAGCGTTTCGAACGGCGTGAAAAAGGGATCGAACAATATCTCTTGCGGTACAATGCCGATGCTGGCCTTGGCGTTTCTCGGGTGCTCATCAATATCGAAACCCCAGATATTAACGAAGCCACCGCTCTTTTTTACCATGCCCGACATGATGTTGATGATTGTTGACTTGCCCGCGCCATTCGGACCAAGCAGCCCGAATATCTGGCCGCGTGGAACATCGATACTAACGCGTTTTAGTGCTTG
>JAYVGQ010000025.1:0-3230 GCA_043771985.1 Sphingomonadales bacterium
GTATTTCAAAACAGCAAAGTTGAGGGGCCACTTGGCCGTACCTAAGATTAAAGGATTCGCTTGATAGCCGCGCTTGGGCTAGGGGCGCGGCTATGTCAATAAGAAGGCTTCCAGACGCGCTTATCAACCGGATTGCAGCCGGTGAAGTGGTCGAAAGACCGGCCAGTGCGTTGAAAGAACTGGTCGAAAATGCGATAGACGCAGGCGCGACGCAGATTTCCGTTCGGCTGATCGCGGGCGGCCTCGATTTGGTCGAGGTGACCGATGATGGGTGCGGCATGGATATGGCAGAAATGGCGCTTGCGCTGGAACGGCATGCGACATCGAAACTACCCGATGACAATATCGATCAAGTGACGACAATGGGCTTTCGCGGCGAAGCATTGCCCTCGATTGCCAGCGTTTCGCGCTTTGCGATGCAAAGCCGTGCGCAGGGCAGCGGCGATGGTTGGGAGCGGGTTGTCGATCACGGCGCGCTCGTCAGCGAAGGTCCAGCGGCAATTCCGCCGGGCACAAGAGTGCGCGTGGAAAACCTGTTCGCCAACATTCCGGCCAGACGTAAATTCTTGCGCTCTGCCCGGGCCGAATATGGTGCGGCGCTGGATAGCGTAAAGCGGCTGGCGATGGCGCGGCCCGAAATCGGCTTTGTCCTGGAACATGACGGGCGGCGCACTTTGTCGGTGCAGGGCGGCATGAGCAGGCCCGAACGCGTCGCTGCACTGACCAGTGCCGATTTGATCGACAACAGCGTCGGCCTTGATTTTCAGCGTGAGGGAATTTCGCTTGGCGGTATCGCCTCACTGCCGACATTCAACCGCGGCGTGGCCGATCACCAGTATCTGTTCGTCAACGGCCGGTCAGTAAAGGACCGTTTGCTGGTTGGCGCAGTGCGCGGGGCCTATGCCGAAATGCTGGCTCGGGATAGACATGCGGTGGTCGCGTTGTTCCTCGAAATTCCGCCCGGCGAAGTTGATGTCAACGTGCATCCAGCCAAAACCGAGGTCCGCTTTCGCGATCCGGCGTTGGTGCGCGGGATGATTGTATCGGGATTGCGGCATGCGCTTGACCAATCGGGCTTTCGCGCGGTGCAACGGCCTGCGGGGGCGGCGCTGGCGGCTTGGCAGCAGGAGCCGATGCAAAGCGCGCAGTCCGATATCTTCGCGCCGCGCCACATGGCGTATCAGGGTGACTATAGCCGCCGCCCTGCATTTTCTGGCCTATCCGAAGCACGCTCCAGCTTTGCCGATATGGGGGCAATTACCGGCGAAGACCTGGCCCCCCTCATGGGCCGAGCCGAAGCCGCCACACACGCTGTCCCCAACTCCGCCAGCCACCCACTCGGCATCGCGCGCGGCCAAGTCGCCAACACCTATATCATCGCAGAGGCCGAGGACGGATTGGTCATCGTTGACCAACACGCCGCACACGAACGGCTAGTGCTTGAACGGATGCGCGCCGCCGCCACGCAAGGCGCAATCGCGGCGCAAGGCTTGCTCGTCCCCGAAGTCGTCGAGCTCGACGAACCCGCCTGCGACCGGCTTGAGGGGCGCATAACCGAGCTTGCCGAATTCGGCCTAGACATCGAACGCTTCGGCCCCGCCGCGATGCTGGTGCGCGCTGTGCCCGCAATGCTCGGCGATGGCGACATTCGCGGGCTGGTCACGGACTTGGCCGACGATCTTGCTGCTTATGGCGACGCTTTGTCCCTAAAAGAACGCATAGACCACGTCGCCGCGACAATGGCCTGCCACGGTTCAGTCAGGGCAGGGCGCGTGCTGAACGTCACCGAAATGAACGCACTGTTGAGAGAAATGGAAGTGACCCCGCATTCAGGGCAGTGCAACCACGGGCGACCTACGTGGGTTAAGCTCGCGCTGGGGGATGTGGAGAAGTTGTTTGGGAGGAAGTGAAATGGGAATGTTCAGATTTCTTGCTTTTGCCGCCGTAGTTGGTGCTGGTCTATCGCTATCAGGTAGTGGTCAAGCAGCAAAACCTGTCGTCGGAAAATTGAAATATTTACAGTGTGATTTTGACAAAACTTCAATGGTTTTGGGGTTTTCCGAGTATCCGCCACGAGCTATTGACGGACTCTATCCAGATGTCGAATTGAAGGAATTGACTGTAACAGATCAACGTATTTCTTTTTCGTCTGATAATCCTTTCCACAGCCATGAGCTTTATAGCCGATGGGTTCCTGATGCTCCCGTTTCGGTGGCAAGCAGCATGAAAGTTATGATTAGTAGACTGACTGGCGGCGCATCGGTGAGTTTTTTCGCCGATTACGGCCCCGATGCGAAATCCGTATGTCAGTCTAAGAATGGTGGTGGCCCGTGGTGCAACTATCCGCCATTGACCGATACTAAGACAGGAACATGCCGCCGAGCAGAAAAACGGTTCTAGAGAGAAATTTGCTACTTGGCGTTACAATTCACCGTTAAAAATTAGGGACAGTCCCTACATTACATGCGTCAAGCAATCACCGGCACGTGCGGCGCGGCATCCATCGGCAAATGCCCTGACAATCGCGGATCGGAGAATGTCTCAATCTGCCGCTGATACGGCATAAACCCGCTTTTGCGGTAAAAACCCAAGGCCCCGGGAGCATCCAAGGTGCAGGTATGCACCCATATCCGTTCCACGCCTTCACCCTCTACATTCTTCTCGGCCCAGCCGAGTTGCAGCGCCATGGCCATCAGCCAGCGGCCATGTCCTTTACCGGTCAGTTCGGGGATCAGGCCGAAAAAGCTGATCTCGCATTGGAGCTGTTCGCGGAAATCGAGTTCTAGGATCCCGACTTCGATGCCGCGCAGGTCAGTGACCGCCCAGATTTTGACCTTTGGGTCGTGGATGATAGCGGCCAGTTCCGCGTCCGCCATGATGAGGCGGGAGAACCACAGCCACGGTTCGCCAACGCGGCGGTACAGCGCGCGGTATTTGTTTGGCGTCGGGGCTTCCCAGCGTTTCAGCTGCAATTCTGAATGCGGCGTGGGGCGCAATGGCGGTTTGCTGGTCATTTCCAGCGAGGTGACGATGGTGGCGATTTGGCCGTTGGGGACGGGGGTGAAGCTCACTCCCAAACCACCTCTGGCGGCAAGCTCATAAGGATCGCATCGACATTACCGCCGGTCTTCAACCCGAACGTCGTCCCGCGATCATAGACCAGATTAAACTCGGCATACAGCCCGCGCCATTTGCGCTGCGCCAGTTTTTCGGCCTCGGTAAATTCCTGC
>JAYVGQ010000026.1:0-2541 GCA_043771985.1 Sphingomonadales bacterium
CGACCGCGCCACCGCCAATGGCACACCAGGTAACGATCCGCGTTGTCTCGCGACGCAGACGCGGTGCTTCGGTATCCAGGATCGCAAGCGACTGACCGATCCGGCCAATCTCGCTGCGCGGTCCCGTCGCCAGCGCGCGCGCCATGCCGCTGCCGCGCACGACGAGTGAGCCCGAATAGACATAGGGCTGCCCGTCACCGCCGGGTCGGTGCGCGCCATCCGGCGTTTCAGCGTGGCTTGCGACTTTGCCCACGGGCAGCGATTCACCGGTCAGCAGCGATTCGTCGGTTTGCAAGTCGTTCGCCTCGACCAGCAAAGCGTCGGCGGCGATCCTGTCCCCCGGTTCGAGGATGAGAATATCATCGCCAACAACCTCGCGCCCCGCAACGATGACATGCTTGCCGTCACGGATAACCCTCGCACGCGGTGCCGAAAGGTCGCGCAACGCTTCCAGCACACTCTCGGTGCGCGCTTCCTGAATGACGGTGACACCGACCGAGAAGGTGGCAAAGCCGAGGAGGATCAACGCCTCGCCCAAGTCTCCCAGCAGCAGATAGGCAACCCCGCCTGCGAGTAACAGCGCCAGCATCGGCTCACGCACGACTTCCAGCGCAATATGCAGCACCGACCGTCGCCCTGCACGCGGCAGTTCGTTGGGGCCATCGGCAGCCAAACGTGCCGACGCTTCGGCGGACGACAGTCCCTGTGCGCTTGATCGGATGGCTTCGGTCATTTCCGCAAGCGCGCCACGACAGTCACGAAAAACGCAGTTGACCAGCCGAGCAGCAAGACACCGTTGATCCCCTCGATCGCACCGACCAGCCGCCACCCCCGCGCCATTTCGGCATCACCAAAACCGATACTGGCATAGGTAATGGTCGAGAAATATACAGCGGCTTCGAGCGTCTGGATGGCGCCGATCACGAGGTAGAGTGCCGCGTAGAGCCAGATCTCGATCCCGTGCAGCGTGAACAGCGCCAGGACGACGATCAAAATCCCGGCGGCCCGTTTTATCGAGAAATGGTGATGTTCCTCGGTCAAGCTGGATTCGATCCTTAATGCCCGCCCCAGCGCTGTTATGCCCGCTCCGTGGATCAGGACCGTTACGACCACCATGAATGTGGCCAGGATTAACTGGATTAGCATATTGAGTGCGGCCTCAAGACGGATTCACGAATTTAACGACGATCAGATGATCGTAGCGGCCCGCGTTCGGGCACGTCAGGATCGGAAACTACGCATGCGGCGTCAGGCCGGGCGGTCACGCCTTCCACCAGAACGACGTACGTAGATTCCGACCCTAGCGCACCAACAGACTCTGCGTGCAGCATAACTGTGACAGCCAAAACTGCGGGTCGCGCGATCTTACAGCGGCTGGACAACAGGAGCATATCATGTCCCAAGACAATCACTGCCCGATATCCGTGCCCATCGGCACCAATCGCTTTGCGGGAAAAGTCCGCGTTATGACTTTTGGCGCGCTGGGCGCGGTCGCCATGCTTGCAGGCTGCACAGACATCAGCGATCAGAGGCCCGGCTATGCCTATCGGCAATATGATCATAACCGGCCCGACCCCGCTTACGGTGGCTACGACGCTGATCGCTATTACCGCGACGATGCGCGCTATCGCGAGCGCGGGATGAATCGCAACGACCGCGTCTATCGTGGCAATGACGGTCGTTATTATTGCCGCCGCAACGATGGAACGACTGGCCTCATCATAGGCGCAATCGCAGGCGGCGTTTTAGGCAATGTCATAGCACCCGGTGATTCAAAGACCTTGGGCACCATCCTTGGTGCGGGCGGCGGCGCTGTGATCGGCCGGTCGATCGGTCGTAAAGATGCGCGGTGTCGCTGAAATGCACACGACGGAGACCGAATGATGCTCGTTTCGCATGGTGCCATGATATTGGTGATCGACGGCGCTAAAATGTCTTTGTTCCGGAATCGCGGCAAGGATTTCGCAGCCGAGCTGGAAATGGTCGAGCAAAGCTCGAAAAACGCGCCGAATACAGCCGAAATGGGGACCGACAAGCCCGGGCGCAGTTTCAGTTCGAAAGACCGGAGCCGCAGCGCACATGAAGCAACTGATTATCACCAGGTTGAAGAGGATGACTTTGCAAAGGCTGCGACCGAAAAGCTCAACACCCTCGCGCAGCAATCCAGTCTTGAATTCATAATCGTTGCCGCACCGCGTGTTTTGGGAGTCATGCGCGCCCATTACAGCGCTGACCTGCGTAAATGCCTCGTCGCGGAAATCGACAAGGATTATGCCGGGCGACCGGTCGCGGATGTCGCCGAACTTCTGCGCCATCACGGGCCGTGACGCGATACGATAAGCGAGTCCAAACGCTGGCGGTCGGGCTTTCGGCGCTTGCGGGCTATGTTGATGCGCTGGGGTTCATCCATCTCGGCGGATTTTTCGTTTCGTTCATGAGCGGCAATTCGACCCGGCTTGGCGTGGGGCTGATCGACCGCGCGCACAACGCCGCAATCGCGGCGGCGCTGATCGGGCTGTTTGTGGTTGGGGTCGTTCTTGG
>JAYVGQ010000027.1:0-2212 GCA_043771985.1 Sphingomonadales bacterium
GCATGGCATGACGGGGATCGCTTGGCGCGTGATGCGCTCGTTGCCCGGTTGCATCCCGAACTTGCCCAAATTGCGGCGGCGCGACTGCGTGGAGAAGCTAATTCTTCGCTTTCCACTGGTGATCTGATCAACGATGCGATCCTGCGCCTCATCAGCCTTGACCGGGTCGATTTTGCCAATCGCGCGCATTTCATAGCGCTTGCCTCAACGCTTATGCGCCAAATTCTGGTCGATTATGCCCGTGCCAAAGCGACCGATAAACGCAATCATCATAAGGTTGAACTCAACACGCGGGTCGAAGGCGAACAAAAATTTGACCTGAATATGCTCGATTCTGCGCTTATACGGTTGGGAGCAATTGATATGGATTTGGCTGAACTGGTCGAGATGCGGTATTTTGGGGGCATGACGCTCGGCGATATCGCAGTTGTCAGCAATGTGTCTGAGGCAACCGTCAAGCGCCGCTGGCAAACCGCGCGGGCTTGGCTTACCGATGCTTTGGCCAACCCCATTGACGGACTCTGATCCCGCCCTCGAACGCCGTGTCCTTGATCTGTTTCAGGTTTTGCTTGATCTGCCCGAAACCGAACGGGTGGAATGGGTGGAGGCACATAGCGACCTAGACAGTCCGCTACGTGCGCGGCTGATGGCTATGCTTGCGGGGGATCGGCTCGCCAATATGCGCACTGGCGGCGCCCGCGCCATGCTTGATGATGAACGTTTGCCCGAACGGATCGGCGCATACCGGATCACTGGCCTGATCGGTCAGGGCGGGATGGGTGCCGTTTATCGCGGTGAGCGGATGACGGGCGATTTTGATCATGTCGCCGCGATCAAGTTGATCCGCCCCGGCGCACTTTCGGATGCACTCGTCGAAAGATTCGCGCGCGAGCGGCAGACGCTGGCCAGCCTCTCGCATCCTAACATCGCGCGGCTGTTTGATGGCGGGGCGACTGAAGGTGGTGATCCGTATATCGTCATGGAATATGTTGACGGCGTGCCGCTGGGGACATGGATCGAAACCGAAGCAACGTCGCGCGCCGAACGCACACGGTTGTTCCTCGACATTTGTTCAGCGGTCGGCTTTGCGCACCAGAATCTGATCGTCCACCGTGACATTACTCCGTCAAACATCCTTGTTGCACGCGACGGCACGGCAAAGCTGATCGATTTCGGCATAGCCCGCCCCCCCATTGCAAATAGCGAAGCCGCTCCGTCATCACGCAAATCACTCACAGGATTAAGCCTGACACCGGGTTATGCAGCACCTGAACGTATGGCGGGTGAGGTGGCAACCACGTTATCCGATGTCTATTCGCTTGGCATTCTGCTTGACAAGCTGCTCAAGGACGCCGCCGATGCTGACCTGAGCGCGATCATCGCCCAGGCAAGCGCCGCCGAACCCGCCGACCGCTACCCCTCAGTGGATGCACTCGCCGACGATGTGAGGGCATGGAGCAACGGTGAAGTTGTCGCCGCGCGCAATGGCGGCAAGCGTTATGCAATCGGCAAGTTTGCGCGGCGTCACCGGGTTGGGGTCGGCGCTGCCGTGGCGACGTTCTTGCTGCTGACCGGCGGTCTAGCCGTAACGCTCTATTCTTATGCAGCCGCAGAAACGGCGCGCGCCGCCGAAGTCCAGCGTTTTGGCCAACTACGTTCGCTTGCCGGATATATGCTGTTTGACCTTAATGAGCGCCTGCGCCGGATTCCGGGCAACACCCAAGCGCGCGCCACCTTGGCCAAAGAAGCACAGCAATATCTGACGAAGCTCGCATCGTCGCCGTCGGCTGATACAGCACTTCGCACCGAGACCGCCAATGGCCTGATTGAGCTGGCCCGCGTGCAAGGCAGCCCGCTTGAACCTAATTTAGCGCTTATCCCCGACGCACTCAAAAATCTTCTGCTTGCCGAAAAGCTGCTCGCAGATCTTGGTGATAAAGCCGCACAGCAGTCCGAGATCGGCGCAGCGCTTACACGCGCGCTATCCTACCGCGCGCTCATGGAGTTGCACGGCAATACCGATGCCGTGGCCAGCGAGCGGCTGCTTGGTGAAGCGGGCGCCAAACTTTATGCGGTGCCAGCCGAACGTCGCTCAGACAATTGGCAGCAGGCAAGACGACTTTACCGCCGCGCACGTCTTGAACTCTATGACCTTGATGAGCGCGTGCCTGGGCTCATTAGCGAGGCCCGCGCGATCGAAAGTGAGATCAGT
>JAYVGQ010000028.1:0-3517 GCA_043771985.1 Sphingomonadales bacterium
CTTGTTTATCTCGCAATCGGGCGAGACCGCCGACACCCTCGCCGCGCTGCGCCATTGCAAGGAAAATGGCCAAACCATCGCCGTCGTCGTCAACGTGCCGACATCCAGCATGGCGCGAGAGGCGGACCTGTTGCTCCCCACCCATGCTGGCCCCGAAATCGGCGTTGCGTCCACCAAAGCGTTCACTTGCCAGTTGGCCGTGCTCGCTGCGCTCGCTGCGCATTTGGCTTTGGTAAAGGGCAAGCTGTCGGCAGAGGAAGAACGCGAAATCGTTCGCCATTTGATTGAGGCGCCTGCCGCGCTCAACGCCGCATTGGCGCATGACGAAGATATTGCCGCGATGGCGCATCTGATCGCGCCCGCACGCGACGTGCTGTATCTGGGTCGCGGCCCCGATTATCCGCTGGCGATGGAAGGCGCGCTAAAGCTGAAAGAAATCAGCTACATCCATGCCGAGGGCTATGCGTCGGGCGAAATGAAGCACGGCCCCATCGCGTTGATCGACGAAGCTGTCCCCGTCATCGTCCTCGCGCCCAGCGGGCCGCTGTTCGAAAAAACCGTCAGCAACATGCAAGAAGTCCGCGCGCGCGGTGGCAAAGTGGTGCTGATTTCGGATGCCGAGGGGATCGCAGAGGCCGGAGAAGGTTGCCTCGCCACGATTGAAATGCCATCGGTACATCCGCTGATCGCGCCGTTGGTTTACGCCGTGCCGGTTCAGTTGCTGGCCTATCATGTGGCGTGTGCGAAGGGCACCGATGTGGATCAGCCGAGGAATTTGGCGAAGTCGGTGACGGTGGAGTGATGGTAAAGCTATACCGATACATACTTGTAAGTGATGACGGTTATGCCCCCTGCATTGACCAAAATCTTCTAACCCTTGCAACGTGCAAACCAGCTATACGAAGCACTGCGAACGTTGGTGATTGGGTCATTGGGTACATGCCAAAGGCGCTTGGGGAAGGGTTAGTTGTTTGGGCAGGCCGCGTTCAGCATAAGTTGGGTCACGTTGAATACGAAAACAAATTTCACGGACGAAAGGACGCTAACTATTGCTTCGGCTTAACTGGACTGCCTGACCGAGTTGATCCAAATTATCATCCGCAATCTGACCAGATGAGACGAGATATTTCTGCGCCGGTCTTGATCTTCGATCCACAAGCGACGTGGTATTTCGGTGCGAATCCGCAACAGCCACCACCTCGCCTTGATCCCTTGAAAGCTGTCGGGCAGGGCCATCGCGTTAATTTCCGACTTTTGAACGATGTTGAGGATTTAGAGAAATGGCTTGTGGGAATTTCGCCCTCTGGAATATTGGGTTTGCCGCGATCATTCGATGAGGGGGATTGCAGTCCGGGCTGCGGTCCGAAGGATCGTAGTAGGCTGAAAAGCAAAAGCGGCTGTTAAGCCAAGCTCTTCGAATAGCCTTTAACTTTTGCACCACACAACGAGTAATATGCCACTTGCTTTTTGATACCGTATACGGTATCTAGAACTATGACTAAAGCGGATAAGCTGCTGGAACAAATGCGTCGCAATCCCGCTGGGGATTGGACGATCAAGGATATCCAGCGGCTTTGTGAACGGCTCGGTTGGGAGTGCCTGCCGCCTTCTGGTGGCGGGTCGCATTGGAAGGTGGCTGTGCCGGGGAGCGATACGATCCTCACCATCCCTGCCAAGCGCCCGATCAAGCCGGTCTATATCCGTAAGCTGATGGAATTTGTAAAGGACAGATAGCATGGCAAAACAGACTGAATATGCGATCATGGTCGAACCGCTTTCGGACGCTGATGGCGGAGGTTGGTTAGCGACGGTTCCGGCGCTCCCCGGCTGCATGGGTGATGGCGATACGCCCGAGGCGGCGCTCGCCGATGCGGAGGCCGCGATCATCGAATGGCACGCCGCCGCAAAGGAATTGGGCCGTGAAGTTCCCGGCCCCGGTTCGCTCGGTCAATGGCGGCAACGCGTGCCGCGTTCGTTACATGAAAAACTGAAATTCGTGGCGGCGCGCGAGGGCGTTTCGCTGAATGCCTATGTGGCCAATGTGTTGGCGGAAAGCGTGGGGCGGGCGGCGTAATTCTAGGGACACTAGACCGATGAGGTTGAGACCCAACGTCACACCTTGCAATGTAGGATTTTCCCTGCGACGGTCACAACGTCCATCGCTAACCGCCCTATGAGCTAACAGGGCCTGCCAATTGCTCTTATCGCGCGATAACAGCCGCCACGTTAACTTGACAAGTTGGACACTTACACCCCCCATTAAGCGTAAAGCTTGTCAATTTAGCGCGCTGTGCGGCGGCGAAAAAAGCCCCCTCACTCACAAAGTGCAAAAAAGTAAACTGTCGCAAAAGAGAATAAAATTGTGCTTGTTACCCTAGGCGCGTTTTATGCGGGAACACCTAATCGAGAGGCGACAACATGGCTATCTCCCCCGTTTTGAATACCGACACTACCCCCGCCGAATTCCCCGCAACACACTATGCTGCGCAAGGAATGTCAGACCGTTTTGCGTTGGGCGTCACAAAGCTGCTGCGCTGGGGCGCCGATACCTTTTTTGCCAAGCGTTATGGCAACCGCGCGATTGTGCTGGAAACCGTTGCGGCGGTCCCCGGCATGGTCGGTGCGACGCTGACGCATTTGCGCGCGTTGCGGTTGATGCAGGATGATCGCGGCTGGATTCGCACCTTGATGGACGAGGCGGAGAATGAGCGGATGCATCTGATGACTTTTATTGCGATTGCCAAACCGTCTTGGTTTGAACGGATCGTGATCCTGACGGTGCAGTGGTTTTTCTATGTCGGCTTTTTCCTTCTCTATCTGGTTTCGGGGCGGACTGCGCACCGGCTGGTTGGCTATTTTGAGGAAGAGGCGGTGTTAAGCTACACGCTTTATCTCGCCGAGATTGATGCCGGCCGACACCCGAACCCGCCAGCGCCAGCCGTTGCTTTGCGGTACTGGAACTTGCCCGTGGGCACGACCTTGCGCGACGTGATCCTGATCATCCGCGCGGACGAGGCGCATCACCGCGATACCAATCACTATATGGCCAATGCGCTTTCGGGGCGCGATGCCGACCATGACAAGATTTTGGCGTGCCCGCCGCATATGTCGCTGGATGCGGGGCTGACCTGATATGCGGGACTTTGCGGATGATGCCGGCGACGCTATGCCGGTATCATGAGCGTCACCAAAATCATCCTAGTCATTGTCCTGCTGTCGCTTGCGTTTCACCTGTTGCTATACGGCTATATGAAGCGGCGCATCGCGGCTGCCAAACGCAAAGCTGAGCAGGATAGCAGCAATGATGATGGGCACATTCCGCCGGGTTGATTTGCAATTTTCGCAAGCCTATACCTCCACTTCCAAACTCAGCGGCCTCCATTGGGGCCGCTTTTTGCCTTTTGGCAGTACAGAAAGGAAATACCATGTCGATCACTCCCCTGATGCCCGTCTATCCCCGTTGCGGGTTCCGGCCGGTGCGAGGCGAGGGCGCTTGGTTGATTTCCGAAGATGGCCG
>JAYVGQ010000029.1:0-32527 GCA_043771985.1 Sphingomonadales bacterium
GCGTTCTCTGCCTTCACATGATCGAGGATGTCGGTGTCATCAATCACCGGATAGCTTTGATCGCGCAGCCAGTGGTAATCATCACTGATCGTCTCGCCATGATAAACGGCTGTGTGCGGGCGCTTTTCGGCGATGGGGGGCTGAACTATTTTATCGGTCATATCGGCTTTCTGTGATGTCGGTTCGGCGGTGGCAAAGGCGGGAGCAGCGCTGATTGTCAAAGCAATCGCGGTGCTAAAATACAGGAACGGTTTCATGCAGGAAATTCCTCTCTATATAGGGACAGTCTCTAAGAACGGAAATGAACCATGTCCACCTATGAAGCCCGCTTGACTGCTCTACGTGAGCAATTGAAAGCAGACCGTTTGGACGGCTTTGTCGTCCCGATTTGCGATGAGCATATGAGCGAATATGTCGGCGAATATGCGCAGCGATTGGGCTGGCTAACCGGCTTTGGCGGGTCTGCAGGGTCGGCAGTTGTGCTTTCGGAGGAAGCCGCGATCTTCACCGATGGCCGCTATACGTTGCAAGTGCGGGAACAGGTGGATGGCAAGCATTGGCAATATGTCGGAGTGCCCGAAACCAGCATTTCAGACTGGCTAAAGGCGCATACCAAAGAAGGCGGGCGTATTGGGTATGACCCATGGGTGCACACAAAAGGCTGGGTCGAAAGCGCGACCAAAGCGTTGAAAGCAAAAGGGGCGGAATTGGTCGCCGTATCGCGCAATCCCATCGATGAAGTGTGGGACGATCAGCCCGCGAAAAGCGATGCGCGACTGGTGGTACACGCAGACGTTTATGCCGGACAAAACAGCGCCGACAAACGCGGACAGATTGCCGAGTGGCTCTCCGCCAACAATCTGGACAGCACTGTCGTGGCGGCGCTCGATTCCGTCGCGTGGCTGCTCAATGTGCGCGGCGCGGATGTATCGCACACGCCTGTGGCGTTGAGTTTCGTTCTCGCCCATGCCGATGGCACCGCCGACCTGTTTGTTGCGCCTGAAAAGATTGACGATGCAGTCCGCGCGCATCTGGGCAATGCTGTCCGCATCCGCGAGCCGCATGAGTTTGTGCCTCAATTAAGGGCGATGGCGGGCAAGCGTATTGCGGTTGACCCGGACCGTTCGGTGGCCGCGATCTTTGCCGCTTTGAAGGACGCGGGGGCGACGATTATCGAAACCCGTGACCCGACGATATTGCCCAAGGCTACCAAAAATATCGTCGAACAAGCCGGACACCGCGCGGCGCAAGCCCGTGATGGCGCGGCGCTTTCGCGGTTCCTGCACTGGATGTCGCACACCGCGCATCAGGGCGGGCTGAACGAATTATCGGCAGCCGCCCGCCTTCAAGCCTTCCGCGAAGATACCGGGATGCTGAAAGACTTAAGCTTCGATACCATCTCCGCCACCGGCCCCAATGGCGCGCATTGCCATTACAAAGTGGACGAAGCGAGTAACCGCAATATCGAGCCAAACAGCATCTATCTGGTCGATAGCGGCGGGCAATATCTCGACGGCACCACCGACGTCACCCGCACGATCTGGGTTGGCCCGGGTGAACCAACCGCAGAAATGAAAGACCGCTTCACCCGCGTGTTAAAAGGCCATATCGCGATTGCATTGGCGACATTCCCCGAGGGAACACGCGGCGCGCAACTCGACAGCCTCGCCCGCGCACCATTGTGGCAAGCCGGCCTCGATTACGCCCATGGCACCGGCCACGGCGTCGGCAGCTTTCTGGCTGTGCACGAAGGCCCCCAACGCATCGCGAAATTCACCGGCAGCCAAGCCGGCACCGATGAGCCGTTGCTGCCCGGCATGATTATCTCCAACGAACCCGGCTATTACAAAACCGGCGAATACGGCATCCGCATCGAGAACCTCGTGCTGGTCGAGGAGCGCGAAATTGCAGGCGCGGAAGGGCGTTATTTCGGGTTTGAAAACCTGACCTGGGCGCCGATTGATAAGACATTGGTGGATACGTCGCTGTTGGGGCGCGATGAACTTCGCTGGTGGGATGAATATCATGCGCGGGTTTTGGAGATTGTGGGGCCGCAGGTTGAGGGGGATGTGCTGGCGTGGGTGACGGAGGCGTGTGCGGCTTTCTGCGTTAATACTTGACTCTCACACTAGAGTTGTTCACGTCTGTTCTAGGGTCCAGTAGGCGCACGTCTGGTAAACGTCCTCGCCTCTGGTAAGCCCTTAAACAGTGTGCGGCATCCCCGGAGACCCAGTCTGAAAAGGCACTTTCCGGCCCCGCTACCAAACACTGCCTGTCTATGCGGTCTAGAACGTGTCGGCAGGGTCCGTAAGTTGCGACCGGGGATTGAACCGAAGCGTAACCGCGAATTCCATGAACTCAAAAGGTTTGTGGCGCGCCACGGCCTGGAGAGCGGCTATGCCGAAGTACAGCGTCGAGGTGAAGGTTGACTTCAAGATCGATATTGCTGCCCTCGTAAGAGCGGTTGTGATTTTGATCTGGTTTTTGATCTAAGCCGGGGGCGGGTAAAACCGCCCCCAAACTTTTTCATGCTTCGTGGCTTCGTTTGAGACAAATCACACATCGCCCGACTGCATAATCTCACAGGAAGCCACAAAGAAGGCTTGCCCAAAGCGCCCTTATTGCGTTTCTGACAAATTCCGTTATCCTCTGCCTGATGAACGCATTGTCCCCAATCGTCTCCGAGTTTGAAACACTCGAACAGGCTGTGGCCTATGAGGCTTGGCTACAGGCAAAGGTCTTGGCGTCGCTATCGGACGGCAAGCCCACGATCGCGCATGATGCGGCGATGGCGCAGGTACGCTCTATCATCGAAGAAAAACGTGCCGCTGAAACTCGTTTGGCGCGCTGACTCGCTTTTAGATTTGGCGACAATCATCGGCGATATTGCTGAGCGAAATCTGGCCGCTGCGCAGCGGTTGCTTGCTGCCATTGAAGGCTGTGCTGAGCGGCTTCCCGAACACCCGTTTTTCTATCGCACCGGCCGGGTCGATGGGACACGCGAAGCCGTTGTGTATCCCAACTACATCCTGATCTACCGTGTTGGCACCGACGACATAGAGGTCGTCAACGTCGTCCATTCACGTCAGCAATATCCTTGAGCGATATTCAAACCTTATGATGCGCGCCTAGGCTCCCCTTAATCCGGCCCAGCGTCTTTTTACGCAACGCCGCCTTGTTCCACGCGTAGGATGCGCCCGGCAACATCGCCAGTTGCGCGGCGATGCCCATCGCGGTGGCTTCGACCTTTTCCAAGTCTACCGCCATATCCAGATACCCTGCCTCCACCGCGCCTGCCGGATCATAAATGCATCCCTGCACAGTGGCACGGGTCAGGTGGGTGGGGTTTAACCGGTCGCGGGAAAGTTCGAGCGCAAAGATCGGCAGGTTCATGCCCGTAATCGCTTCGTTCGCGCCAATCCTATACGCGCCGCTTGCACCCACGCGCGTGTCGCATGCGCCGAGGATAAAGACGCCCATCGCAATCGCATGGCCGGTGCAGGCGGCAACCACGGGCAGCGGGTTGCCGTACAGCCGGACCAGCAATTCAGCGCCAGCATCAAGCAGGCTGTAAGTACCTTCCGCGCCAAGGCTGGCAAAGGCGTTGAGGTCAAATCCGCCCGAAAAGCGCCCATCGCGTCCCGCCAACACAATCGCCTTCGCCTCTGCCTCGGCAGTGTCGAGTGCAGCGTTCAGCGCAGCGATCATCTCAAAATTGATCGCATTGGCTTTGCCGTCATCCATGCGGATCAGGGCGATATCGTTGGTGATGCTGACAGTGGCGGACATGATTTCTCTCCCGGTTTTGTTTTACCGTGTGAATAAACCTAACCTTTACGTAAACGTCAAGTGATTTGCTGTTCGTTCAACTCACAGGCAGTTTTACATCGAACGCAATCGTCAGTCGCTCGCCCGCCGCAAACGGCTTTGTACAATGCCACATTGTTGACGGGAATAGCGCGAGCCGTCCGCGTTTTGGCTCGATATGCCGGTACGGTTGCACCGGCAGTTCAAGCTCTGACGGCGGCGCGCCGAGGGCAAGGTGGCCGCAGTCTGCGCCGCCGGGCAACGCCACATAGAACGCGGAGCTGATCCAGCCGAGGACATGCGTGTGACTATGATGATAGCCAGCGCCTGTGAGCCGCACTGACCAGCTGCCTTCAAAGCGGATAGGTTGGTTGCGAGGAAGTGATAGCAAAGGATGAGTTGGATCAGGTTCCGGCAAGCCCTCAATGTAATCCGCCACCGCTGCACTCACCTTCGCCCGTGCCGCCTGAATTGCTGGGTCGGGGTGAAAGAACAACTGCCGGTCAGTCTGCGTTCCGCCGCGCACCGATTGTTCGGGATAGGGTGCTTTCATCCGGTGAAGGCTGCGCAGCACATCGGCCAGCGCGGTCAATTCGGCTTCGCTGAAATCGAGGTCGAAGGTTGCGCTATAAAGCGGATCGCCATCGAGCCAGCCTGCGCGCGTATCGCCCATCATCCGCCAACAGAGCGACAGATAGGGCCAGAACATCCGCGCCGCTGCGCCGCCGATGTGCCGCGCCGCAATCGTCTCCGCCTTTGCCGGGTCGCCGCCGCGCAGGTGGTGGCGCACTTGGGCTAGATCAAGGCCGGGGTCTTTAAGGTGGGCATAGTCGTCAAACAGTGCAGCGTTGTTGCGCTGCGCACCGGACTCGCTGGCAAGAAAAAGTTCAGCCAGCTTTAGGCCTTGATGATCGGGCAACGCTTTGCGCGCATCGGAAAGGATAGCCCCTGCCCGATCCCAATTCTTCACCGTCGCGTGCTGTTGAAACCACGCCATCCGCAGCGCCGCATTGTCGGGGTCGCTGCGCACAGCATCAGCGTAGGAACGATCAAAGCTGTGCAGCTGGCCATTGGTGTAGCGTTGCGCCGCCAAAACGCGGTGGCCGTCTAGCCAGCCGGGGGTCTGTTGCAACGCCGCCTCCAGCAACGCCCCCGCTGCGTCCGCCTGCCCCTCCGCCGCCAGCGCCAGCGCATGATTGCGCAGCGCATCGGCATTGCCGGGCATCAACATGCGCGCCTTGGCAAACAAGTCCGCCGCTGGTCGCCAAGCTTCAAAGCTGATTTGCGCCAACCCCAATGCGGCGCGCGGATCGTTGGGGTTTTGCTTTGCCGCCTCGCCAATCACCTCCAAAGCCGCCTCGATATCCTGCGCCTCTCGCAGAGCAACGGCGCGGGCAATCAGGTCAGTCAAATGGCGGCTTTGCAATGCTGATCGATAAACTGTTGGTGCGTCGGCTGTTGCGCCGCACCCGCCGTCATCGCGGCGCGCAATTTGCCCAGCCATTCGCGCCCACCCGCCTCGTCACGGTAATCGCCCAGCGGGTCAGTTGCCTGCGGGATATTGCCCTGCCCGATATGCACCGCGAGCCAGCTTGGCGAGCCGAACAGGTCCATATCCCGGGCGATATGGCGGCCATAGCGCCGGAAATGGTCAATCTTGAATTGCAGCGTATCGGGAATGCTCATCGCCGCACAATACCGCCACAACTCGGCGTCGGTACGCTCCGTCAGCTTATAATGCAGGATCAGAAAGTCGCGGATGCGTTCATACTCGGTCACGGCAACGTGGTTATATTCATCAACCAACAACGGATCAAAATCGCGGTCGGGGAACAAAGCGAGCAGTTTAGAAATGCCCGCCTGAATCAAGTGAATGCTGGTTGATTCCAGTGGCTCCATAAAGCCGCTGGATAGGCCAATGGCGATGACATTCTTGTCCCAAAATTTACGCCGCCTGCCAGTGGTAAAACGTAGCTGGTTAGGGCTCGCCAAGGCTTCACCATCCAAATTGCCAAGCAAAGTTTCCAGCGCCGCGTCATCCGAAATAAACTGGCTGCAATAAACATAGCCATTGCCGGTGCGGTGCTGCAACGGGATGCGCCACTGCCAGCCCGCCTCTTGCGCGGTCGAGCGGGTGTAGGGCGCGATGGCGCTGGTTTTGGCACACGGGATTGCGACCGCGCGGTCGCAGGGCAGCCAGTGCGACCAATCCTCGTAACCGGCGTTCAATGCGCCCTCAATCAATAGCCCGCGAAATCCGGTGCAGTCGATGAACAGGTCGGCCTCGATCTTGCGGCCATCCTCCATCGTCACACCGGTGACAAATCCGGTCTCGCCATTTTGCTGCACGCTGCCGACTTTGCCCTCGGCGCGAACAACGCCGCGCGCCTCGGAATAGTTTCGCAGAAACCGCGCATACAGCCCTGCATCAAAATGATAGGCATAGTCGAATGTGGACAGAACATTGCGTTCATCGGGGCTGGGCCGGTTAAACGTTCCAGCCTTTGCCATTGCCCAAGCCATCGCGTGATCATCAAAATTGGACGTCTCACCCGCTGCTTGTGCGCGCAGCCAGTATTGGTGGACGGGCAATATGTCGAATGGTTTGCCATGCGGACCAAAGGGGTGGAAATAGCTGTGGCCAAGCTTTCCCCAATTGACGAATTCGATCCCCAGTTTGAACGAGCCACAGGTCGCCTTCACAAATTCGCGTTCATCGATGCCGAGCATTTGGTTAAAAGTGCGGATCGGCGGGATGGTGGCTTCGCCTACGCCAACGGTGCCTATGTCTTCAGATTCGATCAGGATGATCTTGCAGTTTTTGGCCAACGTATTGGACAAGGCCGCAGCGGTCATCCAGCCAGCGGTGCCGCCGCCGACGATAAGTATGGAGCGTATCGAACGTTCATGCATAGCCAAATGATAGCAACCTCGACAAAAAGGGGAAGACTGCGCGAAGGCGATCCACCGCAATCTTCCCCAAGATTTGGATCTTGCCGGAGCCCACCAACAAGCATCCACCTTAAATTGGAGAGGGCGCCCCGTGATGGAGCGCCCTGAACCTTAGAAGCTAAAGCGGATCGAACCTGTCAGCGTGCGACCAATCGCGGGGCTTCCGGTAATACCACCACCAAAGGTGCCATTGCCGTTGCCGCGTGTGTCATAGGTGTTGAACAGGTTATAGACGTTGATGCCCAATTCCAGATTTTCGACCGGCATAACTTTCAGATTGGTATTGAACAACGTCTTACCCGGATATTCCAAGCCGCCGTCGAATGTTCCTGATTGGCCAACCGCCGTCACGCCGACACTAGCAATGCTGCCAATGTCATAGTTACCCGACAGTGAGTAGCTAAGATCAGGAATGTTCAGCGCGCGGCCAAAGCTTGCAGAGCCCGCGACCTGTGTGCCGTTGCGGGTCGAAGTGAACTTCTGCTTTGCTTTGGTATAGGTCGCGTTGGCAATAAAGCTGAACCCACCAAAACGCATTGTGCCGTAAAATTCTGCACCCTGTGTCTTGAATTCATTGTCGATAACGCAACCGCCGCCGGGGCAAATGCCGGTCACCGTCGGTTCAAAGTCGCTGCGTTTGAAATCACCCTTTAGCAAAGTGAATTCCACTGTGTAGCGGCCCGACCCCAGATTGCCGCGGTTCTTTACGCCGATTTCATACTGGTTCACAAAATCGACAGAAGGCGTGACGCCATCGGTGCAAAGCAACGATGTTGCCTGTGCGCGCGTGCAAAGGCTGCCATCCGCATTGAACTTGCCCGATAATGTCTGACGGTCGCTGTTGAAACGGCCGCCCTTTGACGCGCGGGTAAAGATCGACAGATCGCCGGTGGCTTTCCACAATGCACCAGCAGTCCAGCTGGTATAGCTGCGCTTGTAATCCAGTATTTCTGCTGCGCCATTGGCGATCATCGTTGGGATCAAAACGCCGCCTGAAAGCACGTTGAATTCAGCACCGCCACCGCGGGCGGAACCCGAAGCCTTTACGGTTTCAAAACGAACGCTGCCGTCGATGTTGAACGCATCGTTGTCGAGCACCAGCTGCGCATAAGGCGCTGTATTGGTATAGGACAAATCATAGTCGCGTGCGCAACAGCTGCCCCAGTTATTGTTGTAACCGGAAATGCCCTCTGTGGTGATGCGGTTGGCCGCAGTGGTCAAAGTCGCACTGTCAAAAAGGTCCAGCTGCGACGGGTTGTTACCGCTCAATTCGCGCAGCGATTTGTTCACGTGCCAATCCATCGCAATGGTTTGATCCATGTAGAAATAGCCTGCACGCGCTGTGACTTCGGCAAAACCCGCATCAAACTTTCCGGACAGAACCAGATCGTTGACGAAGCTGCCCAGATCGCGGATGTTGGTTTTTACGTTGACGTTGTTGTCAACATACGTGCCTGTATAAAGCTGGCCTGCGCTTGGCCCGCTGGCATAGCGGATTGCGGCAACGGTGCGTCCATTGACGGTCGAGCCCAGAACACTGGCACGTGTGCCAATGCCAAGGAACGGTGCAGCAAAACCGCCGCTGATGCTTGACCAACGCGCATTGTTGCTGACGCTGAAGTTATCGGTGAAATCATATTGGAATTGTGCACCGATTGATTTCTGCTTGGTGGTAATGCCGTCCATCTTCACGCGTTCCAACGCGCCATCACGATTATAGATCAGGAAGCTTTGGTTCAGGTTGGAATAGTTGGTGTCGCTGCGGCCATCAAATCCAGGGAAAGGACGAACGTTGCTGACAACGCCGCCTGTAATCGTGGCGAGTGCTGGCGCACCGGTATAGTTCGGCTCTGCGGTATCTGCCCATTTGAACAACATCCGGAAGAAACCTTTGCCGTCATCAAATTCTTTAGTGATGTTGGCTTTGATCTGCACACTGTCACTGGTGTTATATCCAGCGTTTAACGGGCCGCGGCCCTTTTTGAAAAAGCCGCCGGCGTGGAATTTGATGCTATCGGTAAGCGCACCGCCATAGCGGAAATTGATTTGTGTTTCGCTGTAATCAATGCCTTTTTTCAGCTCGACATAGCCGCCTTCTTTATCACCATAGTTGGAGATATAGTTGATGACGGCACCGGGCGCTTGCGAGGCAAAAGTTGTCGCTGAACCGCCGCGAACAGCCTCAACATTAGCAACGGTCGCATCGAATTTGGTGAAATAGTCGTTGTTGCCGAACTGGATATCGCCGAACAGTACGACCGGCAGGCCGTCTTCTTGCAGCTGCACAAACGGCGCGCCGCCAGTTGCAACGGGAAGGCCGCGAACAGCGATGTTGGAGTTACCGCCGGGTCCCGATGTGCCGGGAACTTGAATGCCAGGAAGGAGTTTGAAAACTTCGGCTTCTGAACTTGGCTGAAAATCCTGAATCAGCTGCGCGTCAAGGCTCGTCACCGAAACAGAAGTTTCGATCTGTGTGCGATCACGGCCAGAAGCGGTCACGACGATAGCATCAAGGCCGTCAAATTCTTCTTCGGTAGCTTCGTCAGCAGCGGCAGCATTATCCTGCGCATAAGCAGGCGTAGCAATGCTTAGCAGTGCAATCGCGGTCAGCGACGCAACGCTTTTCAGTTCGTTTTTCTTCATGGGACCTCCCCTTAAATGCTCGTTACCCGAGCGGTTCCTAAATTGCACGAATCTCTTCGGATTGACAATCGATTGCGATGTATCATGCAATCGATTGCAAATGCAAGCCCTGACTGGTTGTTTCGTTCACAATCAAACGAGAAACTATGGCGAATCTTGCGCATTCGCCCGTTTGTGCGCATTCATCTGGGCGGAATTGCATCGCGAAGCCTCCTTTCCGCGATCGCACACCCAACTTTTTAGCAATCGTTTGCAAATTGTTAGCGCGAAAGAGTCACATTTTGTAATAGTGTTGCACGAAAGTCGCATTTTTTGTTGCGTTCACCGCAAATTAGCGGAACAAGTGAGGCTAAAGCTGGTTATGTAGCTTTGGGGACAACAAAAGTGACAGAAACCGTACGTATCCGGAATATCAGCGATCTGGCAAAGATTGCGGGAGTGTCGCCGGGAACAGTATCGCGGGCGTTATCAGACACCGGCCTGATCAGCCAAAAAACCCGTGACCGTATTAAAGCCCTTGCGCGCGAATATGATTTCCGGCCCAATATCATGGCGCGCAACTTGCGTATCCAAAAAACGGGCGCGATCGGTGTGGTTATTCCGCTGGGCCACGAAACCGGGCAGCATATTTCCGACCCGTTTTTTATTACGATGCTGGGGCTGCTCGCCGATGCGCTGACCGAAAAAGGCTATGACCTTGTCCTATCACGCGTTATCCCGACCGATGAAGACTGGCTTAATCGGTTTGTCGATTCAGGCCGGGTTGATGGCACCATTGTTATCGGCCAGTCAGATCAAGCTGCGGTCCTCGACAAAGTCGCCAAACGTTATCGGCCATTGGTCGTGTGGGGTGGTCATAGCGCCGGGCAAGTGCATTGCTCGGTCGGGTCCGACAACCGATTGGGCGGCGAATTGGCGACCGCGCATTTAATTGAACGCGGTTGCCAGCGCCTTGCCTTTTTTGGCGATCCCAATGCGCTTGAATTTGAGTTGCGGCTGCAGGGATGCCGTGACGCGATGAACGCTGCTGGCCTTGGCGGCGACATCACCGTTTTCCCGGCGCACCTGATGGCTGAGGCAGCGCACCCCGACATCACAAGTTTCCTTGGATCCGCTGCTGAACGCCCGCAAGGTATCATCGCGGCATCGGATGTTATCGCGATGACCACATTGCGCGTGCTCGCCGAATTCGGTTTGTCGGTCCCCGATGATGTGAAAGTTATCGGCTATGACGGACTTGAGTTGACCGAACATACGTTTCCGCGGCTGTCCACGGTACGCCAAGACCTGACAGCGGGCGCCGATCATCTGGTCGATATGTTGCTCCGCCGGATTGCGGGTGAGGATACCGATTCGGTTATCTTGCAACCCGAGTTGGTTGTGCGGAATTCAACTTAAACCGATTGCGCCAACGCCAGCGCGCCGAGCAATCCGGCTTTGTCGCCAAGGCCCGGCAACACAACAATCTGGTTTGCGTCGCCCCGGAAATAGCCGCTGCCAAGCATCACTGCCTGTCGCCGCACGCGGTCAATCAACCCCGGAGTTCCCATAACACCGCCGCCAAAAATAACGCGGCCGGGCGCAAAAATCGCCTGCATCGTCACAACCGTTTGCGCGATATAGAACGCGATAATGTCATGCGCAGGATGATCGGCGGGAAGCTGTGACAGCGACATCCCCCACCGCGCCTTGATCGATGGACCACTCGCCAGCCCTTCAAGGCATGCACCGTGGAATGGGCATGTCCCGGCAAACTCAAGATCGTCGGGATGGCGCGGCAAGGACATATGACCCATTTCGGGGTGGCTTAGTCCGTGCAAAATCTGGCCGTTCACAACTGCGCCGCCACCAACGCCTGTGCCGATGGTGAAATAGAGCATTGCGCACTGCCCCTGCCCGGCACCCCAATGATACTCCGCGAGCGCAGCACCATTAACGTCGGTGTCAATTGCAACCGGGCAGGCAAACGCGGCTTGCAATGGCCCCGCGATGTCAGCTCCGCTCCAATGCGGCTTTGGCGTTTGGCCGATATGGCCCCATGACGGTGACTGTCGATCAAGCTGCAGCGGACCGAAACTGGCAACGCCGATCACATTCAACGCGCCTTGCCCACGAAACCAATCGACCATCGCGCCGATAGTTTCATCGGGTGTTGTGGTATCAATTCGTGCTGTGGCCTCGATGGTGTCTTTATCCGTCGCAACGCCGAGCACGAATTTCGTGCCGCCTGCCTCGACCAAACCATAACGCGTCTTGCTCATGACGAGACAATGTGTGCCTTATCACCGTCCAGCGCAATGCGAAAACGTGGTGCCGGAGTGCCACCGAATTGGCTGATTACCAGATCGGGGTTGGCCTCAAGGTTGCGGCCTTTCAGCCCCCAATGGTCAATAAAGCCTGCGACTTCCAAGCCTGCCGTCACCCACCAGCTATAGGTTTGCAGCGGTTCCTCCAGCGGATTGGCAGCGACCAAACCGCTGCCATTCAACGGACGGTACGGACCTAACAAAGTGTCCGCAACCATGCCGTAAAGGCCGTTAGGACCCGATGGGCCATCAGGGGCAAATGTGCGCCGCTGTGTGGACCAGAACGCGTAATAAAGGCCGTGGTGCACGCGCAGCACAGGGCGCTCCATTTCGTTGTTCAACCCATCCGCCGATAGCAAAGGCGGCAGCAACGTCCACTGGGCAAAGCCGTCGCCATCCGCCACGGCAATACCGACCACGCCGTTGAACTCGCTGGTGGATGCTTTCAGCGATGCTGTGAACAACAGGTAATCTTTACCATCGGCGGGATCGCGGAAATGATACGGGTCGCGGAATGCTTTAATATGGCCGGGTCGGCCCTCTGCTTCGCGCGCTACGACATAATGGTGGTCGTCGCTAAGGATGTTTTCAAACGGTTCGCACCAGCCGGCTGTGCTGATTTCGCCGTCGTCGATTTCCAAACTGCCGGTGGTTTGAAAAAGCCGCTGTTCAAACGACCGCGATGCTTCGCCGCGTCTGCCGGTTGCGGTGTAGAATAATGTCAGTGCACCCGTCGCCGGATCATACACAGTCGATCCCGCCCATTCGCGTGCGCCAGGGTTCAGCGCCTCGGGAAGTAGATCACCGCAATCGCGCCATTCGCCGTTGCGATACAGCGCAAGCCGCAAACGCGCGACATCATGACGGGTATCAGGATGCAATTCGCGGGCCGCCGACATGATAACCCACATCTCCCAGCCATCGACAATCACCGTCGCGCCATTATGCAGCTGCACCGGCCACATATCCCACAGCATCAGGCCGGGAATCGCGGGAGTCACATCGGGCGCGTCGATGATGCGCATTTGCGGAATCGCAGCATCCGCCAGCGCCGCGACGTGCTCGGCAGTCCAGCGCGTCGTTCCATTTTTCGACGCCTCGAAATTCACAGCGATGCTCCCAATCCTCAATCCACACCGCTATTAACGCCGGATTTCACATTTTCCAGCAAAAACGACAATCGATTGCAATATGGGTGATAGGAACGGCAAACCGCTTGTAGGTTAGAGGATCAGCGAGGCACCAGCACAGGGTTGCTCGACCATGATTTCGGGCGGTTGCCCGTTTGGCGTTTGGTAGTGTTCACAAACCGCATTGATCACGGAATCCAGTTGATTATTAGCGACCAAAGCAACCACCGCACCACCAAATCCGCCACCCGTCATGCGGGCGCCACCTGCATCGCCAATGGCATCGGCGAGAATGGCCACGAGTTGGTCGATCGCCGGCAAAGTAATCTCAAAATCGTCGCGCATCGATGCGTGCGACTCAGCCATTAACTGCCCAAGAGTAGAAAGATCGCTGCGCGTCAGCGCATCTGAAGCCGCTAGCGTTCTGGCATTTTCGGAGATCACATGCCGCGCGCGCCGCCACGCAACATCATCTAAAGCGCCGTGTTCGGGAAGCGTTGCCAGATCGCGTAACGCCGCGACGCCATAGTACGCCGCCGCCGCTTCACATTGCGCACGGCGCGCATTATACTCGCCATCGACCAGGCCACGGCTGATCCCTGAATGCACAATCAAAATCGCTACATCGTCTGGAATTGCTACAGGCTGCACCTGAAGGCTGCGGCAATCGATCAGCAGCGCTGATCCGGCCTCCGCCCGCGCGCTGACCAATTGATCCATGATTCCGCATTTGCATCCGGCGAATTCATGCTCTGTGCGTTGGCCAATTTGCGCCAGACGCGTGCGGTCGAAATCAGGCTGTCCGGCAAGTGTTACGAACGCTAGACCCGACGCGTTTTCAAGCGCTGCCGAAGACGATAGCCCCGCCCCCTGCGGCATATCGCCTAAAATCGCCATATCAACACCGGGAAACTCAAGCCCCTCGGCCCGAAGAAAATGCGCCATGCCGCGCACATAGTTGGACCATGGCGCATCGGCATCGGGCAGGATTGGAGCGTTGAGGAAGAAGCTTGTGCTAGCCCCGTCCAAATCACCCGCGACGATGTTGACCATACCGTCACTACGCAGGCGAACCGCCACCATCGTCTGTTTGGAAATGGCACAGGGCAACACAAAGCCGTCATTGTAATCGGTATGCTCGCCGATCAAATTCACCCGCCCCGGCGCGCGTGTGACCAGCGTCGGTGACGCCCCAAAGCTGTCACGAAACAGCGTGTTTAATGCGTCGATCATGTTCCCTCGCGAAAATGAACAGACGGTACCGCGCGCAACCGTTCAGCCGCTTGTTCGGGTGTCAAATCGCGCTGCGCCTCTGCCAGCATTTCATAGCCGACCATGAACTTACGCACCGAGGCAGAGCGCAGCAACGGTGGATAGAAATGGGCATGAAGCTGCCAATGCTCCTTTGCCCCATCAGTAAACGGCGCGCCGTGCCAGCCCATTGAGTATGGAAAGGAGCAGCGGAAGAGATTGTCGTAACGTGCGGTGAGTTCTTTAAGCGCGACGGCCAGATCGGCGCGCTGCTCGGGTGTCAAGTCAGGCAATCGCTGCACCGAAAAGCGCGGTAGCAGCAACGTTTCAAACGGCCAGCTTGCCCAATAGGGAACAATCGCCAGCCAGTGAGTGGTTTCCACCACAATACGCGGTCCGCCTGCCTCACGCTCGGCAAGGTCAAGCAGCATAGGTTGTGCACCCTCCCATGCCGCTTGAGTACGGTCTTCGGTTGCCAATTCCTGCGGGACATAATCCGTCGCCCAGACCTGCCCATGCGGATGCGGGTTGGAACAGCCCATCACCGCGCCTTTGTTTTCAAACACCTGCACATTGGCATAGGTCGCGCCGAGTTCCGCGATCTGCGCAGCCCAAGTATCGATGACACCCTCGATTTGAGTGAGTGGAAGTTCGGGTAGCGTTTTGCCGTGATCGGGAGAGAAGCAAATGACACGGCTTAATCCGCGCGCGCCCTGTGCGCGGAACAGCGCGTCACCGCCGGCGGGTGCTGGTGCATCGGGCAGCAAAGCGGCGAAGTCGTTAGCGAAAACAAACGTACCCGAATAATCGGGATTCACTTCTCCCGTGACCCGCGCGTTGCCCGCGCACAGATAGCACTCCGGATCATGCGCTGCTCGCGTCTTCACATCGGGCGCATCCTCCTCGCCCTGCCACGGACGCTTGGCGCGGTGCGGTGACACCAAAATCCATTCATCGCGCAACGGATTATACCGGCGGTGCGGATGTTCTGCCGGGTCGAATGTCATGCGGGTTTCACTTCGATCATCAGGCTGGTCTCGGCCTTCATCGGCGGCAATGATAGGCCGTGTTGGACCAGCCATGCACCGTCATATTTCATGCCATCAACGTGATAGCGCCGGCTAGCATCTAGCATCGGCAATCTTACGACAGGCGCATGGCGAAGCGATTGCGGTGTAACGCGGTACACGAACAGCAACACACCATCGGCATCGCCGTGCGCTTGCCACAGTAAACTGTCATTGCTTTTGCCCTGCCAGACTTTGCCGTGGTGCAGCCGGTCGCGATGCGCCTTGTACGTGGCAATCCACTCTGCCAGCTTTGCCCGGTCGGCATCGTCCAATTTGCGGACATCCAGCTCCACGCCCAAATGCCCCGGTAACGCAACGGCCCCGCGAAAGTCGATCGATTGGCTGCGTCCCGTTGCGTGCGCGGGTGACGCACCGATATGCGACCCCATCAGCTCTGGCGGCATAAACTGCAGAAAGCCGCGCTGAATAGAAACACGGCTGGCAGCGTCGATATTGTCGCTGGTCCAAAAACGGTGCGTATGCCGGATAACTCCTGCATCAATCCGTCCGCCACCGCCCGCGCATGCCTCAATCTCGACATGCAGGAAGGCTGCGCATAATCGCGCCATCAGCGCATAGGCCGCCTCGATCTGCTTTCGATAACGCGGCTGCGCACCCGCCGTTGTCAGGTCGCGGTTATGGTCCCATTTCAGATAGCTGATCGGCAATTCGGTCAGCAAAGCCGCAATCTTCTCGAACAGATAATCGCTAACCTCTGGCTTTGCCATGTCGAGGACCAGCTGGTTGCGCGCCGTGATAACGGGCCGCCCCGGTGTCGCCAATGCCCAGTCGGGACGCGCGCGGTATAGCACGCTGTCAGGACTCACCATTTCCGGCTCGACCCACAAACCGAATTCCATGCCAAGGCCCACGACGTGATCGGCCAGCGGCTTCAACCCGTTCGGATATTTCGCTGTATCAGTCCACCAATCGCCAAGCGACGATGTGTCATCGTTGCGGCCTTCAAACCAACCATCATCCAGCACAAAGCGTTCGATGCCGACAGCCGCGCCTGCATCCGCAAGTTCCATCAGTGCAGCTTCGTCATGGTCGAAATAGAACCCCTCCCATGTGTTCAAATGCACCGGACGGGGCTTCATCGTGACGCCCGGCCAAGTAATCCTCTGCCGGATTGCGGCATGGAAATTCTGTGCGACAGCATTGGCATCCGCACCGCATGTCGCCAGCATTTCGGGTGTCGTGACGCTCTCGCCCGCCGCCAGCCGCACTTCGCCGGGGGCTAGCCACTCGCCCATTTGCCATTGAAAGCGGCCATCATCGAGCCATTCAACGCTCTGTGCATGATTGCCCGACCAGGCCAGTTGCGCGGCGTAGGTTACGCCCGCCGCCTCCACAATCGCGCCGGGAAAGCAATCATGCGACGTCAGCCCGCGACGGTTTTCCCGCCGCCATGTGCTGCGGGTCAGCGCATCGGTGACGGGCACAAATTCGTCATTATGCCGCCCGCCGAACGACCGCACTTCGCGGGCGTCGCTCGGCAACGGCACTACCCCCGCCGCCAGCCATTGCACGTCAAGCGTTGCGTCACCCAAATTCGTCAGCGTCGTCGAAATCGTCAGGACATCGCTTTCGGCGTTAAGGTCTAGTGTGATGGTCACGCCAATCTTTGCAACATCATCGTTCAGTCGAACGACGGCCACTTGCCCGTTCCGCTCAATCGCACACGACGCCGCCTGAAAGGTCCAGTCGTTGCCCGCCCGATGCGCAAGCAATGCACTTTCGCCAAACCAGCCCACGCCAAGACCCGGAAAAATCGACAGCGGCTGGTCAAAATCAAGGCTAAAGCTGGGCGTTGGCCGCCACGCGCGCAACGGCGGCAGTGCGGCATCGTCTGGTAAACGCAGCCCCCAATAGCGCCACAAAGGCGCTTCACCCGGTGGCAACTCAAGGATTATGGAAACGGCTTTCCCGTGCAAGGTCAAAAAGTGCGTCATCGTCTGCTTAGTGCAAGCGCGCCCTAATGCTTACAAGCCCAAATCAGGCCAAAGCTGTGTTGCTCTGCGGCTCTTTAATCCTAAACACCGCAAAAGCGGCAATCACCATACACACGCCGCCAAAGATCATCACGTTACGCGGGTCACCGCCCAACAATGGCTTGTACATAAACGTCATCGTCGCTGCGTATAACAGCATCGGTGCACAGATCATCATATTGAAAATGCCCATATACACGCCGGTGCGTTCCGCCGGAATCGCGTTCGCGAGCACGATATAGGGGTTGCCCATGATTGACCCCCAGCTAAGCCCCATAAACGCCATCATGACCCACATGACCGGCAGGCTGCTGGTCATTGGCAACGCGATCATGCCAAGCCCGCCAAGCACCAGCGCCACCCCGTGCAGTTTCGACGCGCCCATTTTCCGCGCGACCGGTATCATCGCAAAGGCAGTGGCAAAGGCAATCAAGTTGTAGAACGCGCCCATTGGCCCAGACAGCAAATCAGCATCGCGAAACTGCGCCGTGCTGGCATCAGATGTGCCAAACAGCGCCTTGGAAATCGCCGGCGTGCGATAACCCCAATAGCAACACATCGCATACCATTGGAAAACACTCATCCACGCCATTGATCGCATCGCTGTTGGCATTTCACGGACCGCCTCACCAATTTCGGTGAAATAGGACGCGAAAGATTTTGGCAGCTTTTCGATCCGCGTCCGTTCGTTTTGCGTCAGCGGCAATTCTGGAACGCGCAAGATCGACCAAAGGATCGTCGCAATCGACAGCACCGCGCCGATATAAAACGCTATTCTTGTGTAATCCGGAATCTGCCCCGGCTCAGCGATTTTCGATACGCCGAACCATGTCACCAAAAGGAACGGGCTGGCATAGGCAAGGCATTGGGCGAGACCGGTAAACGCACTTTGCGACAGAAAGCCAAAGCCGCGTTGCTGTTCGTCAAGCCGGTCATTCACATAAGCGCGATACGGCTCCATCGTCACATTGTTGCCGACGTCGAGGATGAACAGGATAGAAAACGCCATCAAAATGCTTTGCGACAGCGGCATGAAAAACAGCCCCGCCATGCACATAATCGCACCGATCAGGAAATAAGGCGTGCGGCGTCCCCATTTGGACAACGTACGATCCGACATCACGCCGATAATCGGTTGCACGATAAGTCCGGTCAGCGGTCCAGCTATGCCCAGCCAGGGAAAGTCCGCCTCATCCGCGCCAAGATACGCCCAGATCGGCGTCATATTCGCTTGCTGCAGACCGAAGCTGAATTGCAGGCCAAGGAAGCCCAGATTCATCTGGAGGATTTTTGAGCCCGACAGAATTGGCTTCAACCCTGTTGAAGTCCCACCTGCCGCTGTCATTGCCTGCGCCATACCATCTCCTCACCGCTGGCATTTATACCAGTCCTCGGGACGTGTTCTACGCGGATTCTACGTGAGCGCAACAATCGATTGCAATTTGACCGGAACACAATTCGTCAGACAATTTCGCGCTCACCCATGTGCGCCGAAATGGTTGGCGATCGCGGTGCCAATACGCAGGATTAACGCGTAGGATTGGGCCATGGGTTCGATAAAGCTCGCATGAATTCCGGCATAGGCTTGCTCTGCACCGTCGGGATAATCGGTAGCCTCTATCACATCAAAATCATCGATGCTGGGCGCGGACACGGGAAAGGCGCGGCGAAATTGATCGAGCGCATCGTCGATGCGCATCGCAAAGACCATCTCCAACACATCATCGCGGCTGATATCGTTGGAGCGTGAGAATGCGGGGACTTGCACCGCGAGCAAAAACAGATGCTGCATCAATGCCAATCGTAGTGCTTGCAGCACGCCCAATGACCGGCGCAGATCTTCGCGGCCTGCAACTTCGACATCGCTATCGACCAGTTTCAACAACCGGTGCAGTTTCAAGGCATCAACGCGCAACCGCGACGTTAGCGTGCGGAACGCGCTGTTGCGATCATCGGTGGTCAAACGCTCGGCCAGCGACAAACATGCTGGCTCCAAAAAGCTTTCAGTGCCGCGATACGGTCGGCTGGCCCAGTAAGCAGAGTTGAAAAGCTCGCCATACGCTGCAACCGATTTGATACTCGCCAGCCGGTTTGACGCGCGCAGCATACGGATAATCTGCCGCCCGCGCGGGGACACATTCAACAGCTCGGCAACGGTTTCAACATCGTCGCCCGCCGCAGTTCCCGTTCCCGCAATCAGGTTCACCGGATAACCCAATTGTTGCAGTATCGCATTGTGTGGGATCGCGCGGATTTGGCGCAGCGACATCGCCCGGTTGGCGTCAACATCAAACTGCCGCCGCGATTTGCGCGACCCGGTATCGTTCAGCAGCCCCAACCCAAAGGCGGTCAGCGAACGGGCATAGGTCCGCGACGCCAGAAAATCGCGCTGCACCCGCCGGATGCCGCGATAGAAATCTAGGCTGATATCGGTCTGCGCGTAAAAGGGATCGTCTTCGCTTGGCAGCGCCTTATGCTCAACCTCGGCGATGCGCACCAACGTGGCGTAGGCCAATTCGGGCGTGCGGAAAAACAGATAGCCGTCGCCGCCTTGAAAGCTAACCTCAGGCTCCAGCTTTATCGCGTTTTCGGCAAATTGCCGCCGCGCCCATATGCTAAGCGGGTAAGTCAGCCGGTCGGCAAAGTTTGTAGGATGCGCGCCGCGCCCCATCGATTCGCCGTGCGTGTTGAAAATCAGCGCGGCAACATCAGTGAGTTTATGCTTGGCCATTGTCCGCGCCAACCGGCTTTGCAGCCGCTCAATGGCAAGCGCAGCAGGCAGTTGTCCGACAAAACGTCCCGCATCGGAAAAGCCGGTCTGGATCGCCACCCGGCCACGCGCGCGGGCGTAATCCTGATAGGCAGGTTCAGCGAGCAAAGCGTCAAGGAACCGCCCGCCATGTTCCATCGCACTTTCGGTTTCAAACAAAGGCGAGACATCAACCTTGTCCTCCACCCCGAACAACCGCGCGAAATACAAAGCGGCCAAAACCGTCTGTGGTTCTTCGCATTCGGCGATCAACATGCGGATCGGCGCGTCGGCATCGATATGTTTCAATATCTGTGCCATCGACAGGAACACGCGCAGCGCCGTTGTGTCCTCAATCGACAGGGCCGCAAAATTCGTGCGCAGCGGCTTAGCGGATTTCAGCAAAGCGCGCAGCCGGATCAAAGCGCTTCGGCTCGACAAATCGAGCTTCTGTTCGGTATCAATCCGCCGGCGGATGGCGTTATTCAGCTGCGATGCGTTGACGCGAAAATGGATCCAGCCCATGCCAAGGCCATCAGCGCGCATCGCCGAAGTCAGCACCAACAAAGCCTTGGCTGGCGCTGCTTCGGCAGTTTCCGCCAACGCCTCCAGCGCCTCAATTATCGGGGTCAGCGATACCAGTTTATCCGTATCATCCGCGGTCAATTGGTTGGCCGCTACTGACAAATCGGCAGGCGCGTCAAGGTTGGTGCGCAGCAACGCGGCCATTGCCTCGGCATGTGCCGCCGCCCGCGAAAGCTGCCCTGCAATATCAAGCGCAGCCCCGATATCTGCCAGCATCGCGGCGTAATTCGCCAAACGCATCGCTTTTTCGCGCAACCGGTAATGCATGCTGGTGGCCCAGCCGATATCGGTGCGGCCATCCATGTCATAGCCAACCCACGTCGCAAACCGGAACGGCATCGGACGCAGCCCGCGCCATTCTTTCGGCCAACGCGTCGATGCCTGGTCGAACAAATGCGCGCACAGATGATCCCGCGCGCTTGCTGCCCGACCAATCGCCGCCATCGCCTCGGCATGTTCGTAATCCAGCGTCACATCGTCGCGGTTATGATCGGCGACACAGACCATCTGCTCGCTGATTTCGCCCTTGGTTGCTGCCTGCGCCACCGCATCGCTTTGCGCGCCGTTTAGCAAAAACGTGGGGTGCGCAGTGAAAACGATGTGTTGGACGGGCGTTGCCCAGCGCGCGGCAAAGGCTTCGAACGTTTCGTCCTGCCCCGCCTTGGCCAAAGCCACGTCATTTTCGGCCACCGATACCGGGGCCAGCAAGCGGTGTAGCTTTGTCGCGCGAGACTGCAACGCATCGCATTCCAATTCCGAGACTAGAGCATTCAGCCCTTTATAGCCCAGCTCGCCGCCCTCGATCTGCCGCGACAAATCAAGGCTGAGTTGGAACACAGGATTATACAGCGGAGCTTGGCTAGTCAGCGCGTGCATTTCCTGCAGCCGCGCATTGAGGTCCGCAATCTTGGTCATTGACCTAACCCAGCCGCTTCAATCGCTGCCGCCTCAATCGCCGCAATATCCGGCGCACCTTTACCGACTACCCAGCTGCCACCGACGCACAATACCGGCTCGACCGCCAGCCAATTGGGCGCAGTCGCAAGACTGATCCCGCCAGTCGGGCAGAATTTTGCCATGCCAAATGGCGCAGCGATCGCCTTTAACGCCGCGATCCCGCCCGATGCCTCGGCAGGGAAAAACTTGAAATGTGTCAGCCCCAGATCAAGCCCGCGCATGATGTCGCCTGCATTGGCTGTACCGGGAAGGAACGGGATGCCACTGGCGACCGCCGCTTTGCCCAATGGCTCAGTAAGGCCAGGGGAGACAATGAACTCTGCGCCTGCATCCAGCGAAGCGCGCAGATCAGCCTCGTTCAGCACAGTGCCTGCACCGACGATTGCGCCTTCGACCTTCTTCATCTCGCGGATAACATCCAGCGCCGCTGCGGTCCGCAACGTCACTTCCAATACGCGCAAACCGCCGGCAACCAACGCTTGCGCAATCGGCTGCGCGTACGCCGCATCCTCAATTACCAGCACTGGAATAACCGGTGCGGTCCGCATGATGGTCTCGATTGGCTTCATGATTGGTGTTCCTTGGCAAAGGCGGCAGCCGCCCCGAACAGACCGGGTTGCGGATGCGTAATAAGTTTAACCGGTATCGCGGCCATCAGCTTTTCAAACCGGCCCTTGGCGCGGAAACGTTGGTCAAAGCCCGAACGCAGCAAAATGTCCTTAATCCGCAGACCCAGACCGCCCGCAATGACCACGCCGCCAAAGCCGCCCTGTGCCAGCGCAATGTCGCCCGCAACGCTGCCTAGCGACAGGCAGAACCGGTCGACAGCGGCGCTGGCCAGACTGTCCTCGCCGCTCATGCCGAGTGCCCATAAGGCCTTATCATCCAACTGCTGGATCGCACGGCCCTCTATGGCTGCGAGTGTTTCGTAAATGCCGGTCAGGCCGGGGCCAGACACCACACGCTCAGTCGAAACCCGCGTAAACCGATGCCGCAAACGCGCCAAGATTGCATCCTCTATGCTATCGAGCGGGGCAAAATCGACATGACCGCCTTCGGTCGCTTGCACATGATAGCCGCCAGCATGACGATGAATATGCGCAACGCCAAGGCCGGTGCCGGGGCCGATAATGCTGACTGTGCCTTCGCTGGCAAAGGGTTCGTCGGGGCCGCACAGATGTTCGAAATGTTCCGGCTCAGCCTGCGCCACAGCATGACCAACGGCGCCGAAATCATTGACCAAAGTGAACGCATCAACGTTTAGCCGTTCGTTGATCAATGCGGGCCGAATGATCCACGGATTATTGGTGAATTTGATCACCTCGCCCGTCACCGGCCCTGCGATGGCAATGGCGACGGCGCGCGGGATGGGTTGGTCGAGCATCGCATCGAACGCTTCCCACGCGGTCTGGAACGACGCGTGTTCGGCGGTCTTCATCGTAACCGGTTCGCCGAGGCGTATGACGCGGCCAGCATCCACCTCGGCCAAAGCAAAACGGGCGTGCGTTCCGCCAATGTCGATGGCGACGATTTGCATCACAACCCCGCCATCGCCAGCATTGCTGACCCGCCTTTTTCGGCACCATCCGCACCCAATCGCAGCATCGCAAACAGCTCTCGCCCCATGCCTTCCTCAACCGGCGGTGCAGCGGCAGCAGTGCGAGTGGAAAGGTCAGCTTTGACGTTTAACAACCCGTCATGCCCACACAATCGAATGATATCGCCGTCTTGCACAAAGGCCAGCGGGCCACCGCCCAAGGCTTCGGGTGTGCAATGGATCGCAGCGGGGATCTTGCCCGATGCGCCGGACATACGGCCATCAGTAACCATCGCGACCTTAAACCCGCGATCCTGCAAGATGCCGAGCGGCGTGGTCAGCTTATGCAGCTCTGGCATCCCATTGGCGCGCGGCCCCTGAAAGCGGACAACGACAACAACATCGCGGTCAAGCTCACCTGCCCTAAAGGCCGCCTGCACGTCCTCTTGGCTGTGGAACACGCGCGCGGGCGCTTCGGTAATCCAGCGCGACGGATCGACGGCGCTGGTCTTAAACGTCGCACGGCCCAAATTGCCCTGCACCAGCCGCATGCCGCCATCCGCCATAAAGGGCGTCGCTGGGGCTCGTAGCATCGCGTCGTCGCCTGACTCGGCAGGAGCATTGCGCCATGTGAGCGCCTCGCCGTCCATCACCGGCTCCTGCCCATACCCCGTCAGATCATCGGCCCCGACAGTCATGATATCGCGGTGGAGCAAGCCGGCATCGAGCAATTCGCGGATAACAAAACCCATGCCGCCCGCCGCGTGGAAATGGTTCACATCGCCCGACCCGTTGGGATAAACCCGCGCGATCAACGGCACAGCAGCGGAGAGTTCGTCGAGGTCTTGCCAGTCAATCTGGATACCCGCCGCACGCGCAATCGCGGGGATATGGATCGCATGGTTGGTCGATCCGCCGGTCGCCAGCAAACCAACGCACGCGTTTACAATCGCCTTTTCATCGATGCACAGCCCCAAAGGCCGGTAGTCGCCATCTTTGCCGATTTCTGTCAGCCGATGCGTTGCGGCGCGAGTCAGCTCGGTGCGCAATTTCGTGCCCGGATTAACGAACGCAGCGCCCGGCATATGCAGGCCCATGACTTCCATCATCATCTGGTTTGAATTGGCGGTACCGTAAAATGTGCACGTTCCAGCGCCATGATAAGATGCAGCTTCTGCCTCCAGCAATTCTTCGCGGCTGGCTTTCCCTTCGGCAAACAGCTGCCGGATGCGTTGCTTTTCTTTATTGGCAAGCCCCGATGGCATCGGCCCTGCTGGCACCAAGATCGTCGGCAAATGACCAAATCGTAATGCTCCGATCAACAGTCCGGGAACAATCTTGTCACAAATACCAAGCAGCAACGCGCCTTCAAACATCGCATGGCTAAGGCCAACTGCGGTCGATAGCGCAATCGTATCGCGGCTGAACAGCGACAGCTCCATCCCCATCTGCCCCTGCGTCACGCCATCGCACATCGCAGGAACGCCGCCTGCAATCTGCGCTGTCGCGCCGACTTCGCGGGCGAATAATTTGATCGCTTCGGGATAGCGGCCATAGGGCTGATGCGCCGACAGCATGTCGTTATAGGCAGTGACAATGCCGATGTTCATCGCGCGACCTGTGCGGATCGCAGGCTTATCCTCACCACTCGCGGCAAAGCCATGCGCCAGATTGCCGCACGACATGGTAGCGCGGTTGATGCCTTTGTCGCCTTCGCGCGCAATTAGGTCGAGATAGCGCTGACGGCTATCGCGCGATTTTTCGACGATGCGTTGCGTGACGGTTCTAATTGCGGGGTTCATGCTGGAACTCCAAAAGATTTTTCGCGCAAAGACGCTAAGGCGCAAAGATGGGCGTCCCAGTCCGACGCGGAGCGTCCGTCGATTATTTCACACGAAGCCACAAAGCCACAAAGACGCTCGCCAATTTTCCTTCTTTGTGGCTTCGTGGCTTCGTGTGAGTCAAATCTTTGAAGGGCGCTGCCGCGCAATATTAGGCCTTTGCGCCTTAGCGTCTTGGCGCGAAACAAATCACTCATACCACGTCACCCCGCCCCGCTCGGCCAACGCAATCGCCGCCGATGGCCCCCAGCTGCCCGATGTGTAGTTTTTCGGCTTCAGGCCATTCTCCACCCATCCGGCGCGGATGGCATCGACCCAATCCCATTGTGCCTCCACCTCGTCGCGGCGGACGAACAATGTCTGGTCGCCCTCGATCAGGTCTAGCAACAATCGCTCGTACGCAATCCGCTTTTTCGGCCCGGCAAAGGCATCGGGCATCGAAATATCCAGCGGAACTTCGCGCAAACGAATACCGCCGCGATCCAGCCCCGGTTCTTTTGCCATCACGGTCAGGCCGATATTTTCCTTGGGCTGAATGCCGATCACCAGCCGGTTCGGTTGCGACTGCGCGCCTTTTCCGGCAAAGATCGAATGCGGGACATGCTTAAACTGGATGACAATTTCGGTCTTGCGTTCGGGAAGCCGTTTGCCGGTGCGCAGGTAAAACGGCACGCCGTTCCAGCGCCAATTGTCGATATGCGCTTTGATCGCGACAAACGTTTCGGTGTCGCTGTCTTTGCCCAGTTCATCGTCATAGCCCGGCACCGCCGCGCCATTGATTGCACCTGACCGATATTGTCCGGTGACGCTGTCGCCATTGGAAATCGGGCGCAGACAGCGCAGCACTTTAACTTTTTCGTCGCGCACAGCGGTTGCGTCAAAGCTTGATGGCGGCTCCATCGCAACCAGGGCGAGCAACTGCAGCATATGATTCTGCACCATATCGCGCAGTGCCCCTGCCCCATCGTAGAAACTTACGCGCCCTTCAAGGCCGACTGTTTCCGACACAGTGATTTGGATATGGTCGATGTGCGCCGAGTTCCACAATGGTTCAAACAGGATGTTGGCAAAGCGCAAAGCCAGCAAATTCTGCACCGTTTCTTTGCCGAGATAATGGTCGATGCGGAAAATGCGGTCTTCGGGGAAAGCCGATGCCACCGCGTCATTGATATGGCGGCTCGATTCGAGATCGGTGCCCAGTGGCTTTTCCAAACCGATCCGGCTTTTCTCGCCCGCAAGCCCGCTTGCCGATAATCCCGCAATCGTTGGTTCAAACAGCGACGGCGCAGTCGACAAGAAAATCGCCAACCCGTCATCCACCGGCCCAACCTTTGCCGCCAGTGCATCAAACCCTTCGGGCTTTGACGCATCAAGGGGTTGATAGCTTAGCCGTTCAAGAAATCCGTCAATCGCGTGCTTGCGGTCGTCGGGCAGATAGGTGTCGAGCGCCGTGCGGGCAAAGGCGCGATAGCTGTCGTCATCATGCTGTGATCGCGCAGTGCCAACGATCCGCAAATCCTCGGCCACGAGCCCGTCCATATGCAGCGCACACAACGAGGGCAGCAACATGCGCTGGGCAAGATCGCCCGTCGCACCAAAGAGCAAAAGCTTGTCAGCGGCGACTTTCACGGTGCGCGTTTCCTATCCGTTATGATGCGCCGGACCTTAGAAGCGGGCCGAAAAATAGCAACCGCTGTGCATACGGATACATCGGGGGAAAGGCAGAAATCCGGTGCTAAAGCTCAAACTTCACCCCCTGCGCCAGTGGCAAATCGGCGCTGTAATTGATCGTATTGGTCGCGCGGCGCATATAGGCTTTCCAACTGTCCGAGCCGGATTCGCGCCCGCCGCCGGTTTCCTTCTCGCCGCCAAAGGCCCCGCCAATCTCGGCGCCCGATGTACCGATATTGACATTGGCGATGCCGCAATCGCTTCCCTGTGCGGACAAGAAAAGTTCGCACTCGCGCAGGTCAGCTGAGAAAATCGATGAGGAAAGACCCGCACCCACGCTGTTTTGCAGCGCGATCGCATCCTGCAAATCGGAATAGCGGAATACGTAAAGGATCGGCGCAAAAGTCTCGCGAAGACACGGCCCTGCATGCGCGGCCATTTCGACAATCGCGGGGCTTACATAAACGCCGGGCTGGTCCAGCCGTTCGCCGCCGCTGATGCTCGCGCCCAATTTCCGCGCCTCGGCGAGCGCCGATTGCATATGCGTAAACGCCGCTTCATCGATCAACGGTCCCGCAAGATTGCCCATATCAAGCGGATCACCCACCGGAATACTCGCCGCCGCGGTTTTCAGCTTACCTACAAAGCCATCGTAAATCGCATCCTGCACAAACAGTCGCCGCAACGAAGTGCACCTTTGCCCGCTCGTCCCGACCGCCGAAAACAGCACGCCACGCAGGGCGAGATCAAGATCAGCCTTGTCGCTCACAATCGCCGCGTTGTTGCCGCCCAATTCGAGAATAGTCTTCGCAAAGCGCGATGCTGCAACTTGCCCCACCGCACGGCCCATGTTCGTACTGCCAGTCGCCGACACTAGAGCAACGCGGTGGTCAGCGACTAAAGCGGCGCCAATGTCGCGCTCGCCGATCACGACTTGTGACAAGCCATCGGGCGCATCGGCAAAATCGCGCAACACCGCGTCCAGTATCGCCTGCACCGCAAGCGCCGTCAGCGGCGTTTTCTCAGACGGTTTCCAGATGACGCTATTCCCGCATACTAACGCCAACGCCGCATTCCACGCCCAAACCGCAACCGGAAAGTTAAACGCACTGATAATCAGTACCGGACCCAGCGGATGCCATTGTTCCATCATCCGGTGGCCGGGACGCTCGCTGGCAATCGTTAGCCCATGCAATTGCCGCGACAATCCAACCGCGAAATCGCAGATGTCGATCATCTCCTGCACTTCGCCCTCACCCTCGGAGATCGGTTTACCGCATTCGATCGTGACGAGGCGGGCAAGGTCAGCTTTGTGGGTGCGAAGAGCGTTCCCCAGTTGGCGAACAAGTTCGCCTCTGCGCGGGGCGGGAATAGTGCGCCATGCGAGGAAGGCGGTGTTTGCTGGGGTACATACGAGATCAACACCGCCTGCGGTCGCGATTGGAACTGAACCGATTTGGCTACCGTCTATGGGCGTGTGGACTGGCAGGTTACCCTTGGGGACTTCAGCACCCAATCGACCGAGCAACTCTGCAACCTTAGCTGACAAAACGACCATCCTTACCCCCACCTTCGTCATTCCCGCGAAGGCGGGAATCCATCACCTAAACGCGAAGCATTACACAGCCGTTTGAGTAAACCGCAAGTGCAGGTGATGGATTCCGGCTTTCGCGGGAATGACAAAGCGTTACGGGGAAAGCGGGGTGTTGCCGCAAATTGCCAAACCGCCTAAGGCGCAGCATCACCCAACGGAGAATCCCATGGCCGAATTGGCACGTTTTGACTGGTCTGACCCCTTCGCTCTTGAAGATCAGCTGACCGAAGAAGAACGCATGATCCGCGATGCCGCGCACGGCTTTGCGCAAAACGAGCTGCAACCGCGCGTCATCAAGGCATACCGCGACGAAATCGATGCGCCTGAACTGTTTCCTTTGATGGGACAGGCTGGCTTACTCGGCGCGACCATTCCCGAAACCTATGGCGGCGCAGGCGCTGGCTATGTCGCATACGGCCTGATTGCGCGCGAGATTGAGCGTGTGGATTCGGGCTATCGCTCGATGGCTTCGGTGCAATCCAGCCTCGTGATGTATCCAATCCATGCGTACGGAACCGAGGAACAACGCCGCAAATTTTTGCCCGGCCTTGCTGCTGGCACACTGATCGGCTGCTTTGGCCTGACCGAACCTGATGCGGGCAGCGACCCTGCCGGTATGCGCACGGTCGCCAAGAAAGTCGACGGCGGTTACGTAATCAACGGTAGCAAAACCTGGATTTCCAACGCGCCGTTCGCCGATGTCTTTGTCATTTGGGCGAAAAGCGAAGCGCATGGCGGCGGCATCAAAGGCTTTGTCCTTGAAAAAGGCATGAAGGGCCTTTCGGCTCCAAAGATCGAAGGCAAGCTCTCGCTCCGCGCCTCTACCACCGGCATGATCATGATGGACAATGTCGAGGTCGGCGACGACGCGTTACTGCCCGACGTGCAAGGCCTGAAAGGACCGTTTGGTTGCCTAAACCGCGCGCGTTACGGCATCAGCTGGGGCGCATTGGGGGCGGCTGAATTCTGCATGCACGCGGCGCGCCAATATGGGCTGGACCGGCACCAGTTCGGTAAGCCACTGGCGGCGACACAGTTGTTCCAGAAAAAGCTGGCGGACATGATGACTGACATCGCTTTGGGCCTTCAGGCCTCATTACGCGTCGGCCGGTTAATGGACGAAGGCCGTCTTGCCCCTGACATGATCTCCATCGTCAAACGCAACAATGTTGGCAAAGCCCTCGACATCGCCCGCGCCGCCCGCGACATGCACGGTGGCAATGGCATCAGCGAAGACTATCAAGTCATCCGCCACATGGTAAACCTTGAAACCGTCAACACCTATGAAGGCGCGCACGATGTGCATGCGCTGATACTAGGCCGGGCGATCACCGGCATCGCGGCGTTCTAGGGGGCTGTGTCGGCGCATTGCAGCAACGTTTACTAGCATGTTGCAAACACCGCTGTTGTTCAGCCCCGCACAACAACGGGTGATTACGGCGTATCAAGGGAACATAAGCTAACCTCGCTGGTTTCCTATGCCAGCAAGGAGGCCAATTATGACTGAAGAACGTATCACAGAACGCACAGACCCCGCAGGCAACGTCATCGAACGCACCGTCGAACGCAACGACCCTATGATGGCCGCAGCACCGACATCAGGCGGCGGGATGACCGGGATTTTCCTGCTTTTATTAGTCGTAGCTTTAGTAGTCGCCGGATTTTTCCTGTTCGCCAATCCGGGCGTATCCAAAAAAGACGCTGCGATTACCAATGCGGCGGATAATGTCGGCAATGCGGCAAAGAAAATCGGCGATTCCGCCGAACGTGCAATCGACAAGATCGATAAAAAGTAAGCGAAATGCGTAAGCCGAAGTCCGCCATTCCCAATCGGATGGCGGATTTCCCTTAGACAATCTGGTGCACGCGCAGTAATCCGCACGCATGCTAACACGCCTGTACAATTGGATGATCGAAAAAGCCGCGCACCCGCATGCGGAACGTTGGCTGTTTTTCTTCTCGTTCGTCGAAAGCAGCTTCTTCCCAATCCCTCCCCATCCTTTGCTGGGACTGATGTGCCTAGCGCGGCCTGACAAGGCTTTGCGCTTTGGCTTTATCTGCACAGTGGCATCGGTTTTGGGCGGGTTGTTTGGTTATGCCATCGGCTATTTCGCCTATGAAACCATCGGCGTATCGTTGTTAAAGGCGCTGGGTTTGTGGGATAGCTTCCCTGCCGCTGCCTGTTATCTGCGCGAATTTGGCACCGAAATTATCCTGATAAAAGGTGCAACGCCGATCCCGTTTAAGCTGCTGACGCTCACCGCAGGCTTTATCCACATGAACCTGTTCGATTTCGTCTGGGCCAGCGTTCTTAGCCGCGCGTTTCAGTTTATGCTGGTTGGGATATTGTTCTGGAAATTCGGCGCGCCGATCAAAAAAATCATCGACAAATATTTGGCTTGGGTAAGCGCTGCCTTTATCGTTGCGGTGGTCGGAGGATTTGTGGCCTTTACGATGCTTGCAGGAGGCGGACAGAAAACGGGCGATACATGCTCCGGCATTACCACGATGCAGCAGGCTTTGGGGAAGGGCTAATGCAACAGGTTACTTAGCTGCCAAGTTTAGCACCTGCCTAAGCTTCATCCAATATAGGATCGTCAGAATCCACCCCGCCAAAGCTGTGCTGCGCGCCTGCGTGCATGTCACCGCTTTTGAACTGTTCTTTCAACCGTATCCGGTCGCGTCGGCGGAATTCGGCAACGGCTTCGGCGGCCTTGTCTTTCTCAACACCCAAAGCCAGCAATGCCAGCCGTGCCATGGTCACCGAAGATTCAAAAACCTCTCGGGTAATGTGCAAACTGGCATCCGGCATCAACGCCATAGCTTGCAGCCTGTCATAAGCGCGGACAAAAATCTTGGTTTTCGGGAATGTCTGGCGCACCGGGATTAACGCATCGGCATCCAGTTCGCGGTCGTCGATGCAGAACAATATGGCGCACGCCTGCGCGGCACCGGCACGGCGCAACAGATCAATCCGCGTACCATCGCCATAAAACACTTTACGTCCAAATTCGTCGCTGGTGTCGATCTGCTCGGGCTTATGGTCGATCAACGTGATGCTGTGCCCGGCGGCCTGCATAATCTGCCCCACGCTTTGCCCGAACCGGCCATGACCGACAATGATGACGCTGGAATTTTCGGCCAGTTTGGGATCATCAAGCGCCACGTTGGACGCCCGACTGTTGTCGGCCAGCCTGCCTGCAAGGATCATCAGGAACGGTGTTGTCGCCATTGAAAGCGTCACCACCGCGCCGAACAGACTCGCCGCCTCCGGTTCGATCAACAGCGCCGATTGCGCCGCTGCGAACAGCACAAAACCAAATTCACCGCCCTGGCTGAGCAACAAAGCCATGATGATCGAGGCGGAATTGTTAAGGCCAAACATGCGACCAAGGCCAAATATCACCCCGGTTTTGACGAGCACCAAAGCCGCAGCCAGACCGACAATCAAAAGCGGCTGCGCGGCTATGACGTCAAGATCAAGCATCATCCCGACCGCAAGAAAAAATAACCCCAGCAGGATCGAGCGGAACGGGTCGATATCCGCCTCCAGCTCGTGCCGGTACGGCGATTCCGCGAGCATCACGCCCGCAACAAACGCCCCAAGCGCCGCTGATACGCCGAGTGACTGCATCAACGCTGCGCTGGCGCAGACAGCGAACAGCCCGGTGACGATAAACAGTTCGCGTTCTGAAACGCGGCCCACGAGCTTTAGCAATGGCGAAAGCAAATAGCGCCCTGCCAACACCAACCCGACAACCGCGATCGACGCATATAATGCCAGCATCCCGCCGCTGGGCGCACCTTCGGCTGTTGGTGCGCGCGAGAGTACCGCGATGATTGTGATTAGCGGGACAATCGAAATGTCCTGAAACAACAGGATCGAGAAGCTCTTCTCACCATAATCGGTTTTCAGTCGCCCGCGTGATTGCAGCAAGGGTAAGACCTGCGCGGTCGATGATAGGCCAAGCGGCAGGGCGATGGCCAAGGCCGCCTGCCAGCTCAACGGCATAGTAGTGTAGATAATCGCGTACATCGCAAGCCCGCAAAGCGCGACCTGCAAGGGGCCGAAAAGCAAGATGTCCTTGCGCATCAGCCACAAGCGGCTTGGTGACAATTCCAGCCCGACGAGGAAGAGCAACAGGATGATGCCGATCTCGGCAAAGCTGAGGATGGTTTCAGCCTCTCCTATCAGACCCAGCCCATCGGGCCCGATAATGATGCCCGCGACCAGATAGCCCAGCACAGCACCGAGGCCCAGACGGCGGAAAATCAGCACTGATATAAGCGCAGCGCCGAGCAAAATCGAACCGCCAAACAGAACATTGGTCAGGACATGCGCGCCCGATTCTTCCATCAGTGTGACGCCTTTTCAAGCGCGGCGATCAAGGTGTCGAACGGCAGCATGATCGCGCCATGGCGAGCGGGAAAGTCGCTGGC
>JAYVGQ010000030.1:0-20878 GCA_043771985.1 Sphingomonadales bacterium
GCTGATCAGTTCGCCAATGCCGCGCCCAGCCGCACTTCGCTCGCCAGCTTTGGCCCATTCCACATGGTCGCCCCCGACCGCGCCGAACTGATCGGCAGCATCGAAAGCGAAACGCCAGCGCAGTTCCGCGCCTTGCTCCGCGCCTTTCCCGGCCTCGCCCAAATCGACATGATCGAATGCCCCGGCACGGGGGACGACGAAGCAAACCTTGCGTTGGCCCGGATGGTGCGCAGTGCGGGGATATCGACCTATGTTCCCGATGGCGGATCGGTGCGTTCAGGCGGTGTCGAATTGTTCTTGGCTGGTGCAAAACGAAGCGCCGCCCCTACCGCAGAATTCGCCGTCCACAGCTGGCGCGATGAAGACGGTCATGAAGCGAGCGACTTTGCCGCCAATGACCCAGTGCATCAGGAATATATCCGCTTTTACCGCGACATGGGGTTAAGCGAAGCTGAGGCACGGTCATTCTACGCAATGACCAACACCGCGCCGCATGACGACGCGCTGTATCTTAACAGCCGCGATCTGGGGCGTTACGTCCGCCTTGACTGATGCAGTGGCGGCAAAGCCCTAAACACTCCCTTATTTGACAAACACCGCAACTGGTCGTCATGTTTCGTATGTGACGAGTCGTATGCGGGTTGTAGCGTCTCTTCGCGTCAGCACTGCTGGACAATCGATGGAGAAGCAGCATGACCTATATCGACGGTTTCGTTATTGGTGTTCCAAAGGCGAACAAGCAAAAATTCATCGACCATGCCAACAATGCAGACAGCATGTTTATGGAAATGGGCGCGATCCGTGTGGTCGAATGCTGGGCCGATGATGTGCCCGATGGCAAAGTCACAGATTTCCGCATGGCAGTGAAGGCTGAACCCGAAGAAGACGTCATCTTCAGCTGGATCGAGTGGCCTGACAAAGAAACACGCGACGCATGCTTTGCTGCGATGATGGACCCAAACAACACCGACCCGCGTATGGACCTGCAGAAAAATCCGATGCCGTTCGACGGAGCGCGCATGATATACGGAGGATTTAGAGTGTTAGTTGATATGAAAAACTAAATGCCAAACGGAAATTTAGGGAGGGGACGGACGCATGGAAAGCAGCATTGGATCGCCAAAGCCCAGATGGCTGTTGTGGGCGGGACTTGCGTTTTTGATTTGGAACCTGTTCGGCGTTGCGGCTTTTGTCATGCAAGCGACGATGTCGGCTGAAGCACTATCGAGCTTGCCAGTAGAGCAGCAAGAATTGTGGGGCGATATGGGGATTGCCACCTGGGTTGCGTATGGTGTTGCGGTGAGCGCGGGAACACTCGGCGCAATCGCCGTAATCCTTGGCCGCAAATGGGCGGTGCTGCTGTTCTTGCTTAGCCTTGCTGCCATCGCGGTGCAGTTCAGCTATCCGATGGGCTATGCTTTGGGTAACGATATGATGTCATTGATGATTTTTCCCGCAATCGTATTTGTTATCGCCATTACGCAATGGCTTTACACGCGCAAATGGCGCGATGCGGGCTGGCTGGTATGAGTGCGTGCTTTTTTGGTGAAGGAAAGGCCAAGTGATGACTGCTACTGCGGAAAACGGCTGGGAATTATCCATCACGCGCGTCATCAACGCGCCGCCTGCAAAGGTCTGGGACATAATGACTAACCGGATCGATGAATGGTGGTGTCCGACGCCTTGGCGCGCCGAGTTTAATGGTTTGGAACGCCGTGCTGGGGGTGCGTCCAACTGCACTATGTATGGCCCGGATGGCGAAGTGCATCCGCATCCTGGCACTGTGCTGGCATGGGATGAGGGGCGGCGCTTTGCCTTCACCGATGCTGTGGTCGGCGACCTGATGCCGGCGGGGCCATTTATGATTGGTATCTGGGAAATAGCCGCAGAGGGCGAAGGCACGCGCTACACCGCCATCTGCCGCCACTGGACCGAGGAAGCGTGTAACAACCACATGGAGATGGGCTTTGCCGATGGCTGGGGCGCGTGCGCAGATCAGCTTGTGGCGCTTTGCAAGGCGTAGGCGGATAATCTGCCGCACGCGATGTTGACTTTCGCGGTCGTGCGCCATAGACGGCCAACCAACAAAGGCGGTCGCTGAAATGATTCGGCGGCCCTTTACTTTTACAACGCATTTGTTTTTTTAAGGATTTGAGCCATGAAGCGCACCTTTCAGCCGAGCAATCTAGTGCGCGCTCGCCGTCACGGTTTTCGTCTCCGTATGTCGACCGCTGCTGGTCGTAATATCTTGAACGGTCGCCGTGCGCGTGGCCGCAAGAAGCTTTCGGCCTGAGCCTAAACATGACTGACCGCGCATCCCGCGGTTACAGCATTATAACAAAACGGTCAGACTTTCTGGCCGCCAACCGGGGGAAGCGCTATGCAACTCCCGGTTTTGTTTTGCTCGTTTTCGACAGGCGCGATAATGATCCGGTCAAAAGGCTGGGCATTACAATTACCAAAAAGGTCGGCAATGCTGTGGTCCGCAACCGGATGCGGCGGCGGTTTCGCGAATTGGCGATGGAGATGCTGGGCGATCTTGGCAAAGCGGGGGCCGATCACATTTTGATCGGGCGCGACGGCGGAATTGAACGCGATTTTGGCACTTTGCGTGCGGAGATGATTAAGGCGTTGGGGAAGCTGGCGGGATGATCGCAAAGTTCCTCATCCTTATCGCGCGTGGCTGGCAATTGGGGCCTTCGCGCATCTTGCCGCCGACGTGTCGCTACACCCCAAGCTGTTCTGCCTATGCCATTACCGCGCTGAAAAAATACGGCGCGATTAAGGGTGGCTGGTTGACGTTGAAACGGCTAATGCGCTGCCAACCATGGGGCGGGCACGGGCATGATCCGGTGCCCTAACGGGCGCAAAACCCATCTCCAGACATTGATTAAACAGGGAATTACCGAACGTGGAAGACCGGCGTAACATCATCATGGCAGTGTTGCTGACAGGGATTATCCTGTTTGGCTGGCCGTATATCGCGGACTATTTCTTCCCCGCCCCGCCAAAGCCTGTGGTCAGTGCGACCAAGTCCGTTGAGGGCGCGAATGCCAGCGGCGGCGCTGTAACCGCAACTCCGGCCGCCGCAAAAGCGGTTCCGCTAGATGCAGCCTTATCTTCGTCGGGGCGCGTCGCAATTGAAACGCCAAAGCTAAAAGGCTCGATCAATTTGGACGGCGGCCAGATAGACGATCTTGTTTTGCTTACCCACACCGAAGCACTCTCCAAAAAGTCAGCGCCGGTACGTTTGTTCGCGCCATCCGGCACCGCCAAGAGCTATTTCGCCCGCTTTGGCTGGATTGGCAATGGTGCAACATTGCCAACCGACACAACTCCGTGGACGGCAAGTGCACAAAAGCTGACGCCAGCAGCGCCTGTCACACTAAGCTGGACCAATCCAGAAGGGCAGCTGTTTGAAATCAAGCTGTCGATTGACGAGCATTATATGCTGTCAGCGGAGCAAAGCTTTACCAATGCAGCAGGTCTGCCCACCGCCAACATCTCGCCGCGCAGCCTGATAAGCCGTAAGGGCAAACCTATAGACGCAACCACTGGCGGATCAATTTTTACACAGATCCATATCGGCCCTATCGGCGTGTTCAACAACCAGCCCAATTACGACTATGGCTACGACCAAGTTGCAGAGGCTCCTAACGGCAACGTGGCCATTCCAACTAAGGGCGGCTGGAACGGATTTACGGACAAATACTGGCTGGCAGCATTGATCCCCGATCAGAAAATAGCGTCCAGCGCTGAATTCACGTCGACTGGCGGATATAACTGGGCGCAATCTTACAATGCCAAACTATCCGCTGTCGAGGCAGGCAAGACCTTTACCCAAACCTCGCGGCTCTTCGCAGGGGCCAAGGAATTTCAGGAACTGCGCACCTACACTAAGGAATTGGGTATCCCCTATCTCGATTATTCGATCGATTGGGGCTGGTTCTGGTTCATCGCAATTCCGTTCCTGACGGTGCTTTTGTGGTTGTTTGGCGTCTTCGGTAATTTCGGCGTCGCGATCATCGCGCTGACGCTGATCGTGCGCGGAATCATGTATCCGGTGGCGCAAAAGCAGTTCGCATCGATGGCAGGGATGCGCGTTGTGCAGCCCAAAATGAAAGCTCTGCAAGAGAAATACAAAGACGACAAACCAAAGCTGCAACAGGAAATGATGAAGCTGTATAGCGAGGAAAAGGTCAATCCGATGGCGGGGTGCCTGCCGATCCTGCTGCAAATCCCGATCTTTTTCGCGCTTTACAAAATCCTGATGCTGACGGTCGAAATGCGGCATCAGCCGTTTGTATTGTGGCTAAAGGATTTGTCGGCACCCGATCCGTTGACGCCGCTCAACCTGTTCGGATTGTTGCCGTTCACCCCGCCCGGTTTCTTGGCCATTGGCGTGCTTCCGATCCTGGTCGGTGTGACAATGTGGTTGATGCAGCGGTTGAACCCGGCGCCGATGGATGAAGTGCAAAAACAGGTCATGGGCATCATGCCGTGGTTCCTGATGTTCATCATGGCGCCATTTGCCGCCGGTTTGCAGCTATACTGGGTTGTCTCCAATCTGCTGTCGATTGCGCAGCAGAAATGGCTGTATTCAAAACATCCGGTTTTGAAGCAACAGGCGGTGATTGAGGCCGAGGCAAAGGCGAAGGCATAATCCTGATGGACAGAAAAATATTCTCAGGGCCAGTCAATTTCCTGAAGTCCGCACCGGATTTGCAGTTTCTGCCCGATGCAAGTGTGCCGGAAATTGCCTTTGCCGGTCGGTCGAACGTCGGCAAATCCAGCCTGATTAACGCGCTGGTCAATCGCAATGGATTGGCGCGCGCATCGAACACGCCGGGGCGCACCCAAGAGCTGAACTTCTTTGACGTGGGTGAGCCGCCGTTATTCCGCATCTGTGACATGCCCGGCTATGGCTATGCCAAGGCACCGATCAAGACTGTGCAAAAATGGCGTTATCTGGTGAACGATTATCTGCGCGGACGGCCGGTATTGAAACGCACATTTGTGCTGGTCGATGCGCGGCACGGGATCAAAGAGGTTGATACCGAAGTGATGAAAATGCTCGACGCCGCGGCCGTCAGCTATCGCGTTGTGCTGACCAAGACTGACAAGATCAAAGCCAGCGAATTGGCGGCGGTTGAGGTCGCGACATTAGAGGCGCTGCGCAAACACACCGCAGCATTTCCGTTTATCAGCGTAACGTCAGCTGAAAAGCGCGGCGGCATTGACGACTTGCGCGACGCGGTGCTGGAAGCCGTGCAGATATGAGCATGAAGCTGATAATCGGCAACAAAGCCTATTCCAGCTGGTCATTGCGCGGTTGGTTGGCGGTCAAACAATCGGGCCTTGCGTTCGATGAACTGACTGTGCCGTTGTTTGATGATGGCTGGGATGAACGTAAGCGTGAGGAAGACCTTGCGCCGTCGTCGGGTAAAGTCCCGATCCTTTGGGACGGGGACGCGGTAATCTGGGATAGCTTTGCAATTCTAGAATATCTGTCTGACAAAGTTGGCCGCGAACGGTTCTGGCCCAAAGACGATGCCGCACGCGGTATGGCGCGGGCAATGGCGGCGGAAATGCACTCTGGCTATCTGCCGCTGCGCCGCGAATGTCCGATGAATTTGCGCAAAACATATCAGGATGTGACGATCAGCGACGAATGCCGCGCCGATGCGTTGCGGATATTGCAGTTGTGGGCCGAGGCACGTGCGCGGTTTGGCAAAGAGGGGCCGTATCTGTTCGGCACCTTCAGCGCCGCCGACATCATGTTCGCGCCAATTGTCACGCGGTTTGTGACTTACGGCTTCACGCTGCCCGGCTTTGCCGCCGGCTATGTCGAGGCAATGCTGGCGCACCCGTGGATGCAAGAATGGTTCCAAGGTGCAGCGGACGAAGAATGGGTGGTTGAGAAATACGAGATCAATCCGGCGGAGTAATTCAGGGTAACCGCTTCGTCGGATACGGCTTGCCACCCCTGTGGAAATATCCCTCATGGCCGAACGTCATATCGATGTCAGAATAGGCTCCACCCGTTGACCGGTCCCCCGCGCTGATCGCGACAAAAACACAATCGGCGTCGCTGCGGTTCTCGATTTTATGGCCATTCTGAACCCCAGCTGCCCAGCCCGCGACATCGCCAGCACGCAGCACCGTCTCGCCCTCATCCTCAACCAACACCGCTTCGCCGGATAGCATTACGACCAGCTCATCCTCGCCGATATGCCAGTGGCGCTGCGAGGACCACGCGCCGGGTTTCAGCACAACATGGCTTGCTCCCATTTGCGTTAAACCCAAAACTGGAGCTAGCCTGCGCCACCACCGCCCCTGCACCTCTTGGTGAAACGGCGCTGGATAACCGGTATCGTTCGATTGCGGTATCGCATCAAGATCGAGTTTTGGCATGACAGGCTCCATCAGAAATTATGGACAAAGCATAGCGACATTGCCATGCCAACGATATGTCAGATAACCGCGCTCTCACTCACGCCACCGCCCTAATCGCTTGCGAAAGCGTCACGCCTGCAACGGGCAATGTTTTTGACACGCTGGAGGCGATGCTGCGCCCGCTGGGCTTTGCGGTTGAGCGTTTCATTGCTGGCGCGGACGACCCCGATTCCGCGCATGGCGGCCCTGTGGAAAACCTGTTTGCAATCCGTGGACAATCTGGGCGGCATTTTGCCTTCGCCGGCCATGTTGACGTCGTGCCACCGGGCGCAGGGTGGCACAGCGCACCGTTTGCGCCGGAAATCAGGGGCGGTTTGCTATATGGGCGCGGCGCTGTCGACATGAAGGGCAGCATCGCTGCCTTTGTTGCGGCTGTGGAAAACATTCCGGAAAACGCGGGGATAATTAGCTTCATTATCACCGGCGATGAAGAAGGCCCCGCCATCCACGGTATGCGTGCGCTGATTGAGCATATGCGCGCACGTGATAGCATCCCCGATTTGTGCCTTGTCGGCGAACCCACTAGCGTCAACCGGCTTGGCGATATGATGAAGGTCGGGCGGCGCGGGTCGGTGAATATGTGGATCACGATTACGGGCGCGCAGGGCCATGTTGCCTATCCGCATCTGGCCGACAATCCGATCCCGAAACTGGTCGCGATTTTGGCCGAGATTGACGCGATTGTTCTGGATGAAGGCACTGAGTTTTTTCAGGCTAGCAACATCGAAGTCACTGATATCCATGTCGGCAACCCCGCCACTAACGTCATCCCCGCTAAGGCCGAGGCACGTTTATCGATCCGGTTCAATGATCTGCACAGCGGCGAAGCCCTAGTCGAACGCATCTGCGCAATTGTGGAGCCACGCGGGACCGTAAAAGCGATGATTTCTGGCGAAGCATTCTTGACCCCGCCGGGCGAATTGAGCGAAGCGGTTGCGGCGGTGGTGACAGAATTAACAGGCGTTACCCCCGAAGCGTCCACTACCGGCGGCACATCGGATGCACGGTTTCTGTCCAAAATCTGCCCCGTCGTTGAATTCGGCCTGTGCAACGCGACAATGCACAAATTGGATGAGGCGGTGTCGGTGGATGATCTGGAGACGCTGACCGAAATTTACCGGCGCGTCGTTTTGCAGGTGTTGAGCGCCTAACGCTTTAACACAATATACAAAGCGCCTGCCCCGCCGTGACGCGGGTGCGCATTGCGGACCGCCGAAATCGACCTTGCATGCCGCGAAGATGCTAACCAGTCGCGCACGACGGCGGCAATAGCGCCGCGTCCCCCCTGTCCACTGGGCCCGCTGGCACGATCATGCTCGCGCGGTTTGCCGGTCACGAGCAACACCACGCGCAGCTTTTGATGGATTGCCTGCTCCAAAGCGTTGTCGAGCCGGGCATAGGCCCCTGACAGGTTGGTTTCGTGCAGATCAACGCTGATGTCCGGCACAATTGCACCTTTGTGGATGCGGCGATCCCATGTAGAATCGAGCGTGTTTTGAACTGATGATTTTACAGGCGCAGCTGCCAATTTTGGCTGCTCCACCTTTTTTCGCAGCACTGGTTTGGGAGTTGCGACTTTCGGCATCGCGACCTTTGACGGAACGGGTTCAGCGACAACCCGCGCCACAACCAAAGGCTTCACCGTCGCCATGACTTTCCCCCAAAGGGCTTTCTCCTCAGGGGCTAGTCGGCGCGCCATTAGGGGGTGGGGATCAAACGCGCGACGCTGGCCTTTGGCAGGAACAACAAAGCACTGCCGCGCGCGGACATTCCGCCTGCGATACCCACGGCGCGATCACCCGCTCCCCAGAATGTATCAACACGGTTGGCGCCGCGAATGGCGCCGCCAGTATCTTGCGCAATCCAAAGCCCATTGGGTTCCGCGCGATCCATCGAAAGCCAGACAGGCGCGCCCAGCGGGATAAATTTTGGGTCCGCCGCAACGCTCGATTCAGCGATCACCGTATAGCCCATCGCCCCATTTGGTCCGGTCGGCGCTTCGCGAAAGAAGACGAAGCTTTTGTTTTCGCGCATAATCTTACGCCCCTCATCGGGATTGGCGCGCAGATAGCGGTACAGCCCCTGCATCGACCCATCGGTGATCAGCCCGCGATCCTTCATCAGTTTACCGATACCAGTATAGGGGTGACCGTTCTGGCTATCATAGCCGATGCGGAGCACGGAACCGTCCGTCAGCCGCAGCATCCCCGAACCCTGAATTTGCAGGAAAAAGAACTCTACCGGATCTTTGGCCCAAGCGATTTCCAATCCGCGATTGGCAAGCCTGCCTTCTTCAATCGCGGTCCGGTCTGCATACATCACCAAATTGCCATTTTTCACTTCGCCGCGAATTTTGCGGCCTTTCAGGTCGCTGCCAAAACTGCCGAGATCCACCTCGACCAATTCTGGCGGGCGGCGATAGACCGGCGTTTCATAGCCAGGCTGCTTGGTCCGCGAGGCCGCCATTTCCGGCTCATAATAGCCAGTGGCAAAGGCCTTTCCGTCGCCAACCTGCACTGCATCCATATAGCTTGCGAAAAATGGCAGTCCATCGCCCGTCCAGGTTTTCACTGCATCACACGCCGGTTGCCAATCGAAGCCTTGGGTCAACCCCGACAGATCTTCGCGGCGGACCACACTGGGGCAGCTGGTGCGAAACGCCGCCATCGCTGCATCGGCATCTGCCTTTGCCACCGGTAGCGCGCCGATTTGCGGACCGCGAACGATGCCAAGCGACGCCGCATTGCTACCGTCTCCAACCGGTGTAGCGGCGGGTAATACAGCCACAGCCTTTGATGGCACAGGAGTAGCGGCTTTGTCGCTTTGCTGCGCCGGAACTGAGCCACCGGCAGTCGCTGGACCAGCATTTGGAATGATCCCGCCAGAACAAGCGGAAACCAGCATCAAGGCAGGAGCAAAAACTGAGTGAACGCGTTTCATGCGCTCAGCGTGAATCAGACCTCGTCGGTCTCGTCAAGCTTCCAATTGCGATCACCGCTCTTCAAGTCGCGGAAGAATGTCCAGATGTCGTGCGATTCGACCGCATCATTCATCGTTCCGCCAATGATCACGCCGCCTGCATCTTTCACAAGCGATGCGATATCGGCATCAAAGCGCACAGTGATACGCGCAACCGGATGGTCGTAAGACGCATCGATAATCCGTGCTTCCTCAATCCGCACCAATCGGTTGTCCAAAACCTCGCCGCGACCTTCACGCGCATCGATGGCCTCGGCAAAGCTATCGTAAACATCATCATCGCAAAGGAAGCGCAGTGATTCTTTATCAGCCTTCCAATAGGCCTCAAGGATAATGCCGTAAGCTGACTTTGCGCCTTCGAGGAAAAGCGCAGGATCAAATTGCCGATCCGCATTTGCGATGGAGCGCAAGCCGCTGTTGGCCGAAACGTCAATCAACTCCGGGTTCATCACGGCGCCCGATGCTGCACTTTCCAATTGTCCCAAAGGCTGGCGCGGCATCGCAGGCTGGCGGTCTTCGGCGACATTGCGCGGTGCTGGTTCTTGTTCATGCCCCGTACGTTTGCCGAGCACAGAATAGAGCCTCAGCCCCAAAAAGGCAGCAACCATAGCGAGCAGGACAATTTCAAAGTTCACGAGCAAATAGCCTCATCAAAACGCGGTCGGTTAATTCCGATAGCATCAACAACCAAAATACCGGTTAATGCCACTTGAACAAAGCGGCGTTTGGCTGTGATGCTAACATAGGATCAATAGGACGGCTTTTCAAACGACTTGAGTAAAAAATACAGACCGCAGTTCTCCCGTAACTTTTAGGCTGAAGCCTTCACGCAACCATTGCCCTTTATCTGCCTCGCTGCTAGGCGCGACGCCAACTTTAGGGGCCGTTGCAAAGCGGTCCTAACCACGCAACAGGAAAGCGAAAATCATGGCTGATGAAGAAGGCAACATCGTTTCAGAAACCCTGAAAGCCAATGGCGAAGACACTGCCCCCGCAGTAGGTATGCTAAGTCAGTATATCAAAGACTTGTCGGTCGAAAACCCAAATTCTCCGCAAAGCTACACATGGGATAGCCAGCCGCAAATCGACGTGCAAGTAAACATTCAAGTCAATCCCGTCAGCGACGATGTGCATGAAGTGACGCTGTCGCTAGGTGCCAAAGCCAGCAGTGACGAAGGCGTTCGGTTTAACGTTGAGTTGGAATTTGCGACGTTATTTGGTGTTCGTAATGTCGAACCCGGCCAAGGCCATCAATTCCTTTACGGCGAAGCACCACGACTGATGTTTCCCTTTGCCCGCCGGATCATTGCCGATGCGACGCGCGATGCCGGCTATCCGCCATTGGTTTTGGAGCCGATTGATTTCAACTCGCTGTATTTACAACAGCTGGCGCAAGCACAGGCGACGGCAGAAGCAGAACCGGCAGGAAACGCATAGGCGGCTGAATACGGGCAAACGCCATGAGCCTGATAAAACACACATCGACGATCGCTGGTTTCACAATCATCAGCCGGATATTCGGTTTTGTCCGCGATATGTTGCTCGCGCGGGTTTTGGGCGCTGGGCTTGCGGCGGATGCGTATCAGCTGGCGTTCACACTGCCCAATACGTTCCGCCGGTTGTTTGCCGAGGGAGCTTTTTCGGTTGCCTTTGTGCCGATGTATTCGCGCACGTTATCGGGTGACGACGGCGAGACTGCGGCAGCACAATTTGCCGACGATGTGCTGTCGGTGTTTATCTGGGTGTTACTGGCTTTCTCTGCTCTGGCGATGATCGCGATGCCGATTATCGTGTACGGCCTTGCCTCGGAATATCAGACCGTCCCAGGCAAGTTTGAGCTATCCGTTTTCCTCAGCCGGATGACATTCCCTTATCTGTTTTTTATCAGCTTGGTGGCGATGATGACGGGCCTGCTCAACGCACGCTCGCGCTTTGCCCCCGGTGCTATCGCGCCGATCCTGTTCAACATCACGCTGATTGGCGGGATTATCGGCGGGTATTACTGGCGCGGCGCCAGTGTGGACGACACCAAAGTGGTCTATGCGCTCAGCGCTGCTGTGTCGCTGTCGGGCTTTGTGCAGTTTCTCTATTTATGGTGGGCCGTCCGCCGCGCGGGGCTTAAACTGCGCCTGCGGACGCCAAAACTGACGCCTGATGTGAAGCGGCTGGGCTGGGTTATCCTGCCCGCCACCTTTGGCGCAGGTATTTATCAGATCAGTCAGTTCGTCGACACGTTTTTTGCCACGTCCTTGCCGCAAGGCTCGCTGACTCTGCTCAAAATGGCCGACCGATTGAACCAGATGCCGCTTGGCATTGTCGGCATCGCGCTGGGCACAGCGATCCTGCCGATGCTCGCGCGGCATATCCAGTCGGATAACAAAGCGGAGGCGCAGCGCCTGCAAAGCAACGCGTTTGAAATGGCGACGTTGTTGACCCTGCCCGCCGCCGCTGCGCTCGCCATCTGCGCGCCCGCCTTTGTCACCGCGTTTTTCGTCGGCGGAAAGTTTAAGCCAGAGGATGGCGTTATCATGGCGCAGATCACCGTCGCTTTGGTCGCGGGCCTGCCAGCCTATGTGATCGTCAAAATCCTGAACCCCGGATTTTTTGCGCGATCCGATACCAAGACGCCGGTTTATACCGCGCTTGCTTCGCTGTTGGTCAATATCAGCCTCAACATCTGGTTCATCTGGGGCCTTGGGCTTGGCATTGTCGGCCTTGCCGCCGCGACCGCCATTTCGGCGACGCTCAACTGTTTGCTGCTCTATGCCGTTCTGCATAAACGCGACTGGTTCCATTTTAGCGCGCAATTGGGCGGGCGGATTACGCGCCAATTGATCGCTACTGCGGCGATGTCAGCTGTTTTGTGGATGCTCGTGGATGTTCTCGTCAGCCGCTTCTCCGGCAGTGTCATCGAACGGATATGGTCGCTGCTGGTGCTCGTGGTCGGCGGAATGGCGGTCTATGGCGGCGTCGGCTGGCTGGTTGGCGCAGTTGATAAAAAAGAGATCGCAACGCTGCTACGCCGCCGCAAAGCAACCCCCGAATCCGCCGTCGCCGTCGAAACCAATTCATAGGAAGTCTGTCACATGCGCGTCGTCTCTGGCATTCAGCCCACGGGTAACCTCCACCTTGGCAACTACCTAGGCGCGATCCGCAACTGGGTGCGGATGCAGGATGATATGGCGACGAACGGCGGCGAATGCCTGTTTTTCCTCGCTGATCTTCATGCCATTTCCTTGCCGCATAACCCCGCCGAGCTGACCGCCAACACGCGCGAGATGGCCGCCGCGCTGATCGCGTGCGGCATCGATACTGACAAATCGATCCTGTTCAACCAGACGCAAGTTTCCGCGCACAGCCAGCTGCAATGGCTGCTAACCGGCACAGCGCGCATGGGCTGGCTCAACCGCATGACGCAGTGGAAGGATAAAGCGGGCAAGAACCGCGAAGGCGCCTCGATTGCGTTGTTCACTTATCCGGTGCTGCAAGCCGCCGACGTACTGCTGTATCAGGCAACGCATGTGCCGGTGGGCGATGACCAGAAACAGCATCTGGAACTGGCGCGTGACATTGCGCAGAAATTCAATAACGATTTTGGGGGCGGAGACGAGATTTTCACTTTGCCCGAACCGATCATCCCGCCCGATGCTGCGCGCATCATGAGCTTGCGCGACGGTGCGGCAAAGATGAGCAAGTCTGACCCATCGGACCTCAGCCGGATCAACCTGACCGACGATGCCGATGCGATCATGCAAAAAATCCGCAAAGCCAAATCCGACGCCGAGCCGCTGCCCAGCGAAAAAGCTGGCCTATCCGGACGGCCCGAGGCCGAAAATCTGGTGAGCATGTACGCGGCAATGGCGGGGGTCGGCGTTGACGCAGTGCTTGCCGAATTCGGCGGCCAAGGCTTTGGCGCGTTTAAGCCTGCGTTGGGAGAACTGCTCGTAGCCAAGCTCGCGCCAATTGCAGAACGGTTTAATGCGCTGCGCGGCGACACCGTGGCGATTGACGCAGCACTGCGCAGCGGTGCGGAAAAGGCGGCAATCTTGGCGCGACCGACACTGGATCGCGCCTATAAAGCCCTCGGACTTCTACGCTGAAGCTAATTTATATCCGGCGCCTGCGCGCCGCTTTTCATTAAACCGTTGTTCAGCCAGCTATTGATACTATCTTAGAATACTAACGCTCTATCTTGGGCGCGCTGGAGATACGATCATGACCACCATCCGCACCGCAGCCAAATTGCTCGCACCGTTCGCTTTGTTGTCGCTGGCCGCGTGTGCCGCGACGCCGTTCCGCGCTGATGTCTCACGCTTTCAGGCTTTGCCTGCCCCTGCGGGTCAGACCTTTGCCGTTAAGGCCGCTGATCCGGCGAAACAAGGTGGCCTCGAATTTTCGCAATATGCCGGGCTCGTCGGGGCGGAGATGCAGCGCGTTGGCTATATGCCTGCTGCTGCTGGTTCAACGGCGGACCTGACTGTCACCCTCGATTATGTTGTCGATGAAGGCAAAGAGCGCACCGTTGCTGAACGCGATCCTTTCTACGATCCGTTCTGGGGCCATGGCCGTTATGGCGGCTTCTATTCACGGCCCTATGTCGTGCGCACCCGCCACGGCTATCGCTATATCCACGGCTGGAACGACCCGTATCTTTATGGCGGCAGCGGCTTTGGTGGCGGCTATGATGTGCGTAGCTTCACAGTCTTCACCAGCGGCATCGACATGAAAATCGAACGCAGCGGTACCGGCGAGCGGTTGTTTGAGGGCAAGGCCGAGGCCAAGTCCCGCTCAAACAAGCTGCCCTATCTGGTGCCGAACCTGGTCGAGGCGATGTTTACCGGCTTCCCCGGCAACAGCGGCGAGACAGTGCGGATTTCGGTCGCGCCTGAGAAGAAGTAGGCCGCCAATCTAAAGGTATCGTCGTCCTGAACTTGTTTCAGGATAACAAATTACCGCTGCGTGTTATCCTGAAACAAGTTCAGGATGACGAGTGGTTGAAATTTTGGTCGAAAACACGCAGCCCGGGTTCAATCACGGGCTGCGGTTTTGTTTGTGCGGGTCTGTTACGACTCAAGCTGGCGAAGCAACGCGCGGACGTCATTGTCCATGTCATTATCCATCCGGCGCAAATCCTCCACCAGGCGCACGGCATGGATGACGGTGGAATGGTCACGCCCGCCGAATTTTCGGCCAATTTCAGGATAGCTGCGCGGTGTCATCACCTTGGCCAGATACATCGCGACCTGACGCGGGCGGACGACGGCACGGGCTCGGCGCTTGGATGACATTTCGCTGCGATCGATGCGGTAGTATTCGCACACGGCACGCTGGATTTCATCAATGGTAATCCGGCGGCGACACGCGCTGAGGATGTCCTTTAGCTGCTCCTCGGCCAAGGTCCGCGTTATCGGCTTTCCGGTCAGCTGCGCATAAGCGATCAGCTTATTCAGACCGCCTTCAAGCTCGCGGACGTTGCGGCTAATCGTGCGTGCCAAGAAATCGATCACGTCCTCGCCAACTTGCGCGTCGGGCATATTCGCCAAACGCTGCACCAGAATCGCGCGGCGCAGCTCCAGATCAGCTGGCTGGATATCCGCCACCAGTCCCATGGAAAGCCGCGACAAGATGCGTTGGTCAACACCGTCAAGCGCTTGTGGCGCGCGGTCAGCGGCAACTACCAGCCGCTTGCCAGCGCCAAGGATAGCATCAACGGTGTGCAAAAACTCCTCTTGCGTCGACACTTTGCCGATGATGAACTGGATATCATCAAGCATCAGGATGTCGACTGCGCGCAACCGCGCCTTAAACTCCATCACTTCTTTACGGCGCATGGCAGTGACAAATTCCATCATGAATTTTTCAGCTGACATATACAGGATCTGCGCGTCAGGGTTGATCTGAGCATAAGCGTGGCCGATCGCGTGCATCAAATGGGTTTTACCCTGGCCAGTGGCCGCTTGCAGATATAGCGGGTTGAATAATGGCCGGTCGGCGGCTGCAACACGTTCAGCGGCAGTGACCGCCAAAATATTGGTTTGACCACGCACGAAATTCGCAAAGGTCAGACGCGGGTCAAGTGCGGGGCGGATGGGCAGCGCCTCGACAATGTGCGCGACAGCCGCACGTTCAGGCACGCCATTGCTTTGCAGCATTTCAACGCGAGCGGCGCCGGGCTTCGACCGGATTTTTAGTTGGCGGACAGCGGGGTTTACTGACGTCCATGCCAGCCGGATGCGATCTGCATAATGGTCCGAAATCCAGCTTGCCGAGAAGTCTGATGTCGTCAGCAGTTCAAGCGTACCGGTTAGCTTACAGAAATCGCCGAGTACAACAGACCTGATCCACTGGCCATAAATCTGTGCGCCCAAATCCCGGCGCAACCGAGAAGTTACGTTTTGCCAATCGGCCTCAAAGCCAATCATTTCAGGCGCTGCGGCGTCAGCCACTGGCATTGCTGCACCGGTTTCATCCGATGCTAGTTCTTTAAGCGTCACGCTTTCCACCCCTTTCACCCCACCAGGCAAACGCCGTCCATATTGTCTGCCCGCCGCGCTGCCCAACAAGACGCAGTTCTTTGTTCGTCAGACACGAATAAAGTGCTGGCGGACCGATTGCTGCAACCGTTCTTGTGAGACAGCCGAGACATGGATCGCGCGCTGCTAGAGACTATGGTTTAGACCGACAAAATTGAGTCGGGCAAGAGGGGCGACCGTCAAAAAACTGAAATAAACCGGCTTGACTCGGCTTGCCCCGCGCAAATGCGTAAAATAAATTTTAACCGCCTGATTTGCTGAAATTTCTTGTGGAAACCCTGTGCGTAACGTTTCCGAATCGTAGGGAATCGGGCAGTTGCATTTCGCACAATCGGCTAACAAAAAGACCCGCTGAATATCAGCGGGCCCTGTATTGTCATATTGGCGTCATTGAGAGGCGCATAATCGCACTCTCGCAGCGAATCATGCCAAAGCGGCAACCCGCTTGGTCAGACGGCTGAATTTCCGCGAAGCCATGTTTTTGTGTAGAACGCCTTTCGAAACGCCGCGCGCCAATTCAGGCTGCGCCGCTGCAAGGGCAACAGTTGCTGCGCCCTTGTCGCCAGCGTCCAAAGCTGCCTCAACCTTTTTCACAAAGGTACGGATGCGGCTGACGCGTGCGCCATTGATTTCGGCACGACGGTCGTTGCGACGGATGCGTTTGCGGGCTTGCGGCGTATTGGCCATGTGTGTCCTCAATTAAACCAGATAGTTACAGGAGCGCACAAACCGCGCTTTCCCGCTGAAGCGACGCCCTTACCCAGCCCCTATAGATTCGTCAACCGCGAAAATCCGCCATTTAGCGCAAAACCTACCGCTGGCACTGTGCGCAATAGAAGGTCGAGCGGCCCGAATCGACGCGACGCAGGACTGGTAAGCCGCAATGGCACTCCTGCCCCTCCCGCCCATACACGCGCCAATCCTTGGCAAAATAGCCAAGCTCGCCATCAGGTGCCGCAAAATCGCGCAAAGTTGACCCGCCGGCGATAATGGCAGCTGCCAGAACATCTTTGATAGCGACGACCAGTTTTTCCAATCGCGGCTTCGTGATTTTGCCTGCTGCAACGACAGGCGAAATCCCCGCCATATGCAGCGCCTCGCAGACATAGATGTTGCCGAGCCCGGCAACAATGGACTGGTTGAGCAGCATCGCTTTAATCGGCGCAGCGCGGCCTTTGATCTTTGCCTGCAACACGCCAGCATCAAAATCATCGGACAAAGGCTCCGGCCCCATAGTCACAAAATGCCGAAAGCTTGCTAGCCTGTCGGTATCAACGATATCCAGCGAACCAAAGCGGCGATGGTCATTCAGCGCAACGACGCGGCCCGATGCTGTCTCCAAAACGAAATGATCGTGCTTTTCAATCTCCACCGGATCGACCCGCCAACGCCCCGACATGCCCAAGTGGAATATCAGCACATCATCGCGGTCGGTGTAAATCAGCCCATATTTGGCCCGCCGCCCAAGACCTGTGACGCGTGCACCGGTTAGTCGCTGGCGCAAATCCACAGGCATCGGCCAACGCAGATCAGCACGGCGGGGTTCAGCGCGAATGATGGTCTCGCCATCAAGCACAGCGCGAAGGCCAGCAACGGTCGTTTCAACTTCGGGTAATTCAGGCATCGACAAGCGTTAGCGGCATGGCCGTGGCTTTACCAGCCGACAGCAGCCCTTCATCGACCACGTTTCACACTGGGCAGCTTGCTGATCGCGGTCCGCGCAGCCTTCGCGTCATCACAATAGCGGCCCGAACGCGCACATTCGGCCTCGAGTGACCGGGCCGAGGCATCCCACTGCGCTTGCAGATACGGATCGCTTTTGATGTCAGGCGAATAGATACCGCGCCCAGCAGAATTTGGTTCGGCAGCAGTTTTGTCATTGGGCCGATCAGCACTGGCACAACCCGCAGTCACGGGCAGCAAAAGCAAAAGTGCGATCAGCCAGCGACGCATCGCTATTTCTCGATTTTGAAAGTATATGGGATATATAAGAAAACCTCGGTGTTGCTGACCTGTTGCCACGCGACGTCACGATCAAGTCCAACCACCTCGACGCCATATTCCGGGCCGTAAAAGCTGACCGCGTGTTTGGCGCCAGTCGCAATGCGTTTATAGATTTCGTCGCGATATTGATCGGGATTGATAATTGTCAGCGATAGCCCGCCCTGCGGGACAATCAGCGAGCGTCCGGTTACCGGCACGCTTTTGATAAAGCCCGCGATCTTTTGCTGCGCGTTACTAATCGAACCATCGAGCTTGGTTTTGACTTTTAGCCGGATGGTGGTCGAACTGCTGTTGTTCACATAGGCCGATTGATCTTCGTTATCATCGTCGTAATCGTCATCGTCATCGTCATCGTCGTTTTTCTCTTTGGCTTTACCCGCAAGTTCGGGGAATTGGTCTTGCCAATTGGCGCGCGTGACCTCGACAAGCTCCGACTGCCCGGTGACAAGGCTGAAGCTCGCGGCCTTTGCACGGTCGATGGCGTCAAGCAACATAGCCTGAACTTCGCGGCGGCGCATGTCTTCCTCACGCGAATCAGAGACGATGTCGATATTGCGCACCGCCGAATCGGCTTGACGTTTGAAGCCGATGACGGGTGGCGACGGGGGGATATAGCTGCCGATACTAAGCGGCGACGCCGACATGCTGTTCGATATCCGCTGTCCCGTAACAACCACTTCATTCATGCCGCCTTCGTCATCTTGCGCGATCAACGGTGCGGTGAAAAGGGCGACGCCGCATAATGCAGCTTTCAGTATGTTTTTCATGCGTAATCTCCGACCAAAATCACTTTGGAACAACGGTGTAGCGATAGGGGATATACAGAAACACGTCAGTCCCGCTGACTTGCGACCAGAAAATCTGGCCGTCGATACCCGTCACCTGGACCGCATAATCCGGCCCGAATATCGCGGCGCGTGTGCGCGCATCTTCGGCGACCAGTTTCACAATATCATCGCGGTACTGGTCCGGGTTGATGATCGTCAACGTCAGCCCGTACGACTTGTCGATGGCACCGCGCCCGTTACGCGCCAAACCTTTGACATAGGCGTCGATGCGCTGTTCGGCCGACACAGTTGATCCGCCCAGCTTCACTTTGACCATTACGTCAACTTTGCTGGTATCAACACGCCCTGCCCAGTTAAGCGGCAGTTCCTGATAGTTCGCCTTAGTCACTGGCGTCAGTTCAAAATTGCCAATCACTAGCTCGACGCCAGCCGCCGCCGCTTTGTCCATTGCGGCGGCCAGCATCGTATGGATTTCGGCTTTCCGCGTCGCCTCATCGCGCGAGTCCGATGAAAACGAAATCGTCCGCACAGCTGAATCGGCTTGTCGGCGCAAACCAATCACCGGCCGGTTTTCTTGAGCGTAGCCCGCGTTCAGCCGGTTGCCGGTGACAATGACTTCGCCAAGCGCTGGGCCTTTTGCGTTCTGTGCATTTGACGGAACCGCTATGGCAGCGAGTGCTGCGGCGATGAGTAAGTAGGAATGTGTCATAAGCGTCTCTCCTGCATAAAAGTGTCTGTTATTTCGGGTGCAAAGACAAGCGGATATCGCACACAATACGCTCCAGAAATCATGCAACGCGATCACCGCTTTTTGCACCGATCACCCTTTGCGGCGGGCGCTACAATCCGCTAGAGCGTGGTTTGTTAAAGGCGGCACCGGCCCTCTCCCCCACCTGGCCACCCCATGATCATGTCCTATGGGTGGTCGGGTGGGGGAGAGGGCCGGTGCGGAACCACATCAAGGACTCCATGACTGAAACAGTATCCTTTGGCTATGAACAGGTTAGCCCAGACGAAAAAACCCGCCGTGTCGGCGATGTGTTTTCCAGCGTCGCCCGTAAATATGACATTATGAACGATGCCATGTCGGGCGGAATGCACCGGTTGTGGAAGGAACGCTTCGTCGCCCGCGTCAAACCGCGCCCCGGCGAACAGATCCTCGACATGGCTGGCGGCACCGGCGATATCGCCTTCCGCCTCGCCCGGCGCGGTGCGCTCGTCACGGTCAGCGACATCAATGCGGAAATGCTCGCGGTGGGCCAAGACCGCGCCGCCGCAAAGAAGATCGAGGGCCTCACCTGGCAACAGGAAAATGCCGAGCAGCTGAGTTTCGCCGACAGCAGTTTCGGCGCTTACACCATCGCCTTCGGGATCCGGAACGTCACCGACATCCCATCCGCGCTGCGCGAGGCGCACCGCGTGCTCAAGCGTGGCGGACGCTTTTTCTGCCTCGAATTCTCGACCAGCGAATGGCCCGGCTTCGGCGATCTCTACGATCGCTATTCGGACAAGCTGATTCCCAAGATTGGCAAGCTCGTCGCCAAGGACGAGGAAAGCTATCGCTACCTCGTCGAATCGATCCGCCGCTTCCCCACGATGGAGGCGTTCCGCGCGATGATCGAGGACTCCGGGTTCAAATCGACCCGCGTCGAACCGATCCTCGGCGGACTCGTCGCAATCCATAGCGGCTGGAAAGCGTAATGCGCGAAGACGCATTGCGCCCCGGCGCAGGGCTCACCCATCAAAGTATTACTTTGATGGGGCCCGATGGCCGGGGTCCAGCCAATCAAAAATCTCTGGGCTCCTGCCTTCGCAGGAGCACATCCGCATGACCACCGCCGTCACGCACCTGTGGCGCCTGCTCAAATGGGGCAGGACGCTCGCGCGGCACGGCGCGTTGACCGGGATCGAGCGCGACCCGCTGACCCCGCCCAATGTCCGTCGCCTGGTGCGCGTCGCCCGGTTCGGGCTGACCATGCCCGACACGCCCGATTATGCGTCCGCGCTGCACGCCATCGGGCCAGCCGCGATCAAGCTTGGGCAGGCGCTCGCGACCCGGGCTGACCTGGTCGGCGAAGCGGCGGCGGACAATCTGCTGCGCTTGCAGGATTCGCTGCC
>JAYVGQ010000031.1:0-13183 GCA_043771985.1 Sphingomonadales bacterium
CCGCCTCGACAATCGCGTCCTCGACGTCCGCCACTACACGCACCTCGCGCAGGCGGATGCCCTGCACATTAAGCCACAGGGCAATCTGGGCGATATTCTTATCCTGTGTGCGGCCAGACAGGATTTCATCGCCGATGATAACAAGGGCTGCGGTGTAGATGCGGGTTTCGGTCATGCTGGGGGCTTAGCGGTAAAGTTTAGTGTGGGGTAGTGTTTTGCTTGATGATAACCCTCTCCCCTTGCGGGAGAGGGGGTGTTACCGCGTGCACTTTGCCACACCCCCTCTCTAAGACTTGCTAGGCGCAGAAGCGCCAAGCCAAGTCTATTCTCTCCCGCAAGGGGAGAGAATACTCGCAAACCCCGCCAACACACGCTATATCCCCCCCATGAACCAATATGCAGTCGTTACCGCCGATGAGGCTTTTCAATCCCGCGATGGGGTTATCAAATTGCACGGCGCCGATGGCTTTGCGGGCATGCGCGCCGCTGGGCGGTTGGCGGCGGAGATATTGGACGAGCTGACCAAGCATGTCGTCCCCGGCGTCACCACCGGCGAGATCGACGATATCGTCCGCGAAATGACGTTGCGCGGCGGCGCTGTGCCGGCGACTTTGGGCTATCGCGGCTATACGCACAGCTGCTGCACCAGCATCAACCATGTCATCTGCCACGGCATCCCGTCGGACAAAAAGCTTAAGGACGGCGACATCATCAACGTCGATGTCACCCCGATGCTGGATGGCTGGCACGGCGATACCAGCCGCATGTTCCTTGTCGGCGATGTGCCGGTAAAGGCGCGGCGCTTGGTCGATGTGACCTATGAATGCCTGATGCTGGGCATTGAGCAGGCAAAGCCCGGTAATCGTATTGGGGATATTGGCCACGCAATCCAAACGCATGCCGAGGGCCACCGCTACGGCGTCGTCCGCGAATTTTGCGGCCATGGTCTGGGGCGGCTATTCCACGACGCGCCAGAGATTGTCCATGCAGGGCGGCCCGGCACCGGGCCATTGTTGAAACCCGGCATGATTTTCACCATTGAACCCATGATCAACATCGGCAAACCGCATGGCAAAGTGTTGGAAGATGGCTGGACGGCGGTAACACGCGACCGGTCACTATCGGCGCAGTTTGAACACTCGATTGGGATCACCGAAGATGGGTGTGAGATTTTTACCGCCAGCCCCAAGGGGTTGGATAAGCCGCCTTATTGAGTTCTTGTCGCTGTGAGCGGAACATCGTTGGATATTGAGAATCTGATCAACACCGAACTGGTGCCAACGCTGCAGGATTGCGGCTTCAATTCGCCACAGAACTCATTTTCTGACGCTTGCTGGACCTTTCGAGGTGAACATTATCAAATCGCATTATGGTGGGACTCGCGGGGCGAGCTGGCTTTTAGAATTTCAAATCTCCAAGGCAACGAATGGGTCCCGCTTTGGATGGCGCTCAGCCAAAGCGATCCTGACTGGGCATTTGCGGCGTCGATCATGTTGAACGCCAACGCACCTGAACGTTCGGTACTCGCCCTGCAACGTTTGGCGCGGCTGCTTCATCGGCACCGCGAAATTCTGACTACTCCCAATGAATTGCTGCTGCCGCAATTGCTCCTTCAACAGAGAAAGTTAGCGTCAGAATATACAAAAGATATGCACTTGGCAGATGCGTTGAGGAAAGCAGCCAAGCTTTGGCAGTCCAAAAAATATCAAGATTTCATTTCGGAACTGTCGCATTGGGAAGACGACCTTTCTCCCGCAATGAACGCAAAGCTTCAGTTCGCGCGAAAGCGAGCAACGGAATGAACCAAACTTACAATCGCAACCCCGCCGTCTCATCCAGCCCAGCCATAATGTTCAAATTCTGCACCGCCGCGCCGCTCGCGCCTTTGCCCAGATTGTCGAGCATCGCCATCAGGCGCACTTGATCGCCTTTGGGGCTGCCCATGACATAAAGGTCTAGGCGGTCGGAGGGGTCTTGGGTGTTGAGGATCAACAGTTCGGACGGGGCCATTTCGGCGTGGACGGTAACCAACGGCGAACCCGCATAATGCGCGGCGAGGCATGCGCGCATTTCATCGGGGCTGTCGCTGCCGGGCATGACAGAGATCGGCAGCGGGATTTCGACCATCATGCCGCGAAACGCCTTTACCACGGCGGGAGAAAAGATCGGGGCGAGTGCCAACCCTGCATGCCGCTGCATTTCGGGCACATGTTTGTGATCAAGATCAAGGCCATAGGTGCGGAAACCGATATCCGCGCCGTCCCCAGAACCGTCAGCGCCTTCAAACCGTTCAATCAACGCTTTGCCGCCACCGGAATAGCCCGAAACGGCATTGACGGTATAGGGCCAGTCGTCGGGAATTAGTCCCGCAGCCACCAACGGCGCGATCAAGGCAAGGAAGCCGGTGGGGTAGCAGCCGGGGTTGGACACGTACCGCGCCGCCGCAATGCGCTCATGCTGCCCTTTGCGGAATTCGGGGAAGCCATAGGCCCAGTTCGGGTTCACGCGATGCGCAGTCGATGCGTCGATGATACGCGTAGCGTTCGACGTAGTCATCGCCACCGCTTCTTTCGCTGCATCATCGGGCAAGCAGAGGATGACGAAATCGGCATCGTTCAATGCTTCGCGGCGTGCGGCGGTATCTTTACGTTTGTCATCGGGCAGGATGATTTGCGTGAATTCCGCGCGGCCCGAAAGCCGGTCAGCGATTTCTAGGCCGGTGGTGCCGACGGCTCCGTCTATGAAGATTGATTGGGTCACAACGCCACCCGCTTCCGTGCCAAAATCGCCACATCATGCTCGGCAAACCTTGCCACTGCATCCGCCAGAGGCTCAACCGAAACAGCCATCGCCGAACCGTTCGCGTGAATCACATTCTCCGCATCGGCCATAATGCCAACATGGCCGGGGAAGAACACAAGGTCCCCGCGCTGCAACGCATCGCCCTCGCTTAGTTCCTCGCCAAATCCAGCCTGCTGCATATCGGCATCACGCGGCGCAGCGATGCCTTTCAGCCCAAAGACCAGCTGCACCAGCCCCGAGCAATCGAGCGCATCGCCGCTGCGTCCGCCCCAGCTATACGGCACACCGATCAGGCTTTCGGCCAAGTCTGCAGGGCTACCCGCAACTTTGCCGATTTCCGACAAATGCGCCACCGGCACAAAGCCATTTTCGCACGCCACATATTTGCCGCATGCGCTGGCCTCGCCACACGCAATACGCGCACCCATGGGGTAACGCGCCAGCACAGGCGATTTGATCGACGGCGTTGCCACCAGCAACGTAGCCGCTGCACTGACGACATACGTTGCGGCGAAATCATCGCCCAATTCGGCAAAGCGCAAATAGCCGAGATAATCATCGTGCAAGCAATAGCCCCAAGCCCAATCGCCCGCGATATCAAGCACAGCAAAGCCCTCACCATGCATCAGCGCGCTGACCGGCATCGCGGTGGCGTGGGGTTCAGCATGGATTCCGGTGACAGGCGCAATGCCACTGCGCAGCATCGGCACAGCATAATGCGGCGCGAACAGTTTTCCCGCCAATTTAATGTCCGCCAAATCGCCCCGGATCGGCGTCGTCCGCGCATCGCCTTCGATGCTATGGCCGCTCAACCGATAAGTCTGGCGCGGTGGTGGTGAAGTCATGCTGCCCAATGTTTGGCCCCTGAGATGTTGCAGCAGCCTTTAGCGGACGGGGTAACGGTCCGTCAAATAGCGAAACACCGCGCGCAGGCCCAGCGCTTCGCCGCCCTTTGGCCGCCCAGGTTTGGCGGTGGTCCGCCACGCAAAAGTATCGAAATGCGCCCAAGGGGTGCTGTCGGGCACAAACTTTTGCAGGAACAACGCGGCGGTGATTGCGCCCGCAAAAGCTCCGCCGCTGTTCGCGGTATCCGCGATGTCGCTGTCGAGCATTTCGCTATACGGTTTCCACAAAGGCATCCGCCAGACAGGGTCAGCAACAGCATCGGCGGCGTCGAGTAAGTCCCCTGCCAACGCATCGTCATTGGCAAACAACGCGGGCAGTTCAGGCCCCAGCGCCGTCCGCGCCGCCCCCGTCAGCGTCGCGAAATTGATGATGAGTTCGGCCTTGTCCTCCACCGCTTTTGTCAGCGCGTCGGCAAGCACCAGCCGCCCCTCGGCATCGGTGTTATCGATCTCGACCGTGATCCCTGCCCGGCTTTTCAGGATATCGCCCGGCCGCATGGCGTTGCCCGACACGGCATTTTCGACTGCGGCGACCAGCACATGCAGCCGAACCGGCAGATGCGCTTTCATAATCGCCTCGGCCAGTGCCAGCGCATGCGCCGCTCCGCCCATATCCTTTTTCATCAAGCGCATACCCGCCGCAGGTTTCAGGTCGAGCCCGCCGGAATCGAAACACACGCCTTTACCAACCAGCGCAACACGCGGGTGGCGCGCATCGCCCCATTCGATTTCGATCAAGCGCGGTGCGTAATCGCGGGCAGCGGCTTTGCCGACCCCGTGAATTAACGGATAGCCGGTTTCGAGCGCATCACCTTTAGTCACTGTCAGTTCGGCTTTGTGCGCCTTGGCAATGCGCGTCGCTTCGGCCTCCAGCTGCTCTGGCCCCATATCAGCGGCGGGACGGTTGACGAGGTCGCGGACCAACGCCGTTGCCTCCGCCTGCAACATAGTCGCTGCAATCCGCGCAGGTTCACTGCTCAACAGCACGCGCGCGCCGCGCGGCTTTGCGTCGCTGCGATATTCATCGAACCGGTAATGCGTCAGCAGCCAACCAAGCATAGCGTCGCCCGCCTCTGCTCCGGACAGACGATAGCTACCTTCCGGCAAGAGCTCAGCCGCCTTTGCCAGCGCCCATAAATCAAGCTTTGCACTATCCGCCACGCACAAAACTGCGCGCCAGCTTTCGCTGCCGGGTTCCTGCAATATCGCAAAATCTCGCACCTCACCCGCAAAGCGTTGTGCGGTTGCAGCCGCACGGATTTGTGCCGGTTGCGCGGCCAGCCAGTCGGTGTAACCGCCGACGGTCACAATTTCGATGGTCCGGGCGTCTTGCCCGTTGTCAGGCTGGATTAAAGCGTTGAAATCAGTCATGACATCGTCGTTAGCGGTTCCGCCGCGATAAGGGAGCATGTTTCGACCGATGTCCGCAAATTTTTCGTCCAAAGCGATTTCGGCAGTTCTGTTGGCGGTGACGCTTTTGCTTGGCGGGTGCGGTGCGCGCGAACCCAAAGTGATTACGCCGCCGAAAGACGCAGCGGCGGTGATCGAACCGTTTTTGAAAGCGCTTGCGGCGGGGAATAAAGACAAAGCGGCAGCTTTTGTTTCGTCTGCTGCGACTGACGAGTTGGCGACACAATTTGCCGAGGATCATAAAAGGCTGGCGGCGGCGGGTAAATTAGCTCCACGCTTTCACACACAAAGTGGTGGAAACATGGCCGTGTCGGGTGGCGAACGTCAGGGAGATGGTGAGGAAGTCACTATGGTATATGCCGCCGAACCCGGCGACAAATGGACCAGCGCAACGGTGCGCGTTTACAAATATCGCGATGAGCCGTTTAAGGTCGAATATTGGCGCATCGCCAATGAGGCGCCACAAAAGCCCCTGACCGCAAATGTCGCGTCAAAACAGCTACAGCAATCCGAAGCCGTTGCGAACGCCACGATTATCGGCATGTCGATATTTGGCCTGTTCGGCATTGCGCTGCTGATTTGGATGGTACGTCGAAAACCACATCTGCTGGTGTCGGAAACCGCCGGTGAAATTCGCCGTTCAGCCTCTACGGTACGCGAGGCGGACGAATAATCAGCCAGCAGGCAGTGACAAGGTCGCCCGAATGCCGCCCTCTGCACGGTTATTAAGCGTCACCGACCCACCATGTGCCTGTGCAATCGCGCGGGCAATCGTAAGCCCAAGGCCCGAACCACCCGATGCCCGATTGCGCGACGTTTCGGCTCTGGCAAAGGGTTCAAAGATTTTCTGCAACTGATCGGCGGGAATACCCGGGCCATTATCATCGACGGTAATCAAGATGCAGTTACCCTCACGCGCCACGCCTATGTCTGCGCTGCCGCCATATTGCAGCGCATTGCTGACCAGATTGCGCAAAGCCCGCCGGATCAGCACGGGGCGAACAGGGGCAACAAATCTTTGAGACATAGCCTCAACCTGAATTTTGGCATCATCAGGGAATTCGGACAACGCCGTGTCGATCAATGCGCCAAGTTCAGTTGGCTGCACGGCCTCCGCCGATTTGCCAACGCGGGCGAGCATCAGGATATCGTCCAATATGATCACCATTTCATCGACGCTCGCCGCCATTTTCGTGCGCTCGTTGTCATCATCAACGCTCTCAATCCGCACCCGCAGAGATGCCAGCGGCGTTTTCAAATCATGACCAATCGCGCCGAGCATCACGTCTTTTTCGGTGAGCAATGACGACAGGCGTTCTTCAGCGGCGTTAAACGTCTCAATCAAGTCGCGGACGTCCGACGGGCCGCGCGGCTCCATTGGTGGCCTGTCGCCTGTTAAGCCAACGTCCCGCACGCGTTGCTGCAACGCGTTCAACGGCTGTGCAATTCTGCGCGCAACAAGTGCCAGCGGGATCAGCACCGCCAGATAAAGCGTTACAGTTTGTAACAATAACGCCAAGGGCGGAAATCCGCCCCGCGCACGCACCGGCACAGCGGCATTCACCCAGCTGCCGTTCTCCAAATTCATCGATAGCAATATCGCTTCGTCGGGGCGGTCGTGTTTTTTCCGTCTGTTAAATCCTTCAGCCCATCGCCGCATCGGCCCCTCACGCAACGCGCTTGGCAGATTGTTGATCGGCCCTTTTGAAAGGCGGATCGCGCTAATCGACGGATCAACCGCAAGCAAATACTCGGACGCGCGCTCAGCCAGGTCGGGCTGGCTTTCGAACTGCTGCGCATTGACTGGCGCCTCGCCAACGACGAGCGCAATAGACGGCGGCCGCCCTCTGCGCCCATCGCGCACTTCATCATCCGCATTCAACAACCGCTGACGTTCAACCTGATTGGCGACACGCGCCACCAGCATCGATGATGCCTCGACGGTGGCACGGGCATTGTTCGCGGCGATAAGCAAAGCGGTATTAACGATCTGGGCAAGCAGCATCGCGGACGCAGCGACCATCAAGATTTGGCCGTAAAGGCTTTTTGGCCACAGTTGGTACAACATCAGTCGCGCGTTACCTCGACAGAAAACCGATAGCCACCGCCCCAGATCGTTTTGATATAGCTCGGATCTTTGGCATCTGGTTCGATCTTGCGGCGCAACCGGCTGATTTGGTTGTCAATCGCACGATCAAATGGTCCAGCGACACGGCCCCGCGTCAGGTCAAGCAGTTGATCGCGGTTCAAGACATGGCCGGGACGCTCGACAAAAGCTTCCAACAGCCGGTATTCGCCCGACGAAAGCGGCACAAGGACACCCGATGGGTCGATCAATTGTTGTTCAGCAGTACGCAGTTGCCACCCTCCAAAACAGAATACAGCTCCAGCTGTTTGGAGCACACGACCACCGTTCGATCCGCGCCGCAACACGACTTTAATGCGCGCCACCAGTTCGCGCGGAGAAAACGGCTTTACGACATAATCGTCGGCCCCGATTTCCAGCCCCAATATGCGGTCAGCCTCTTCGGATTTGGCTGTCAGCAGGATTACCGGTGGGCCGTTGGTCTCGGCAAGACTCCGCGTCAAGCTTAACCCATCTTCGCCGGGCATCATGATGTCGAGCAATATGATATCGATATCAAAGCCCGCCAGCGCATCGCGAGCAACCTTTGCATCGGCAGCTTCGGTTATGCGAAAGCCCTGACGCTCCAAATAGCGACCCAATGGATCGCGGATCGACGCCTCATCATCAACGAGCAAGATATGTTGCCGGGTTTTATTCATCGCGCGATGCTAATCCGAGTTGCGGGAAACGGCAATGCGGCCCGGTGAAAAGAACGTATAGCTCTTATACCGGGCCGCTGTTGCGTGGCTACAACGGGACGTTATGCGCCACGTGGGTAATTCGCATCAAGTCGATGGAACGGGCGCTGAAGCCGGTGCAGCGACGAGTTTCGAAACAGAATTACTGGCACGTAGCGCGCGCAGTGCTGCCCGCGCAGCTTCCATTTCAGCAGACGATAACGAACCATCCTTGTTAGTATCGGATTTGGTGAATCGAGCCTCCGCCGCTGTTCGGAATTCCGCCTTGGTGACTGCCAAATCCTTGTTGGCATCGGCAGTTTTCATCAGGCCCATGGCACGTCCGCTTATGCCGTCATGCCCGCCCTTATGGCCTCGACCGTGGTGTCCGCCGCGGTGACCGTCACGCCCGCGTGCAGCGCGCCTTTCTGCGCGGCCTTCCATCCGGTCGTCATGGGCGGCAATCATTTCAGCTTCGGTAATAGATCCGTTTTTGTCAGCATCCATAGCCTGAAAGCGAAGCTTTACCTGTGCCTCACGATCCGCCGCATCAATCTTGCCGTCGTTATTGGCGTCCATTTTTGTGAACATCGCATTGGCGGCGGTCATCGCCTCAATCTTGGAGACAACGCCGTTCCCGTTCAAATCCATTTTTGACGGTTTTGACATCGGCAGTGCGTATGCAGCGGCCGCCAATGTGATCGCCGAGGCAGCACCAATTAGAATGATTTTCCGCATCATACATTCCTTATTTCGAACATCCGGCAAAGCGCCGATGGACCAGATATGTATGAAGCTGGTCGCAAAACTATGTCGCAGCAACCGCTATATTGTCACAAATTGTACGATAACGCCGGAGCAGCGGCTGGGGCGGCGGCTGGAGCGGTAAGGGGGTGCCGCAGGCGAACGGGGAGACGCGGAAGACGACCGAACCCCGATGCCACAGTACAAACAAAGGGTTAGAGCTGGAGCGGGTAAGGGGAATCGAACCCCTCTAGTTAGCTTGGAAGGCTAATGCATTACCACTATGCTATACCCGCGCGCTTGTGATGGGCGCTAATGCCACCGTTATGCCCGTGCGTCAACGCACAGGCACAATCGGTTTAATCAATGCTCTTTGCCGGCCCAAACTTGGCGATATGACAAATAGGCAAGCGCTGTGAAGATGATGAGGAAAATCAACGCGACCCAGCCTACCGACTTGCGTTGCGACATTTTAGGCTCTGCGGTCCACGTCAGAAATGCCGACACATCCTTTGCCATCGACTTAACATCATTCTTTGATCCGTCGTCGAACGTTACTTGCCCATTCGAAAGCGGAGCCGACATCGCGATGTTAAGATTGGCAAAATAAGGGTTATAGTGAAGCCCTTGTCCCGGACGGTTTTCTTTTGGCAATGATGCAGGTACTTTTTCATATCCCGTCAAAAGCGAGTAAACATAGGCAGGGCCATCGTGGCGCGCCTTTGTCATCAACGAAAGATCCGGTGGTAAAGCATTATTGTTCGCCGCACGCGCCGCTGTTTCGTTTGCGTACGGTGACGGCAGCTTGTCCGTGGCAATGCCGGGACGCGTTGCGGGCTCACCGGTTTCGGGATTGATGCTTGGCACGGCCGCCGCCTTGGCAATCGCTTTCACTTCGTCTTCGCTATAGCCAATGTCAGCCAAGTTACGGAACGATAGCTGGTTCATGCTGTGGCATGCCGCGCACACTTCGCTGTATACCTTGAAGCCGCGCTGCAACTGCGCAGTATCAAATTTGCCTAACGCTCCATCATGCGCAAACGAAACTTCTTTAGGGTGTTTGTAGAATTTGTGTTCCGCCGTTTCCACAGCGGGCTCTGTGATCATTTCATAGGTGGTGACACCAGCCGAAACTAGCAGCCAACCGGCCATGAACAGGCCGACCAGAAAAGCGCCAAGACGAACCATAATTCCTATCTTTCCCTGTTAGGCAGCGGCGAGCGCAGGCTTGCCGGTAACCGCTTCGGTGATCGAATTTGGAAGCGGTAACGTTTTTTCGATGCGCGAAATGATCGGAAGAATGATCAGGAAGTGCGCGAAATAATAAGCGGCAGCAAGCTGTCCGAGCAAAATATACGGTCCTTCGGCAGGCATCACGCCGCAATAGCCAAGCACAACAATGCAAGGAAGCAAGCCAAACCAAAAGAATTTTTTGAACATCGGACGATAGTTGCCCGAACGCACCGGCGACGTATCCAACCAAGGGAGGAAGAACAACAACGCAATCGAACCGAACATCGCCAACACGCCAAGCAGCTTTGCCGGGATAAACAGGAAGTCCACAGTAAAGGCACGCAGAATGGCATAGAATGGCCAGAAATACCATTCGGGCACAATGTGCGCGGGCGTGGAAAGCGGGTTTGCCGCAATGTAGTTATCCGGATGACCAAGGAAATTTGGAGCAAAGAATGTCAAGATCACAAAGACGATCAGGAACACCCCGAGGCCGACACCATCCTTAGTTGTGTAATATGGGTGGAATGGAAGGGTATCTTCCTTTGTCTTCACTGGCACGCCGGTCGGGTTGCCCGAACCGGGGATATGCAATGCCCAGACGTGAAGGATAATCACGCCCAAAATCACAAACGGCATCAAGTAATGTAGCGAAAAGAAGCGCGTTAATGCGGCCTGATCCGGGGCAAATCCGCCGAGTATCCATTGACGCAATGGCTCACCCACAACAGGAATAGCGGAAAAGAAGCCGGTGATAACTTGTGCACCCCAAAAACTCATTTGTCCCCATGGCAGCACATAGCCCATGAACGCAGTTGCCATCATAAGCAGCAAAATGACTACGCCCAACAGCCACACCATTTCACGCGGCGCTTTATAAGATCCATAATAAAGACCGCGGAAAATGTGAATGTAGACGACGATGAAGAAGAAGCTTGCGCCATTCATATGCGCATAGCGCAAGAACCAGCCGCCATTCACGTCGCGCATGATGTGTTCAACGCTGTTGAACGCGCCATCAACGCTGGAGAAATAATGCATGGCAAGCACAATGCCGGTGATGATCTGAATCATCAAGGCAACGCCGGCGAGTACGCCGAAATTGTACATCCAGTTAAAGTTCCGCGGAACTTCATACCCGCCGCCAATCGCGTTATACATCAAACGCGGTATCGGAAGCCGTTCATCGACCCACTGCATCAGTGGCCCGCCTGGCTTATATTCGTTTGCCCATGCTACGCTCATCGTCTTAGCGCTCCTTAACCAATTTTCACGACAGTGTCGGAAATGAATGCGAATTCTGGCACAACCAGATTGTACGGGGCCGGCCCCTTGCGGATACGTGCCGCAGTATCATAATGCGAACCATGGCACGGGCAGAAATAGCCGCCAAATTCACCTTTTACTTCGCCCGACGCTGCACCAAGCGGCACGCAGCCCAGATGGGTGCAAACGCCAAGCGTAATTAGCCAGCTTTCTTTACCCGGCTTTGTTCGGTCAGCCAATGTCTGCGGATCGCGCAAAGTCGAGACAGAAACCTTGTTTGCCTCGACGATTTCAGCCGCCGTCAAATTGCGAATAAACACAGGCTGTTTGCGCCACATCGTTTTGATCGCTTGGCCGGTTTCAATTGAGGCTACATCAACTTCGATTGAGGCCTGCGCCAGGACATCGGCGCTTGCGCTCATTTGACCCAGCAGCGGCAATACAAAAGCAGCGCCGCCAACGCCTGCAAAGCTTATGGCGGCGATGTGGATGAAGTCACGGCGACGAACGCCCTCTTCTCCAACCGATTCCGTATCGACTACAACCTGTTCAACCGTCGCCATATTTTGCCCTTAAGCAATTGCGGACCGTAAGGGTAACCGCAGATTTTGACCTTAAATACTCTCGCGCCGAACACTAGCTTCCGTTGCGATTCAGCGGCCTGATAGACGCAACTTCCCCGATTTGCCAATACGGAATTTGGCCAATAGGAGACATAACTGTGGAACCAAGTTGCAAAAAGTGGAATTCAATGTGCGGATAGCATTATATCAACCAGAAATCGCCGGAAATGTAGGCGCGGTCTTACGGCTTGCGGCGTGCCTAAATGTAGCTTGCGACATCATTGAGCCTTGCGGCTTCCCATTTTCCGACAAGGGGTTGAAGCGGGCGGGGATGGATTATGCCGACGCAGTGGAGATTGAGCGCCACGCCGAGGCGGCGGGATTTGTTGCCAACGCCAAAGCCCATAACCGGCGTATTGTGTTGATGACAACGAAAGGCTCTACCTCCCTTTTCAATGTCGAATTCCGCGCTGACGATATCATCCTGATGGGCTCTGAAAGCTCAGGCGTCCCCGAAGAAATGCATGCCGCCGCGGATCTACGCATTCGGATTCCGATGCAGGTGCAATTTCGATCCTTGAATGTTTCTGTGGCCGCTGGCATCGCATTGGCAGAGGCGCTGCGGCAGACAGGCCAGCTTCCTCCCCAACCTTTATCGGATGAGTGAAAACAGTGACCCTTACCCTCGACGCCCAACAGCAATCCGCCCGCGACTGGTTCGAAAATCTGCGCACCCGTATCTGCGCTGTGTTTGAAGCCATCGAACGTGAAGCCGGATCGGACGCCAGCTTTGATTATCTTAGCTGGGACCGCACCGACCATGACGGCTCGCCCGGCGGCGGCGGCGTGCGCGGCGTAATGAAGGGCAAAGTGTTCGAAAAAGTCGGCGTCAATGTCTCGACTGTCGGCGGCGCGTTTAATCCGGAATTTGCAGCGACAATCCACGGCGCGGCGGAGGACCCCAATTTCTTTGCAACGGGCATTAGTCTGGTCGCGCATATGGCCAACCCGCACGTCCCCGCTGTGCACATGAATACCCGCTTTTTGGCGACAACTAAACGCTGGTTCGGCGGTGGCGCTGACCTTAACCCGCCCGTACCTTACCAAGAAGACACCGACGAATTCCACGCCCGCTTGCGCGCCGCCTGCGCGCCATATGGCCCCGATGTATACGAACGCTATAAAAAATGGGCCGATGATTATTTCTGGATTCCCCACCGCCAAGTGCATCGCGGCGTTGGCGGGATATTTTACGATCACCTGGAATCCGATAGCGATGCGATGTTCGACCGCAACTTTGCCCTGACCCGCGATGTCGGTGAAGCGTTACTTAATGCCTTCCCCAAAATCGTCCGTAAACGCATGGGGCAGGAATTTACCGAGGCCGAAAAACTGGCGCAGCGCAAATGGCGCGGGCTGTATGCCGAGTTTAATCTGGTCTATGATCGCGGGACG